>NZ_JAVXSJ010000011.1:0-137655 GCF_036643215.1 Comamonas sp. | reverse complement strand
AACGGATTAAGAGTCCGCTGCTCTACCAACTGAGCTAAGAGCCCGCCGGAGTAAATCCGGAGGATCAATCTGATGTGAAACCAGATTGAAGAATTTTTGGTGGGCCCTGAGTGATTCGAACACTCGACCAACGGATTAAGAGTCCGCTGCTCTACCAGCTGAGCTAAGAGCCCCACATCTCGCCTGCGCTGCAAGCAAGACCGCAATTATGCGCTATTTCTGGAGGGCTTGCAGGAAAACCCGCGGTTTTTTTCAATCCAGCGCGTTGCGTCTTTGCAATTCCACGAACAGGCCAGCTTGATCGAGATCACCCAGACCGTTCTTGACGCCCTCGGCATAGAGCTGTTCTAGCAAGCCAGTAATGGGGGCGTCAAAGCCGATTTCCTCGGCGGTGGCCGTGGCGTTGCGCATGTCTTTCAGCTGCACCGTCATGCGGCCGCGCGGCGCAAAGTCGTGGTTGACCATGCGTTCGCCATGCACTTGCAGAATGCGGCTGTCGGCAAAACCGCCCGAGATCGCTTCACGCACCTTGGCGGGGTCGGCACCGCCGCGTTCGGCCAGCAGCAAGGCTTCGGCCACGGCGCCGATGGTGATGCCCACAATCATCTGGTTGGCTAATTTTGCCAGCTGGCCTGCGCCATGCGGGCCCACATGGGTTGCACGGCCCAGCGCAGCAAAGACGGGCAGGGCACGTTCAAAATCTGTAGCATCGCCACCGGCCATGATGGCCAGTGTGCCGGCTTCTGCGCCCAGCGTTCCGCCGGAAACGGGGGCGTCAAGGTGCTGTACGCCCAAGGCGTTGAGCTTGCTGGCGTGCTCACGCGCTTCACGTGGCTGGATGGAGGCCATGTCGATGAAGAGCGAGTCCTTGGGCATGGCATCGGCCACGCCCAGATTGAACAGCACTTCGCCCACGATGACGCCGCTCTCCAGCAGGCTCACGGCAAAGTCCACGCCGCGTACGGCGTCTGTGGCGTTGTCGTGAATGGTCACGCCGTCAGCGGCCAGCGGCTCGGCCTTAGCGCGGGTGCGGTTCCAGGCGTGGACTTCATGGCCGGCCTGAGCAAGGCGGCGCGCCATGGGCAGACCCATCATTCCTGTGCCCAGAACGGCGATCTTCAAAGTGCTCATTGTGTTGTTTCCTTGGAGTTTTTATGAATGCCAACATGCTAAGGCCTGAGGGCGCTGGCAATGGCTGGAGTGGGCACAGATCAGTTGTGCGCCCTGAGCGCAGAAACAACAAGGGCAGCCGAAGCTGCCCTTGATGCTTTTTTTGGAGGTTCACCTTCGCGCTGGTGAGTTGCGCTTACGCGCTTACATCAGCAGATGCTCGCCAGCGTTATCGCCGCCGAGAATGACGTAGTTGACCTTGCGGATGTCCATGAGCTTGGTGCCGCCGGAGTAGCTGATGGAGGACTGAGTGTCCTGCTGCATTTCGATCAGCGTATTCATCAGCGGGCCCTTGACGGGTTCCAGAATGCGCTTGCCTTCAACGTGCTTGTACTCGCCCTTGTTGAAGTCAGAAGCCGAGCCGTAGTATTCCTTGAACAGCTTGCCGTCCACCTCCACGGTTTTTCCCGGCGATTCTTCATGGCCTGCAAACAGCGAGCCAATCATGATCATGGTGGCGCCAAAGCGGATGCTCTTGGCAATGTCACCGTGGCTGCGAATGCCGCCGTCGGCAATGATGGGCTTGGTCGCCACGCGGGCGCACCACTTGAGCGCCGACAGTTGCCATCCGCCCGTGCCAAAGCCGGTCTTGAGCTTGGTGATACACACCTTGCCGGGGCCCACGCCTACCTTGGTTGCGTCGGCGCCCCAGTTTTCCAGGTCAATCACGGCTTCGGGGGTGGCCACGTTGCCAGCAATCACAAAGGCCGCAGGGATCTTGGCCTTGATGTACTGGATCATGTTCTTCACGCTCTCGGCATGGCCGTGAGCAATGTCGATGGTGATGTATTCAGGGCAGATGCCGTCTGCGACAAAGCTGTCGACCGTGTCGTAGTCGGGTTGCTTGACGCCCAGAGAGATCGATGCGAACAGACCCTTGGACTGCATGTCCTTGGTGAAGGCCACGTTGTCGATGTCAAAACGGTGCATCACATAGAAGAAGCCGTTTTGCGCAAGGTAGGCGCAGATCTTCTCGTCCACCACCGTCTTCATGTTGGCGGGCACCACGGGCAGCTTGAAGCTGCGGTTGCCCAGCACTACGCTGGTGTCACATTCCGAACGACTTTCAACGCGGCACATGCGAGGCAGCAGAAGAATGTTGTCGTAGTCGAAGATTTCCATTTTGTTTCCAAGCTCCAGAGAGTTTGCAGCAGGCCCATGGCTTGCTTAAATTTCAAGGATAGGCGCTTGGCTTGGAGACCGGTTTTCCCCCGGCATGCGAAATGCGGGCAAAAAAAACCGGACCACAAGAATCTTGGGCCCGGTGATTGATTCTATATGGAGCTGGCCAAAAGCGTATGTCCACACGATCTTATTAGGGTTATATAGAATTCCGTATAGACCCTATTTAGATGCTCTTAAGGTTTGGAACCATAGGCGCGCATGAAGGTTTCAACCGCACGTTCGCTGATCTGGATGATCTCTTCGGGCGTCGGAGCAGGCAGATGCTGAAACACAAAGCGCGGCAGCAGCTCGGCTTCGAGCAAGGCCAGCAACTGGTGCATCATGGTTTCGGTATCGGCCGCGCGCAGCAGTTGGCGCTCAATGCCCAGTTGCAAAAAATCCTTGATGGCGGCATTTCCCCTGGCTGGACCCATTTCCCAGCAGCGCTGGCCGATATTGGAGCGCCCGCCTTCTGATACCAGCAGGCGGCGCACAGCCATCACATTGGGCGAATACAGCAAGCCCAGAAAACGTTGACCAAAGTCACGCAGCGTCTGCGCCGCATCGTCGCCGGGCGTTTGCAGCGCCAGCATGGTGTTCTGAAAGTCGGCTTCAGAGGCCTGAAACATCACCTCCAGAAACAACGCTTCTTTCGACGGGAAATAGTTGTACAGCGTGGCCTTTGAGCCGCCCAGCCGCGTGCAGATCTCGGACATGGAAGTGCGCTCAAAGCCCAGCTCGCCAAAGGTGGCTGCTGCGACATCAATGATGGCTTGTCGCTTTTCCTCCGTTTTGGTGCGCATGAGGAGAAATGTCCTTGGGTTGATGTGATGTCTTTCAGTGTATCTCTTGCGATTGAAATACTCTAAAACATATACTGTACCGTACAGTTCATTATTAAAGTATTTCAATGACAACACGCATTGCACCTGCGTTGGAGGGCAGCCCGCGCACGCGCCGTGGCTGGCTGATCCTGGGTTTGCCCATCTTGCTGGCCGCCTGCGCTCAGGTTCCTGAATGGAATGGAAAAGCATCGCTGACTCAGCTTGTGCCAGACGCGTTGCAGGCCACGATCAATGCCCCACGCATGGACTGGCCCACGCAGCAATGGTGGCAGCGTTATGGCGATGCACAGCTTGACCAGCTGATTGCCGAAGCCCTGCAAACTGCACCAGACATGGTCGCTGCCGCAGCCCGCGTGCAACAGGCCAAGGCCATGCTGGGCGTGCGCGAATCGGCCAGTGCGCCGCAGCTATCGGCCCGCGCATCGGCCAGTGAAGACAAGCTCAGCTACAACCACCTGAGCCCCGATGCCTTTACGCCGCGCGGCATGAATGACTATGGCCGCGCCACGCTGGATTTGAACTGGTCGCTGGATTTGTGGGGCAAGCAGCGCGCCGCTGTTGCAGCCGCAGCCGGTGAGCTGGCCGCCCGCGAGGCTGATGCCGCGCAGGCTCGTCTGCTGTTGTCCAGCAACGTCGCCAGTGCCTATGCGCAGTTGCTGCGCCTGGCTGCGAATGAGCAGACGCTGGAGCAGTCCGTCAAAGTGCGCCAAGCCACGGCCAACCTGTTTGCCGAACGCTATGCGAATGGGCTGGAAAACAAGGGCAGCGTACACAGTGCGAATGCCAGGCTGGCAGCCGCCCGCGCTGAGCTGTCGCAAATGCAGGAGCAGGTGGCTCTGCAGCGCAACAGCATTGCTGCGTTGATGGGCGCTGCGCCTGACCGCGGCGCCCATATTCAGATTGACGCTAAACGTCTGCAATCACTATGGCGGCAGCACTGGGCCTTGCCAGAGCAACTGTCCGCCAACCTGCTGGGTCGCAGGCCCGATGTGGTGGCCGCACGGCTGCAAGCACAGGCGCTGGAATCGCGCGTAGCTGCGCAGCAGGCCGAGTTTTACCCCGATGTGAACTTGAGCGCCTTTATCGGCGTGCAGTCGCTGGGGCTGGACATGCTGACCAAGAGCGGCTCCAGCATTGCCAGCATTGGCCCGGCCATCAGCCTGCCCATCTTCAACGGTGGCCGTTTGCGTTCTGAGCTGGGTGCAGCACGTGCCCGTTATGACGAAGCAGCGGCGCAGTACCGCAGCACACTCAACCGCGCCTTGCAGGAAGTGGCAGATAACGCCACCAGCCAGCGCGCATTGCAGCAGCAATTGACGGCCATGCAACAGGCCGTAGAGGCCGCGACTGAAGCGCACCGCGTGGCCCGAAACCGCTATGAAGGTGGGCTGGCGCGCTACCTCGATGTGCTGTCTGCCGAAGACCAGTTGCTGGCCAGCGTGCGCCAGCTGGTCGATGTGCAGTCGCGTGCATTGACGCTGGACATTGGCCTGCACCGCGCTCTGGGCGGCGGCTGGAGCGAAGACGCCAGCGCGCAAAAGACGGCTGAGCAGCCTCAGGCCTGATCGATTTCTAGAACTGAATAATTCCAAGGTTTTGTATGACTGAAAACGCTTCTTCTGTGAGCGCCAATCCTGCTGCCCGCGTGCAGCGCCGTAACAAGCTGCTAGCTGGTCTGGCCGGTGTGGTCATCGTGGTGGGCATTGCTGCTGGAGCCTACTGGTGGCTGCATTCCTCCCACTTTGTCTCTACCGACAACGCGTATGCGGCGGCCGAGGTGGCGCTGGTCACTCCATCGGTGGGCGGCACAGTGTTTGAGGTGCTGGTCAAAGACACGCAGGCGGTGAAAAAAGGCGATGTGCTGGTGCGCATCGACCCCACAGACGCCAAGCTGGCACTGGCGCAAGCCGAAGCTGAACTGGCCCGCGCCACACGCCGTGTGAAGGGATATGTTGCCAATGATGGCGGGCTGAAAGCACAAGTCACGGCACGCGAGGCGGATGAAAAGCGCGCCGCGGCTCAGTTGCTGGCCGCGCAGGCGGATATGGAGCGCGCCACCATTGACTTGAAGCGCCGTGAAGCGCTGGCCAAGAGTGGCTCAGTCTCTGGTGAGGAATTGACGCAGGCGCAGAACGCCTTTGCCGCCGCTAAGGCGCAACAGGCATCGGCGGTAGCAGCGCAGGCACAGGCCAAGGCCAACCGTGAAGCCGCCATTGGCGCCAAGCAGGTCAATGCCACGCTGATTGAAGGCGCTGATGGCGAGAGCAATCCCGAAGTGCTGCTGGCGCTGGCCCGCCGTGATCAAGCTCAGGTTGATCTGGATCGCACCACGGTGCTTGCTCCCGTCGATGGCGTGGTAGCCAAGCGCAGTGTGCAGATTGGCCAGCGCGTGCAGGCCGGTGCAGCGCTGATGGCTGTGGTGCCTGTGCAGCAAATTTATGTAGATGCCAACTTTAAGGAAGGCCAGCTGGGCAAGGTGCGCGTGGGCCAGCAGGTAGCGCTGCAGGCGGATCTGTACAGCAGCGATGTGAAGTACAAGGGCACCATCGTGGGCTTCAGCGGCGGCTCTGGCGCGGCATTTGCGGCCATTCCTGCGCAGAACGCCACAGGTAACTGGATCAAGGTGGTGCAGCGCCTGCCGGTGCGCATTCAGCTGGAGCCGGCAGAGCTGCAAAAGAACCCGCTGCGCGTAGGCCTGTCCATGCATGTGACGGTGGATACACGTACCGGCCCTGCAGATGCCGCTGGCGTGGCGGCCGCTCAGTGAGCTTGTTGTTATGAGCGATCACAACGCAAGTTCTGTGCAGGCCAGCCCTGTGCCAGCAGCAGGGGCCGATGCACCTGCCGTGCCCATGGCACCCGGCATGGTGCCGCTGACGGGCGGCACGCTCTGGCTGGCCGCGCTGGTGCTGGCGGCGGCCAACTTCATGGCCGTGCTGGACATGACGGTGGCCAATGTCTCAGTGCCCAGCATTGCAGGTAATCTGGGGGCCACGACCAGCCAGGGCACCTGGGTCATCACCAGCTACGCCGTGGCTGAAGCGATTACCGTACCTCTCACCGGCTGGCTGGCCTCGCGCTTTGGCGCGGTTCGTGTATTTGCCACTTCCATGGCGCTGTTTGGTCTGGCATCGCTGCTGTGCGGCATGGCCAATTCGCTGGGCATGCTGGTGTTTGCGCGCATTTTGCAAGGTCTGGCCGGTGGCCCGCTGATGCCGCTGTCTCAGTCGTTGCTGCTGCGCATCTTCCCGCCGCATATGGCGCCAGCGGCCATTGGCTTATGGGCAATGACGACGCTGATTGCACCTGTGCTCGGCCCCATTGTGGGCGGCTGGATTTGCGATGAGTTCACCTGGCACTGGATCTTTTTGATCAACATCCCGGTGGCGTTGGTTTGCGCCTTGGCTGCTTGGTATTTGGTGAAACGCTATGAGCAGCCGCTGCTCAAAAATCCGATTGATAGCGTGGGCCTGATTTTGCTCATCGTCTGGGTGGGGTCGCTGCAGCTCATGCTGGATGAGGGCAAGAACCTGGACTGGTTTGCCTCGCCCATGATCGTGGCGCTGGCCGTGGTCGCCGTGGTGGGCTTTGCCGCCTTCATGATCTGGGAGCTGCATGCCGAGCACCCGATTGTGGATTTGCGGGTGTTCAGGCACAGAGGCTTTTCCATGGCGGTGCTCACCATCAGCCTAGCGTTTGCGGCTTTCTTTGCCGTCAACGTGCTTACGCCGCTGTGGCTGCAAAGCTTTATGGGCTATACCGCCACGCTGGCGGGCATGGTGACGGCCTGGACGGGGCTGTTTGCGCTGTTTGTGGCACCGGCTGCTGCAGGGCTTTCCGCCAAAATGGACCCGCGCAAGCTGATCTTTGGCGGTGTGTTCTGGATGGGTGTTATCACCTGCTGGCGCGCGTTTGCGACCACCGATATGGGCTACTGGGACATCGCCCTGCCGCTGATGTTCATGGGCTTTGGCCTGCCGTTCTTCTTCATCCCGACCACCGGGCTGGCGCTGGCCAGTGTGGAGCCGCATGAGATGGATAACGCAGCCGGGCTGATGAACTTTCTGCGCACCTTGTCGGGGGCTGCGGCAGTGTCGGTGGTCAACACCGCATGGGAGAACGGCACCACGCGCAACCATGCTGAACTGGTGGGCTTGAGCGACAGCAGTGGCGAGGTATTGCAGGGCTTGCAGCAATCGGGCATGAGCCCGGATGCGTCGCTCTCTGCCTTTGATCACCTCATCACCAGCCAGAGCGTGATGCTGGCCACCAACCAGATCATGTTCATCATTGCTGGCGGTTTTATTCTGGCGGCCTGTGCGATCTGGCTGGCACCCAAGCCGACACGTGTCGTCGAGCCGGGAGCCGGTGGTCACTAAATGCTTTTAAGTGCTCATTGAATTGATAGCTGTTTGCGCTTGATTGACATGGGTTTCAGGTTTTAAAAGGCTTGAAGTCCATACAAATCATGCGCAAGCAGCTTTTCTTTTCATAGCGTAATGGAGCAGCAAATCGCAGGGAGTCGCCAGCATTTCTACAATGGCAGGCTATGTTCCCGATCGACCTGCTTGACTTCGCGCCCGAAGGCGCAAACCCCGCATCCAACTCGCCCCTGCTGGCGGGCCTCAACGATGAGCAATTGGCGGCTGTAACGCTGCCTGCGGGCCATGCGCTGATCTTGGCGGGCGCTGGCTCGGGCAAGACCCGCGTGCTCACCACGCGCATCGCCTGGCTGCTGCAGACCGGGCAGGCCACGCCCGGCTCCATTCTGGCCGTGACCTTTACCAACAAGGCCGCCAAAGAGATGCTGGCGCGTCTGTCCGCCATGCTGCCTTACAACGTGCGCGGCATGTGGATTGGCACCTTCCACGGCCTGTGCAACCGCATGCTGCGCGCCCACTATCAGGCCGCCAAGCTGCCGCAGGCGTTTCAGATTCTGGATACGCAAGACCAGCTCTCGGCCATCAAGCGCCTGTGCAAGCAGTTCAATGTGGACGACGAGCGCTTTCCGCCCAAGCAGCTGATGTACTTCATCGCGGGTTGCAAGGAAGAAGGCATGCGCCCCGCCGATGTGGTGGCCACCGACCCCGATACGCGCAAAAAGGTAGAGCTGTACCAGCTCTACGAAGAGCAATGCCAGCGCGAAGGCGTGGTGGATTTTGGCGAGCTGATGCTGCGCAGCTTCGAGTTGCTGCGTGACGATGTGCATCTGCGCCAGCACTACCAGCGCCGCTTTCAGCACATGCTGGTCGACGAATTTCAGGACACCAACAAGCTGCAATACCAGTGGCTCAAGCAACTGGCGGGCGAGGCCGATGGCGAGCGCTATGTCTCGCAATCCAGCGTGATTGCCGTGGGCGATGATGACCAGAGCATCTACGCCTTTCGCGGTGCGCGTGTGGGCAATATGGCTGACTTCATTCGCGAGTTTGATGTCAAAAACCAGATCAAGCTGGAGCAGAACTACCGCAGCTACAGCAATATTCTGGACTGCGCCAACGCCCTCATCAGCAACAACAGCAATCGTTTGGGCAAGAACCTGCGCACCACGCAGGGGCCGGGCGAGCCGGTGCGCATTTACGAATCCCCCAGCGATCTGGCCGAGGCCGCGTGGATGGTCGACGAGATCAAGCAGCTGGTCAAAAACGACGGCTTCAAGCGCCAGGAAATTGCCGTGCTCTACCGCAGCAATGCGCAAAGCCGGGTGATTGAATCGGCGCTGTTCAACGCCTCCATTCCTTACCGTGTGTACGGCGGCCTGCGCTTTTTTGAACGCGCTGAAATCAAGCACGCGCTGGCTTATCTGCGCTTGCTGGAGAACCCGCACGACGAAACCAGCTTCTTGCGCGTGGTGAACTTCCCCGCACGCGGCATTGGTGCGCGCACGATTGAGGTGCTGCAGGACACGGCACGCAGCAGCGGCTGCTCTTTGAATGATGCGGTGACGGCGGTAGGGGGGTCAGCCGGAACCAAGCTGCAGGGCTTTGTGGCCAAGCTTGATGTGCTGCGCGAGCAGATGCAGGGCAAGACGCTGCGCGAAATCATCGAAACGGTGCAAGAGCAAAGCGGCCTGATCGAGCATTACCGCAATGAAAAAGAAGGTGCCGACCGCATAGAGAACTTGCAGGAACTGGTGACCGCTGCCGAGAGCTTTGTCACGCAAGAAGGCTTTGGCCGCGATGCCGTTGCACTGCCGGTGGATGAGCATGGCAATGCTGCTCGTCCTTTGTCGCAGTCACCTGCCAGTCAAGGGCTTGACCCGAATGCACCGCTGCTGGATGACGCCTTGAAGGCACCCGCTGGCACGGCGGCATCCATGGTTAATGCAGACACGGGTGAGACCCTTTCGCCGCTGCAGGCCTTCCTCGTCCACGCGGCATTGGAAGCGGGTGACAACCAGGCGCAGGCCGGGCAAGACGCGGTGCAACTGATGACCGTGCACGCATCCAAGGGGCTGGAGTTTGATGCCGTGTTTATCGGCGGTGTGGAGGAAGGCCTCTTCCCTCACGAAAACGCCATGATGGACCGCGGCGGCATTGAAGAAGAGCGCCGCCTGGCTTATGTGGCCATCACCCGCGCCCGCAAGCGCCTGTACCTGAGCCATTCGCAGACGCGCATGTTGCATGGTCAGACGCGCTACAACACCAAGAGCCGTTTCTTTGATGAATTGCCCGAAGAAGCACTGAAGTGGATCACGCCAAAGCAAGGCGGCTTTGGCAGTTTTGCTCCTAATTCAGGTGCTGGTGGCGCTTATGGATCAAGGGCTGGAGGCCAGTTTGGCTCCAGCTGGGGCAGCAAGCAGACGGAAGTTTTCGCCAGCCCGCCCGTGCCCAAGCAAAAGGCCGAGCCATCGCATGGCATCAAGGCGGGCATTGCGGTGTTCCACAACAAGTTCGGCGAAGGCAAGGTGCTGGCCGTTGAAGGCCAGGGCGACGATGCCCGCGCCCAGGTCAGCTTTGGCCGTCACGGCACCAAGTGGCTGGCGCTGTCGATTGCCAAGCTGACGATTGTGGATTGAGTTTGAGATAAATGCAGAGCGGGTGCGGCACAGGCTGGCACCTGCTCTGCGCTGAGATGATTTTTGGATGTGGTTTGTGTGACGCGGTGATGACTGGCGCAGTAGCGCGCTTGGGTTATGCGAACTGTCACATCTGTGTAGTGGGCGAGACCTAAATTGCGGTGCATTACAAACCCGCAACCACGAGGAGTCTCGCTCTCATGAGCAAATCAATTTCTGACAAGGTCGTTCGCAACCAGGCCGGCAATGCACCCTTCAGCGCGATTCTGGAAGCCAATCTCTCCCGTCGCATGCTGACTCGCGGTGGTCTGAGTGCGGCCCTGACGGTGTTCAGCGGCGGCATGCTGGCCGCCTGTGGTGGTGGCAGTGATAGCGCAGCAGCGCCTGCACCTGCTCCTGCGCCTGACCCCGTACCGACTCCCAAGGTGGCTCTGGGCTTTGAGTCGTTGCCCATGTCGATGACTGATGCCTGCGTAGTGCCCGCTGGCTATGTGGCCCATGTGCTGGGTGCCTGGGGCACACCGCTGAACGACAAGGCGGCAGAGTGGAAGAGCGACGGCAGCAATACCTCGGAGGACTTGCTCAACTCCACCGGCATGCACCACGATGGCATGCACTACTTTCCGCTCAATGGCAGCTCGACCGAAGGTCTGCTGGTGGTGAATCACGAGTACATCGACGAGAACGCTCTGCACCCCAATGGCCAGACGGGCACAGGCGCTGGCGAGAAGCGACCAGCCGAAGAAGTGCGCAAGGAAATCAATGCCCACGGCGTGGCCGTCATGCATATCAAGAAGAGTGGCTCGGTCTGGGAGATCGTCAAAAACTCCAAGTACAACCGCCGCTTCACCTCTGCGACGCCGATGGCGCTGGCAGGCCCTGTGGCCAAGTCGGAATGGGTGAAGACGCCTTTCTCCAAGGATGGCAGCCAGGCACGCGGCACCAACAACAACTGCGGCAATGGCACAACGCCCTGGGGCACGTACATCACCGCCGAAGAAAACTGGGCATCCTGCTTTGTGAACACCGGCACGGTACCTGCGCACCAGAAACGAGTGGGCGTGGCCACCAAGACAGGCCGCTATTTGTGGGAAACCGCAGCCGGTGATGCGAGCGAGAAGGATGCGGAATTCGCCCGCTTCAACATCACGGCCAGTGGTGCCGATGCGTTGAGCGACTGGCGTAACGAGGTCAACGGCTTTGGCTATCTGGTCGAAATCGACCCCTACGACCCCGCCAGCATCGCCACCAAGCGCACGGCCATGGGCCGCTTCGCCCACGAAGGCGCGGCCTACAGCGTGCCTGAAGCGGGCAAGCCACTGGCCTTCTACACCGGCGATGATTCGCGCTTTGAATACATCTACCGCTATGTGTCCGATGCGGTCTGGGACCCGGCAGATGCCAAGCGAACCGACCGCCTTGCCGTGGGTGCGAAGTACCTGGACAAGGGCACGCTGTCTGTCGCTCGCTTCAACGAAGACGGCTCGGGCACCTGGTTGCCACTGACGCTGGACAGCGTGGGCAAAGACGGCAGCAAGCTGAGCACGCAGTACAAGACGCTGGATGAGATTTTGCTGAACACCCGCGGCGCTGCCGACTTTGTGGGTGCGACGCCTATGGACCGCCCAGAGTGGACGGCGGTGAACCCCACCAACGGCGATGTGTACCTGACGCTGACCAATAACACCAGCCGCAATGCGACGACGGGCACCAATGCGGCTAACCCGCGCCTGAACAACGTCAATGGGCACATCATTCGCTGGCATGACGTGGCGGGTAACACCAGCTTCAAGTGGGAGATCTTTGTCTTTGGCTCCAACGCTGGTGCAGATGCAGACACCAATCGCTCTGGCCTGACCACGCTGAACCAGCTGGCCAGCCCCGACGGTATTGCCTTTGATGACCGCGGCATTCTGTGGGTGCAGACCGATAACGGCATTGATGGCGGCCGTAAAAACGACGTGGCCAAGGCCACGAATGACCAGATGCTGGCCGTCATTCCCGGTGCTCTGGCAGACAGCAAGGGCACGGGCCCGGCGATCAATGCCAGCAATCAAGGTGATCTGCGTCGCTTCTTTGTGGGGCCGAACGAAGCCGAAATTACCGGCTTTGCCTATACGCCCGATTACCGCACCATCTTCCTGAATGTGCAGCATCCGGTGAACTGGCCCGCCTATGGCAGCAACGATGCAACGGCTGTGCCTTCCGGCAAGGTGCGCCCCCGTTCATCGACGGTGGTGATTCAGAAAGCCGATGGCGGGCCTGTTGGCGTGTAACGCGTCACTCAGAGCGTAAAAAAGCCGCTGTAGCTTGGGCTACAGCGGCTTTTTTCTGTGTGACTCAAATGCTTCAGATGGGAGGCAGGTTGTCGTCGTTCTTGGAATCGTGGGAAATTTCCATTTCGTCCTTGCCATCAGGAGCCGAAAAGCTGTCGCGAAACGAAAACACGATGGAGGTGAAAAACACCGCAGCCAATGCCAGCGCTGTAGCCACCATCAGTCCGCCTGCAATGCTGCCGATGAGTGCAGCCAGAATGCCGGTGACGATGGCCAGCACCATGCCGGTCGCGATGAAGACGCCAACCCAGCACACGCCAAAGACAAAGTACGCGCCGATATTGCGGATGCAGCCGACAAAGCTGAAGAAAAGCGATTTGACGGGGCTGATGCCATGCCAGTGAATGAGGGCTGGGGCATGCCAGAAGGCCAGCGACAGAGGCAGGTACAGGCACATGCTCAGCCACATGGCGGACTGGAACTCGGGCTCTTCGGCCAGCTCGCGGGTCATGGGGGTCTGGCCCAGATAGACGCTGGCGAAGTTGCCGCCATCCACAATGCTGGAGGCACCGATGATGAGCAGAAAGCCTGCGGCGTACATGCCGCCCAGCATCAACATGGATTGCAGGTGCTGGCTGCCGGAGCGAAACGACACCAGCAGCAATGCGGGCGTGGGCTTGCGGCCGTGGGCGGCTTCGGAGGCCGCAACCATCATGGTCAGCGAGATGCAGGGCAGCAGTGCCAGAGCGAGAACGGGGCCGATGAGCGGCAGGGCCGAGATCAGCGACATGCTGGCCATGCCCAGAAAGAACAGGGCGGCCAAAGCCAGAGGCTGGCTTTTGAACGTGCGCAGACCTTGGAGCACCCACTGAAGACCAGTGCGGGCGGGAACGATTTGAAGTTTCATGGAAGAGGCTGAAATACTTTTGCGAGAGCGTGCAAAAGTCGCTTCTTGCACTGTACCCGAGACGGCTTTACGGGGCCATTAATAGCCCCGTAGCACTTTGCAACTTGGGAGTAAGGCTCGGCGCTTAGTCCAGCGTCAGCGGGTGGGCAATGCGCTGGTTCAGCACGCGCTCGAAGTGCGTGGGGTCATGGGGCTGCAGCAGGGCCGCTTCACGCGGCAGATAGAAGTCCCAGAGGCGAGAGATCCAGAAGCGCAGCGCGCCAGCACGCAGTTGGGCGTTGAGCAGTTCACGCTCGGCAGCCGCCAGCGGGCGTACGGCCTGGTAGGCAGCGAGCATGGCTTTGGCGCGCGTGGCATCGTGCGCACCTGTTGCGTGATCGATACACCAGTCGTTCAGGCAGACGGCCAGATCGAAGAGCCAGGTGTCCACGCCCGCGAAGTAGAAGTCGAAAAAGCCTGTCAGCTTGTCGCCTTCAAACATCACGTTGTCGCGGAACAGATCGGCGTGGATGGGGCCGCGCGGCAGGGCCGCATAGGCCGCCGATGCGGCAATGTGGTTCTGGTAGGCCAGCTCTGCACGCAGCAGGCCAGCCTTTTCCTCGTCCAGGTGCGGCAGCACGACGGGCACGGTCTCATTCCACCAGGGCAGGCCGCGCAGATTGGGCTGGTTGCGTTCGTAGTTCTGGCCGCCCAGATGCATGCGCGCCAGCATGTCGCCCACAGCGGCGCAGTGCACGGGCTGGGGGGCTAGCTGGCTCTTGCCAGCCAGTCGATTGACGATGGCCGCAGGCTTGCCGCAGACCTTGAGCAGAATGTCGCCGCTGCGTGTTTCGCCTTGCGGGTCTGGCACGGGGATGCCTGCCTGCGCCAGATGCTTCATCAGGTACAGGTAAAACGGTAACTGCTCAAAGCTCAGGCGCTCGAACAGAGTCAGCACGTACTCACCCTGATCGGTCGTCAGAAAGTAGTTGGTGTTTTCAATGCCGCCCTGAATGCCGCGCAATTCTTTGAACGAGCCAAGGGACAGGCGGCGCAGCAGGTCGCGCGCATCTTTATCGGAAACTTCGGTGAAAACAGCCATGGTGAATGCGCCGGCCTGTGACAGTCGGCCGAGCTAACAGGTGATGGGTTCTATACGCAACAGGGCAGTGCGGTGCGGCACTGCCCTGTCATGAATGGGGAAAGCGCGCGGCGCTTCAGAATTTGAGGAAGTTCCAGACTCGGGTGCCCGTGGTGTCGCCGCTGTTGTTGTCGCGGTTGCGGGCAGCGCGGGCGCCGTCGTTGGACTGCACCTCGTACTCGGGCATGGAGCCCACCTTGGGTTGCACGGTAATGCTCTGGGTCTGGCCGCCTACACGGGTTTCATCAACACGGCTGCCTGCGTCTTCCACGCGGATATGTTCAATCCGCTGGTTGTGCTTGCCGGTGGGCGCAGAGTTGTCCTGCTGGCCTTGAGGCGCAGGAGCTGCCACGGCTTGGGCAGGTTCAGAAGTGGAGGTCTGGGCCAGAACAGATCCGGCAGCCAGGCTCAGAATGATGAAAAGTGGTGCAGCGCGCATGATGGCTCGATTGTAGGGCGACTTCGAATTCTCCCACTATGCTCTGCCCGTCTTTGAAGCGGCGCCCTGCGCAGGCGGGCACGCGTGCACAATTCGGGGTATGAGTAATTCCAAGACCCTGGTGCTGGTGGACGGCTCCAGCTACCTTTACCGCGCCTACCATGCCATGCCCGATCTGCGGGCCATTCCCGGCGATCCGGTCAGCCCCGCCACGGGCGCCATTCGCGGCATGGTGAACATGATGCAGGCGCTGAGGAAGGATGTGCAGGGCGACTACGCGGTGTGCGTGTTTGATACCTCGGGCCCCACCTTCCGCGATGCCATGTACGACCAGTACAAGGCCACGCGCTCGCCCATGCCCGACGATCTGCGCAGTCAGATCGAGCCCATCCACGAAGTGGTGAAGCTGCTGGGCTGGAAAGTGGTGGCCGTTCCCGGCGTGGAAGCCGACGACGTGATCGCCACGCTGGCGCAGATGGCGGCGGCCCAGGGCATCAACGTCATCGTCTCCAGCGGTGACAAGGACTTGAGCCAGCTGGTGAACGAACATGTCACCATCATCGACACTATGAACGGCAAAAAGCGCGACGTAGCCGGGGTGACCGCCGAGTTTGGCGTGCCCCCGTCGTTGATGGTCGACTTTCAGGCACTGGTGGGCGACACCGTGGACAACGTGCCCGGCGTCACCAAGGTCGGCCCCAAGACCGCTGCCAAGTGGCTGGAAGAGCACGGCACGCTAGAGAATTTGATAGCTAATGCCGCAGGTATCAAGGGCGTTGCAGGTCAAAACCTGCGCGATGCGATTGCCAGCGGCCAGCTGGCGCTGAGCCGCCAGCTGGTGACCATGAAGACCGACTGCGATCTGGCGGACTACATCAGCGGCCTGCCCCAGCTGGACGACGTGGTCCTGGCCGAGCCAGACAATGCGGCGCTGGTGCCGTTTTATGAAAAATACGGCTTCAAGGGCCTGGCACGCGCGCTGGGTTCTACGGTTTCTGAAGCGCCTCCCGCAAAAGCCGCCAAGCCTGCCAAGGCCAGCAAGGTTGACACCGCCCAAGGTGGTCTTTTTGATGTGGATGACGCAGAAGCCACTGAAGTGGCCGTGGCCGCCCAGCAGCGTGACGTGGTCTACACCACCATCTTGACGGAAGCCCAACTGGACGAATGGCTGACCAAGATCAACGCCGCCGAGCTGACCGCTATAGACACCGAAACCGATTCGCTGGACGAAATGCGCGCGCAGATCGTCGGCATCAGCTTTAGCGTGGCCATTGGCGAAGCCGCCTATATTCCGCTGCGCCACGAAGGCATGGATGTGCCCGAGCAGCTGGATATGAACAGCGTGCTGGCCAAGCTCAAGCCTTGGCTGGAAGACGGCAGCAAAAAGAAGCTGGGCCAGCATGTCAAATACGACCAGCATGTGTTTGCCAACCACGACATTACCGTGCGCGGCTATTCGCACGACACCATGCTGCAAAGCTATGTGCTCGAAGCCGACCGCCCCCACAACCTGACCAGCCTTGCGCTGCGCCACACCGGCCGCACTGGCATCAGCTACGAAGACCTGTGCGGCAAGGGCAAGGGCCAGATTCCATTTGCGCAGGTGCCGGTCGATAAGGCGGCAGCGTACAGCTGCGAAGACTCAGACCAGACGCTGAACGTGCATCAAGTGCTGTGGCCGCAGATTCAGGCCAACGCCGGTTTGCTGCATATTTATGAGCTGGAAATGCAGACCAGCGAAGCGCTGTTTCGCATCGAGCGCAACGGCGTGCGCATTGATGCGGGCGAGCTGGCGCGCCAGAGCAATGATCTGGGTGCGCGCATTTTGAAGCTGGAAGAAGAAGCGTACGAAATTGCGGGCCAGCCATTTAATCTGGCCAGCCCCAAGCAACTGGGCGAAATCTTCTTCGACAAGCTGGGCATGCCTGTGGTGAAGAAAACCGCCACCGGCGCGCGCAGCACCGACGAAGAAGTGCTGGAAAAGCTGGCCGAGGACTATCCGCTGCCCGCCAAGCTGCTGGAGCACCGCAGCCTGTCCAAGCTCAAAGGCACTTACACCGACAAGCTGGCGCAGATGGCCTTGCCCACCGATGGCCGCGTGCACACCCACTACGCGCAGGCCGTGGCCGTGACGGGGCGTTTGTCCAGCAACGACCCCAATCTGCAGAACATCCCCGTGCGCACCCCCGAAGGCCGCCGCGTGCGCGAAGCCTTTGTTGCGCCTGAGGGCAAGCTGATTGCCAGCGCCGATTACTCGCAGATCGAGCTGCGCATCATGGCCCATCTCTCGGGTGACGAGGCCTTGCTCAACGCCTTCAAAAACGGCCTGGACGTGCACCGCGCCACTGCCGCCGAAGTGTTTGGCGTGACGGTAGATGAGGTGAGCAGCGAGCAGCGCCGCTACGCCAAGGTCATCAACTTTGGCCTGATCTACGGCATGAGCAGCTTTGGTCTGGCTAAAAATCTGGGCATTGAAACCAAGGCCGCTGCGGCCTATATCGACAAATACTTTCAGCGCTACCCCGGCGTGAAGCGCTACATGGACCAGACCGTGGAGCTGGCCCATGCACAAGGCTATGTCGAGACCGTGTTTGGCCGCCGCCTGGTACTGCCGGAAATCAACGGCGGTAACGGCCCGCGCAAAAAAGCCGCCGAGCGTGCCGCCATCAACGCTCCCATGCAGGGCACAGCGGCGGACTTGATCAAAAAAGCCATGGTCGCCGTACAGGCCAGGCTGGATGCGGAAAAGCCCGAGGTGCTGGTCATCATGCAGGTGCATGACGAACTGGTGTTCGAGCTGCCCGAGTCGGCAAGGGAATGGGTGAAGGCCGAAATCCCCTCCATCATGGCCGGCGTGGCCGATCTGGCCGTGCCGCTGCTGGCCGAGATCGGCTTTGGAGAGAACTGGGAGAAGGCGCACTGATGCGCTTTTCACCGCAGGCTCAGTGAGCCTTTCACGCCAAAGCGCTTTTAAAAAGTGAGCTTCTAGCGCAATCAAACAGGGCACTTCAGATGATTTCATGTCTGAAGTGCCTTATTTACATGCGCCAGCAGCTATTGAAATGATTTGAGGATTCTTTGTTCAAAGACTTTGCAATGACACCAGCCGTACGCATGGGGCTATCCATTTCGGTGGCCACCGGCTTGTACGGCATTTCTTTTGGCGCATTGTCCGTGGCGGCGGGGCTCAATATCTGGCAGACCATGGCCTTGAGCGCACTGATGTTCACGGGCGGCTCGCAGTTCGCGTTTATCGGTGTGATCGCCGGTGGTGGCAGTGGTCTGGCGGCCGTGGGGGCTGCCACGTTGCTGGGTGTGCGCAATGCGATTTACGGCATGCAGATGAGCCGCTTGCTGGGTGTCAAAGGGCTGCCGCGCTGGCTGGCTGCGCACTGGACGATTGATGAATCTGCGGCCACCGCATCGGGGCAGGAAGAGCTGGGTGAGCAGCGCCGTGGCTTCTGGGTGGCGGGTGCGGGTGTGTTTTTGCTGTGGAACCTGTTTACCTTGCTGGGCGCGCTGATGGGTAATGCGCTGGGTGATACGCGCCGCTTTGGCCTGGATGGTGCGGCGGTGGCAGCCTTTTTGGGCTTGCTCTGGCCGCGCCTGAATGCGCGCGAGCCGGTGGCTCTGGCGCTGGCTTGCGGGCTGGTGACGGCGATTGCCATTCCTGTGGTGCCGGCAGGCGTGCCCATTTTGCTGGCCGCTGCAGTGGGCGCGTTCTGGGGCTGGGTCA
Organism: Comamonas sp.; assembly: GCF_036643215.1. Classification (GTDB taxonomy): domain Bacteria; phylum Pseudomonadota; class Gammaproteobacteria; order Burkholderiales; family Burkholderiaceae_C; genus Comamonas. Next base: position 118,980 of record NZ_JAVXSJ010000011.1, on the reverse strand, counting down.
GACCATCGGAGGCAAAGCAATGACGCTGTCTTTATGGCAATGGATTTTGCTGGCCTGTGCGCTGGCTTTTGTGACCAAGCTGCTGGGCTATAGCTTGCCCGAGCGCTGGATGCGCAGCCCGCGCATGGCTCAGGTGGCGGCCAGCTTGACGGTAGCGCTGCTGGCTGCGTTGACGGTGATGAATACCGTGGCCAGCGGCACGCAGCTGGCGCTGGATGCCCGTCTGGGTGCTTTGCTGGTGGCCGCGATTGCACTGTGGCTGCGCGCCCCGTTCTTGCTGGTGGTGGTGCTGGGGGCTGCCGCTTCGGCGCTGCTGCGCTGGCTGGCTTGAATGGGCAGGCTTTAGACTGCATGGCGCAGGCGGCTGGCTGATTGCGCTGCCGTGGCTTGAGATTCCATCAACCAGAGGAGGATTCATGAAGTACGAAGACATCGCTCAGGATATGAAGGGCCTGCTTGGCGCCAATGCCGACGCTCCACCCAGTCGCCGCGCAGCGTTGCGGGCGGCTCTGGGCGCGGGACTTGGCGTGGGTTATGCCAGTGTGGCCGGGCCGGTGATGGCGCAGACGGCGATCAAGACCTCTGCCGATGGCCTGACGGCGGGCGAGGTGAGTATCGATGTCCACGGCTTCAAGCTGCCAGCCTATCGTGCCGCGCCTGCGGGCAAAAAAAATCTGCCGGTGGTGCTGGTGATTTCTGAAATCTTTGGTGTGCATGAATACATTGCCGACACCTGCCGCCGACTGGCACGCGCGGGCTATATGGCCATTGCGCCCGATTTGTTTGTACGCCAGGGCGACCCCATGGCCTATGGCGAAATGGCCAAGTTAATGAGCGAGGTGATTGCCAAGGTGCCCGATGCGCAGGCAATGGGCGATCTGGATGCAGCGGTGCAATGGGCAAGTACCAATGGTGGCGATGCGAGCAAGCTGGCCATTACGGGGTTTTGCTGGGGCGGGCGCATTACCTGGCTGTATGCGGCGCATGGCCCGGTCAAGGCGGGCGTGGCCTGGTATGGGCGTCTGCAGGGTAATAAGAACGAGCTGCAGCCAACGTTCCCGATTGATCTGGTTGCCAAGCTCAAGGCCCCGGTGCTGGGCCTTTATGGCGGCAAGGACACGGGCATTCCGCAAGAGTCTGTGGATGCGATGAAGGCCGAACTCAAGAGCGGGTCAGCGGCGGCCAAGATATCGGAGTTTGTGATCTACCCCGATGCCCCCCATGCTTTCCATGCGGACTACCGCCCCAGCTACCGTGAGCAAGCGGCGCAGGATGGCTGGGCGCACATGCTGAGCTGGTTCAAGAAACAAGGCGTGGCCTAATTTTGTGATCGGGGGGGGTTGACAGCTTTGCTAAGGTGAAAGAAGTCCCGGGTCGTGCTCCATGCATGATGCGCAACCGGGGCTGACGGTATGGGGATAGTCAGATAGAGCCGCTCAGGCTGTCACATTCTGCGAAAATCCCCGTGTTTCGCCTGTAAAGGTTGCGGTTAAGCCACATAAAGCTATGACATTGGTAGCAATTATTCTGGCCACCCTGGCTGCTGGTATCGGCAGTGTCTGGGTGGCCGCGTTGTTAATGAGCCTCGGAGGAGGTCGCACGCCCGGGGTCATGCCTCAGCGCCTGCTTAGTCTCGCTGCGGGCGCATTGCTGGCTACGGCCTTCATGCATTTGCTGCCCGAAGCGTTTGAAAGCCACGGCAAGGCGCACGACCTGTTTGTGGTGCTGCTGGTCGGGCTGGTGTTTTTCTTTCTGCTGTCCAAGGCCGAGCTGTGGCACCACGGCCATGAACATTCGCATGGCCATGACCACGGCGAGGTGCATGAGCACGGCGATCATTCGCATGATCACCACGAGTCTCATGGTCACGCCCATACCAAGGGCGGCTGGGCGATTCTGACCGGCGACAGCGTGCATTGCTTTGGCGATGGGGTGCTGATTGCCTCGGCCTTCATGGCGGATATTCGTCTGGGTCTGATTGCCGCTTTGTCGGTGCTGGCCCACGAGGTGCCTCACCACATGGGCGACATCGTGGTGCTGCGCCAGTCCAGCAGCAACCGCCGTGTGGCCTTGATCAAGGTGTCCATGGCCGGTGCCGTGACTACGCTGGGTGGTGTGGCAGGCTACTTCCTCATTGGCCAGTTGCATGATTTGCTGCCGTACTTTTTGACGATTGCGTCGAGCAGCTTTATCTATGTGGCGCTGGCTGACTTGATTCCTCAGCTGCAAAAACGCCTGAGTGCCAAAGAGACGGCTGCGCAAGTCTTCTGGCTGCTGGTGGGTATTGTGGTGGTGACGGTGATGAGTGGTGCGGCCCACAATCATGCGCATGACCACGAACATGACCATGCAAATGAAGGCGCGGCAGAGGCCGTGCATTCACATGGCGCAGAGAAAAAACACGAGCATTGATAGCGCGTGCCATACCAACAAAAAACCGGCTCAATCAGGCCGGTTTTTTGTTGGGCAGAAGTGGCTCAAGCCCCATCCTTGAGTTCGGTTTTGACGAGTGCCAGCTGGCGGCGCGATACGGGTAGCAGCTCTGGTACGCCTTGCAGGCGCAGGCCCCAGCCTTCGCCTTCCTCTGGATCGTCATATTTTTCCAGCCCGCGCAGGGCGGCGCGCAGCACCAGTGCGTTGCGGTGAATGCGCAGCAACTGCTCGCAGTGGCGGGTTTCGAGATCGGCCAGCGCGCCATCCAGAATGTAGTTGCGCTGCACGGTACGCACGGTGATGTATTTTTGCTCGGCCTTGAGGTAACGCACTTCAGTCAGCGGCAGCCGCAGCGTGCCGCCGCGCTCTTGAATCAGAAGCACGGGGCCGCTTTCCACCACGCTGAGCGTGCTTAGCGCGCGCTCTGCTTTTTGCAGGGATTGCTGCAGGCGCTCCAGCCGCACAGGCTTGGTCAGGTAGTCCACGGCATCCAGCTCAAAGGCTTGCACGGCGTGGTTGGCGTGGGCCGTCACAAACACAATGGCTGGCGGGTTGGGCATGTTGCTCAGCGTCTGCGCAAACTGCAGGCCGTCCTGGCCGGGCATGTGAATATCCAGCAGCACCAGTTGCACGGGTGTGGGCTGTGCTGTTTGCAAAATGTGCAGGGCTTGCTGGGCATCGGCTGCTTCTTGCACCAGATGCGGGCCATGGGCGCAGTCTCCCAGCAGGGTACGCAGCCTTCCCCGGGCCAGAGCTTCGTCGTCAACGATCAGAATGTGCATGGCGAGATTCTCCGGGGTTTAAGCGGTCTGCGGCAAAGGCACGCTCAGGCGCACCACATACAGCCCGTCGCGCTCGCGGGCGTTGAAGCTGCCTTGCAGATCGTGCAGCAGCGACAGTCTGGCCCTGACGTTATCCAGCGCAATGCCGTTGCCTGCGGTGGGCGAGGTCGAAGGCGTGGCCGGTATGGTGTTGATGATTTGAATCAAGGCCTCGTTACCCCGCTTTTCAGTACGCACCTGTAGCTTGCCGCCACGCGGGTTGGGCTCCACACCGTGGCGAATGGCGTTTTCAACCAGGGGCTGCAGCAGCAGCGGAGGCAGCAGTGCGCTGTGCACGCTTTCATCCAGCTGCCACTGAATTTGCAGGCGCTCGCCAAAGCGCACCTGCTCTATGGACAGGTAGCGCTGCGCCAGCTCAATCTCTTGCGCCAGCGTGGTGGTGAGATTGGGCTCGGCCAGCGCGTAGCGAAACAGGTCGCTCAAGTCTTCCAGTAGCGCCTCGGCCTTGGCCGGTTCAGCACGCACCAGAGCGATGGCGCTGTTGAGGGTGTTGAACAGAAAATGCGGGCGTATGCGCGATTGCAGCTCGGTCAGGCGGGCCTGTGTCTGCGCAGGCGTATTGCCGCGAGCACGCAGCACCAGTGCTGTCACCAGCAAGGCGGCCAGCAGGCCGCCGGTGACTGCGCTGGCCAGCCAGGGGGCTTTGCCAATGCCTGCTAACTGCAGCATTGCGCAGGCATAAAGCCCGGCAAGCGCGCCCAGCAGCACCCCCGCCAGATACTGGCCGCGTGTGCCCAGCCGCTGCAACTGGTGCTTGAGGCTGCAGGCCGTAATCAGCCAGACCAGCGTGCCCGGCAGGCAGGCACCGGTGAGCAGGGCGGTGGAGGAAAACCACTCCCAGATCGAATCCGCACCGTAAATGGCGACGGTGGCCACCACGACTTGCACAAACAGCACGGCACGCAGCACCACGCCGGCATTACAGGCATCAAACACCAGCGCGCTGCGTGGTGAGATGGCGTGAGCGGTGATGGGGGAAATGGGCACAGACTGTTTGAAGCGGGACGATGCCTTGGATTATTGGCCGATAGCCATGTGCGTAGGCGCAATCAGTCCGTTATCAGCCCGGTATGTGTCGGTTTGTTGCATCAGTACTTGCGCTGCCGCAGTGCTTTGTTAAACGTTTTTCACGGCCTTGAACCGTTTGAGCGACCAGACCACGCCGGCCAGAATCAGCGCGATAGGCGCCAGCTCGCTGGCCTGCGGCAGGCGCTGCTCATAGAGGTAGTGGTAGGCCAGTGCAAACAGCGTCTCAAACACCAGCAACTGACCCACAAAGGTAATGGGCAGGCGCTCGCTGGCGGCATTCCACATCCAGTTGCCCAGCCATGAGGAGAAGATGGCAACCGCCAGGTTCAGCAGCCAGAACATCTGCCAGCGTTCGGGTGCGATGGCGGGTGCATCGTTCTCGGGTGACACCAGCCACAGCAAGGCCCAGAGCAGGGCGCTGATCAGCCCCACCACCAATCCCCAGAGCGTGGACCATTGCGTGCCGTTGAACTGGCTTTGCGCCAGATAGCGGGTGTTGTCCAGTGCGTAGCGGCTCCAGCAGATCACGGCCAGAACGGCCAGCAGCACGCCCAGCAGATAGCGGCTCTGGCTGCCCTCAGGCGCGGCAGTCAGCGCGTGGGCGTTGATGAGCACAATGCCGGCCAGAATCAGCGCCATGGGTGCCAGCATGCGGCGCAGCGGAATCGCGCCGCTGGTGTTGCGGCCCAGCAGTGGCACGGTGACGGGAACCAGCCCCACGATCAGCGATGTGACGGCCATGCCAATCCACTGCACCGAAGTGGCGACGAGTGCGAAATACACCACGTTACCCGTCAGCGCTAGCCAGAGCAGGTTCCAGATATCGGCTTTTTGCAGCTTGGGCAGCAACTGCGCCGCCTGGGGCAAAAAAATAAACAGGGCCACCACGCCATACAGCACAAAGCGGCCAAAGGTGATTTGCAGCGGGGAGAACTCCGGCAGCATGGCCGGCACCAGAAAAATAGCGCCCCAGAGCGCGCAGGCCGCCAGCGCAAAGCCAAAGCCAGAAATGAGGGAAGAACGGGAGTGCATGCCGGGGCGGCGCACAAGCCTTGCAGGCTGCGGCCGGTGAGAAAGAAAGCGAAGACGGGACGATTTTCTGCGCAAGGCAAAAACCAGAGAACAGTAGCCAGATTCATGGGGTTTAAGCTAAATGGCCTTGTGGCGCTTATGTATCAAGCGCTGACAGCTATTGAAATATGAGTAATTGCCAGATGAAAACTGCTTTGTCGCAGTTGAAGGCAATGGCTCTGGGCTTGTCTGGCCCTGTGGGCGAGTCAGGCCGATAAAATCCCTGTTTCTGCTTTGCACAGCTGCCGCAGTCATCTTCTGAATTGTCGGCCTGTGGTTTTACGGGATTGCTGTCCTTACATGTCTACATCTGCTCCTTCGCACAACCAGCTCGACACCAAGGCCGAGGCCTGGTCTGCCCTGTTCTCTGAACCCATGAGCGACCTGGTCAAGCGCTACACCTCCAGCGTGTTCTTTGACAAGCGCATGTGGCAGGCCGACATTCAGGGCTCTCTGGCCCATGCCGAAATGCTCTCGGCCCAGAAGATCATTGGCGCTGACGACTTCGCCTCTATCCAGAAGGGCATGGCGCAGATCACTTCGGAAATCGAAGCCGGCAGCTTCGAGTGGAAGCTGGATCTGGAAGACGTGCACCTGAACATCGAAGCGCGCCTGACCGCGCTGGTGGGCGATGCCGGCAAGCGCCTGCATACCGGTCGCAGCCGTAACGACCAGGTCGCAACCGACGTGCGCCTGTGGTTGCGCGGCGAGATCGACCTGATTGAAGGCCTGCTCAAAGAGCTGCAACTGTCGCTGGTTGAAGTGGCTGCCAAGAATGTGGACGTGATCCTGCCCGGCTTCACTCACCTGCAAGTGGCCCAGCCTGTGAGCTTTGGCCACCACATGCTGGCTTATGTCGAGATGTTCAAGCGCGACGCCGAGCGCATGCTGGACGTGCGCAAGCGCGTGAACGTGCTGCCCCTGGGTTCTGCCGCTCTGGCTGGTACCACCTACCCGCTGGACCGCGAACGCGTGGCCAAGACATTGGGTATGGAAGGCGTGTCGCAAAACTCGCTGGATGGTGTGTCTGACCGTGACTTCGCCATTGAATTCACCGCCGCTGCCAGCTTGTGCATGGTGCACGTGAGCCGTCTGTCCGAAGAGCTGATCATCTGGATGAGCCAGAACTTTGGCTTCATCAAGATTGCCGACCGCTTCACCACCGGCTCGTCCATCATGCCCCAGAAGAAGAACCCCGATGTGCCCGAGCTGGCACGCGGCAAGACCGGCCGTGTGGTCGGTCATCTGATGGGCCTGATCACCTTGATGAAGGGCCAGCCCCTGGCCTACAACAAGGACAACCAGGAAGACAAGGAACCGCTGTTCGACACCGTCGATACGCTCAAGGACACGCTGCGCATCTTCGCCGAGATGATTGGCGGCCAGCTCAACCCTGCCACCGGCACCAAGGAAGGCGGCATCACCGTCAACGCCGAGAACATGCGTGCTGCGGCCTTGAAGGGTTACGCCACTGCCACCGATCTGGCCGACTATCTGGTCAAGAAGGGCCTGCCTTTCCGCGACGCCCACGAAACCGTGGCCCACGCCGTGAAGCTGGCCACCATGAAGGGTGTGGACCTGACCGAGCTGCCACTGGCAGAGCTGCAGGCCTTTAACCCCAACATCGAAGCCGATGTGTTCGAGGCGCTGAGCCTTGAAGGCTCGCTGAATGCCCGCAATACGCTGGGCGGCACGGCTCCGGCTCAGGTGCGTATCCAGCTGGCCAAGCATCAGGCTCGTTTGGCTTGATGACTAGCCGCACTGTGGCGTAACGATCACGCCTTGAAAGCGCCCTTTGCCGGGCGCTTTTGTTTTGGTTAGGCTCAAAAAATACAAGGAGAAAACACATGACGCAATCTCGTCGTCAACTGCTCAAGGCTGGTGTGGGGGCTGCAGCAGCATCGGCTCTGGGTTCGGTGGCCTGGGCTTCGTCGGGCCAGCCCATTCGCATTCTGGTGGGCTTTCCGCCCGGTGGTGGCTCGGATGCGATTGCGCGGCTGCTGGCTGAAAAACTCAAGGATGAGCTGGGCGGTGTGACGGTGGTCGTGGACAACCGCCCCGGCGCTGGCGGTCAGATTGCGGCGCAGTTGCTCAAGGCAGCGCCTGCCGATGGTCACACGCTGTTTCTCTCGCATGACCACACCATTTCTATCCTGCCTCAGGTTGTGAAGAAGCCCGGCTTCGAGCCGCAGCAAGACTTTATTCCCGTGGCAGGCATTGCTACGTTTGTGAATGCGCTGGCTGTTTCCAGCAACACGCCAGCCAAGAATCTGGCCGAGTACGTGGCATGGATCAAGGCCAACCCCAAGCGCGGCACGATTGGTATTCCAGCTCCGGCTTCCACGCCAGAGTTTCTGGTCAAAATTCTGGATGACCACTACAAGCTCGATCTGGTTGCTGCACCGTACCGCGGCAGCGCCCCGCTGCTGGGCGACATGCTGGGCAATCAGATTCCGGCAGGCATCGCATCGGTGCCGGACTTCATGGAGAACCACAAGGCCGGAAAGATGCGCGTGATCAGCGTGCTGGGCGCCAAGCGTCAGGCATCAATGCCCGATGTACCTACGCTGCTGGAGCAGGGCATCAAGGGTTTTGAAGAGCTGCCTTACTACGGCATCTTTGCGCCCAAGGGTGTGCCGCAGGCGTTTGTGGAGCGTTTTTCGGCCGCCGTAGGCAATGTGCTTAAACAACGTGACGTTTACGCGCAACTGACGGCATTGGGTCTTACAGTGGGATATATGAATCCTGCGCAACTGGCGGCCAGAGAGGCAGCCTATACCCGCGTCTGGACCGGTATCATTCAGCGCAGTGGGTTCCAGCCGCAGTAATTCGCGCTTGCAGTACATGCTCAAAGCCCTGCTCACTTGTGAGGCAGGGCTTTTTTGTTGATGCACTTTCCGCGCTGTCGTGGTGGATTCCAGACTCCAGATTCAAACAGCCAGAGCAGGTCTTGCGCCTGCTTTTAAAAAGGATGACTGTATGACCAAGCCGTACGCAACGACGGGCGGAACGGAGGGGCATGCGCCGCGCTGGCGCATGCTGCTGAATGCGAGTTTGCTGTGGGGCCTGAGCGCCGTGGCTGCACATGCAGCCGGTGTGCGCCAGTTCAGCCCGCAGGGTGATGTGAGCAAGGTGGGGCAGGTGGTCGTGCAGTTTGATGCAGCGGCTGTGCGCTTTGGCGACCCCAAGGCCGCCGCTCCCGTCAATCTGCAGTGCAGTGATGCTCAAGCCGCCAAGGGACAAGGCCGCTGGAACAGCGAAAAGGAATGGGTGTTTGACTTCACCCAGAATCTGCCCGCTGGCGTGCGCTGCACGGCTTCGCTCAATCCTCAGTTCAAAGGTGTCGATGGCAAAGCGCTGACGGGCGCTGCCAGCTATCAATTTCAGACGGGTGGCCCGCAGGTTGCTGATATCGCGCCGGATACCTATGAAGAGGTGGATGAGCAGCAGTACTTTGCACTGCGCCTGACGGGCGCTGCCACGGCAGATAGCCTCAAGCAGCGTGTCTGGTGTACGTCTGAAGGTGTGGGTGAGCGCATTCCTGTGCAGCTCATCGAGGGCAAGGATCGCGATGCCGTGCTCAAGCAGCGGCATTGGGACAAGGATGCCGCCAAGCACCCGCAGAACTATGCCGTGCTGGCCTGTAATCGCCGCCTGACTTCGGGCAGCAAGATGACCCTGGTCTATGGCAAGGGCGTGGTCATGGCCAATGGTCTGGCCAGCAAGGATGAGCAGCGTTATCAGTATCAGGTGCGCCAGCCGTTTTCGGCCGATTTCAGCTGTGAGCGTGAAAATGCCAACGCCGCCTGCCTGCCCATTCGTCCCATGCGCCTGTCCTTCAGTGCGCCTGTGCCGCGCAAGCTGGTTGAGGCGATTCGCCTGAAGAGTGGTGCCTCGGCGGTCGCTCCCATCATTGAGCAGAACGGCGACAAGCTGGCCGAAGACTCACTGGTGGACAGCGTGACCTTCCCGGCCACCATGTCAGCCAGCACCAAGTATGTGGTGGAGCTGCCCCCGCAGTTCAAGGACGCAGCGGGTCGCACGCTGACCAATGCCAACATGTTCCCGCTGGCCACGGCCACGGGCAATATGCCACCGCTGGTGAAGTTTGCCGCTTCGCCATTCGGTATTGTCGAGCGCTTTGCCGAAGGTCCCAAGGGCCCGGCGCTGTTGCCCGTGACGCTGCGCAATGTGGAGCCGCAGCTTACTGGCAAGTCTCTGGATGCCAGCGTGGTGCGCACCAAGAAGGGTGGCTCTGACGCGGACATCATCGCCTGGATCAAGAAGGTCGAGCGCTATGACAACTATAGCGTGGAGCGCAAGCGTGCTGCCCGCGATGTGAAGGTTTTGCCTCCGGTCATCAACGATGACAAGAACTGGGTGCAGACACGCATGCTGTCGCTGCTGGACGGCCAGAGCCAGACGCAGACGCTGGAGCTGCCCAAGGCGGCCAAGAATGACCCGCGTCCGTTTGAAGTGGTGGGCATTCCGCTGAATCCCGGCTTCCAGGTCGTCGAGATCGCCTCGCCCATGCTGGGGCAGTCGCTGCTTGATGAGGGCTATGGTGCGGGTCGCACCATGTATGTGCGTACCTCGGTGCTGGTGACTAATCTGGCCGTGCACTTCAAGCTGGGCCGTGAAAATTCCGTGGCCTGGGTGACGACGCTGGACAAGGGAAAGGCCGTGTCTGGTGCCACGGTTCAGATTTCGGACTGCAATGGTCAGGCCATTGCCTCGGCCGTGAGCAACGAGCAGGGCGTGGTGACCTTCAACGGTCTCAACCCCAATCCGCCCGACTGCCACAATGACGGCGACTACCGCAGTGCCTCCTATTTTGTGAGTGCCCGTGCCAAGACCGATGGGGGCGAGGAGCTGGCTTTTGTCTGGAGCAACTGGAACAAGGGCATCGAGTCCTGGCGCTTCAATGTGCCGACCAGCTCCAGCAGCAAGCGCGACGAAGTGGCGCATACCGTGTTTGACCGCATGCTGTTCCGCGCGGGCGAAACCGTGTCCATGAAGCATTACCTGCGTGCACTGACCGGCGCCGGCAAGAACTCCAAGGGCTTTGATCAGACTCCAGAAAAGCCCGACCGCCTGACCATTACCCATCTGGGTAGCGGCCAGCGCTTTACGCAGGCTTTGAGCTGGTCTGCCAATGGCAGCGCGATCACCGAGTTCCCTATCTCCAAAGCGGCGAAGCTGGGTGAGTATTCGGTCGAACTCGGCTATGAGAATGGCAACAACAGCGGTCGCCGCTCCAGCTTCAGCACCGGTGTTTTCCGCGTTGAGGAGTTTCGTCTGCCTGTGATGGAGGGCCGTGTAGGCCCGGCCAGCAAAGATGCGCTGTATGGCGCGAGCAGTGTGCCTGCTGAAGTGCAGATCAACTACGTCTCCGGTGGTGCGGCTTCTAACCTGCCCGTCAAGGTGTCGGCGCTGCTGCGTTCCAAGTCGCCAGATTTTTCTGGCTGGGATGGCTTCAGCTTCAACCCACCGCGCAGCGCGCAGGATGTGGGCAACAGTGATGATGAGGAGAGCACTGCCAGCGATGACACCAAGGTGGTGGCAGACAAGCTGCCCGTGACGCTGGACAAGAATGGTCTGGGCAAGGTCACGATCGACAAACTGCCCAAGTCCGCCGAGCCGCGCGAGCTGCTGATGGAGGCGACTTATGCCGACCCCAATGGCGAGGTGCAGACTCTGCGCGGCACACGCACTATCTGGCCTGCGGCCGTGGTGGCTGGCGTGCGTTCCGAAAACTGGATTTCGGTGGATCGTAAACTCAACTTTCAGGCGCTGACGCTGGATACGGCAGGTAAGCCGCAAGCCGGTGTGCCCGTGAAGGTCGAGGCTGTTGCGCGCATTACGACCTCCAGCCGCAAGCGACTGGTAGGCGGCTTTTATAGCTATGACAACCAGACCACGCTCAAGCCTTTAGGCACTATTTGCTCTGGCACCAGCGACAGCCACGGCCTGCTGCAGTGCGAGGCGCAACTGTCTCAGCCCGGCGAGGTGGAGCTGATCGTCAAGGCCTCTGACAAAGACGGGCGCAGCAGCCAGGCCGCTGCATCGGTCTGGGTGACGGGTAAGGGTGAGATCTGGTTCGGCGGCGAAGACCATGACCGCATGGATGTGCTGTCCGAGCGCAAGAGCTACGAGCCCGGCGAGACCGCACGCTTTCAGGTGCGCATGCCTTTCCGCCGCGCAACCGCGTTGGTGGCTGTGGAGCGCGAAGGTGTTGTGAGCACGCAGGTCGTTGAGCTGACGGGTGACAACCCAACGGTAGACGTCAAGATTGAAGAGAACTGGGGCCCCAATGTTTACGTCAGCGTGCTGGCGCTGCGTGGCCGCCTGATGGAAGTGCCTTGGTACAGTTTCTTCACCTGGGGCTTCAAGTCGCCGGTGGAGTGGTGGCGTGCCTTCTGGAGTGATGGCAAGGAGTTCATTGCGCCCACGTCGATGGTCGACCTCTCCAAGCCCGCCTTCCGTTTCGGCATGTCTGAAATTCGCGTGGGTTTGAAGAACCACACGCTTGATGTGAAGGTGACGTCGGACAAGAGCAGCTACAAGGTGCGCGGCACGGCCAAGGTCACTATCAAGGCCACGCTGCCTGACGGCAAGCCTGCTGCAGGTGCCCATGTGGCGCTGGCCGCCGTGGATCAGGCCTTGCTGGAGCTGATGCCCAACACCAGCTGGAACCTGCTGGACGCCATGCTGACGCGCCGCGAGTGGGGTGTGCAGACATCTACCGCGCAGATGGAAGTGATTGGCCGACGCCACTATGGCAAGAAGGCCGTGCCCGCAGGTGGTGGCGGTGGCCGTAGCCCCACGCGCGAGCTGCTCAACACCTTGCTGGTGTGGGCGCCCAATGTGGTGCTGGATGCCAACGGTATGGCGTTGATCGATGTGCCCCTCAACGATGCGCTGACCACCTTCCAGGTGGTGGCCGTAGCCGATGCAGGTGTGAGCCTGTTTGGTACAGGCCAGACGGCGATTCGCACCACGCAGGATCTGCAGATCATCAGCGGCCTGCCCCCGCTGGTGCGCGAGGATGACCAGTTCCGTGCCCAGGTGACGCTGCGCAATACCTCGGCCAAGGCCATGAAGGTAGAAGTGACGCCGCGCGCCACCATGCTGGAACTCAAGCCTCAGACCGTGGAAATTCCCGCAGGTGAAGCGCGTGAAGTGGCATGGGACGTCAAGGCTCCGGCCCAGCTATCAGGCACGCGTGCCGAAGCACTGATCTGGGAGATCGCTGCGCGTGACACCAGCGGTGGTGTCGACGCTGCGCAGGATGCCCTGAAAGTCAGCCAGCGCATCGTGCCCGCCGTGCCATTGACGGTACAGCAGGCCACGCTGGTGCAGGTGAACGGCACATACACCGTGCCCGTGAACCCGCCCGCGGATGCGCTGCCCGGCCGTGGTGGTCTGCAGATGTCGCTGGTGCCCAAGCTGACCGAAGGTCTGCCAGGCGTGCGTGACTGGTGGGCCCGCTATCCCTACTCTTGCCTTGAGCAGATCACCAGCAAGGCCGTTGGCATGAACAACGCCGAGCTGTGGGCTAGCACCATGGCGCAGCTGCCCAACTATCTGGACGGCGATGGTCTGGCCAACTATTTCCCATCAACGGATGGTGGCGTGAATCGCGGCAGCGATACGCTGACGGCGCACCTGATCAATCTGTCTGCCTTGGCGCAGGGCGTGGACAAGCGCTTTGTGCTGCCAGCGGCCGAGCGTGCGCACATGGAGGACGGCCTGATCGCCTTTGTGGAAGGCCGTATTCAGCGCAACTTCTGGAGCCCGCGCAAGGATCTGGACATGCGCAAGCTGGCAGCCATTGCCGCGCTGGCGCAGTCTGGCAAGGCCACGCTACGCATGCTTGACAGCATCAACGCCACGCCCAACCAGTGGCCCACGCATGCGGTCATCGACTGGGTGATGCTGCTGCAGCGCATGAGCGATGCACCGCAGCGTGATGAACGTCTGGCACAGGCTATGCAGATTCTGCGTGCCCGCCTGACCTTCAACGGCACGCGTGCCGGCTTCTCGACCGATCAGGACGATAGCTGGTGGTGGCTGATGCAGGGCCCCGACGTGAACCTGGCGCGCCTGATGCTGGTGACGATCAATGATCCCGCCTGGGCAGAGGACATGCCTCGCCTGGTCAGCGGCTTCATTGCGCGTCAGCAGGGCGGTGCCTGGAGCACGACCACGGCCAACCTCTGGGGGGCGCTGGCACTGCGTCGCTTCTCGCAGAAGTTTGAGTCCGAGCCTGTGGCTGGTACGACAGTCGCCACCATGAACGGCAACGAAGCCAAGGTGAACTGGGCCGATGTGAAGCGCGCTACATCTGAAGATGTGCAGGGTGCAGCCCATGCGACGAGCATGTTTGGTGAGCCTGTGCGAGCTGGTGGCTTGCTGAACAACAGCATGTTCATGCCCTGGGCCAAGGCCGGTAAGGGCCAGCTCAGCGTGACCCAGCAAGGCACAGGCAAGCCCTGGCTGACCGTGCAGTCCGTGGCGGCGGTGGCTCTCAAGGCCCCGTTCAGCGCTGGCTACACCATCAAAAAGACCATCACGCCGGTGGAGCAGGCGGACAAGAGCATGTTCGGTGGCGGCCAGTACTCACGCGGCGATGTGTTGCGCGTGACGCTGGAAGTGCAGGCCAAGACCGATATGACCTGGGTGGCGATTACCGACCCTGTACCCACGGGGGCGACCATTCTGGGTGGCGGTCTGGGCCGTGATTCGGAAATCGCTTCCAAGGGTGAAAAGCAGGAGGGAGCCGGCTGGCTGGCCTATGAAGAGCGAAGCTTCGAGTCCTACCGCGCCTACTACCAGTACCTGCCTGCAGGCACGACCAAGGTTGAATACACCGTGCGCCTGAACAACGCCGGTGACTTCGCCTTGCCGCCCACACGCGCCGAAGCGCTGTATGCACCTGAGATGTTTGGTGAGGTGCCCAACGCACGCGTGAAGGTCATCGACAAGCGCTGATGAGTTGGGGCTGATGCCTCGTCTTTAGCGGACTCGAGTTGAGTGAAAAATAGCATCCAGCGCTTTTGAAACAAGCACTGGGTGCTTTTTAATTGATGCCCCTGCCTGGGGCAGACACGTATCCTGCGACACATGCGAGACAGAAGTCGAATCCAGAACGATTTGCACGCATCTGCCCAGCTTGAGTGTCAGACGGCTTCGCAAAAATGTTGCCCTAAGATATTTCTGGCCGCCGTCCCACGCATTTCGTTTTGGTATTTACTACACAATGTGAGCTTCTGCAACCTAATGCGCCAAGACCTTTTGTCCGCTATGCCGGTGGGCATCTGACACCTGGATCATGGAGCACCTGCCAGGGGAGAAATCCATGCCTGAAGCCAGTGATAAAGCAACGGAAACCTCCAAGCCGTCTGCTGCCTCTGCGCCTTCGTCTGTGGGCGCTGGTGAGGATTCTGTTCCGCGTACTACCTTCGCCGCGCCGGTGGTCGTTCCTGCGCTATTGGCGCTGGGTGTTCTGCTGCTGTATTGCGGACTCATGCCGCAGCGTGCCGATGCCTTGTTCTCGGGTGTCCAGGCCTGGGTGGTAGGGCATCTGGACTGGTTCTACACGGTCTCTGTCACGCTGTTTCTGGTGTTTCTCGTGCTCGTCGCGGCCAGCCGTTTTGGCGATATCCGGCTGGGTCCTGACGATGCCGTGCCGGAGTTCAGTTTTCTCTCCTGGACTTCCATGCTGTTCGCTGCGGGCATGGGTATCGGTCTCATGTATTTCGGCGTCGGTGAACCGCTGCAGCATTATTTGAAACCGCCTACCGCTGCGGGAGGTACGCCGGCTGCAGCGCGTGAGGCCTTGCAGTCAACGTTCTTTCATTGGGGGTTTCATGCATGGGCGGTCTACGGAACCATGGGGCTGGTGCTGGCCTATTTTGGTTTTCGCTACAACCTGCCGCTGACCATGCGCTCAGGCCTGTATCCACTGCTCAAGGAGCGCATTAATGGCCCGATAGGTCATGGCGTCGATGCCTTTGCCCTGGTGGGGACGATCGCGGGGATCGCCACAACCTTGGGCTATGGCGCGCTGCAGCTGGCTGCGGGCTTGCACACATTGACGGGCTGGGACACGTCTACGATGGGGTTTCGCGCTGGGGTCATCGTTGTCGTGGTGGTGCTGGCGGGTATCTCGGCCGTATCGGGGCTGGACAAGGGCGTGAGGCGTCTGAGTGAATTCAATTTGTCGCTGTCCTTTCTGTTGCTTGGGTTTGTGATCATCGCTGGTCCCACGGTGTTTCTGTTCCAGGCACTCAGTGAGAATATTGGCAACTACCTTTCTGATCTGGTGCGGCTGTCGCTACGCACCTTTGCCTATGAACCGGCAAACGACCCGTCCTGGTTTGGCGGCTGGACCATTCTTTACTGGGCCTGGTGGATTTCCTGGTCACCCTTTGTAGGCATGTTTATCGCGCGTATCTCGCGCGGGCGAACCATTCGCCAGTTCGTCATCGGTGTGCTGCTGGTGCCGACGGCCTTTAATCTGGTGTGGATGACAGCCTTCGGCAATAGCGCCATCTGGATTGATACGCATGTGGCACAGGGGGCGCTCGGCCAGACAGTGGGCAATGTCGATGCCTTGCTGTTTCGTTTCTTTGAGTATCTGCCCTGGTTCAAGGTGGTGGCATGGCTCGCCATCTTGCTGATCGCCGTGTTCTTCGTCACCTCGGCGGACTCGGGTGCCTTTGTGGTGGACACCATCGCCTCGCGCGGCCACCCGCACTCGCCGGTCTGGCAGCGCCTGTTCTGGGCAGTAGTGCTCGGTTTGACGGCTCTGGTGCTGCTGCTGGCGGGCGGCCTCAAGGCCCTGCAAGCGATGACCTTGGTAGCGGCCGTGCCTGTGACCATGATCATGCTGGCGCTGTGCTATGGGTTATGGAGGGGACTGCTGGCTGACCGTGCGCATTTCACGCAGGACTTGGCACCGGCCACCAGTTTCTGGAGCGGCCTGCACTGGCGTAAACGTCTGGAGCAGATCGTGCAGCAGCCTTCGAGTGCGGATGTTGGCAAATTTCTTGCGGGCGTGGTGCTTCCAGCCATGCGAGAGGTTGCGGTCGAAATGCAAAAGCGTGGCGTGCAGGCTGTTGTCAGCGAGGAGTCTGTTGCCGATGGGGAATTGCGTCTTACGATTCCCAATCCGGCGCTGCGTGATTTCGTCTATGGCGTGCGCAGCACGCGTCGTTCCGTGCCTACCTTCATGGTGCGGGATGCGGCCAGCGAAAGCACACGTCGCCATGTTTACGAGCCCATGACCTTCTTCGAGGATGGTCGTCAGGGCTACGACATTCAGTACCTGCGATCCGAAGAAATCATTGCCGACATACTGCGTCACTACGAACGCTATCTGTCGCTCAGTGCAGATCAGCGCACTCAGCTGCTCAATCGCGCTCCTGGGCATAGTTGAACAAGGGCAGCTCGTGAGAAGAGAGGTGTCTGCTGCTTCTGTGCAGCACCTCATTCACGCGGGCGTCAAATGACGGGGCTACATTCAATGCTTTGTTCAAGGAGTTGAATATGGCCGGTCCCGCTGCTGCTGGTGTGCTGATTTATGCCAAGGATTTCCATCTTCTGGCCCGCTTTTATGAGCAGGTGCTGCGAATGCAGCGTTTGCATGCAGATGAGCACATCATCGTGCTGGAGTCCGCCGCGCTGCAGTTGGTAATTCATGCCATACCTGCCGAGATTGCAACGCAGGTCCACATCGGCACACCACCGCAGCGCCGTGCCGATGTGGCGCTCAAGTTCTTCGTCACCGTACCTGTGATTGCCGAGGCCGCAATAGCGGCAGAAGAGCTTGGCGGGCAGGTTTTTGATGAGCGCTGGCAAGGCCCTGGCTTTGCGGTCTGCAACGCCATGGATTGCGAAGGCAATGTATTCCAGCTGCGCGAGAATCTGCCCGCAGATCAGTAGTCGGCGCTGTAAAAATAATAGCTTCTAGCGCCTTAAAGATAAGCGACTCAGCCATTTTCAATGCATAAGAAAGCGAAGAGATGAAGATCCTGACCTGGAACACGCAATGGTGCTGCGGCATTGATGGGAAGGTCAGTGTGGCGCGTATCGTGCAGCACGCTTTGCAGATGGGTGAGCAAGGCGATGCTGGCGGTCTCGATGTGCTGTGCCTGCAGGAAATTGCAGTCAACTATCCCGATCTTCAGGGCAGGCCCGGCGACCAGTTGAGCGAGCTGCAAGCACTGCTGCCGGGCTGGCAGATCTTTCTGGGCGCATCCATTGATGAGTTCACCGCGCAGGGCCATCAGCGCTTTGGCAATGTGATTGCTACGCGGCTGCCGGTGCTGCAGGTTCAGCACTACCCGCTGCCCATGCCTGCCGATGCAAACATGCGTTGCATGCAGCGCATGTGCTCGGTGGTGACCGTGAGGGATGCGGCGCTGGGGCCGGTGCGCATCATGACGACTCACCTTGAATATTTCTCTAAACGCCAGCGCATGGCGCAGGCCCTAGCCTTGCGTGATTTGCAGATACAGGCTTGCGCGCTGGCCGATGCGCCGCCGCAGCCTGCCAGCGATGGATCGCCTTATCAAATCAAGCCACACACCCGCCATGCCTTGCTGTGCGGGGATTTCAACTTCGAGCCGCATGAGCCTGAATATGCGGCCTTGTCTGCACCTTGGGCAGCGGGCGAGCAGGGCAGTCTGCAGCCCGGCCAGTGGCTCAACAGTTGGAACGTGCTGAACCCGGGGCAGCCGCAGCCGCCAACATTCAGGCTGGTGGACAGAACCTGGGGCGCTGAGCCAGGTGCCTGTGACTTGATTTGGGTCAGTGAGAGCCTAAGTGAATATGTGCAAGCTTGGCGGGTAGATGGCTCTACGCAGTCGTCCGACCATCAGCCTGTGATGTTGACGCTGGCTTGAACTAACCGTTATGGTCGAGCTTGAAATAGACGAGCTGCAGCGCAAGCTGTAATGTTGTTGAACCCTTTACGAGAGGAGTTTTCATGCCTGTAGAAATTCCATCCATGTCCATCATGTTGCACCGCAGCTGGTGGGTGCTCTTGTTGCGTGGTGCGGCTGCCATTATTTTTGGTGTGCTGACCTGGATGCAGCCCGTGGCTTCCGCAGCGGCCTTGGTGCTGGTATTTGGGGCCTATGTGTTTGTCGATGGGCTGCTGGGCATCTATACCGCCATCAAGAGCCGCAAGCAGTCACGCCACTGGTGGCTGGTGCTGCTCTGGGGGCTGACGGGCGTGATCGTCGGCGTGCTCACTGCCATTAATCCGGCAGTCACCGCGCTGGTGCTGACCATTTATATTGGCGTCTGGGCCTTGATAACCGGCGTGCTGCAAATCGTGGCGGCATTGCGTCTGCGCAAGGAAATTGACGGCGAATGGATACTGGTGCTGGGCGGTCTGCTCTCGGTGCTGTTCGGCATCTTCGTGCTGGCCCAGCCCGGCGCGGGCCTGATGGCCATGCTGTGGGT
Source organism: Comamonas sp. (assembly GCF_036643215.1). Lineage (GTDB taxonomy): Bacteria > Pseudomonadota > Gammaproteobacteria > Burkholderiales > Burkholderiaceae_C > Comamonas. Next base: position 100,129 of record NZ_JAVXSJ010000011.1, on the reverse strand, counting down.
TCTGGCAACCTATGCGGTGATCTTTGGCGTGTTGATGGTGATCCTGTCCTTCAAGATCAAAAAAGTCACCGCTATCTAAAAGCGAATGCGCCTCCCATCAGCGGCTCCCCGGAGCCGCTTTTTTTATCCCGTAGCTGCTGGTGCATCTTTGGGACAATGCTTGCTGAATTCAAACGGTGCACAACAGACATGGAACAAGGCATGTGGCGGTATTTCAAGACCCTGAAGCCGGGAAAGACCTGGCGTTCTTTGGCTGTGATGACGGGCTTGCTTAGTCTCGCGGCTGCCAGCCACGCGGTCCCCAGTTTTGATGAGGTACACCGCGAACATCGATCGTCAGAGACACTGCTGCTTTCGCGTGAAGGGGAGCAGCTGCAGCGCCAGCGCACCGACAGCACGGTGCGCCGCGGCCCCTGGGTGCCGCTGGCCGATGTGTCACCTGCTTTGCGCACCGCGCTGGTGCTGAGCGAAGACAAACGCTTTTACGAACACAGCGGTGTGGACTGGGCGGCTGTCACATCTGCCGCCTGGGGCAATCTCTGGAACACGCGCACCCGGGGTGCCAGCACCATCACCATGCAGTTGGCCGGCTTGCTGGATGGCGACTGGCGCCAGGGGCCGGGCGGGCGCAGCGTGGTGCAGAAGGTCGGGCAGGCGGTGGCCGCGCAGGTGCTGGACAGGCGCTGGCGCAAGGATCAGATTCTGGAGGCCTATCTGAATATGGTGCCTTTCCGGGGCGAGATCGTTGGCATCGATGCCTTGTCGCAAAGCCTGTACGGCAAGGCCGCGCATGGGCTGGATGCCCGTGAGTCTGCAATTGCTGCGGCTCTGGTGCGTGCGCCTAATGCCTCGGTGGAACGCGTGGCTCAGCGTGCCTGCGGCGTGTTGCAAGTCATGATTCCTGATGATGTGGCGGCGCGCAATTGCTCTGAGACAGGCTCTGCCCTGCAGCTCTACACCGCCAGCGTGCTGCAGCGCCGCCAGTGGCTTGCGAGCGAAGGCGTAGCGCCGCACTTTGCACGCCGCTGGCTGGCACAGCCGCAAAACAAAGGGCAGGCGCAGGTGCGATCCACTTTGAGCGCGCCCTTGCAGCGCTTTGCGGTGAGTAGCTTGCAGCAGCATCTGCGTGAGCTGCAAGGCCGCAATGTGGAAGATGGTGCGCTGGTGGTGCTGGACAACCGCACGGGAGAAATACTGGCGTGGGTGGGATCATCGGGTGCGATGAGCCAGGCCTCTGAAGTGGATGGCGTAACAGCCATGCGCCAGCCTGGCTCCACGCTCAAACCGTTCTTGTATGCGCAGGCAATTGCTGAAAAACGCATCACGGCGGCATCGCTGATTGAAGATTCTTCGGCCCAGATCAACACGCAAAACGGCCTCTACATTCCACAGAATTACGACCGCCGCTTCAAGGGCTGGGTGTCGGCCCGTACTGCGTTGGCCTCATCGCTTAACGTGCCGGCGGTGCGCACGCTGGTCATGGTCACGCCTGATGCTTTCTTTACCCAGCTCAAAAATCTGGGCCTGCCGCTGCGCGAAAGCGGCGGCTACTACGGCTTCAGTCTGGCGCTGGGCAGCAGCGAGGTGCCGTTGCTGCAACTGACCAACGCCTACCGCGCGCTGGGCAATGGCGGTGTTTATCAGCCGGTGAACTGGGCGCTGCCTGCAGACAGCCGCAAGGCCGGTGGCAAACCCAGTGATTCGTTGGAAGACAAGCCCGTGCAGGCGCTGGATGCCCAGGCCGCTTTTATCGTGGGTGACATCCTCTCCGACAACATGGCGCGCGCGCCCACGTTTGGTACCGACAGCGTGCTGGCCACGCGCTTCTGGTCAGCGGTGAAAACCGGCACCAGCAAGGACATGCGCGACAACTGGGCCGTGGGCTGGTCTGAACGATACACGGTGGGCGTGTGGGTGGGCAATGCGGGAGGCGAGGCCATGCACTCCGTCAGCGGCACCAGCGGTGCAGCGCCCATCTGGGCTGAGGTGATGGGATTTTTGCACCGCAACACACCCAGCAGGCCGCCAAAGGCACCGGCCGGAGTGCTGAATCAGCAAGTGACGTTTGGCCTTGCGAGTAATGGCAGCATGCCGATTGAAAGTGCGCGCAGCGAATGGTTTATGACTGGCACGCAGCAGTCGCTGTTTGCTATGGACTCCATAGCTGCTAGCGCTGATCATTCAAAGGCTAGAGGGCGAAAAGACTTAAAGTCTGCAGCGAACCCCGAGCAGGCAAAAGAATCCGCCAGTATCTTGCGCCCGGCGAGTGGAACCATTCTGGCGCTGGACCCAGACATTCCACCTGATAGTCAGCGCGTGCAACTGGTAGCGCGGCAGGCCGGTATGGCTTCAGAGCAGGCCTGGCATGACAACAGTCTGCGCTGGCAGCTGGTGACACGCCAATACTCCGCACCACCTGCTGGATCGCCCCCTGACACCAAGCCCGTGATGCGCGAAGTGCGCCGAGAACTTGGGCGCGGCAGCCAGCTTGGCTGGTTACCATGGCCGGGGCGTCATCAACTGGAGCTGCAGGATGCATCGGGCAAGTCGCTGGACAGCGTCTATATCGAAGTGCGCGGCGCTGGCGCGCTGGTCGCAGGGCCTGAAGACATCAAGAAAAAAAGATAGGCATGAAAAAACCGCTGGCCAAGACCAGCGGTTCTCAAACAGTGCGCTGCGCTAAAACAGTCATGGCCTGAAGCGCGGGACGACACGCAAGGGCCGCCCCGCAGCGAGGTCGTCGTCCCCCTCAGGGGGAAGCGGCGCAGCCGCTCAGGGGGCTTAGTTCTCAGCGCACCAGCAGATCCCCGGTGATCTCGCTCACATTCTTGACGCTGGTCAGCGTCATGGCCACGCGCATTTCTTTCTCCAGCAAGCTCAGCAAATTACTCACTCCCGCGCCGCCCTCGGCTGCCAGCGCATAGATGAAGGCGCGGCCAATCATGGTGCAGTCGGCACCCAGGGCCAGCATGCGCACGATGTCCAGACCGTTGCGTATGCCCGAGTCGGCCAGAATCTTGATCTGTCCCTTGACGGCATCGGCAATGGCCGGCAGCGCACGCGCCGACGACAGCGCGCCGTCGAGCTGGCGACCGCCGTGGTTGGAGACGATGATGCCGTCGGCACCAAAGCGCACGGCATCCTTGGCGTCCTCGGGGTCGAGGATGCCCTTGATGACCATCGGGCCCTTCCAGAAGTCACGGATCCATTCCAGATCTGACCAGGAAATCGAGGGGTCGAAGTTGGCCCCCAGATAGCCCATATAGTCTTCCAAACTGACGTTCTTGCCCAGGTAGGTGGAGATGTTGCCCAGCGTGTGCGGACGGCCCATCAGGCCCACGTTCATGGCCCAGTGCGGGTGGGTCACGGCCTGCAGATAGCGGCGCATGGCGGCGTTGGGGCCGCTCATGCCCGAATGTGCATCGCGGTAGCGTGCGCCGGGTACGGGCATGTCCACCGTGAACACCAGGGTGGAGACGCCGGCGGCCTGGGCGCGCTCCAGCGCGTTCTTCATGAAGCCCCGGTCCTTGAGCACATAGAGCTGAAACCACATAGGGCGGCTGAGCTTGGGTGCTACTTCCTCGATGGGGCAGACCGAGACGGTGGACAGGGTGAAGGGAATGCCTTTTTGGTCGGCCGCCATGGCCGCCTGCACTTCGCCGCGGCGTGCGTACATGCCGGTCAGGCCCACGGGCGAGAGCGCCACGGGAATCGAGAGCTTTTCGCCGAACAACTCGATGCTGGTGTCGAGCTGGCTCATGTCCTTGAGCACGCGCTGGCGCAGGGCTACGTCGGCCAGATCATCGACGTTGCGAGCCAGCGTCTTTTCGGCGTAGGCGCCGCCGTCGATGTAGTGGAACAGAAAGGGCGGCAGGCGCTTTTGCGCGGCCGCACGGTAGTCGGTGGTGGAGGAGATGATCATGAAAAAAAGGCTGTGCTGGATGAGAGACGGTCCAACCGCTTGAGCCGGGCGGCGTCCGCATCGGACTCGGAAAGCTTGTCGTGCACATAGACCAGGTGCTGGCCGATGGCGCTTCTGGCCTGCTCGGGCTCGCCGTCGAGGATGGCCTGCATGAGGTTCTGATGCTGGTGCGTCAGGTGTTCCAGTGTCGATGGATCGTCGTGAACGAACATCAGGCGCCGGTTCTGGGCCACGGTGCCCAGCACCAGCTCGAAGAGGCTGCCCATCAGCTGCACCAGCACCGCGTTGTGCGAGGCTTCGGCGATGGCCAGATGGAACTGGGCGTCCGAGCGGGCCGCGCTTGCTGCATCGCGCGCCTGCTGGTGGAGCAACATGTCGTCAAAGCAGTGACGGATGCGATCCCTGTCCTTGGCTGTGGCGCGCTGTGCCGCATACCAAGCGGTTCTGAGTTCCAGCGCCTGTCGGGCTTCCAGCACGTCGTAGCGGTACTGCGGGTCGTCAAGCAGTAGCGGCTCCAGCGGCGCGACGGCCTGCTGGTGCCATAGCGGCACGCGCGAGCAGACAAAGGTGCCGGAGCCCACACGGCTTTCGAGCAGGCCCCGGCTGGACAGCTTCTGAATGGCCTCACGCAAGGCCGTGCGCGACACGCCCAGCTGTTCGGCAAGCGCCCGCTCGGTGGGCAGCTTGTCGCCGCTTTGGAGATGGGTGCTCTGGATCAGCTCCTGCAATTGCTGGGCAACGCGGTCGGACAGGCGTGGGGCGGGCATGGAATCTACCGAGAGTTTTACGTGGTTGGAATCATCCACGGAAACACATAGGCCTGCAGCGTGCAGATGATGCCGATCAGCACCAGGAAGGCCAGGCTGTGCTTGACGGTGAAGCGAAACAGGTCAGACTCCTTGCCCGCCAGGCCCACGGCCGCGCAGGCAATGGCGATGGACTGGGGCGAAATCATTTTTCCGGTCACACCGCCTGTGGTGTTGGCGGTCACGGCCAGCACCTCGGGCAGGCCCAGTTGTGCGGCGGTTGTGGCCTGCAGTGCGCCGAACAGGGCGTTGGCCGAGGTGTCCGAGCCCGTGAGGAACACGCCGATCCAGCCTAGAAAGGGCGAGAAGAAGGCAAAAGCCTTGCCAGTATGGGCCAGCGCCATGGCCAGTGTGGTGGACAGGCCTGAGTAGTTGGCGATAAAGGCAAAGGCCAGCACCATGCCGATGGAGTAAATCGGCAGGGCCAGTTCCTTGAAGGTCTCGCCCAGGGTCTTGATCGCTACTGCAGGCTTGAGGCGCAAAAAGATGATGGCCAGAACGGCGGCAATCACAATGGCCGTGCCGGTGGCCGACAGCCAGTTGAAGGAGTACACCGCGCCATAGGGCGTGGGCGCGGCCACCACGGGAGCCATCTTCTGCACGAGGTTGTGCAGCATGGGCACGGGAATGTTGAACACCGTGCTGGACAGTGCGCCACCTGCGGCGAACAGCGCCTTGAAGGGCTTGAGGCTCCAGATCGTCACCATCGCCGTCAGGATGATGAAGGGCGACCAGGCCTTGAACACCACACCGGCTGTCAGCTTGATGGGGGCGGCGGAATGGGCTTTCACGCTGCCGGGTTCGGTTTCGAAGCGGAAGATGCGCTTGGGTTGCCAGAACTTGAGGAAGGTCGTCAGCGTCACCAGGGCGACGATGGCCGAGGTGATGTCGGGCAGTTCGGGGCCGATGTAGTTGGCGGTCAGGAACTGGGTCAGCGCAAAGCTGCCGCCACCGACCAGCACGGCAGGCCAGGTTTCCTTGACGCCGCGCCAGCCGTCCATGATGGCCATGAGCCAGAACAGCACGATGATGGTCATGAACGGCAGCTGGCGACCCGCCATCTGGCTGATGGCCATGGGGTCGATGCCCGAGACCTGACCGGCCACGATGACGGGAATGCCCATGGCGCCAAAAGCCACCGGTGCGGTGTTTCCGATCAGGCACAGGCCGGCCGCATACAGAGGCTTGAAGCCCAGGCCCACCAGCAATGCTGCCGTGATGGCCACGGGCGCGCCAAAGCCGGCGGCACCTTCGAGGAAGGCGCCGAAGCAAAAGCCCACCAGAATCAGCTGCAAGCGCTGATCCTCCGTGACCGACAGAATCGACGAACGGATGATGTCGAACTGCCCGGTCTTGACCGAAACCTTGTAGAGAAACACCGCCGCGACAATGATCCAGGCGATGGGCCACAGACCGTAGAAGAAACCATAGACGCCCGCCGCCAGGGCGTTGGCGACCGGCATGCGATAAAAGAGCAGCGCCACGGCCAGCGACAGGACCACCGTGATGGTGCCCGCCACATAGCCCTTGAGTCGCAGCTTGGTCAAGGCGAGGAAGAAAAACAGTATGGGTATGAGCGCCACCAGCGCCGACACCCACACATTGCCTGCGGGGTCGTAGTTCTGCGACCAGATTTCTTGCATTGCCTTGATCTCCTGGATATGCGCGGGAAGGGCAAGCCTCCTGACTATCCAGAAGTCTTCCCGTCAATTTTTATTAACACCGTGCAGCAAGCGGCTGCGCCGTTCCCGGCACTGGGTAGCTGGCTTGTGCTTTGGTGTAAATTGGTATGACCAATATGAGTAAATTCGAGTGGATTGCATTATAGAAATCGATTTCAATGAATAAATTAGTGGTTTTCCCTTGATTTACTTGGTTTATTGGTAATACCAATTCAAAAAATTAAGAGACCGTTCGAGGTATTTCTGCATGCGATGAAGCGGTGGAAGAAGGGCGCCGCAAGCCAGGAATAGGGTGCAAAAAAGCCGCAAGCCCTGATGGGACTTGCGGCCGTTGCTATTGCTCAGTGAGCGGTTAATTGACCATCAGATGGAAGGGCCAGACATAGGCCTGCAATGTGACATACAGACCCATCAGGCAGGCCAGCGCAATCGAGTGGAAGAACACATAGCGCAGGATGTCTCCTTCATGGTTGAACCAGCGGGTGGCGGTGGAGGCCACGACGATGGACTGCGCATCGATCATCTTGCCCATCACGCCGCCCGAGCTATTGGCTGCACCCATGAGGTTGGGCGACAGGCCGAGCTGCTCGGCCGCTACCTTTTGCATGCCGCCGAACAGCACGTTGGATGCCGTGTCCGAGCCCGTCAGCGCCACGCCCAGCCAGCCCATCAAGGTGCCGAAGAAGGGGTAGAACATGCCGGTGTTGGCAAAGGCCAGGCCCAGGGTGGTGTCGGTGCCCGAGTAGCGGGTCAGCGTGCCCAGGGCTAGCATCAGCACAATGGTCAGCAGCGAGTAGCGAACCAGCCAGATGGTCTTGAAGAAGGTGCGCACAATGGCCACCGGGCTGTACTTCATGATCAGGGCGCTGACGATGGCCGACAGCAGAATGCCGGTGCCGGTGGCCGACAGCAGGTTCAGCGTATAGACCGCGCCTTCCTTGGTGGGCTGGGGCACCACGGGCGGCATTTTCTCGATCAGATTGTGCAGGCCCGTCATGGGGAAGGCCGGGGCAAAGATGCTGTTGAGCCATGCTTTGAACGGAGGCAGGCCCCAGATGAACACGAAGACCGACAGAATCAGCCAAGGCATCCAGGCGGCGATCAGCGCGGAGCGGCTGTGCTTGACCACGGGCTGGGGTGGCTTGGCTTCAGCAGCGCTGACGTCCTTGCCGCGCAGCGAGGCCGAGGTCCAGATTCTCTTGGGCTGCCAGACGCGCAGGAACAGCACTAGGCTGACCATGGAGACGATGGCGGCAATGATGTCCACCAGCTCGGGGCCGATGAAGTTGGAGACCAGATACTGAGGAATGGCAAACGACAGGCCAGTCACCAGAATGGCGGGCCAGATTTCCATCATGCCCTTGCGGCCGGCAAAGGCCCAGATTAGCCAGAAGGGCACGAGCACCGAGAAGAAGGGCAGCTGGCGGCCAATCATGGCCGTCACTTCCATCAGGTCGTAACCATGCACCTTGGCCAGGGTGATCACCGGCGTGCCCAGCGCACCAAAGGCCACGGGCGCCGTGTTGGCGATCAGCGACAGACCCGAAGCGGCCAGAGGAGAGAAGCCCAGACCGATCAAGATGGCAGCCGTCACGGCCACTGGTGTGCCAAAGCCAGCTGCACCTTCGAAAAAGGCACCAAAGGCAAAGGCAATCAGCAAGAGTTGGATGCGCCGGTCAGGGGTGATGCCCGAGAGCGAATCCTGCAGCACCTTGAAGCTGCCGTTCTGTTCAGTGAGCTGGTGCAAAAAGATGATGGTCAGCACGATCCAGCCGATGGGCAGCAGACCGGTGAAGCCGCCAAACAAGGCTGCGCGCCCCGCCATTTCGGCAGGCATGTTGTAGACGAACACGGCAATCACCAGCGCGGCAATCAGCCCGGCCCCTGCGGCCAGATGGGCCTTCATGTGCAAAAAGCCAAGGCCAACCAGCATCACCACGACCGGAATGGCCGCAAGCAATGTGGATAGCCACATATTCGAGAGAGGGTCGTAGACCTGTTGCCAAACCATTGCTTTTGTCTCCTTGTTGTATGGGTGACGAGGATGGTGGCTGTGCGACTGGGCTTACAGACCTAGCATTAGCCCTTGATTGAACGCCGCTGTAGAAAATTTCAATACCGGCATAAATCACTTCAACCCAAAGAGCTGTTCGCGTGGCAGTGATGGAAGCTACCATCGGGTCCAGTTCCAATAACAAGGCAAGAAATCGTGAGCGATCTTTCCAAAATCACCTGTATCGAAGACCTGCGTGTGGTGGCCAAGCGCCGCGTGCCGCGCATGTTTTATGACTATGCGGATTCGGGCTCCTACACCCAGGGCACTTATCGCTCCAACGAAGACGACTTCCAGAAGATCAAGCTGCGCCAGCGCGTGGCTGTGAACATGGAAGGGCGCAGCACTCGCACGACCATGATTGGTGAGGATGTGGCCATGCCAGTGGCCATTGCGCCCACAGGCCTGACTGGCATGCAGCATGCCGATGGAGAGATTCTGGGTGCCAAGGCGGCCAAGGCTTTTGGCGTGCCGTTCACGCTGTCGACCATGAGCATCTGCTCGCTGGAAGACATTGCCGAGCACACCAACAACCATCCGTTCTGGTTTCAGCTTTATGTGATGCGCGACAAGGCCTTCATGGAGCGGCTGATCCACCGCGCCAAGGCGGCGAACTGCTCGGCGCTGGTGGTCACGCTGGACTTGCAAATTCTGGGGCAGCGCCACAAGGACATCAAGAATGGCCTTTCCACCCCGCCCAAGCCCACGATTGCCAATCTGATTAATCTCGCTACCAAGCCGCACTGGTGTATGGGCATGCTGGGTACCAAGCGCCGCACTTTTGGCAACATCGTCGGCCACGTGGATGGCGTGGGCGATGTGTCCTCGCTGTCGTCGTGGACGGCGGATCAGTTCGACCCCAGTCTGAACTGGAGCGATGTGGAGTGGATCAAGAAGCTCTGGGGCGGCAAGATCATTCTGAAGGGTGTGATGGACGCCGAAGACGCCAGACTGGCCGCGCAAAGCGGTGCCGACGCGCTGGTGGTCAGCAACCACGGTGGTCGTCAGCTCGATGGTGCGCCTTCCTCGATTGCGGCCCTGCCATCGATTGCCGAGGCGGCAGGCAAGGACATTGAGGTCTGGATGGATGGCGGCATTCGCAGCGGCCAGGACGTGCTCAAGGCCCGCGCGCTCGGTGCGCAAGGCACGATGATCGGCCGCAGCTTTCTCTATGGCCTGGGTGCTTACGGCCAGGAGGGTGTGACCAAGGCGCTGCAGATCATCCACAAGGAGCTGGACACCACCATGGCTTTTTGCGGCCACACCAATATCAACAAGGTAGGCAGCGAAATCCTGTTGCCCGGCACTTACCCCAAGCCATTTGCAGTGATCTGATCTGAGTTGCTGGCGGCTTGCTGCGCTGCAAGCCGCCGCGATATCAGGCTGGCGTTTAGGAGTTGCCAGCTTTGGGCTTCCATTCAAGCACTTGCTGCTGGATCTTGAGCCGTTGCGTCGGCTTCAATTTCTTGGCGATGATTTCCTGCTGCTTGGCCGAATCCTTCTCGCCATCTCTGGCTGCCAGCAGTGCCCAGAAATAAGCTTGGGGCCAGCTTTGCTTAATCCCGCGGCCCAGGGCATACATGGAGCCCACGTTGAACTGGCTGTTGGCATCGCCTTGTTCGGCGGCAATCATGTACCACTTGAAGGCCTCCTTGCTGTCTTGCGCTACTCCGCGGCCATGGTCGTACATGTAGCCGAGATTGCTTTGACTTGAGACATGGTTTTGAGCCACCCCAAGTCGGTACAGTCGGACGGCTTCTTCCTGATTTTCCGCAACGCCACGGCCATCGTCATACATCACGGCGAGGTTGAAGATGCCATCGATATCGCCTTGTTCTGCGGACAGGCGATACCATTTGACCGCCTCTTCATCGCTTTGCGGTACACCGCGCCCGCGTCCGTACATCAATCCAATATTGGCCTGGCTTTCCGCATGGCCCTGTTTTGCCGCAAGCATGAACCACTTGGCGGCTTCATCATCATTTTTGGGCCCGCCACGGCCTGTGAGGTAGACGGCGGCGAGCTTGAACTGGGCCTGTGCATCGCCCGCCTGGGCTTTTTGCAACAGGTCTGCGGATTGCGCGATGACCAGAGGGCTGGAGAGCAGCAAGGCGGCTGCGCAGAGGAGATGGCTGAATGGCTTTTTCATGGCGTGCTTGTCGATAAAGAGTGGCGGTTTCGAGCGTGCAAACTCAGCGGCTCGTTGTCTTGGGTTTCCACGCACGGATCTTCTTGTCCAGTGCCGCGCGCTCTGCAGGTTTGAGCTTCTGGGCGGCTGCATCGCGCAGCGACTCCGTGTCCTCCAGGTCCTGAGCGGCCGCCAAGGCATACCAGAAATAGGCCTGAGACAGGCTGCGTTTGACGCCGCGCCCTTCTTCAAACATCGTGCCAAGGTTCACCTGCGCCGTTGCATTGCCTTGCTCTGCGGCCAGGCCCAGCAGTCTGGCGGCTTCCTTCTCATTGAGCGGCACGCCGCGACCGGTGGCATACATCACGGCAAGGTTGACCTGCCCCGAGTCGTGGCCCTTGGCCGCCGTAATGCCAAACCATTTGGCCGCTTCCTTGTCGTTTTGCTCCACACCGCGGCCGCTGACATACATCAGCCCCAGGTTGTACTGGGCGTCGAGAAGGTTTTGCGCTGCCGCGAGTCGGTACCACTTGATGGCTTCCTGATCGCTTTGCTCCACACCGCGGCCGTCTTCGTACATCACACCCAGATTGAACTGACCGTTGGCCTCGCCCTGCGCCGCCGAGAGGCGATACCACTTGACGGCTTCCACATCGTTCTTCGCCACGCCACGGCCCTGGTCGTACATCAAGCCGAGATTGCTCTGACTCAAGGCATTGCCTTGTGCAGCCGCCAGGCCAAACCATTGCGCGGCTTTCTCATCGTTCTGTGCCACACCACGGCCCTCTACATACATCTGGCCAAGGTCAAGCTGGGCCTGGGCATCACCGGCTTGTGCTTTGTGCACCAGGTCTGTGGGCTGCGCCACTGCCAAGGTGCTGGCAAGCAGCAATGCAGCAGCGGAGTAAAGAGGGATCATGTATTTCTTCATTTTTTTCCTGATGTTCCTGCGGTAGATACGCTGTGACCGGCCTGCTGCGGCAAAACTCGACACGACCTCAGGCGGTCCCTAGCCCTTTTCCATGAAGGGTCGAGCCGGGGTCGCGTGAAGCAATTCGTCGGGCGTAAGCGGGCTGTGGCAGACCAGATCATCTGGCCCGTGCTTGCGCACGCTTTCTCATGGATTGAGCATCTATAAAGCGCCGCTCATGGCGACCAGTTGGACCGGTGCCAGATGCATAGACGGCAGGCCGCAGCGAGCAGGCATTCTAGTCACGTCGCGGGCTTGATTGCCGCCAAGTCGGCTCTATCGACTGGCGGCGAAGCCTCATTGATCAGGGCGTGTTGGCCTGCATGAGCATCGTGACTAAGAGGCGCTTAACTACGCTGCAAACGCTTGCGCGCGGCAAAGCCATAGCTCAGGCCCAGCACTGCGGCAATCGCTGATCCCGCCAGAATGCCCAGCTTGGAGGCACCCAGTAGAGCGGCATCTTCAAAGGCCAGACCACCGACAAAGATCGACATGGTGAAGCCAATACCGGCCAGCAGACCCACCAGCAACACACCGTGCCAGTTCAGGCCCTGGGGCAGGCTGCAAAGGCCACTTTTCACGGCCAGCCAGGTGCAGAGAAAGACGCCCAGAGGCTTGCCCAGCACCAGCGCAACCAGCACGGCCATGGCTGTGGTTTGCGGCGCTGCCGCGCTCAGGTCGATGCCGGAAAACTGCACGCCCGCATTGGCCAATGCAAAGATGGGCATGACGCCAAAAGCCACCCAGGGGTGAAGAATCATGGGCAGGCGCAGCGCGGGCGGCAGCAGATCACGCTGGGCCGACTGGGCGGTGCGCAAGTCTTGAAGCAGGTGCTGCGGATCGGGCTGGCCCGCATGCACTTGCTCGCTGGCCTTGCGCATGGCGGCTTGTGCAGTGATAAGCGGTGGCTGCTTGGCAGGGCGTACAAAAACGGGCGTCATCAGGCCCAGTACCACGCCGGCCAGCGTGGGGTGGGCACCAGTCTTGAGCAGGCCAAACCACAGCACCGCGCCGGGCAGCAGATACAGCGGCGCAGTGGCAATGCCCATGCGGTTGAACAGAAGCACCAGCAGCACGCCCGCACCGGCAATCACAAAGCCCATGGCCTGCAGACCGCCGGAGTAGAAGAAGGCAATGATGAGCACGGCCACGATGTCATCAATGATGGCCAGCGCCAGCAAAAAAATGCGCAGCGAGGATGGGATGTTGCGACCCAGCAGGGCCAGTACACCCACGGCAAACGCAATGTCTGTGGCAGTGGGAATGGCCCAGCCGTTGATCAAAGTCTTGTCGCTGCCCACCAGCGCTACATAGATGAGCGCGGGGACTGCCACGCCGCCCATGGCGGCCATCAGCGGCAGACTGGCCTGGCGCAGGCTGGCCAGCGCGCCGTTGTGCAGCTCGCGCCGGATCTCCATGCCTACGACCAGAAAGAAGGCGGTCATCAGCACATCGTTGACGATGAAATGCAGGTCGGTGCTGAAGCTCCAGGGCCCCAGTGTCATGGCGACGGGGGCGTGCCACAGGGCGAAGTAGCTTTCAGCGTTGCTGGAGTTGGCCCAGATCAGCGCCGCAGCCGCAGCCAGCATGAGCACCATGCCGGCAAAGGATTCGATATGCAGCAGATGTGCAATTTTTGCCTGTATGCGCTCGGTCGCAGTTTGCAGGGCAGGGATGCGAGGAGAGTTTTGGGGTGCAGAAGGCGCAGGGGCCTGCACAAGGGTCTGTGGGTCCATCTATCGATTCAGGTGTCTGAAGTCCTTTGCCCGAGATGCATAAAGGCATGAGGCAATGCCTCATTGCTGCATCAAACGCTGCAAACGACTGGCGCGCTGGCGGCCCGACCTGCGCATGAAGATTCACCTGCCATCACCACCGTATGTGGCGGGCACCCGGTGTGAATTGTAGCTAAAGCTGTTCGATTGGCTTCGATTTGAGGATATTTGTATCTGATGCTTCTGTCGCGATCAGTCCTGTATCCATTCGCATTTCACGTCGCCTTGGCTCAAGCAGGCGGGCTGCATGAATTGCGTCAGCAGTCGCGAATGGGCGGCGCTATGCTGGTGCGGCAACAAGAGAGAAGGCGAGTCATGTCGGGCATTGGAATGGAATATGTGTGGGTGATCGTGGTGCTATTTGCGGCTGCTGCGCAGACGGTGCGCAACACGGCCCAGCGCTCGTTGACGGCGCAGGTCGGCACCATGCCTGCCACGCTGGTGCGCTTTCTCTACGGCTTGCCGTTTGCCGCCGTCTATCTGCTGGCGCTGTATGGCTTTGGCGATCAGCCACGGGCGCTGCCGCAGTTCAGCGCTGAGTATCTTGGCTGGATTGCGATGGGGGCGGCGTTTCAGGTCGCGGCGACGGCGGCTTTGCTGATGGCCATGAAAGAGCGCAACTTTGCCGTGGCGGTCACGCTGTCCAAAACCGAGGTGCTGCAGGTGGCCTTGTTTGCTGCCATGTTCTTGCATGAGCTGCCCACACGCTGGGCGCTGCTGGCCATGGTGCTGGCCACTATTGGTGTGTTCATGCTCTCCTTGCCGCCGCGCGGGCAGATTTTTACGCTGTCGGCATGGGCAAGCAAGTCATCCATGTATGGCCTGATTTGCGGAGCCTGTTTTGCTCTGGCCACAATTGGCTTTCGTGGCGGCGCGGTAGAGATTGCACGGCTGGGTGTGGACTCGCCCTGGCTATCTGGCGCATGGGGCGTGTTGATAGCGCAGAGCATGCAGTCATTGGTCTTGGGCGTCTGGATTGCGAAGACTCATGAACAGGGCCTGCGCCCCATTTTCAAGGCCTGGCGCATATCGCTGCTGGCAGGCAGCATGGGTGCGGCGGCATCGCTGGCGTGGTTTACCGCCTACGCCATGCAGGGCGCAGCGGCGGTGCGCACGCTGGGCATGGTGGAGGTGGTGTTCAGCTACCTCGTCTCGCGCCGCGTGTTTAGCGAGCAGCTTTCGCTGACGGAAAAGCTGGGCATGGCGCTGATGATGCTAGGTCTGGTGTTGATCTGCTTGCAGCTCTGAATGCTCTGAATTTGAGAGCTGCCTGCGCATATTTTTGGTCACTTCGGCCTTTAATAGTGCATGAAGTGATCAGTGAATAAGCGCAGGCAGCTCTTGAATCAATAGCGGATCAGCGCAGTACCAGGCTTTGCAGGTAAAGGTTTGGTACTGCGCTGGCTATTTACACATCAGGCGGCTTGCTGCTGTGCCTGAGGCAGACGCTGGCGCTGCTCAGGCTTGGCTGCATAAAGGCGGTAGCCAATCGTCAGCAGTGCAAACCACACGGGTGCAATGTAGAGCGCGACACGGGTACTGGCATCCAGCGACAGGCACACCAGAACCACGAACAAAAAGGCCAGCACAAACCAGTTGGTAAACGGTGCGCCTGGCATGCGGTAGGCCACGGCTGTCGCATGCCCTTGCTTGACGGCACGGCGATAGCGCAGGTGCGCAAAGACGATGATGCCCCAGGTCCACACCGCGCCAATGGTGGCGATGCTGGTGACGTAGATGAAGGCTTGCTCTGGCACCAGATAGTTCAGCACCACTCCGATCAGCATGCAGGCACCGGACAGCAGAATGCCCGCCGCTGGAACATGGCGCGCATTGACCCGGCCAAGCCTGGCAGGAGCCTGCTTGAACTGGGCCAGCGTATAGAGCATGCGCCCGGTGCTGAAGATGCCGCTGTTGCACGACGATGCGGCAGCCGTGATGACCACAAAGTTGATGATGCCTGCGGCGGCAGGAATGCCCAGCTTGTCGAACACGTAGACGAAGGGGCTCATGTCGGGGCTCAGCTCGTTCCACGGCACCAGCGACATGATGATGACCAGTGCGCCGATGTAGAAGATCAGAATCCGATAGACGATGCTGTTGGTCGCGCGGGGCAGCACTTTTTCGGGCTGCTCGGCCTCGCCTGCAGTCACGCCGATCAGCTCCACACCGGTATAGGCAAAGCAGGCAATCTGCAAGGTAAACACCACGCCGACCATGCCCATGGGTGCGAAGCCACCATGTGACCAGAGGTTGGTAAAGCTTGCTGTCGGCCCCAGAGGTCCCCAGCCTGTGGTGATGATGGCCACACCTAGCACCAGCGTGGCAACGATGGTCACCACCTTGATGAGTGCGAACCAGAATTCCAGCTCGCCAAAGACCTTGACTGCGATCAGATTCACTGCCAGCAGAACCGCCAGTGTGGCTAGCGCCGGTGCCCACTGCGGAATGTTGGGAAACCAGTAATGCGTATAGATGCCGATGGCCGTGAGCTCTGCCATGCCGGTGACGATCCAGGTGAACCAGTAAGTCCAGCCGGTCACAAACCCTGCCCAAGGGCTGACATAGGTTTCCGCATAGGTGGCAAAAGAGCCTGCCACCGGGCGGTGCACCAGCAGCTCACCGAGCGCACGCATGATGAAAAAAATGGCCAGCCCTGCCACCGCATAGCTGACCAGAAGCAGGGGGCCTGCCTTGTGAATCGCCTTGGCAGAGCCCAGAAACAGGCCCACACCAATGGCGCCGCCCAGCGCAATCAGCTGGATATGTCGGTCTTTCAGGCCGCGCTCAAGCCCGTTGGATGTATCGGGCAAGCCTGGGGCTGCCGCGTCTTTTCTGTTGTTCATGATGAATGTCTCCGTTTTTTGCCTGCGCACGGCCGCAGCTACCCCGCACGGGGCAGCCAAGGCAGCCGTGAATGGCTTAAGCGTTATCAGGAATGAGAGGCTTGAATCAGGCTCTGGCGGGCGTCATGGACGCGGGCCTTGGTGCAGTTGAGGTGCTGCCCAGAGACTGCTGCACGATGTCGCCAACCATGTCAGCCGTGATGGCGGACAGCGTCCAGCCCAGGTGGCCGTGGCCGGTGTTGTAGAACACGCAGGGCTTGCTGCCGCGACCTACGCGGGGAAGCATGTCCGGCATCATGGGGCGCAGGCCCGCCCATGGCACGACGCTGCGGGTGCTGACGCCGGGGAAGCATTGCTGCACCCATTCGATCAGCGGACGAATGCGGTCGGCGCGGATGTCTTTGTTGTGACCATTGAACTCTGCCGTGCCCGCCACGCGGAAACGGTCATCGCCCAGACGGCTGGTGACCAGCTTGGTTTCATCGTCGAGCAGGCTGACGATGGGCGCTGCCGAGCGGCTGACCTCATCGAGCAGATTGACGGTGATGGAGTAGCCCTTGACGGGGTAGATGTTGACCCGGTCACCCAGCTGCGACGCCAGCGTGCGACTGGCCGTGCCTGCGCAGACGACGATGCCGTCAAAGCTTGCTGTGCTGGTTTCTTGCCCCTGGCGGGCCGTCACGCTGGCCTGCTTGCCATGGGCGTTGACGGACAGAATTTCCTGCTCATACAGGCAGCGCACGCCAAGGCGTGAGCAGGCGGCGGCCAGACCGCTGGTGAACTTGTGAATATCGCCGGTGGAATCGCTCTCGGTGTAATAGCCGCCATAGTAGCTGCCGGATAGCGTGGGCTCTATGGCGCGCATCTCCTGCGGCGTCACGGCGCGGCGCTCCAGCCCGCCCTGGGCTAACAGTTTGGACACCCGGCCCGCATGCTCAAAGCCCGCCTGATTGCGGTAGATGTGAAGAATGCCTTCCTTCTTCAGGTCGAAATCAATGCCTTCACGCGCGGCCCAGTCAAACAGATGCTCGCGTGCCGCAATGGCGAGGCGGGCGGTTTCTGCGGTGTTTTTCTCGTAGTGAGGAATGGCGGCCAGAAATTCGCAGAACCACGAAATCTTGTGCCAGCTGGGTTTTGGGTTGAGCAGCAGCGGCGCATCGCTTTTGAGCATCCACTTGAGGCCCTTGAGAATGGTGGACCAGTGGTTCCAGACCTCGGCGTTCGATGCCGATAGCTGCCCACCATTGGCAAACGAGGTTTCCATGGCGGCGTAGCGCTGCTTTTCGAACAGGGTGACGGAAAAACCGCGGCGAGCCAAGGCGTAGGCGGTGGTCACGCCCGTGATACCACCACCGATAACGGCGATTGTTTTCATGAATCAGATTCCAGACACGTCAAGGGTGGAGCCCGTGCGCAACATGCGCAGCGGACGCCCCCTCTGTTCTGGACCTGAGAGATTCACGAGCAGGGCGCTGATGCGCTGCTCGCTTGCTCCTTCGGTATGCCCGGCGGACGATGACGTCTGGACATTCTTCAGAGTGTTGAAGCAGTGATGCCGATCCTTTTGCCTGAGAGTTTCCGGGGCGGTTGCTCCTTCGGCGCTGCATACGGAAGTTTTCGCTGCAGTCTCTCTCGGCATCGCTAGGCTGAGAGCCTGATGGCGAATGTAGGAAAAAGTCGGGTGGTTGGGTATACGGGTTTTCTAGAGTTACTGGCTTTGCTGACGTTCAAGTCTCTGAAAAATAGATAGCAGGCTTGCGCCTGTTCTTGATGAGTTTTTATACTTGATCATGCGAGAGTGCCCTAAAGGTAAGCGCAAGAAGCTCCCAATTTCATAGCGTAAACGGCTGTCAAGTGGGGTTGAGCAGCCCCAGAGCCAGCCCCTGCATTGGCGCAGCTGGCTATGGCCGTTGAAGGTTTTGGGCAAAATGACATCTTTGCCTGTCAACTGGCCTAGCGATATCACCGCTTTGCCACTGAAGCGCCCGACTGGGGTGGCTGCCGATACAGGATGCGACGGGCCTTACCGGCCTTGGCGTTCTGCTTCATGGCTTCGTTCCTGTGTCCTTGTTGTCTGCGATCGCATTGGTCGCTTTTTTGCGTTGCTTGCTGCAACGCCTGCGGGATGGTTGGGTGTTTTGTGTAGATGGGCGCAAACCAATACAACAAGACATTTATGTCCCAACCCAACTCAAGCCAGCAACCCGCGCAGGCCGCGCTGGAGACTGGCAGCAGTGACAACGCGAAACCCCAATTGCACCGGGTGCTCAAGCAGCGCCACCTGAGCATGATTGCCATTGGCGGAGCCATCGGCACGGGTCTGTTCGTGGCCTCTGGCTCGGCTATTTCGCAGGTCGGCCCCGGCGGCGCGGTGCTGACTTATTTGCTCATCGGCATCATGGTGTACTACATCATGACCAGTCTGGGCGAGCTGGCCGCGTTCATGCCGGTGGCTGGTTCCTTCTCGACCTACGCATCGCGCTATGTGGATCGCGGCTTTGGCTTTGCGCTGGGCTGGAACTTCTGGTTCAGCTGGGCCGTGGTGGTGGCGGTCGATCTGGTGGCATCACAGCTGGTGATGGCCTATTGGCTGCCTGATGTGCCGGGCATTATCTGGAGCGGAATTTTTCTGCTGCTGATGGTGGGCCTGAATGCTTTTTCTGCCCGAGGTTTTGCCGAAGCCGAGTACTGGTTTGCGCTGATCAAAGTGGTGGCCGTCGTGGCCTTCCTGATCACCGGCGTGCTGATTCTGTTTGGCATCATCAGCAACGGCCATGTGCCCGGTTTTGAGAACTGGACCACGGGCGATGCGCCGTTTGTGGGCAACTTCGCCACCTTTGTGGGCGTGGCCATGATCGTGGCCTATTCCTTTCAGGGCACGGAGCTGGTTGGCGTGGCCGCTGGCGAATCCGAGAACCCGCGCGAGAACGTGCCGCGTGCCATTCGCCAGGTGTTCTGGCGCATTCTGCTGTTCTATGTACTGGCCATCATCGTCATCGGTTTTCTGATTCCTTATACCGACCCGCAACTGCTGCGCACGGATGTGGCCGATATTGCGGTGAGCCCGTTCACGCTGGTGTTCCAGCATGCCGGTCTGCTGTCTGCCGCTACGGTGATGAACGCGGTGATTTTGACTTCGGTGCTGTCTGCCGGTAACTCGGGCATGTATGCGGCCACGCGCATGCTTTTCAATATGGCGACCGAGGGCAATGCGCCGCGCATGTTCTCTCAATTGACCAAGAACGGCGTGCCGCTGTATGCGCTGATCGGCAGCACGCTGATTGCCAGCCTGTGCCTGTTCTCGTCTCTGTACAGCCCGCAGGCCGTCTATATCTGGCTGCTGAATCTGGCTGGCATGACGGAGTTCATCGTCTGGCTGGGCATTGCCGTCAGCCACTATCGCTTTCGCCGTGGCTATGTGATGCACGGGCATGACGTGGGTGATCTGCCTTACAAAGCGGGCGCCTTCCCGTTTGGCCCCATTTTCGCGTTTGTGCTGTGTCTGGTGGTGACGCTGGGCCAGAACTATCAAGCCTTCCTGGAAGACCGTATTGACTGGGGCGGAGTCGTGTCGACCTATCTGGGTATTCCGCTGTTTCTGGTGTTCTGGCTGGGTTACTGGCTGGTCAAGCGCAATACCTGGGTCAGCTATGCCGATATGCGGTTTGATGAGCTGGAAGAAATCAAGCGAGAAAAAATCTCCTCCTGAGGCGCTTTGCGCCTTCCCCCTCTCTCGCTTTGCGGGAGGGGGGCAACAGCACTGCTGAGGGGCGGCCCTTTCTTGCTGTTTCCTGGTCGGTGTATGCCTGTTTCAGGCATTGCTGCTGATTCTTGCCAGCGCAGGCAAAATCGGCAGCGTGAGTGATTCTTTAGCCCCCTTTTCAGATGCTTCAGACCTTCCCAGACGCATTGCGCATCTGGATATGGATGCGTTCTACGCTTCTGTGGAGCTGCTGCGCTATCCGCAGCTCAAGGGTTTGCCGGTGGTGATTGGCGGCGGGCGCAGGGCGCCTGATAACGCCTTGCTGCTAAAGCACGCGGGGCTGCCGCTCTCAGAGATTCCGGTGGCTGATTTCCCTCTGTTGCGCGACTACACGGGGCGCGGCGTCATCACTACCGCGACCTACCCGGCCCGGCAGTTCGGCGTGGGCTCGGCCATGGGCATGATGAAGGCTGCCAAGCTCTGCCCGCAGGCCATTTTGCTGCCGGTGGACTTTGCGCAGTACCGGCGCTTTTCGCGCGAATTCAAAGAAATCATTCTCTCTATCGCTCCGGTCATGGAGAACCGGGGCGTGGATGAGGTCTATATCGACTTCACCCATGTACCCGGCGGCCAGCGCGAAGGCGGGCGCGTGCTGGCGCGCTTGCTTCAGAAAACCATTTTTGAAGCCACGGGCCTGACCTGCTCGGTGGGCGTGGCGCCCAACAAGCTGCTGGCCAAGATGGCCAGCGAGTTCAACAAGCCCAACGGCATCTCGGTTGTTCAGGCTGACGATTTGCAGACCAAGATCTGGCCGCTGGCTTGCCGCAAGGTCAACGGCATAGGGCCCAAAGCCGATGAAAAGCTCAAGAATCTGGGCATAGAAACCATTGGCGACCTGGCCGCCAAGAGCTTGCCGCAGCTGCTGCAATGGTTTGGTAAATCCTATGGGCACTGGCTGCATGAATCCGCATGGGGCCGCGATGAGCGGGCTGTGGTGACGGAGAGCGAGCCGGTATCCATGAGCCGCGAAACCACTTTTGAACGCGACTTGCATGCCGTGCATGACAGGGCTGAACTGGGGGCCATCTTCACAGACCTGTGCGAGCGCGTGGCGGATGACTTGCAGCGCAAAGGCTATGTGGGCCGCACCGTGGGCATCAAGCTGCGTTATGACGACTTCAAGATTGCAACCCGCGATCAGACTCTGGCCCTGCCGGTGCAAGATGCTGCGGCCATTCGCCAAGCCGCGGGGCAATGCCTGAAGCGGGTGCCGCTGGGCAAGCGCATGAGGCTGCTGGGGGTCAAGGTCTCGGGCCTGATTTCAGAGCAGGCCTGGCAGGCCAGTGCGCACGACCCTGTGGCGCGGGAGTCCTTGCTAAGGCCGCAGGTCTTGACTTCCATCAAGAACCTGGATCCCTACACAGCATCTCTGTTCTGAGAGTCGCTAATCCAGCATCTTTGCTGTGCGATGATCCGAAGTGTGAATTTGTGTATCTGGTTAACCACCATCGTCGGAATGCCTGATCGCTCACTCTCTCATTAAAAAAACAGGCTCTTTCGAGGAGTGCAAGCCATGCGCATAAACCTGCCGGTATCCCAACAAAACTACAACTTCCCTGGCGATGAGCTGCTGGTCTCCAGCACCAACACCAAGGGCGAGATCACGCATTGCAACCCCGCGTTCGTGCGGGTCAGCGGCTATTCGTATGAGGAGCTGATTGGTCAGCCGCATAACCTGATCCGCCACCCCGACATGCCCGCCGCAGCCTTCAAGGACATGTGGCGCACCATTGCCCACGGCTACCCTTGGACGGCGCTGGTCAAGAACCGCCGCAAGAATGGTGACCATTACTGGGTGCGTGCCAACGTCACGCCCATCATGGAAGGCGGAAAGCCGCGCGGTTATCTGTCAGTGCGCACCAAGCCTTCAGTCAAGGAAGTGGCCGAGGCAGAAGCCCTGTACGCACGCATGCGCACGGAGGAAAAGTCAGGTCAGTCCAGCTTTCGCCTGCGTGCAGGCGAGGTGCGCAGCCTTGGCCTGATGGGCCTGTGGGACAGCCGCAAGGATGTGGGCCTGGTCGCACGCATGGCGTGGTTGCTGGCGGTGCTGGCGCTGATGGTTTTGCTGCCCGACATGCTGGGCTGGCAGGGGGCAGCCGCCTGGGGCTGGCGCGCAGCCAGTCTGGTGGCGGGCGGTGTGTTTGTGCTGTGGCGCTTTCATCGCCGCTGCGTGGCAGGGCTTGAAGAAGCCAGCCGCTTTGCGGCCGATGTGGCGGCTTGCAATCTGAGCACCGAGTCCAATCAGAGCTACAACGGACCCATGGGCGCGCTGATGCTGAGGCTGCAGCAAATTCAGATCAACTTGCGCGCCGTGGTGGGTGATGTGCGAACCGAGGTGCAGGGCTTTGCTCAGACTGCCCATGAAATTGCCCAGAGCAGCCTTGATCTGGCGGGGCGCACCGAGTCGCAGGCCAGCAACCTGCAGCAGACGGCGGCATCGATGGAAGAGATTTCAGGCACGGTTTCGCAGACGGCAGACACCGCGCAGTACATGGCGGGTGCCAGCGATGAAAGCAGCAAAGTTGCCAGCCGCAGCGGCGCGGCCATCAGCGAGGTGGGACAGGCCATGGAGCATATTCGCGGCTCATCCACCCGCATGAGCGAGATCATTGGCGTGATTGAAAGCATTGCCTTTCAGACCAATCTGCTGGCGCTGAACGCGGCCGTGGAAGCCGCGCGTGCGGGCGAGCAAGGCCGTGGCTTTGCCGTGGTGGCGGGCGAGGTGCGGGCGCTGGCCCAGCGCAGCGCCGAGGCGGCCAAGGAAATCAGCGTGCTCATCAACCGTACGGTGGATGGCATCAACGACGGCAATGCCCGCATGCGCTCTGCAGGTCAGACGATTGACGGCATGGTGCAGGCCGTGGACAAGGTGGGCTCTCTGGTGCACCAGATCAGCATTGCCACGCGCGAGCAGTCGATTGGCATCTCGCAGGTTAACGAGGCCGTTGCCCAGCTTGACTCTGTGACGCAGCAGAACGCCGCGCTGGTGGAGCAGTCCACCAGCTCTGCCCAGTCGCTGCGCCAGAGCGCCAAAACGTTGGAGCGCTCGGTGGATGTGTTCCATCTTTGAACGCGTAGATTCCCTCCCCCCTTAAAACGAAAAGGCAGCTGCAGAAGCTGCCTTTTTTGTGCCTGCTTTCGGTAGGATTGCGACATGAGTGTTGTGCTGATCCTGATTGCCGTTGCGGCGCTGGCCTTGTGTTTACTGGTCTGGTTGCTCTCGCGTTTGCGCGATGACTCCAGACCTTCATCGTTTTCAAAGCCTGCTTCAGCTGCTGACAAACCGGCGGGTGTGGTTAGCGCGCAGACGCATTCGCAGGCATTGCTATCAAATAAAGAGCTTCAAGCACGTGCAGATAAAGCGCCAGAGGCCAATAAGGATGTGAGCTTTCGCATGCAGGGCGAGCGCGGCATGGGCGGGCCGATCTTTGGCGATGTGATGTGTGCTGACGGCGTCTACCTGCCCCATGTCTGGGAGAGTGATCTGCATACCTCGTACGACGGGCGCTGGCTGCGCACGGGCTTTTACGATAGCGAAACCGCGCATCTGGTGGACCGCAAATCACGCCGCAGCTGGCTGATTTCAAAGGGCGATGCTGAGGTGCTGGACGCCGTGCACTGGCGCGTGCCGCGCTGGAGTGGCGAGACTCTGAACGAAAGCGGCATTGCAGACGATGCACATGTGGTCATGTCCGATGCCAGTTTTGAAGCCTGGCTGGCCGAGCATGTGGACGCCACGGCCCAGCCGCTGGTGGCTCTGCGCGATATCTGGGTGCCGCTGGAATGCGTGCCTGCAGAAGCGGGCGACCAGCAGCCACACCTGCCTCTAGCACCACCAGTGCTACGGGAAGATGGGAAAACCCAGGCACCCAATGTGGCGGCACCCGAGCTGACGGTGGAGCGCCACTGGCCCGCATCGCTGCGCAGATTGTCTGACCCGCTGCAGCCTCTGCGCCAGGCCAGTTGGGCGCTGAGCATGAATGGCAAGCCCACGGGCTGGCTGCTGGATCAGGACCCCGCCATGGTCTGGCGTGACGATGGACAGGGGTTGGCTCTGTACGCTATCCCCGACCAAGGGGAGGACAGTTCTCTGCGCCGACTGGTGGTCTGGACGGCAGAGCAGAACTGGCAGCAGTGGCCCCAGCCTCTGCCTGCCGATCGCAAGTCTTGGGCGGTAGAGTCTTTCTGGCCCGATGAAGTGGACCCGCGTGCACCGCTGCAATGGAGTGGTTCCATGTTGCTGCAGCGCGTGCAGGTCGATACCGCTGATCTTGAGCGACTGCATGACGGCACCAGCCTCAGCTGCTTGACCAGCCGCACCGAAACCTGTGCCGGGCATGCGGCAGATGGACAAGTGCAGCTCAAGGCTCAACCCGTCACCACCTTTTGCTGGCTGCGTGACCCGGCCCAGCCCCATGTCTGGCGTGCGCAGAGCGAGCCGGTAATGGGCAAGCCACTGATCTGGACGCTGAGCAAAGAAGCCAAGGATGAGCAGGGCGAGACATCGGCCTGGAATCTGCAATGGGGCGACAAGCACCTGAGCGGTAGCTGGGCGCTGGAGCATGTGATCCTTAAGGGCCGCTGGGCCGTGCTCATGCCCTTTGGGCGTGCGCCAGAGCGTGGCGGCGCGGGGCAGGTTCAAATCTGGGACGGTGAACGCCTGCAGACTGTGGATTTACCTTGGCCGGTAATGCGCCTGTGCCCGTTGCCTGCGCTGGATGGCAGCATGGCAATGCGCGTGGAGCTGATTGCGCTGACAGCCTGCCTGGATGAAAAGGACTGGAATCCCAGCACGGGCAGCTGGCGCTGGAATATGCACTCGGTTTCGTCCAGCCATCTCTCGCGCCCGGACTGGCGCGCGCTTTACCAGCGCCGTGAAATTGCCCCCGATGCCCAAGGCCACTGGCGTCTGCTGCCGCGCTGGCGCGAGGCCAAGCAAATTCAGCACCCCTGCGCCGACGGCGACAATGTCTGGCGCGATGCCGTGCGTGGCGATGCCCTGTGGTGGTGGGGCGGGCAGAACGAGCGTATCAATAGCTACTGGAGTGAGGATGAATGTCGCATCGAGGGCGTGAGCATGACGCGCAGCGGTCTTGCGCTATGTGGTACTGGGCCTGGCGCTTGCCCGCACCCTGCAGGGGAAGGCTGGGCGGTACTGGAGTATGTGGAGCGCCGCTATGGCAAACCTGACCAGTGGAAGCTGCACTGGCTTAACCCGGTTGAAAAAGAAGTGCGCACGCTGGAGCTGGCGGTCAATATGCCCCAGCTCAAGGGCTGGGACACACAGGGCCTTCATTGGGCTGATCTGGCCCCTGAAGAGGGCGATGCAGACAAGCGCGAAGTGATTGCCCCGCAACTGGTGACGTTATCGATGTGGAACCGGGCCGAGGTCGAACCGTTGCGCCAAGGCCCGGGCGGGCTGTGGCTACGCAAGCAGGATCTGCGCTATGCACAGACTTTGCTTGTGCAGGATGATTGCCCTTGGGCTGGATAACCCCCTGAGAGGCTTTGCCTCTTCCCCCAAGGGGGACGACAGCATCGCTGCGGGGCGGCCCTTGCTTGCGGTCTCTTGGCTGGGGTGTGCTTGACTTGAGGTCTGTTTACTGGCGTGCGGTACGCACGTTGGCGGGCAGGGCACCGGGGTGGCTGGTGCGGAAGGGGTTGATGTCCAAACCGCCGCGGCGGGTGTAGCGGGCATAGACCGACAGCTTGATGGGTTTGCAGCGCGCCCAGATGTCCATGAAGATGCGCTCCACGCATTGCTCATGGAATTCGTTGTGGTTGCGAAAGCTCACCAGATACTGCAGCAGGCCTTCCTGGTCGATCTGTCCGCCGCTGTACTGAATCTGCACGCTGCCCCAGTCGGGCTGGCCGGTCACCAGGCAGTTGCTCTTGAGCAGGTGGCTGACCAGGGACTCGGTCACGGGCGGCTCATCTTGTTTGGCGGTCAGCAGCTCGGGGGCGGGCGTGTACTGTGTGCATTCCACATCGAGGCGGTCCAGCAGCAGGCCGTCCAGCTCATGCACTTTCTGGGCGTCGAATTGCTCTGCCTCCAGCAGGCGTACGCCAACGCTGCCCTTGCTTTCGCTGCCGCGCCAGGCCGCTTCGGCCAGGTCGGTGCGCAGCAGGGCCAGCACTTCACTGGCATCGGCAAAGCGGGTGTTGTTGAAGCTGTTGAGGTAGAGCTTGAAAGACTTGCTCTCGATCAGGTTCGGCGTCTCGCAGGGAATGGTGAAGTGCATCAGCGCAACCTGGGGCTTGCCGCGCAGGTTGAGCCAGGACAGCTCGAAGGCCGTCCAGAGGTCGGCGCCAAAGAAGGGCGGGTTGCTGCCCGCGCCGATTTCTTCGCGCTTGGTCAGGCGGGGCAGGGGGAAGAGTAGGGACGCGTCGTACTGGTCCACATAGGCCGAGCTTTTGCCCAGCTGCGATTGTTCAGGTGTTTGCATGATGGAAAAACAGACTCGCTAGCAGCAAAAACAATAGCTGCTAGCGCTTTATTAGTAAGGGGTTGAGCCGCTTTTTTTACTTGAACTCGCGTTCTCGCAGCCACTTGGTGGCAATCCACTTCTCTCCCTCCAGTACGGGTGCGCCGCCGTGCAGGGTTTTGGTGGCCGGGTCGGGGCTTTCGTAGCTGAAGAATACGGCATTGCCACGGCGGGGCACGATCTGCAAACCCACATCAGGGAAGGTGGTGCCGCCGCCGCGTGTGGGCTCGTTTAAATACATGACCAGTGTGCCCACGCGCTGACCGCCACGTTTGAGGATGGTGGGCGTGCCGGGTTCGTTGGGCGCAAAGTAGTCGTAATGCGGCTTGTATTCGGCGCCGGGGCGGTAGTGCAGCACCTGCAAGCCTTCGCCATTTTCAATGGGCCAGTTCAGCAGGCGGGCAATACGCGCCTCGATGCGGCTGATGAGATCGAGCTCGCCGCGCTGGAAGAACATTCCATTGCTGGTGCGGTCGTCATTGACGGCTTCGCCGCCGCTCTGGTTGTCCACCGTCAGTGATCGCTGCATGCGTGGGCTGGCCGCAGCAATGATGGCCTCGCACTCCTCATCGGAAAGCAGATTGCCGAACACCACCACGCGCGGGTGGCGCATGCTCATGAGCACATGAACCTGACGGTCGCCTGCATCAATGCAGCAGGGGTCGGTCTGCAGGTCGGGCTCAGGCAGATGTCCATCATGTGCGGACTGCTGTGCATCGCTCTGCGGCTTGGCTGCGTCGAAGGGGTGAGGCAGATCGCCTGCCTCAGGCAAAGCCAGTGCGCGGCGGGCCAGATACTCGGCCCAGCCTGCCGTGCGCATGGAGTGAAGCAGCGATGGCAGCGGCACACCGGCCGCGCTTTGCGTGCGCACCCATTGCATCAACTCAGGGGTCAAGCCGGGCGGGGTGGCGAACTGATCTGGGGTGGATATGCTCATGATGACTATGCTAGTGTGCACTGCGCTCAATTTCAATGCGCTTTAGTCTTCGAGCTTGCGGCGGAACACCAGCTTATGGGGCGTGCTGGCTTGTTCGGCCAGTGCATAGCCTTCCAGATCGAATTTGCGCAGGTCTGCAACCTTCTTTGCCTTGTGCTGAACGGCCCAGCGCACCATCAGGCCACGCGCGCGTTTGGCGTGGAAGCTGATGATTTTGTATTTGCCGCCCTTGAAGTCCTCAAACGCGCACTCCACCACTGGTGCTTTGAGTGCTTTGAGATCCACCGATTTGAAGTATTCCTGTGATGCGAGGTTGACTACGATGCGCTCGGCTTCGGGTTGCTCGCCGCTGCGCTCGTTCAGGTAGTCCGCGATCTGCGTGCCCCAGAACTGATAGAGATTGCTGCCCTTGGCGTTTTCAAGCCTTGTGCCCATTTCAAGGCGATAGGGCTGCAGCAGGTCAAGCGGGCGCAGCGCGCCATAAAGGCCGCTGAGAATGACCACATGCCCCTGCGCCCAGTCCAGCTCCTTGGGCTTGAGGCTGGCGGCATCCAGCCCCTCGTACACATCGCCATTGAAGGCAAGTACGGCCTGGCGGGAGTTCTTGGTGGTGAATTGAGGGCTGAAAGCTTCGTAGCGGCCCACGTTGAGTACGGCCAGCTTGTCGCTGATGCTCATCAGCTGAGAGAGCTGCTGGGGCGATTTTTCGCGAAGCACTTCAATCAGTTCAAGCGGCTGCTTTTTGAAGACCGGCAACGTGTGCGGCAGGTCGGCGGGGACAGGGCTTTCGTAGTCCAGTGATTTGGCCGGAGAGATCAGAAACAGCATGGCTTGACACTAAAAATCAGAAGACGATCAATGAAAAAGGGCCAGGGGCCTATCCACCGAAGTGGACAGTGCCCTTGGCCCTGTGATGCCGGAAGGCAGTCTGCTTAGGCGTTGTGGCCGGCAGCCTGTTCTTCCTTTTCAAATGGCAGCTGCATCAGGCTCAGATCCTTGCGGGTTTCAACCAGAATCAGTGGGCCTTCATCGTGCACCACGGGCGCTGGGCGTTCGCGGGGAATGCGCACAGGCTTAGGCTCAGCAGCAATCGCGGCTTGCACAGCAGCGATTTTTTCAGCGTCGGAATTGATCCATTGCAGACCCGATGCTGCAGCCAGAGCTTGCAGTGCGGGAATGGGCAGGTCATAAGCCTCGGCCTTGGCGGCTGCAGGGGCTGGAGCAGCCACGACAGCAGGTGCGGGCACGGGTGCTGCAATTGCGACTGGTGCTTGGGCTTGCACCACAGGTGCGGCCACCACTTCAGCAACCACAGCCTGAGCCACAGGTGCTGGAGCTGCAACAGGCGCAGCTTCGGTGGCTTCTACGGGTGCAATCGCCAGTGCTGGTGCAGGAACAGGAGCAGTCACGGGTGCTGCGGCCACAGGTGCTTGCACTTGTGTAGCAACAGGCGCTTGCTCTGTCTGGGCTTGAGCAGCAGTGTCAAAGTAGCTGCGGCGTGCGGGCTGCTCGCCAGCTTCTGCCACTGCAGGTGCTGCAGGAGCAGTCACAGGCGCTTGCACTTCGGAAGGTGCAAACATCTCTGCAGTCTGACCTTCTGCCTGCGTTTCACGAGGCGCACGGTCACGACGGTCGCGGCCGTAGCGGTCACGCGAGCGGCGCTGACGTGGCTCACGTGTGGAGTCGCCCTGCCCATCCTGACCTTGAGCTTCAGTGCCTTCCGCTTGCGCAATGGGCGCAGAAGTCATTGCTGCTTCATCGGCCACAGGCAGCATGGCGGGCTGGGCTTCGGGGTTGCGGTTCTGGCGCTCACGGCGGCCTTCTCCACGTTCACCACGTTCTCCACGTTCACCACGCTCTGTACGCTCACCACGCTCCTGGCGGGTGCGCTCGGGCTTAGGTGCGGCCTGAGTGTTGAACTCTTCGCTGGCGTTCAGAGCGGCATCGGCCACTTGTGGCTGGCGCTCGTCACGACGTTCGTTGCGTTCACCATTGCGGCGGTTGCCGCGCTCGGGGCGATCTTGACGCTGCTGTTGCTGCTCAGGGCGCTCGTTGCGCTGCTGCTGTTCAGCATCGCGGCCGGGGGCATTGCGACGGGCGTTGTTGCGATCACCACCGCGCTCTGCGCGTTCGCCATTGTTGCGGTCGCCGCCACGTTCATTGCGCTCGTTGCGGTCACCACTGTTGCGGCGGTTGCGGTCGCCGCCACGGCCTTCGCCTCGGCGGCCATCACGGTTGCCTTCGCGGGCGACAGGGGCTGGTGCCTCGGCCACGGGGACTGGGGCAGCCACAGGGGCGGGTGCACCAAAGCCGAACAGGTTCTTGAGCCAGGCAAAGAAGCCTTGTTCACGCACGGGTGGGCGAGCAGCGGCTGCCGGGGCAGGCGTTGCAGCAGGAGCACCCGCTGCACCGGTACGGGGCTGACGTGGAGCACGGGGCTCGGCAATCGGTGCTGGCGCATCAGGCAAAACACCCTTGATCACGGGAGTCTGCTTGTTGGTGGGTTCCTGCGAGCGGCGTGTGACGGTTGTCACATCTTCGGGCTCATCGGCCAGCTTGTAGCTGGCTTCCATGGTTTCCAGGCGGGCGTCGTCGTGCTTCAAGCGTTCGAGCTTGTAGTGCGGCGTGTCCATGGACTTGTTGGGCACCATGAGCACGTTAACGCGCTGCTTGAGCTCGATCTTGGTGATTTCTGCGCGCTTTTCGTTGAGCAGGAAGGAAGCCACTTCCACTGGCACTTGGCAGTGCACGGCGGCCGTGTTGTCCTTCATGGACTCTTCTTGGATGATGCGCAGGATTTGCAGTGCCGACGATTCGGTATCGCGGATATGGCCGGAGCCGCTGCAACGTGGGCAGTTGATGTGCGCGCCTTCAGACAGGGCGGGCTTGAGGCGCTGGCGGCTCATTTCCATCAGGCCGAACTTGCTGATGGTGCCGAACTGCACGCGGGCACGGTCCTGGCGCAGAGCGTCGCGCAGGCGGTTTTCCACTTCGCGGCGGTTCTTCGACTCTTCCATGTCGATGAAGTCGATCACGATCAGGCCGCCCAAGTCACGCAGGCGCATCTGGCGGGCCACTTCGTCAGCGGCTTCCAGGTTGGTGCGGGTAGCGGTTTCTTCGATGTCGCCGCCCTTGATGGCGCGGGCCGAGTTCACGTCCACCGATACCAGTGCTTCGGTGTGGTCGATCACGATGGCGCCGCCCGATGGCAGGGTCACGGTGCGCGAGTAAGCCGACTCGATCTGGTGCTCGATCTGGAAGCGCGAGAACAGGGGGGCGTCGTCGCGGTAGCGCTTTACGCGGGCTGCATGTTCAGGCATCACATGTGCCATGAACTGCTGGGCCTGCTCATAGATGTCGTCAGTGTCGATCAGGATGTCGCCAATAGCGTCACTGAAGTAATCGCGAATAGCGCGAATCACCAGGCTGGATTCCTGATAGATCAGGAAAGCGCCCTTGGCACCCTTGGCGGCGCCGTCAATGGCGTTCCACAACTTCAGCAGGTAGTTCAAGTCCCACTGCAACTCAGGTGCGGTGCGGCCGATACCGGCGGTACGCGCAATGATGGACATACCCTTGGGGTATTCCAGCTGGTCCATGGCTTCTTTGAGTTCAGCGCGGTCTTCGCCTTCGATGCGACGCGACACACCACCACCACGGGGGTTGTTGGGCATCAGTACCACATAGCGGCCGGCCAGCGAGATGAAGGTGGTCAGGGCTGCGCCCTTGTTGCCACGTTCTTCTTTTTCGACCTGAACGATCAGTTCCTGGCCTTCGCGGATGACATCGTTGATGCGAGCTTGGCTGGGGGAGACGCCTTCGGCAAAGAATTGCTTGGAGATTTCCTTGAAGGGCAGGAAGCCGTGGCGGTCTTCGCCGTAATCCACAAAGCAGGCTTCAAGGGAGGGCTCTACGCGGGTAACGACCGCTTTGTAGATGTTGCCCTTGCGCTGTTCGCGGCCTTCGATTTCGATTTCGTAGTCCAGCAGTTTTTGACCATCAACAATGGCCAGACGGCGTTCTTCAGACTGCGTTGCGTTAATCAGCATCCGTTTCATGATGCGTTTCCTTTATTCGTTTTCTGGGCACGTTGGTGATGGGCTTTTGCCACGGACCAACGTACCTTGACTGGTAATCAAAGACAGGCTCTACAGGAGCCGTAATGCCAGACGAACGCGTTGAAACGAATGAGGAATCTGGGGCGGTACAGGACTGCGCTACTGGCTTGATCTCAAGTCAGCAGCGGAGGTACAGGCCGGGGGACGAGCGGGAGCGGACGCGCATGCAATCGAGGAATAAAAGAAGCCGAGGCGCGTGCTAGGGAGGTGGGTGGTTTCTTCAGGGCGCAGCATCCCTCAAGGGCCGGCTGTGCCTTGCCCCAGAAGTTGATCAGCAATG
This sequence comes from Comamonas sp., assembly GCF_036643215.1. GTDB lineage: Bacteria > Pseudomonadota > Gammaproteobacteria > Burkholderiales > Burkholderiaceae_C > Comamonas. Next base: position 68,364 of record NZ_JAVXSJ010000011.1, on the reverse strand, counting down.
TCCAGAAGATCCACATGCTCGTTGTGATCACCGGTAGTTGCAGGCTGCTTTTGCCTGGGTCAACTGCCGGGGTGAGATTCCGTATCAGTGTTTCAATTCGTCAGCCTTTGCCAGGCTTTCACAGGCTGCTGCAGCGCTTCTTGACTGCAATTTGCGTGTGCAAAACTGGCGGGCATCGACCTGCCTGTGCGGTAGGGAATGGTTGTATGGACTAAACTCCATGAGAATCAACCACTTACAAGTAAGCTCGGCACAGGTGAAACACATTATAGAGGGCAAACCGGCGCAGGACCGGTCCCAGAATACGACCGCCGCTTCAGTACGCCTCCTGGAGGTCGATGAAGACTCCGCAGGACAGCGTCTTGATAACTTTCTCATGCGTCACCTCAAGGGGGTGCCCAAGACCCATGTCTACCGCATCATCCGCAGTGGTGAAGTCCGCATCAACAAAGGGCGCGTGAGCGCTGAGACCCGTGTTCAGACGGGCGATGTGGTGCGACTTCCGCCGGTCCGGATTTCCGAGAAAGTGGCGGAAAAAGCAGAGCGCCCAGCGCCTGCTAAGGACTTTCCCGCCCTGTTGGAAGACGAACACATGGTCGCACTGTCCAAGCCTGCGGGCGTGGCCGTGCACGGTGGATCGGGCGTGAGCTTTGGCGTCATCGAGCAGATGCGTCAAGCGCGGCCCGAATCCAAGTTTCTGGAGCTGGTGCACCGGCTTGACCGCGAAACCTCGGGCATTTTGCTGGTGGCCAAGAAGCGCTCTGCGCTCATTCACTTGCAAGACCAGTTCCGCGAGCGTGAGACGGGCAAGACCTATCTGGCTCTGGTGCAGGGCGCATGGCCTGCCAACAAAAAGGTGATTGACCAGCCGCTGCACAAGTATTTGCAGGCGGATGGCGAGCGCCGCGTGCGCGTGACGACGGTGGATGACCCCGATGGCATGCGCTCCATCACGCTGGTCAAGGTGCGTAAGGTGATGGAAGCCAGGCCCCTGCAGGGCCTGCCCGCCATGAGTTTGCTGGAAGTAACCATCAAGACCGGGCGCACGCACCAGATTCGCGTGCACCTTTCGTCGCAAGGCCATCCGATTGTGGGTGACGACAAATATGGCGATTTTGATCTCAACCGTCGTGTGCAAAAGCAGGGCCTCAAACGCATGTTTCTGCACGCCTGGCGGCTACAGTTCAACCATCCTGCCAGCGGTGAGCGAGTGGAGCTGCGTGCCGAGCTGCCGCCGGAGCTGGCAGATTTTGTGAACTAAAAAGCCTGCATGACTACTGAAAACCATAGCGAAAACTATAGCAAGCAGCGCCCGCGCCGCTTCGATTTGATTGCATTTGACTGGGATGGCACCGTGGCAGACTCCACGGCCATCATCAGCCGCAGCATTCAAGATGCGGTGCGCGATGTGGGGGGCACAGTGCCCAGCGATGAGCAGGCCGCCTATGTGATCGGCATGGCGCTGATGCCAGCGCTGGCCAGAGCTGCCCCCGATGTGCCGCCTGAAAAATATCAGGAGCTGGCCAACCGCTATCGTTTTCACTTTTTCAAGCGCCAGGACGATATCTGCGTGTTTGATGGCATCTTGCCGTTGCTGGCTGATTTGCGCGCACGCGGCCACTGGCTGACCGTGGCAACAGGCAAAAGCCGCATGGGCTTGAATCATGCGTTGCAAGACCCGCAGTTCAAAGGTTTGTTCGATGGCTCGCGCACGGCCGATGAAACCGCCGGCAAGCCCAGTCCGCTGATGCTCCATGAGCTGATGGCCGAGTTTGGTGTGGAGCCCGAGCGCACGCTGATGATTGGCGATACCACCCACGACTTGCAAATGGCTGTGAATGCCGGTTGCCCCTGTGTGGGCGTCTCTTACGGTGCCCATGCACCCGATAGCTTTGCCCAGTTCAACCCGCTGTTTGTGGCAGATTCGGCGGCGCAGTTGCGTGAATGGCTGCTGACCAACGCCTGACCAGGTGGGAGGATGAGCATGACGGGGATGGAGATGACGCCCATGGACATGATGGATAGCGTGGAACTGTGCCCCAGCGCCGATCTGGTCGATGGTGGGCGGGCCTTTGGCTTTGATGTGCTTTATGCAGGCCAGAGCAGCCGCGCCTTTGCCATTCGCTATCAGGGGCAAGTTCATGCGTACCTGAATCGTTGCAGCCATATCCCCATGGAAATGGACTACCAGGATGGTCAGCTTTTCGATGACTCGGGGCGCTGGCTGTTGTGTTCTACCCACGGTGCGGCCTATGAACCTGACAGCGGGGCCTGCTCAAGCGGGCCTTGCCGGGGTGGATTGGTGAAAATTGCCTTGAGCGAAAGCGGCGGCGTGGTGCGCTGGCATACTGCCCCACAACTAAAACCTTTAAAGTTTTGAGATGAGCTCCCCAAACACCCCTGATAACAATGACTCCCAGCCGCATGTAACGCCGGGCGCGGACCTTTGGTCCAACGCGGCTGCTGCGCCAGCTGCGTCCGCCGAGGCGCCTTCTGCAGCCAAGGCCTCAGGGGGCGCAGGCTGGGAGCGCGATGTGCTGGAAAAGCTGGTCTTCGCATCCATCAAGGAGCAGCGTGCCTCGCGTCGCTGGCGCTTTTTCAGTCGCCTGCTGTGGTCGGTGGTCGTGCTGCTGGTGCTGTGGGTGGTGTTCTTCAAAGACACGGCCACAAAGACCAGCACGACGCCCCATACGGCCGTGGTTGAAATCAAGGGTGAAATCGCCTCGGGTGCTGATGCCAGCGCCGAGTTTGTGGTTGCCGCCATGCGCAGCGCTTTTGAAGACTCAGGCTCGCGCGCTGTGGTGCTATTGATCAACTCGCCCGGTGGCAGCCCTGTGCAGGCGGGCATCATCAACGACGAGATGGTGCGTCTCAAGGCCAAGTACAACAAGCCTTTGTATGCCGTGGTGGAAGAGTCTTGCGCCTCGGCTGCTTATTACATTGCCGCTGGCGCTGACGAGATTTTTGTAGACAAAGCCAGCATCGTGGGCAGCATTGGCGTGCTGATGGATGGCTTTGGCTTTACTGGCGTGATGGACAAGCTGGGCGTAGAGCGCCGCTTGCTGACCGCGGGCGAGAATAAGGGTTTCCTTGATCCGTTCAGCCCCATGTCGGCACAGCAAAAAGAATTTGCCAAAGAAATGCTGGAGCAAATTCACCTGCAGTTCATTGGCGTGGTGAAGGCGGGGCGGGGCGACAAGCTCAAAGAAACACCTGAAATGTTCAGCGGCCTGTTCTGGACAGGTCAGCAGGCCGTAGAGCTGGGCCTGGCCGACAAGCTGGGCAGCCTCGACTATGTGGCGCGTGAAGTGGTCAAGGCTGAAGAGGTCATCGACTACACCCGTCGTGACAACGTGGCTGAGCGTCTGGTCAAGAAGTTTGGCGCATCGATTGGAGCTGGCTCTGTGCAGGCCGTGCGTGGTCTGGTGCCAGCGATTCACTAATGAGTGATGAAAAGTGCTGCTAGCGCTTGTGTATAAAGCGCAAGCAGCTATCAATATTGAAAAAGCCCGCTGCAAATACAGCGGGCTTTTTTGTTGCTGAAGCTTTGGGTGCTTTATCGGCCGATAGAGAACACCACTGGCGTGCGGTTGTCGGGTGGCGCATTGCGCTGCTTCCATTCGCGCACCAGATGGCTTTCAATGCGTGCAGTCTCCAGCGTCAAGCCGCTGGCCAGTGCTAGGCGGGTATTGGGCTGCAAGGTCTGCAACAGTGCCTGCCACAGTGCCGCGTTGCGATAGGGTGTCTCGATGAATTGCTGGGTCTGGCCGTGGCGCAGAGCCAGGCTTTCCAGTTCCTTGAGGCGTGCGGTGCGCTCGGCGCCATCCTGCGGCACATAGCCCACAAAGGCGAAGTTCTGGCCGTTCAGGCCGCTGGCAGCCAGACCCAGCAACAGCGAAACCGGGCCAATCAACGGCACGACGCGAATGCCCAGATCATGCGCCGCGCGCACGATGGAGCTTCCGGGGTCGGCCACGGCGGGCATGCCGGCTTCGCTGATCAGTCCCATGTCCTCGCCTGCAAGGGCTGCCGCCAGCAGGGGCTTTGGGTCAAACACGGCAGCACCCTTGTTGCCGTGGTCACCCTTTTTATGGGCTTCGCGTGGAAGCTCGACAATGTTCTGGGCTTGCAGCGGAGCTGCCAGCGGAAACAGTGCATCAATACGCTTGAGGTAAGCGCGAGCCGTCTTGGCGTTCTCGCTGATCCAGTTCGTCAGCGATGCAGCGCGGCGCAGTGTGCCTTCGGGCAGAACTTCAGTCAGCACGGTCTGGCTATCGCAGCCAAAATCGAGTGGAGCGGGCACCAGATAAAGGGTGCCTGCTTTGTTTTTAGGAGTGTTACTCATGGCAGAACAACTCCCGCAGCGCGCAGCAACTGGCAAGTGCGAATCAGCGGCAAGCCGATCAAGGCCGTGGGGTCGTCGCTGATGATGGCGTCGAGCAACGCAATTCCCAGGCCTTCGCTTTTGGCGGAGCCAGCGCAGTCATAGGGCTGCTCGGCGCGCAGATAGCGCTCAATCTCGGCATCATTCAGCTCGCGAAAGCGCACCTGCACCGTCACCACGCTGGATTCCATGAAGCCCGTTTCTGCACAAGTCACGCAGACACCGGTGTGGAAATTCATCTGGCGGCCACTCATCTGGCGCAACTGCTCGGTAGCGCGCTCGTGCGTGCCGGGCTTGGATAGCGGTTGTCCATCCAGCTCTGGCACCTGGTCAGAGCCAATCACGATGGAGCCGGGGTGTAGCTGAGCCACGGCCTGGGCCTTGGCTCGTGCTAGGCGCAGGCTCAGGTCATAAGGGGCTTCGTTGCTCAAAGGGGTTTCATCCACCTCAGGCGACACCGTTTCAAACGGCAGTTGCAGGCGGTCAAGCAGCTCACGTCTATAGCGGGAGGTGGAGCCGAGAACCAATGGGCGCTCAAGGCGTCCGGTAATCAATAAGTCAGGCATTGCGGGATTCTCTTACACTCACTACATGAGCAAGGATTTTTCTGCGACCCGGCTTGAAGTGCGTAACTTCGCGCAAGCCGATGGTCATTTTCATGGTCAAGCGCCATTGTCGGACTTCAAGCGTCTGGCAGCGGATGCGCTGGCTATTACGGGCGAGCAACCATTGGTGCACTGGGAGGCTGAAGGCGAGCTGGTTGAGGAAACCGGCGGCGCAGGCCATGTCTGGCTGCATCTGTCTGCTGAGGTCGAGCTGCCAATGACCTGCCAGCGCTGCCTGACTGAGGCACATATTCCCCTTTATGTGGATCGGTCATTCCGCTTCGTTACAGACGAAGCAACGGCAGAATTGGAAGATGACGACAGCGATGAGGATGTGCTGGCCATGAGCAGCGAATTCAATCTGCTAGAGCTGATTGAAGACGAGCTGCTGATGGAAGTCCCCGTGGTGCCACGCCACGAGGTCTGCCCGGTGCCGGTCAAGCTGGAGGTCGTTGACCCCGACTTCGAGCAGGCAAGCGAGGAGAAGAAAAATCCTTTTGCCGTGCTGCAATCCCTCAATGTAGGCAAATCTGCCGACTGATCCAGATAAGAACACGATGGGATTTGATTTTGCGTGAGTCACGAAATGCGTTTGCGCTATAATCGTGAGCTTCGCGCGAAACCCCCTCGTGTCTTTAATGGGCTGATCGCGTTTTTTTAGGACTTGCACGGACAAGAAAGCACACACTTAACGGGTGTGTCAAAGGGCAAAAATCTTTGCCTGATCTTTATGTGTGGGTCGTGTTACCAACCCTTTCAAGATACACAGGAGCCATCATGGCTGTTCAGCAAAACAAGAAGTCTCCCTCCAAGCGCGGCATGCACCGTTCGCACAACGCACTGAATGTGCCTGGAATCGCTGTTGAAGCGACTACTGGCGAAACTCACCTGCGTCACCACATCAGCCCTACCGGCGTGTACCGTGGCCGCCAAGTGCTGAAGAACAAGTCTGAAGCCTAAGCGACGACTGCATTCGCAAAGCCCGTTGCTACATTATTTGTAGCAACGGGCTTTTGTTTTTTCGAGGAGATATTTACAAAATCAGCCTTGCTGCGACCTTGTCGCACAATGATCAAGCTGTTTTTGTAAATAACTCCTGCTCGGGTCTTGGACCCTACAACCTCTTACCCAAGCCCTGATGGGCTTATCAGTCGCCCATGATTACTTTGGCTGTTGACTGCATGGGGGGCGATCATGGCCCCCGCGTCACGCTGGCTGCGTGCCGTCAGTTTCTGAATACTCACTCTGATGCTCACCTGCTGCTGGTCGGTAAGGTGGAAGAGCTTGAAAATTTCAAGCATGAACGTGTCACCATTGTTCCCGCTACTGAAGTAGTGCGGATGGATGACCCTGTGGAAGTGGCTCTGCGCAAGAAAAAGGATTCGTCCATGCGCGTGACCGTTCAGCAGGTCAAGGAAGGCGCGGCTCAGGCGGCTGTTTCTGCGGGCAATACTGGCGCGTTGATGGCTATCTCCCGCTATGTCCTCAAAACCCTTGATGGCATTGATCGTCCTGCCATTGCTTCTGGCTTGCCTAATTCCACCGGTGGCGAAACCACGGTGCTGGATCTGGGGGCCAATGTGGATTGCTCGGCAGAGCATTTGCTGCAATTTGCCGTCATGGGATCGGCGCTGGTTTCGGCTCTCAAAAATACGGAAGCCCCTAGCGTGGGCCTGCTCAATATCGGTGAAGAACTGATCAAGGGTAGCGAAGTCATCAAGCGCGCCGGCGAGCTGCTGCGGGCAGCGGGTGAGGCCGGTAACTTGAACTTCTACGGTAACGTGGAAGGCAACGACACCTTCAAGGGTGTGGTGGACATTGTGGTCTGCGACGGCTTTGTCGGTAACGTTTCTCTCAAGACGACCGAGGGCGTGGCTTCCATGATCTCGGGCCTTTTGAAGGCTGAATTCAAACGCAACATTTTTACGAAATTCGCGGCCATCATCTCTTATCCGGTGCTATCTGCACTGATGAAGCGCGTGGATCATCGTCGCTACAACGGCGCTGCCTTGCTGGGTCTGCGTGGTCTGGTCTTCAAAAGCCACGGCTCGGCTGACGTGATGGCTTTCGAGTTCGCTCTTAAGCGCGCGTATGATGCAGCACAAAACAACCTGCTTGACCGTGTCCGTAGCCGTATTGCTGCTGCAGCGCCTTTGCTGCTGGCGGCCCATACGGAACCTGGAAATTCGGCGCCCTGATAGAAGACATGAGACGCTACGCACGCATCACTGGCACTGGCAGCTACCTGCCTCCCCGTCGCCTGACTAATAACGACCTCGCGGCCGAGCTGGCTCAGCGCGGTCTTGAAACCTCGGATGAGTGGATCGTTGAGCGCACCGGTATCCGTGCGCGCCACTTTGCTGCGCCTGAGGTGGCTAGCAGTGACCTGGCTCTGGAAGCCAGCCGCAAGGCAATCGAAGCGGCAGGTATCACTGCGCAGGATATTGACCTGATCATTGTTGCCACGTCCACGCCGGATATGGTGTTCCCCTCGACCGCAGCCATCTTGCAAAACAAGCTGGGTATAACCAATGGCTGCCCGGCCTTTGATGTGCAGGCGGTCTGCAGCGGCTTTGTCTATGCGCTGACGGTGGCTGATTCCATGATTCAGTCGGGTGCAGCCAAGCGCGTGCTGGTAGTGGGTTCTGAAGTTTTCAGCCGCATTCTGGATTTCAACGACCGCACTACTTGTGTGTTGTTCGGTGACGGTGCTGGTGCTGTGGTGCTGGAAGCTTCTGATGAACCCGGCATTCTGGCAACCGAGCTGCACGCCGATGGCAGCCATGTCGGCATTCTTTGCGTGCCCGGCCATGTGTCCGGCGGCAATGTGCTGGGTGACCCTGTCCTGAAGATGGATGGCCAAGCGGTCTTCAAACTGGCTGTGAGCGTGCTGGATAAGGCTGCTCGCTCTGCGCTGGACAAGGCTGGCCTGACGGATGCTGATATAGACTGGCTGATCCCTCATCAGGCCAATATCCGCATCATGCAAAGCACGGCGCGCAAGCTCAAGCTTTCCATGGATAAGGTGGTTGTCACTGTCGATCAGCATGGCAACACCTCGGCGGCCTCGATTCCGCTGGCGCTGGATCATGGCGTTCGCAACGGTCAGGTTAAAAAAGGCCAGACCGTGTTGCTCGAAGGCGTTGGCGGTGGCTTTACCTGGGGTGCAGTGCTCCTTAAGATGTAGCACTCAGCGCAAGCTAGGTAGGTGTTTAAGGCAAATTTAATACTAAGAAATATGAAGAAATTCGCATTTGTATTTCCCGGTCAGGGTTCGCAGTCCGTTGGCATGCTGGACGGCTGGGCTGATCATCCCGTGGTCGCACAAACCGTGGCTGAAGCCTCTGAGGCGCTGGGTGAGAATGTCGGTCAACTGATCAAGGAAGGCCCCAAAGAAGCGCTGGCTCTGACCACCAACACCCAGCCAGTGATGCTGGTGGCTGGTGTGGCCGCTTGGCGTGTCTGGCAGGCTGAGGGCGGTGCTCTGCCTGATGCGGTGGCAGGTCACTCTCTGGGTGAATACTCGGCGCTGGTTGCTTCTGGTGTGCTGACGCTGGCTCAGGCGACGCCTCTGGTGCGCCTGCGCGCTGCTGCCATGCAAGACGCCGTGCCTGTGGGTACGGGCGGCATGGCTGCTGTGCTGGGTATGGATGCGGTCAAGGTGCAAGCCATCTGCGCTGAAGTGACTGCCCAGTTGGGCGGCGCTGAAGTGGTGGAAGCCGTGAATTTCAACGACCCATCGCAAACCGTGATTGCTGGCAGCAAGCTGGCCGTTGAAAAGGCCTGTGAGGCGGTGAAGGCGGCTGGTGCCAAGCGTGCTCTGCCGCTGCCTGTGTCGGCGCCTTTCCACTCCAGTCTGATGAAGCCTGCGGCTGAAAAGCTCAAGGCCGCGCTGGCCGATTTGAGCTTTGCTGCTCCCCAGATTCCTGTAATCAACAATATTGACGTTACCGTCCAAACGGACGCTGACGCGATTCGCGATGCGCTGTATCGTCAGGCTTTTGGTCCTGTGCGCTGGGTGGAATGCGTGCAGGCCATTAAGGCCCGTGGCGTGAGCCATCTGGTGGAGTGCGGTCCCGGCAAGGTGCTGATGGGCCTGACCAAGCGAATTGACGCGGACCTGACGGGTGCCGCACTGTATGACCCAGCCACTCTGGCTGACGTGAAAGAATTGCTCGCATGACTGATAACCAGACCAAGCCCCAGGTTGCCCTGGTGACCGGTGCCACCCGTGGCATTGGCGCTGCCATCGCACAGGAGCTGGCCTCCAAGGGCTATCAAGTGATCGGCACGGCGACTTCTGACGCCGGTGCTGAAAAAATTACGCAGGCTCTGTCTGCCTTTGGCGGCCGTGGCGTTACGCTGAATGTGACCGACGGCGCTGCCGTGGACGCACTGATTGACTCCATCGTGAAAAACGATGGCGGCTTGCATGTCTTGGTCAATAACGCCGGTATTACCCGCGACACCTTGGCCATGCGCATGAAGGATGACGACTGGGATGCCGTGATTGACACCAATCTGAAGGCCGTTTTCCGAGTCAGCCGTGCGGCTATTCGCCCCATGATGAAGCAGCGTTTTGGCCGCATTATCAGCATCACCAGTGTGGTTGGTGCATCGGGTAATGCAGGTCAGGTCAACTACGCTGCAGCCAAGGCTGGTGTGGCTGGAATGACGCGTGCTCTGGCCAAGGAGTTGGGCAGCCGCGGCATCACCGCAAACTGCGTGGCTCCAGGCTTTATTGCCACCGATATGACGGCAGACCTACCAGAGGCGCAGAAGGCTGCGCTGAAGGCGCAAATCGCCATGGGTGATCTGGGCCAGCCTAGCGACATTGCACATGCCGTAGCCTACCTGGCTTCGGCCGGTGCAGGCTATGTTACGGGGCAGGAATTGCACGTCAACGGCGGCATGTACATGTAAGAAATTTCGGTAGCAGTGGTGGCATTTGTCACACCTGCTGCCAGAAGCTGAACACTTTTGCAAGTTCAGTGGCCGTGTCCTCGCGACGGCCTGCCGCCAAGGGGCTTCTCCCGAAACGGCTAGAATCGCGGGTTCATTCACAACCCCCTGAGGGAAACCATGAGCGATATCGAAGCACGTGTCAAAAAAATCATTGCTGAACAACTCGGCGTTGAAGAGTCTCAAGTAACCAACGAAAAGGCCTTCGTGGCTGACCTGGGCGCTGACTCCCTGGACACCGTGGAACTGGTGATGGCCCTGGAAGATGAATTCGGCATCGAGATCCCTGACGAAGACGCAGAGAAGATCACGACGGTGCAAAACGCCATCGACTACGCAAACACCCACCAAAAGGCCTAAGGGTCTTTTTTCAGCGATCAGTTAAAGGTTTGAACGCATGAGCCGTCGTCGCGTTGTCGTGACCGGTCTGGGTTGCATTTCCCCCGTGGGTAACACGGTGGGAGACGCCTGGGCCAATCTGTTGGCCGGCCAGTCCGGTATTGGTCTCATTTCCAAGTTCGATACGTCGAACTTCTCCTGCAAAATTGCGGGTGAGGTCAAGGGATTTGATGTGGAGAAGTACATGAGCGCGAAAGATGCGCGCACCATGGACAGCTTCATTCATTACGGTATCGCGGCTGCGGAGCAAGCCGTTTTAGACGCGGGCCTGCCTACGGGCGAAGCCCTGTCCGAAGACCTGGCCACACGCATTGCTTGCGTGATCGGCTCGGGTATCGGAGGTCTGCCGCTGATCGAGAACACTCACGCAGAACTGGCTGCGCGTGGCCCTCGCCGCGTTACGCCGTTCTTCGTGCCTGCTTCCATTATCAATATGGTGGCAGGGCATGTGTCCATGCGATTTGGCTTCAAGGGGCCGAATCTGTCGATCGTGACAGCCTGCACAACAGGTCTGCACTGCATCGGCGAAGGCGGACGCATGATTGAATACGGCGATGCTGACATCGTCGTGGCTGGTGGCACGGAAGCGACTGTGTCGCCTCTGGGCGTCGGTGGCTTTGCGGCCATGCGTGCGCTGTCTACGCGCAACGACGACCCCAAGGCTGCCTCACGTCCCTGGGACAAGGACCGCGATGGCTTTGTTCTCGGCGAAGGTGCCGGTGTGCTGGTGCTCGAAGAGTACGAACACGCCAAGGCCCGTGGTGCCAAGATTTACGCGGAGCTGTCTGGCTTTGGCATGAGTGCCGATGCTGGTCACATGACAGCTCCCAGCATGGACGGCCCCCGCCGCGCCATGCTCAACGCTTTGCGCAATGCTGGTGTGAACCAGGATCAGGTCAACTACCTGAATGCGCACGGCACATCGACCCCTCTGGGCGATACGAATGAGTCCAACGCCATCAAGGCGGCCATGGGCGAGTACGCTAAGAAGGGTCTGGTGGTCAGCTCGACCAAGTCCATGACAGGTCACCTGCTGGGTGGTGCTGGTGGTATTGAGAGCGTGTTCACCGTGATGGCTCTGTACGATCAGAAGATCCCGCCGACCATCAATCTGGACAATCAGGACCCTGATTGCGACCTGGACTACTGCGCCAATACAGCGCGGGACGCCAAGCTGGAAGTGGCTGTGAAGAACAACTTCGGCTTTGGTGGCACCAACGGTACGCTGGTCTTCAAGCGCATCTAAGCGATTCAATATCGTGGAGTCGTTCTGACGACTGCTCGATTGCACAAGCCCGCACAGCTCATGCCTTGCGGGCTTTGTTGTTTCTGCCCGGAACTTTGGCCGTGCTTTCCCTAGGCCAGGCAGCTGCAGAGGTTTTGCACACTGCTGGGTATGAGTGCCCGCTACCACGCCCCTGCCGTTGCCTATGACTTTGCCCGCCCGGCTTGGGCAGGGAGGGCGCTACTGCTGGTCTGGCTGGCATTGCTGGTGGCCATGCTGGTCTGGTGCTTTCAGCCGCAGGCAGGGTGGGGCAGGGAGCTGACAGCATTGGTGGCTTTGCTTGCACTGCTACTGGCCGCTGGGTTGCTGCGCAGCCAGTGGCAACGCTGGCCGCAAGGGAAGCTGCTGTGGAATGGCGAGCATTGGTCCATCGAGTCCGAGACGCTGTCAGTGGCGGAGTCACAGCCCGTGCAGCTTCGCATAGGACTGGATGGCGGCAGCTGGCTGTGGATGTACGTTTCAGATGTTTTGGTGCTCAAGCCTATGAGCAGCAAGCGCAAAGTGCTATGGATTTTTATGAGCCAGCAGCACAGCCCTGTGCAATGGGGAGACTTGCGGCGTGCGGTATATTCATCAGTCGTGCCGCTGGCAGAGCAGGGTTAGGCCCTTGCCGGTTATGGCAGCACGCCGCTTGGCACTTCATGACACCTCCCGATTTCCCCACACCTTCTGCAGACAGTGATCTGGCTCTCGTTGAACGAGCCAATGCTGGCGACACGAGGGCATTTGAACTGCTGGTCATCAAATACCAGCGCCGCATCGAGCGACTGGTGGGTCGTATGGTCCGGGATGTGGACCTGGTGCCTGATATTGCGCAGGAAACCTTTATCCGTGCCTACAAGGCCTTGCACCAATTTCGGGGCGAGGCGCAGTTCTACACCTGGCTGTACCGCATTGCCGTCAATACCGCCAAGAAGTCCTTGATGGAAATGCGCCGCTCGCCAGTGATCTCTGAGAGCGCGTTACACACTGGTAGTGACGATGATGAAACTTCTGTTCACAGACAGGAACTAATCACTCAGGAAACCCCGGAAACCGTGTTGGCGGCGCAAGAAATTGCACAAGCCGTCAATGCCGCCATGGATGCTTTGCCCGAGGATTTACGCCAGGCGGTTACGCTGCGCGAGATTGAAGGGCTAAGCTACGAGGAAATCGCCCAGGCGATGGATTGCCCCATTGGTACGGTGCGCTCGCGCATATTTCGGGCTCGTGAGGCGATTTCGGCAAGGGTCAAGCCCCTGCTGGAGCGCCAAGGTGGAAAGCGTTGGTAGTACATGCAAGATGAGCAGGTGAACTTCATGAATGACGATCTGATCAAGCGCGAGCAGCTCTCGGCCCTGGTGGATGGCGAAGCCTCTTCGTCCCATATGCAGGTTGTGCTTTCTTTTGCGGAAAGCGACGAAGGCCAGCAATCCTGGGGCATGTACCACCTGATTGGCGATGTTCTGCGCTCCCCGGAGCTGGCCCACCACAGTCAGCATGACATTTTGAGCAGCGTGCGAGCCCATATGGCGAGCGAGCCGATGAGAGTGATTCAGGGCATTCACCTGTCAGGTGTGACCTCTGATGGTCTGGAGCAAGTCACCGCCGCCGAGCAGCAGGGCCAGGCGCAGGCCAAGGTGGCCAACCTGCCTGCGCGCCAGGCGGCCAATGCTTCGGTCTTTCGCTGGAAGATGGCAGCGGGCTTTGCTTCCGTCGCTGCCGTTGCTGCTGTGGGCTGGGGTGTGATGCTGGCAGGCTCTGGTGGCTTGAACGACGGTCAAAGCGGTGCGCAACTGGCGGCAGCTAACCCGAATGTGGTGCTCGCATCCGCAGTCCCCATGGTTCCAAATGGCTTGATGTCGGCCACTTCCGCAGAGCAGGGCGTGGCCACTGCTCTGGATGCTGAAGCTCAGTCTTCGACGGCAGTCGCGGTTGCTGGCCCCAATGGCCAGACCGTGATGCTGCGCGATTCGCGGCTGGATGAGTTGCTGGCCGCCCACCCCCAATACAGCAGTGCCCCCAATTTGCAGATGCCGGCCAGTTTTTTGCGCAACGCCAGCTTTGCGACGGCAACACGCCATTGATGTGGAATAAGTGAGCTTGATTTAAAGCCTTTTTGGCTTCAAGCTCAAGCAGGATATGCGTAAGCAGCTATTGATTTTGTGCGGCTTGCCTGTAACGATGGAATATTCCACAGCGACCTTCATGCAGCCAGACGTTTGCTGCGGCTGATGGCTTTTGCTACAAAGAGTGTTTGAATAGCACTCTTTGGCTTTTTTCATGGGTCTGAGTCTTTGGTTTCAGGCCCGGTTTGTCAGACGACTTGAACAAGGATAACAACGATGCGCACACCAGCCTGGATGACGCTCAAATCCCGTGTTTCGGCCACCGCACTGGCCAGCGCCCTGACAGTGGCCGCTGCTGCAGGCGTGGCCGTTTTTCCCGTCACTGCAGCGCATGCGCAAAGCGCTGGAGCGGTGCGAGGCCTGCCGGACTTTACGGATCTGGTCGATCAGGTCGGCCCATCGGTCGTCAACATTCGTACGCTGGAGAAAGTCTCCAACAACGCTGGCGAAGCGCTGGGCATGGATGAAGACATGCTGGAGTTCTTCCGCCGCTTTGGCCTCCCTGTGCCCAAAGTGCCGGGTGGACGCGCTCCTAAGGGGGGACAGACTGAAGAAGAGCAGCCTCGCGGCGTAGGCTCGGGCTTTGTGCTCACGTCCGATGGCTATGTGATGACCAACGCCCACGTGGTTGAAGGCGCTGACGACGTAATCGTCACGCTGACCGATAAGCGCGAGTTCAAGGCAAAAATCGTGGGCTCAGACAAGCGCACCGATGTGGCCGTGGTCAAGATCGATGCCAAAAACCTGCCCGCCGTGAAGATTGGCGATGTGAGCAAGCTGCGCGTGGGCGAATGGGTCATGGCCATCGGCTCACCCTTTGGGCTGGAGAACTCGGTTACGGCTGGCATTGTCTCGGCCAAGCAGCGCGACACGGGCGACTACTTGCCCTTTATCCAGACTGACGTGGCCATCAATCCCGGTAACTCGGGCGGTCCGCTGATCAATATGCGTGGTGAGGTGGTGGGCATCAATAGCCAGATTTACTCGCGCTCTGGCGGTTTTATGGGCATCAGCTTTGCGATTCCCGTGGATGAGGCCATTCGTGTCAGCGAGCAGTTGCGTACCGCCGGCAAAGTGACGCGTGGCCGTATTGGCGTGCAGATTGGCCCTGTGACCAAGGAGGTGGCCGAGTCCATTGGCCTTGGCAAGCCCGAAGGCGCACTGGTGTCGGCGGTTGAGCCTGACTCGCCATCTGCCAAGGCAGGGGTCGAGCCCGGTGACGTGATTACCAAGTTCGACGGCAAGGCCATCGAAAAGGTGTCCGACCTGCCGCGCATGGTGGGCAATACCAAGCCCGGCACCAAGAGCACGATTACCGTGCTGCGCCGTGGCAAGCTCAAGGAGTTGAGCATGGTGATTGCCGAAGTGCCCTCTGACGAAGCGGTCAAGACCAAGGCGGGCAGTGGCGGCAACAGCAAGACTCCCCAAGGCGTGCTGGAAAATAAATCTCTGGGCCTGACCTTGAGCGAGCTGACGTCGGCACAGAAGAAGGAACTCTCCGTCAAGGGCGGTGTGCGCGTGACGGCTGCGGTCGATGCTGCTGCGCGTGCAGGCCTGCGCGAAGGCGATGTAATCCTGCAACTGGCCAATGCCGAAGTGTCTGACCTCAAGAGCTTTGAGGCGGCCTGGGCCAAGGCGGACAAGTCCAAGCCCGTGAATGTGCTGGTGCGCCGAGGCGACTGGGCGCAGTACGTGCTGATTCGTCCCTCTAAGTAAGGTCACCCAAAAGCAGCAGGTCTGGCTGTCATTTCATGATCTGGAATGGCCGCAAGACCTGCACCTGCAAGTGCCCCTATGCCATTGGGTAGAATCCATGCCAAATGCATGGTGGTTGGACGCAAAAAACTGCGCTGATAAGCGGTTTTCAAGCGGTGCAAAAGCCCTTGCAATCTCCGGCTGCTAAAAGGTGATCGGCGTTTTCTGAATTGTGAATAAACTGTTAGTAAATGAAGTTGAAAATCACAAACCGAAAATTGTCAAGCCTTGCTGGGTCTTGGTTTGCGGCCAGTTTTGCCTACAATGAAGTCCCAACTATCGCAGTTGCCAGAGATTGTTGGTTAAGGGCGCGCCGCTGAGGGACGCGCCCTTTTTTCTTGCGTCTGCCAACCACCTTTTTTCAATTCAAGCTGTCTTTCTCGTTGATGAATCACATCCGTAATTTCTCCATCATTGCGCACATTGACCATGGCAAGTCCACGCTGGCGGACCGCCTGATCCAGCGCTGCGGCGGTCTCGCCGACCGCGATATGGAAGCCCAAGTGCTGGACTCGATGGACATCGAGAAAGAGCGCGGCATTACCATCAAGGCGCAGACCGCAGCTCTGCAGTACAAGGCCAAGGACGGCAACGTCTACAACCTGAACCTGATCGATACCCCCGGTCACGTGGACTTCTCGTATGAAGTGTCGCGTTCGCTGTCCGCCTGTGAAGGTGGTCTGCTGGTAGTCGATGCCTCGCAAGGTGTGGAAGCCCAGACCGTGGCCAATTGCTACACCGCGCTTGATCTGGGTGTGGAAGTGTTTGCCGTGCTGAACAAGATGGATCTGCCCAACGCCGATCCAGACAACGCCAAGGCCGAGATCGAAGACGTGATCGGCATTGATGCGACGGATGCCATTCCTTGCTCGGCTAAGACCGGCATGGGCATCGACGAGATTCTGGAAGCCATTGTGGCCAAGGTGCCTGCCCCCAAGGGCAACCCTGATGCTCCGCTGCGCGCCATGATCGTGGACAGCTGGTTTGACCCCTATGTGGGCGTCGTGATGCTGGTGCGCGTGGTCGACGGTCAGCTCAAGAAGGGCGAGCGCTTCAAGATGATGGCCACAGGCGCAGCCTATGAAGCCAACAACATCGGCGTGTTCACCCCAGCCACCCAGCCGCGCGATGCGCTCAAGGCTGGTGAAGTAGGCTACATCATTGCAGGCATCAAGGAGCTGAAGGCCGCCAAGGTGGGCGATACCGTCACTCTGGAAAAGAAGCTGCCGAACAACCTGGGTCCAGCCGAGAAGGCCCTGCCGGGCTTCAAGGAAGTCAAGCCTCAGGTGTTCGCGGGTCTGTACCCCACCGAAGCCTCTGAATATGACCAGTTGCGTGACGCACTGGAAAAGCTGCAGCTCAATGATGCTGCGCTGCAATACGAGCCCGAAGTCTCGCAAGCGCTGGGCTTTGGCTTCCGCTGCGGCTTCTTGGGCCTGCTGCACATGGAAATCGTGCAGGAACGTCTGGAGCGCGAGTTCGATCAGGACCTTATCACCACCGCCCCCAGCGTTGTGTACGAAGTGGTCAAGGCCGATGGTGAAGTCATTCAGGTGGAGAACCCATCCAAGATGCCCGACCAAGGCCGCATGGAGGAAATCCGCGAGCCCATCGTGACCGTGCATCTGTACATGCCGCAAGACTATGTGGGCCCGGTAATGACGCTGGCCAACCAGAAGCGTGGCATCCAGAAGAACATGGCTTATCACGGTCGTCAGGTCATGCTGACCTATGAAATGCCTCTGGGTGAAATCGTGCTGGACTTCTTTGACAAGCTCAAATCGGTCTCGCGCGGTTATGCCTCCATGGACTATGAGTTCCTGGAGTACCGCACCTCTGATGTGGTCAAGGTCGACATCTTGCTCAACAGCGAAAAAGTCGATGCTCTGTCCATCATCGTTCACCGCTCGCAGGCTACTTTCCGTGGTCGTGCGGTGGTGGCCAAGATGCGCGAAATTATCAGCCGCCAGATGTTTGACGTGGCCATTCAGGCTGCCATTGGCGCCAACATCATTGCGCGTGAAACCGTCAAGGCCATGCGCAAGAACGTGCTGGCCAAGTGCTACGGCGGCGACGTCTCGCGTAAGCGCAAGCTGCTGGAAAAGCAGAAGGCCGGTAAGAAGCGCATGAAGCAAATTGGCTCGGTCGAAGTCCCGCAAGAAGCCTTCCTGGCCATTTTGCAAGTGGAGGATTGATGCAAGTCATTCAGTGGATCACGGCTGCCATCCTGGCGGCGTTTGTAGGCTACATCGCTGCCTGGTACACGGGTTCCATCGAAGGCAACTTCGCGCTACTGCTGTTTCTGGCAACGGTGGTGACCGGTGTGTACTGGTTGGCGGAACGCTTTTACTTCTGGCCCAAGCGTCGCGCTGCTGCGGTTGCGCTGGAGCAGGCGGTGATTGAGCGCCGTGCCGAGCTGGATCGCATGGGCATCGCCAAGACGGATATTGAAGTCTCGGAAGAGGCCAAGGGCCGCATCTTGATGCAGCCCTGGTGGCTGGACTGGACAGCAGGCCTGTTCCCGGTGATTGCCATCGTCTTCGTGCTGCGCTCGTTCTTGTTTGAGCCCTTCAAGATCCCTTCGGGCTCCATGATCCCGACGCTGATGGTGGGTGACCTGATCCTGGTGAACAAGTTCACCTACGGCGTCCGTCTGCCCGTCATCAACAAGAAGATCACCGAAGGCAACAAGCCCCAGCGTGGCGATGTGATGGTGTTCCGTTACCCACCCCAGCCTACGCTCGATTACATCAAGCGTGTGGTGGGTGTGCCCGGTGATGAAGTGGCTTATATCAACAAGCGCCTGAGCATCAATGGCAAGGAACTGCCCACCCGCGAGCTGCCAGATTTTCTGGATCGTGACGTGATGCGTTACTTCAAACAGTTTGAAGAAACCCTGGGTGAGAAGCCGCACAACGTCATCGTCAACAACGATGTGCCCGGTTTCATTCAAGGTACAAGCGATTTCGCCTTTAAGGAAAACTGCCGCTACAGCGTGGAAGGCGTGACCTGCAAAGTACCCGAAGGCCATTACTTCATGATGGGCGACAACCGCGATAACTCGCTGGATTCTCGTTACTGGGGCTTTGTGCCGGACAAGAACATCGTGGGCAAGGCTTTCTTTGTCTGGATGAACTTTGGTGATCTGGGCCGTATTGGCCGCTTTCACTAAGCGCTAGCTAAGCTCTGGTATTCGTTTCGACAATTTTCTGGGATGAGCGGGTCGATACATTCCCGCCTAAAGAGGAGAAAAGTATGAAGAATCTTGCATTGCGTTCGCGTCAGCGTGGCCTGTCCTTCATCGGTCTGGTGTTTCTCGTGGCCATCATCGTCTCGGTGGTGGCAATTGGCGCACAATCGGTGCCCGTCTTCCTCGAGTATCAAGCCATCACCAAGGCAGCCAACAAGGCCGCCGCTGAAGGCAATACCGTGGCGGAAGTCAAAGCCGCATTTGATCGCTCAGCAGCCATTGATGATTTCAAGTCAGTTACGGGCAACGATTTGAATGTGACCAAGGTCAACGACAAGATCGTGGTGGGCTTTGAATATTCCCGTGAAATTCCTCTGGCAGGCCCTGCCTTCCTTGTTTACCGTTTCAAGAAATAGTCCTTTCAGGTGGAACCTGCTCTAGTCGCACTGCAGCAAAGGCTGCAACACCAATTTTCCAATCTGGCCCTGCTGCAGCGTGCGGTAACGCACCGCAGCTTTTCGGCTGACAACAACGAACGCCTGGAGTTTCTGGGCGACTCGGTGCTCAGCCTCGCTATCTCCAGCTTGCTGTATGCCAAGCTGGCATCTATGCCCGAAGGCGATCTCTCGCGCGTTCGGGCTAATCTCGTCAAAGAAGGCACGCTGCACAAGATTGCGCTGCAGCTGCAATTGCCCGGGCTTTTGCGTCTGGGTGAGGGCGAATCCAAGTCGGGCGGCAAGCAGCGCCCCTCCATCCTGGCAGATGCTGTAGAAGCGCTGATTGGCGCTGTCTATCTGGATGCTGGATTTTCCGCAGGCGAGAAAGTCGTCCACCACCTCTTTGAGGGCGTGGACATCAACCCCCACATGCGTGCGGCTGAAAAAGACCCTAAGACCGCACTGCAAGAGTTGTTGCAAGGCAAGCGCATGAAGCTGCCGCAATACGATGTGGTGGAAATCAGTGGCGCGGCGCACAAGCAGATCTTTACGGTCGCGTGCACCATTGCCGAATGGAATATTAAAGCCCAGGGGACGGGAGTATCCCGCCGTATGGGCGAGCAGGCAGCAGCTGCTGCCGTGCTGGACCAATTGAAAGCCAAAAATCCATGACCGATGCTGCTAAGAAAAAGATAGCAGGCACCGTAGGTGCATCAAACGCTAAGCCCTTGAAAGGGCCTAAGGCTGTTTCTACCGATATCAGCGACCCTAGCCTTGACTACATCAGCGAAATGCTGGCGGCAGCCAAGCCTGGCAGCGCTCCTACTGTGATGCGCGAGGAAGAGTCGGCTGAGCCTGCTCGCGTTTACGCGCCTGAAGAGCAGCGCTGCGGCCTGATCGCCATTGTGGGCAAGCCCAACGTGGGCAAGTCCACACTGATGAACGCGCTGGTCGGCCAGAAGGTCTCGATTACCTCGCGCAAGGCACAGACCACGCGTCACCGCATTACCGGTATCCGTACCAAGGACGATACGCAGTTCGTTTTTGTGGATACGCCCGGTTTTCAGACCAAGCACTCCACCGCTCTCAACAAGTCGCTGAACAAGACGGTGCTAGGCGCGATTGGTGATGTGGACCTGATCTTGTTCGTGGTCGAAGCAGGCAGCTTCACCCCGGCGGATGCCAAGGTACTGAGCCTGTTCAAGCCTGGCATTCCCACGCTGCTGATTGCCAACAAGCTGGACACCGTGGGCCGTCGCCATGAGGTGGCGCCTTGGCTCAAGGACATGCAGGAGCGTCATCCTTTTGCTGAGTTCGTGCCCATGTCGGCCAAGAACAAAAAAGATGTCGAACGCATGTTCGGTATCTGCTCCAAGTACTTGCCACAGCAGGAATGGTTCTACGGTGAAGACGAGCTGACCGACCGCAGCGAGAAGTTCCTGGCTTCTGAAACCCTGCGCGAGAAGCTCTTCCGCTTTACCGGCGATGAGCTGCCTTACACCTCCACGGTCGTCATCGACAAGTTCGAGGAAGAGCCCAGCCCCAAGTTTGGTCGCTTTATGCGCATCGCCGCCACCATCGTGGTTGAGCGCGACGGCCACAAGGCCATGGTGATTGGTCAGGGTGGCGAGCGCCTCAAGCGCATCTCTACCGAAACTCGCCAAGATCTGGAAAAGATTCTGGACGCGAAGGTGTTCCTGGAAGTCTGGGTCAAGGTCAAGTCTGGCTGGGCGGATGATGAGGCCCGTGTCAAATCCTTCGGCTATGAGTGATTGCCTTGCGGCTCAGTGAAGACTGCGCTGCAAGCTATCATTTCCGAACCAAGGCCTCTGCTGAGGCCTTTTCTTTTTTCTCAAGCACTCCGTGGCAGCCAAACGCGTCAGCGACGAACCCGCATACATCCTGCACCAGTACGACTGGAGCGAATCCAGCCTGATTCTGGAGGTGTTCACGCGCCATCGCGGGCGCGTGGCGCTGGCGGCCAAGGGCGTCAAGCGCCATACCTCCAACTTTCGCCCCGTGCTGCTGCCGTTGCAGCCGCTGAAGCTCAACTACACGCTGGGCGCGGAGGGCAATGCCGAAATTCACTCGCTCAAAGGTGCGGAGTGGGTAGGCGGCCATGTCATGCCGCAGGGCGATGCGCTGTGGTCTGGCATGTATCTCAACGAGCTGCTGCTGCGCCTGCTGGCGCGCGACGACCCATATGCGGCGCTGTTTGATATTTACGCTGGTGTGGTGCGCGTGCTGGCCGGCCAGCACGGCGGTACTACCGATGCCATAGAGCCGGTGCTGCGTGCCTTTGAACTGGTACTGCTGCGCGAGCTGGGCCATTTGCCTGATCTGACGCAGGAAAGCGCCACGCTCAGCCAAGTCAATACTGCTTTGCGCTACACACTGGTGGCTGATGGCGGGCTGCGCCAGGCCTCTGAATTCGAGCGCGCGGCGCTTACCGGCATACAGTGGCAGAGCATAGAGCTGGCGCTGCAGACCGATCAGCCCTTTCCCCGCACCCTCAAGGCGCTGGCTGAGCCCGAAGTGGCTCAGGCCCTGAAGCCGCAATTGCGCAATCTTCTGCAATACCATTGCGGCTCGACAATGCTGCGCACCCGCCAGCTGATGATGGATTTGCAATCGCTATGAACCACTCTGCCTCTCCGCGCACCGCGCTTTCAGTCAATGTCAACAAGGTGGCGCTGCTGCGCAATACCCGCCATCTGGGTATTCCGTCGGTCACACGCGCGGCGCAAATCTGTCTGGAAGCCGGGGCGCAGGGCATTACCATCCACCCCCGTCCTGACGAGCGCCATATCCGCGCGCAAGACGTGTTTGATCTGCAGGAACTGCTCAAGAGCTGGCCCCAGGCCGAGTTCAATATTGAGGGCAACCCCACGCAGAACCTGATGGATTTCATCCGTCAGACGCGTCCGCATCAGGCCACTTTTGTGCCTGACAGCGAAGAGCAGTTCACCAGCGACCATGGCTGGGCCTTCCCGCAGGATGCCGAGCGTTTGAAGCCTCTGATCGCCGAATGCAAGGCGCTGGGTGTGCGCGTCAGCCTGTTCATGGATCCTGTCCCTGAACAAATGGCTGCCGCCAAAGCCGTGGGTGCTGACCGCGTGGAGCTGTATACCGAGCCCTTTGCTGCCAACTGGGGCAAGGCTGACCAAGAGCTGCAACTGCAAACCTACGCCAAGGCCGCGCAGGCTGCGCTGGATGTGGGGCTGGGAATCAACGCTGGTCACGATCTGAATCGCGACAACCTGGCTGCCTTTGTGGCGCGCGTGCCGGGCCTAGCCGAAGTGTCGATTGGTCACGCCCTGATTGCCGATGCGCTGGAGCTGGGTTATGCCGAAACCGTAAAGGCCTATCAGGCCTGCATCGACGCGGGTATGGCGACCAAGTAATCCTGAAACCATAGCTGCCAGCGCTTGATGAATAAGCGCTTGAGCCATTTTTGGCTCATAAGGAGTAAAGCATGATCTACGGCATAGGTACGGATATCTGCGACGTGCGCCGCATTCGCGCGAGTCTGGAAAAGCATGGCGAGCGCTTTGCCAAAAAGATTCTGGCCGATGGGGAGCTGGCGACCTGGAAGGCCCGCAGCGAGCGCTGGCCCGAGCGCGGCATTCGCTATATGGCCACGCGCTTTTCGGCCAAAGAGGCATTTAGCAAGGCGATTGGCATGGGCATTGTCATGCCCATGACCTGGCGGCATTGCGAGGTCATCAAACTGCCCAGCGGCCAGCCGGCCATTCGCCTGCATGGCGCACTCAAAGAGTGGTTTGAAAAAAACAATCTGACCGTGCACCTGTCGGTCACGGATGAAAGCGACTACGCAGCCAGTTTCTGCGTTGTTGAAAAAATGTCTCCCCCCTGAGCCGCTTTGCGGCTTCCCCTCAAGGGGACAGCCACCTTTGCTGCGGGGCGGCCCTTGCTGGTGGCCTCTGGTTTTGATCAGGGAAGCCTTTAAGTTCACTTTGTTAGAAGTATTCATGAGCATGCACGCCCCTCTCATCATCGATATTGCAGGTACGTCCCTCACCGATGTCGACCGCGCCCGTCTGGCCCACCCACTGGTGGGCGGCATCATCCTCTTCAAGCGCAACTGGGAAGACCGCAGCGCGCTGGTCCAGCTGTGCGCTGACATCAAGGCCGTCAAGCCTGACTTGCTGATCAGCGTCGACCACGAAGGCGGCCGCGTGCAGCGCTTCCGTACCGATGGCTTTACCCACATTCCGCCCATGCGCGCCTTTGGCGAGATGTGGATGGATGACGGCAAGGGCAAAAAGCACCGCGAAGGCAGCGGCGCCATGCGCGCCATGAACGCCGCCACGGCGGCGGGCTATGTGCTGGGAACGGAGTTGCGCGCCTGCGGCGTGGATTTCAGCTTCACGCCCGTGCTGGACCTGGACTATGGCGAATCCTCGGTCATCGGCGACCGCAGCTTTCACCGCGACCCGCGCGTGGTGGCAGCCCTGGCCAAGAGCCTGATGCACGGCCTGCTGCAAGCGGGCATGGGCAATTGCGGCAAGCATTTCCCCGGCCACGGCTTTGTGAAGGCCGATTCGCATGTCGATATCCCTGTCGACAAGCGCAGCCTGAGCGCCATTCTTGATGAAGATGCTGCCCCATACCCGTGGCTGAGCAGCGTGCTCACCGCGGTGATGCCCGCCCATGTCATCTACCCCAAGGTGGACAAGCGCCCCGCAGGCTTTAGCGAGAAATGGCTCAAAGATATTTTGCGCAGCCGCCTGCGCTATGACGGAGCCATCTTCAGCGATGACCTGAGCATGGAAGGCGCGCGCCGTATCAATGGCGAGCTGATCAGCTTTACCGATGCCGCGCTGGCCGCGCTGAACGCGGGCTGCGACATGGTGCTGCTGTGCAATCAGAGCCTGGGCTTTGGCGAGCATGTGGATGAATTGCTGGACGGCATGGGTGCTGCGCTGCGTGATGGCCGCTGGCTGCCCGACGAAGACAGCGAATCGCGCCGCCTGTCGCTGTTGCCCGATACCGAACCTCAGGCATGGGGCGACTTGATGCGTCAGCCTGCTTATCTGGATGCGCTGAATCAGCTGCCCTGATTCACGATCAACAGGCCCGCCCCCACATCCGCTGCAAGCTTAGGTTTGCAGCGGATTTTTTTATGCCTACGCATGTTGGGTGGGTGAGTCTTATGTCTTATATCTAATGGTAAACCCCACGTTTTTGCTGAGATAAAAGACCACGACTGGCAGGCAGTTGTGCTAATCGCAAGAAACACCTAATTGCATAGGTAACTATTATTGAAGCATTAAGAACGTATGAGAAAGCTTCATTGTTGAGGCTTTTCTGGGTGTGTGTGCACACTTTTTTACTGGGGCTTTGCCCCTTTTTTTGCATGCACGCCTCATCGCATTTCACAGGACCACAAGTCCTGAGCGAGCGCATTCCAGTGAATGGCTGGCATGTCGATCTCGCTGTTTACACGATGTAGGAATCAACAATGTCTAACTCTTCCCCACCCAGTCGCAGATCGTTTCTGATGGCCTCCGGTGCTGGCGCCGGCGTGGCGCTGACCGGTGTTGCCATGACGTTTCATGCCAACTCCAAGGAAGTGCCTGTTCAGCTGGACAAGTACAAGCCTGAGTACCTCAACCCCGAGGAATGGACTTTTGTGATGGCAGCCACGGCCCGCCTGATCCCTTCGGAGGGTGATGGCCCTGGCGCTATCGAAGCCCATGTGCCCGTGTTCATCGACCGCCAGTTGCAGGGCTACTACGGCAATGCCGAGATCTGGTACATGGAAGGCCCGCACGACCCTGCCGCCACGCCCGATCGCGGCTGGCAGTCGCCGCTGAACCCTGCGCAGCTCTACCGCAAGGCGATTCCTGCGTTCAACGCCGTGTGCAAAGAGCGCTTTGGCAAGGAGTTCAAGGCTCTGGACCCCAAGCAGCAAGACGAAGCCTTGACCGCACTGCAAAAGGGCGAGATCAAGCTGGACCCTGAACTGAGCTTTTTCTTCACAACGCTGCTGGCCAACACCAAGGAAGGCTACTTTGCCGACCCTGTGCACGGCGGCAACCACGGCATGCAGTCCTGGAAGTACATCGGCTTCCCGGGCGCACGTGCCAGCTACGCCGAATGGGTGGATCAGCACAACGTGAAGTACCCCCTGGGCCCTGTATCCATCAAAGGCGAGAGAGCATAACCATGGCACGCATTGAAAAGAAAAAAGACGTCGTGATCGTCGGCCTGGGCTGGACTGGCTCTATCGCAGGTATGGAACTGGCCGCTGAAGGCCTGGAAATCGTGGCGCTGGAGCGCGGCGGCGACCAGAACACGGTGCCTGAGTTCAAGTACCCCAATCAGATCGACGAACTCACCTATGGTGTGCGTTTGAAGAACATGCAGCACCCTCGCCAAGCCACGGTGACGGTGCGTCGTGACGACAACGAAATCGCGCTGCCTTACCGTTCCATGGGCTCCTTCCTGCCCGCCAATGGCGTGGGCGGTGCCGGCACGCACTGGAATGGTTTGCTGTGGCGTCCACAGCCCGAAGAAATCAAGCTGCGTAGCTATGTGAAGGAAAAATGGGGCGAGTCCATCATTCCGGAAGGCATGAACCTGATGGATTACCCCGTCAGCTATGACGAGCTGGAGCCCTTCTTCACCCAGTTTGATGAAGTGGCCGGTGTGTCCGGTAAGGCTGGCAACCTCAAGGGCCAGATCCAGGCAGGCGGCAATCCGTTTGAAGGCTGGCGCTCGAAGGAGTACCCCATGCCTGCGCTGGGTACGACCTATGATTCCAGTAAGTTCGAGGCCTGCGCCAAGAGCATGGGCCTGCACCCGTTTCCCGCGCCTGCCGGTATTGCGTCCACGTCCTACGTGAACCCCTATGGCATGCAGATGGCGCCTTGCAACTTCTGCGGCTTCTGCGAGCGCTTTGGTTGCTATCAGTATTCCAAGTCATCGCCACAGACGGCAGTGCTTGATGCACTCAAACGCAAGAAGAACTTCAGCTACCGCACGCACTCCGAAGTGCTGCGCGTGGAAACTGCAGCCGACGGCAAGACAGCCACAGGCGTGACCTATTTCGACGCCATCAAGCAAGAAGAAGTATTCCAGCCTGCAGACCTGGTGATCCTTTCGTCTTACCAGCTTAACAACGTGCACCTGATGCTCGTGTCCGGCATTGGCGAGGCCTACGATCCCAAGACCAACAAGGGTGTGACGGGCAAGAACTACGCCTACCAGATGAATGGTGGCGTGACCTTGTTCTTCAAGGAGGAGAACTTCAACCCCTTCATTGGTCACGGCTCCAACGGCATGTGCATCGATGACTACGGCATCAACCAGAACGACTTCGGCAAGCTAGGCTTTATCGGTGGCGCTTACTGGCGCGTCGGCTCCATGAATGGCCAGCCCATTCGCTCCATGCCGCTGCCCAAGGGCACTCCCGGCTGGGGTGCTGGCTGGAAGAAGGGCATCGGCGAGTGGTACGGCCACTCCATGTCGATCGGCACCCACGGCTCGCACATGTCCTACCGCAACAACCACCTGGATCTGGACCCCACTTACAAGGATCCGCATGGACGTCCGTTGATGCGCATGACCTTTAACTGGCAGGACAACGACATCAAGATGACCCAGTACCAGAAGATCAAGGCCGAGGAAGTGGGCAACGCTTTGAAGCCAGATCTGCTGCAGTCGGGCTTCAAGAACATTGGTGCCAAGTTTGACGTGCGTCCTTACCAGACCACGCACAACACGGGTGGTCACATCATGTCCGCCAACCCCCATGAGGGTCCTGTGAACCGTTATTGCCAAGCCTGGGACAAGCACAACGTGTTCGTCTTTGGTGCCGGTAATTTCGTGCAGAACACCCAGTACAACCCCACCGGCATGGTTGGCGGTCTGGCGTACTGGACGCTGCACGCCATCCGCACGATGTACCTGAAGAACCCCCGTCCGCTGGTCTGAGGAGTAGCACACGATGAAAAAATACCTCAGCATCCTGATTGCATTGATCGTTCTCGGCATCCTCGCGGCGCTGGCGCTGATCTACGTGCCTTTCAAACCCACACCCGCAAACGAAGCCTTGGCCGCCGACTGGAAGGCCGAGCCCGGCCGCGGTGAAGCGGTGATGCGCGCTGGTGACTGCATGGCCTGCCACACCGCCAAGGGCGGCGAGCCCATGGCCGGTAGCCGCGGCATTGAAAGCCCCATGGGCACCATCTGGGCGTCCAATATCACTCCTGATAAGGAAACCGGTATTGGCAACTGGACCATGGACCAGTTCCGCGCCGCCATGGTGGATGGCATTGGGGGCCACGGTCAGCAGCTGTATCCCGCCATGCCGTACGAGAACTATCGCTACATGACGGAAAGCGATCTGCGCGCCCTTTATGACTACCTGCAGACGGAAGTAAAGCCCGTCAAGAACGAAGTCGCGGCGACCAGCCTGAGCTTCCCGTTCAATATGCGTTTCGGCATCCGTGCCTGGAACTGGCTGGCCCTGTCGGGTGAGTCTCAGTTCAGCCCCATGGCTGGTGATGAGCAGCAGATTCGCGGTCAGTATCTGACGGAAGGTGCCGGTCACTGCGCCGCTTGCCACAGCCCCCGTACCAGCTATATGGCACAGGACGGCACGCGTCTTTCCGACAAGAGCTTCTTGAGCGGCGGCATGGTGGATGACTGGACTGCCCCTGCATTGCGCGGCAAGGATGCACGCATTCAGAAGTGGAGCACGGAAGAAGTCGCTGCCTACATGGCTACCGGCCGTAATGCGCATGCCGTGGCGAATGGTGAGATGGCCTCGGTCGTTGAGCATTCGCTGCAGCACATGAGTGATTCGGACCTGAACGCCATGGCGGTCTTCTTAAAGAGCATGGACGGTCAGGCGGTAGAAGCGACTCCTGCCAAGATTGCGACTCCCGGCCCTCGCAGCATGGCTCCACTGCCTGCTGACGCAGCCGGTCAAGCAACCGCTGCGCTGCTGAAGTCTGCATCGCCGGACA
Organism: Comamonas sp.; assembly: GCF_036643215.1. Lineage (GTDB taxonomy): Bacteria > Pseudomonadota > Gammaproteobacteria > Burkholderiales > Burkholderiaceae_C > Comamonas. The sequence continues at coordinate 40,240 of NZ_JAVXSJ010000011.1, read as the reverse complement.
TGCCTCTGGGCGCTCGCCTGTATCTTGATAACTGCGCTGCCTGCCACTTTGTGAGCGGTAAGGGCTCGCCAGAGATATTCCCTGAACTGCAAGCCAACTCCATGGTGCAGGGCAAAGATGCCAGTCCCCTGGTGGCGGTGATTCTGAATGGCACGGCTTCGCTGATGACGGATCGTCGCCCATTGAATCTGGTGATGCAAGGCTACGCCGACCGCCTGACCGACAGCGAAGTGGCTGCACTGGCAACCTTCCTGCGCAAGGGCTGGGGCAACCAGGCTTCTGACGTCAGCGAAAGTCAGGTGAGCAAGGTGCGCAAGCATGTGCAAGCTGCTGCGACCCCTGAACGCGCAAATTAAGCGCAGTGTGTATCGATCAGGCGGCGAAAGGCGCTGCCTGATTGAGATGGCTGCGCAATAAACGCGTTGCCACTGAGCACGTAAAAAATCAGCACTGCAAAACAGGCCGGATGCAAGTCCGGCCTGTTTTTTATGGACGCTACGTAAACCGCCACATGGGGCGTGGGATGATTCTGTTTTGGCTGGGCTCAACAGAGCTAAAGGCCAGGTTTGGCAGAACTAGGAGATTCTCATGCGCGTTGGTGTGCTGACTGGTGGCGGCGATTGCCCCGGCCTGAATGCAGTGATCCGCTCGGTCACAAAGTCCCTGATCAACCATGGCCAGTGCGAGGTGCTGGGCATTGCTGATGGCTTTGAAGGGCTGATGGGCGAGCAGCCACGCGTGCGCGCTCTGGGCTGGGATGAGGTCTCGGGCATTTTGCATATCGGCGGCACTATTCTGGGCACCAGCAACAGTGCCAACCCGCTGCGCGATGCGCAGACGCTGGCTCAGGTCGGTCTCAATATCAAGGCGCTGGCGCTGGATGTGGTGGTTGCCATTGGCGGCGACGGCACCATGAGCCTGGCCCATGGTCTGGAGCAGGTGGGTCTGCAATGTGTGGGCGTGCCAAAAACCATTGATAACGACATTGCCAGCTGCGAGCGCAGCTTTGGCTTTGACACGGCCGTGGCCACGGTGACGGAAAGCCTGCGCCGCATCGAGAGCACCGCCATGAGTCACCACCGCGTGATGATTGTGGAGACCATGGGTCGCCATGCGGGTTGGCTGGCGCTGGAGTCGGGCATTGCAGGGGCCGCCGACATCATCTTGCTGCCTGAAATTGACTATGGCCTGCAGGCCATCATCAAGGTCTGCCAGGAGCGCGAAGAGCGTCAGCGCTACACCATCATCTGCATTGGCGAAGGTGCCAAGGAAAGCGGCCAGAGCCTGACGGTGCGCGAGCGCATTGCGCACAGCCCCGACCCGGTGCGCCTTGGCGGCGTAGGCCATGTGCTGCGCGAGCGTCTGCAGCCCCACCTCAAGAGCGAGGTGCGCACCACGGTGCTGGGCCATGTGCAGCGCGGTGGTGACCCAACTCCTTTTGACCGCGTACTGGCCACGCAATTCGGCCACCACGCAGCGCAACTGGTGCTGGGCGGCCAGCTGGGCTATATGGTCACGCTGCAAAACGGGCGCATTGGCAGCGTTGCGATTGCCGATGTGGCCAACAACCAGCGCACCGTGCCGCTGGACAGCCCGCTGCTGAGCATGGCGCGCGATATCGGTATTTGCTTCGGCGAGGCTTAGGCTGCGCTAAGGTGTGAGCCTGCGCGCACTTTCAGCGCGCCGGAGAGATACAGTATGGACCGACATGAAGAAGCCGTGATGCAGTTGCTCACGGCCAACGGCGAAACTTTTGTGGCCCCTAAATACGAGCTGACCGAAGGCTGGCAGTGCCCAGCCTTTGTGGCGCTGCGGCCTGCGCGCCGTCAGGTCTATGTGGTGGAAGTCTCGGCCTCGGGCTACCCGCTGGCGCTGGTCAACCGGCTCAATGAACGCATTGAGAAATGGTATGCGCCACTGCTGACGCAGCTGCACGGCCTGAACATCACGCAGCCGGATTGGGAAATTGCCTGCTTGGTGTTTGTGCGCAGCGATCAGGTGGACTGGCTTAAAGAGCGCGTCAAGGACATTAGCGGCGTGCATGTGCTGAGTCTGGAGCAAGCCAGCAGCCCCTGGGGCTGGGACGATGCGGTCTGGACTTCAGACATGGCATTCGACAACGGCGGTATTCCGCAACGCGGCGTTAAAACAGCCGCTCTCACGCATTGACGTTTACCGCCTTCTTTTTAATGAAAATGGCCTGTAGCGCGCTTACATCAAGCGCATTCAGCTATTGATTTCATAGAAACTGGAGACGGCTGTGAGTGATTTGAACCCATCCCAAGGCTTTGCCGAGCAACTGCGTCAGTCCTGCATTACCGACTGGAATGCCTGCGTGCAGCATCGCTTTGTCCATGAGATTTTTGATGGCTCGCTGGATGATGCCGTGCTGCGCCACTATCTGGTGCAGGACTATCAGTTCATCAACCGTTTTGTGGCCCTGCTGGGCGCAGCCATTGCCAGCGCCGATGTGTTTGCGCCTCGCGTGGTGTTGTCGCAATTTGCAGGCATGGTCACCAGCGACGAGAACACATATTTTCTGCGCAGCTTTGACATGCTGGGTGTGCCCGAAGACCAGCGCCTGACGCCTGAGCTGACTGCGCCCACCAAGGCTTTTCAGCAGCTCATGCATGAAGCCGCGCAAAGCCTGAACTACGCCAACTGCATGGCCGTGCTGGCCGTGGCCGAAGGCATTTATCTGGACTGGGCCGATCAGCCTGCCAAAAAGCACCTGCCCATGCCCGAGCGCTTTGAGCACTCGGAATGGATCGTGCTGCATGCCAATGACTTCTTCCGCGGCTTTGTGGGCTGGCTGCGCAGCGAGCTGGACCGCATCGGCCCTACGCTGGATGAAACGCAAAAGGCCGAAGCCACCCACTACTTTCAGCGTGCCGTGAAGCTGGAGCGACAGTTCTTCGACCATGTCTACGAATAAACGCAAAGTCTGGCTGGCCGCCGCCATGCTGTGTGCCATCAGTGCACCAGCCATGGCGGCCAACTGGGAGATTTGCGAGCTCAAGGTCGAGGTGCGTGACAAGCAAACCGTCCGCCACGCGCTGCAGGCTCGCGTGCTTGAAAGCCAGGCCAAGGGTCAGGCCGAATGTCCGCAGGCGGGGACGGCATTGAGCTTCAGGCCCGAGACCGTCGACTATCAAAGCGAGCTGCCGCGCCGCCAATGGCCCAAGCCTGGTACTACGGTGAAGGTGCGCTACCGCTATCTGGATGGCCTCTGCAAGGACCGGGGGGCTTGCCGTATCCAGCACTATTCGCCGGTGTTGAATTAATCCCTGATCTTGTCTTAGCGCTTTGTATCAATGGGTTAATGCTATGAGTTGAGTAGCAATGAATGGGGATGTTGACGGAAAAGTGTTGTGACCATCTAGTGCTCGTGGCCTTGAGGTAGATCAAGTTTTTGGGAGTGCCAAAATCTATAGTCATCAGACCCCTCAGGGGGACGGGCCATAAGCCTCGCAAGCGCCCACCGGGCGCTTTTTTGATGACTGAAATCAGGAGACTCTCCATGCCAAAAATTGCTTTGACCACGTTGGCGCTGGCTTGCGCCGTATTGACGGGTTGTGCCAGCACCGGCTCTCAGCCACAGGCCAGCTCCTCGCCACCGGTGCAAACCACGTGCAAGGCGATCACAGAGCCGGAGGTCGCCGCCCTGTTCGAGCGCTGGAACCAGTCGCTGAAGAGCCTCAGCGCAACAGAGGTGGTGAAGAACTATGCGGCCCGCTCCATCCTGCTGCCCACGGTCTCCAACAAGGCGCGCTTGAGCGCTGCCGAGAAGGAAGACTACTTTGTTCACTTTCTGGAAAACAAGCCCCAGGGACGCATTGACATGCGCTTTGTCGACATTGGCTGCAACACGGTGCTGGATGCGGGCCTCTACACCTTCAGCTTTGCCAAGACAGGCACCAAAGTCAGCGGACGCTACAGCTTTACCTATGGCTGGGATGGTCAGCAATGGTTGATCACCAGCCATCACTCCTCGGCCATGCCCGAGAAGGATTGAAGCCCAGCGCCTTTATGATGGCGGGCTTGCCGCACGCTGGGGCTCTGCTCCCGGCATGTTTTTGACCGCCATTCAAGGCTTTGTGCCCGCTGGAACACCTGATGACCACCTTAGGAACGCCTCTCTCCCCCAATGCCACCAAAGTTATGCTGCTGGGCAGCGGCGAGCTGGGCAAGGAAGTGCTGATTGCCCTCCAGCGCCTGGGTGTGGAAACCATTGCGGTGGATCGATACGAGAACGCTCCCGGCCAGCAGGTGGCCCACCATGCGCGCACTATCACCATGAGCGACCCGGCTCAGCTCAAAGCACTGATTGAGGCGGAAAAGCCCGATCTGGTCGTACCCGAGATTGAAGCCATTGCCACGCCCATGCTCGAAGAGCTGGAGGCCGCAGGCGTCATCACCTGCATCCCTACTGCCCGTGCCACGCGACTGACCATGGACCGCGAAGGCATTCGCCGTTTGGCGGCTGAGACACTGCGCCTGCCCACCAGCCCCTACCGTTTTTGCGACTCGCTTCAAGAGCTGCAAGCCGCCATTGACGGCAGCGATGGACAGGCTGCCATTGGCTACCCCTGTGTGGTCAAGCCCGTGATGAGTAGCTCTGGCAAGGGGCAAAGCAAGATCGACGGTGCGGCCGATGTGTCTGCCGCATGGGACTACGCCATGGCCGGTGGCCGCGTGGCCAAAGGCCGCGTCATCGTTGAAGGCTTTATCGACTTTGACTATGAAATTACCCAGCTGACCGTGCGTGCCAAGGGCGCCAATGGCCAGATCGAAACCCATTTCTGCGACCCTGTGGGTCACATCCAGCAGGCCGGTGACTATGTGGAAAGCTGGCAGCCCCACCCCATGCACCCCGCTGCGCTGGAAAAGTCACGCCAGATCTCCAAGGCCGTCACCGATAACTTGGGTGGTCTGGGCCTGTTCGGTGTCGAGCTGTTTGTGAAGGGCGAGCAGGTGTGGTTCAGCGAAGTCTCGCCCCGCCCGCACGATACGGGCCTGGTCACGCTGGCCACCCAATGGCAAAGCGAGTTTGAGCTGCACGCCCGCGCCATTCTGGGTCTGCCAGTGGATGCCAGCCTGCGCAACCCCGGTGCCAGCGCTGTGATCTATGGTGGTCAGGATGCTGAAGGTCTGGTGTTTGATGGTGTGGATGAAGCGCTGGCCATTCCCGGTACGGACATTCGCCTGTTTGGCAAACCCGAGAGCTTTGTGAAGCGCCGCATGGGCGTAGCACTGGCCCGCGCTGCGGATGTGGAGCAGGCGCGTGTGAACGCCAAGCTGTCCGCCAGCAAGATCAAGCCGCGACTGCCTTAAACCGCTTGGGCAGCAAAAAGGGCTTCATCAGAAGCCCTTTTTCATGAATGAAACAAGCGTTCAGGCCGGTTTGCTGGGCGTTGCAATCTCCATCGCACAGGCTTCTTCATCGTGAGTCGCTGGTGTGCTCTCGGTGACGACAGGCATGCCGCCTTTCCAGCGACGAATGACGCGCTGGAAGATCAGCGAGTTGGGAATCTGCAGCAGGTTGGGCAGGCCTTCGGGCGCACTGTCATCTTGCAGGGTGATGTAGAGCATGTTGAGATCAATCACGCGGCCCTTGGCTCCGGGCTTTTCAGCGCTGTCCAGCACCTCGATATAGTCACCTAGCCGGAACGGGCTGATGGTGACAATGAGTAGGGCGCAAAAGAGGTTGGAGAGTACGCTCCAGGCTGCAAAAAAGGCGACGGCACCGACCGTAGCAAAACTGGTAAAGGCAGTCCACAACACGGTGGCTGACATGCCAAGACGCTCCAGAATCGCCAGAATGGCCGCAGCAATAATGATCCAGCGGAACACTCCGCGCAGCGGCAGCAGCAGCTCGTGTGGCAGATCGTAGGCCTTGCCAGCGCGCAAGATGATGCGCTTGATCAGCCAGTTGATCAGCCAGGCCACGAAGATGATGAGAAAAATCTGAACCCCGGGGATCAGGATTTCAAGCCAGTCCTGCATCCATTCGGGCAGGTGCATTTGAAGACGACGCATAACCAGTCACTCAAAAAACGGGAGGGGCAGTCCAGCAGGACTGACGAAGGAATGCGTCGATCCTAGCGTTTCTTCAAAGCAGAGCGGGTGAGCGCCAATCAAGCACGACCCAAGTGAGGGGCACCCAGCAAGGTTCGCTCCCCTCGGGGGAAGCGGCAATGCGGCTCAAGGGGAGGCTAAATCTGCCTTTGCTCGATGGTATCCATCTGCATCTCAAAGCTGAAGAAGCGGTTGCGCCCTTGAGATTTGGCTGCGTACAGCGCTTCGTCAGCCCGCATCAGCATGGATTCAGCACTGGTGTTTTCATCGGGAATGCAGGTGGTGATGCCGCCAGAGAGAGTCAGCAGAATTTCTTCGTCCGAGCCTGTCGGGCGAATCTTGAGGAACTTGAGCATTTGCCCCAGCGCACGGGCAAACGTCATGGAGCCTGAGCGAGGTGTATTGGGCAGGACGAGGGCAAACTCTTCACCGCCATAGCGCGCTGCAATATCGCGTGGGCGCACGCAGACCTCACGCAGCAGGCGGCCTACTTGCCGCAGGCACTCATCGCCTTGAATGTGGCCGTAGGTGTCGTTAAAGCGCTTGAAGTGATCCAGGTCGCAGAGCATCAGCGTCAGCGGCCTTCCTTCGCGGCGGGCAGCTGAAATTTCGGCATGCAGCATGCGGTCCAGCCCGCGTCGGTTGACGAGGCCGGTCAGCGCATCCAGCTCCACCATTTCATTGAGCTTCTGGTTGGCCAGGTGCAGCTCTGCGGATACGGTGACCAGACGGCGGCGCATGTCCAGCAGGCGGCGCATGGCGCGCAGCTTGGCGACCAGCACAATCGGTTTGACGGGCTTGACCAGATAGTCGTCACCACCTGCTTCAATGCCCCGCCAGACGTCCAGATCGTTGTCCAGACCGGAGAGGAAAATAATGGGCGTCCATTCGCCGGGTTCTGCTTCGCGCAGCTGGCGGGCGACCCAGTAGCCGTCTTCACCGGGCAGGCGAATGTCCAGCAGCACCAGGTCGGGCCGTTCGCTGCGGAACAGTGCCAGAGCCGAGCGGCCGTTTTCGGCTTCCAGAACCTGGGTGACACCGGCCTGATGCAGTTCGGTGACCAGCGCAGCACGCATGGCGGCCTGATCTTCCACCACGAGGACGGAAAACGGCGTCGCAGATTCCGGAGAGGAAAAGCGCGCGCCACTGGATTCGATAGCAGGTGAAACGGAAGATGGCAAAGCTGTCATGTGGCAGAAGATAAAACGAGGTCAGGCCAAATCTGTCAATCAGGCAGCAAGCAAGTGAAATATCTTGTTACTTTATACGCTAGTTTCAAAAAAGAATCTTCTGCAGTGCTACTGAGTTGGCTCAAGCTAATGTGAGAGAGGAATGGGCCTTGGAGGCCTCGTCATGCCAGGCCACAAAAGCCTGTGCTTCAGCGCACTGAGTTGCAGCGCCCAGTTGAGCGAGATAGCGGCAAGCGGCGAATTGTGCAGACTGTGCCTCATAAGCATCAACCCACTGCTGGCGTGCGGCTTGATGGGCTGTGGGCAAGGGCCAGCGGCGCTCTTGAGTGGACAAACCATTCAAACCCATTCGCCAGGGCTTGCCGCTGACGCGAGCGCGAAAGCATTGCTGCTTGGCGCAGAGTAAGGCATACAGGGGGTCCACTTCTAGCTGGTTGAAAAGGGTTTGTGTTTCGGGTGAGCTGGGAGTGAGTGCAGTGTGGGTCACGATGACTCGCAGCCCCTTGGGCGTCTCGTACACACGCAGTCCCCAGTCAGGGTGTGCTGCTGAAAAGGCCTGCACCTTTGCCAGAGCGGCCTGCGCGGGCGATTTTTGGCTGGCATCCGCGCGCAGTTGCTGGCGGGCATGAAACCACTTGCGTATGCCTGACCAGAAGATCAGGCCGATGCTGGCAATGATCAGCATCAACACCGCTAGACCCAGACTCCAGACCATCGGTGTGACCCACAGCCAAGGCAAGGCCATGGCCAGCAAGATGGTGGAGATGACAGGAAAGTGGGGAGGCTTTTTTTGGGGCGGAAAGTCCAGATCTGCAATGGCCACATGCTCTGTATTGAGGCATTGTGCGCCATAGCTGTTGCGTGTCATCACGGTGGGGCCGCGCCGCTCCAGCACTTCCTCGCGAATGGGCGTGCTGCCGTCCAGCCCATATTCGCCCATCCATTCCATGCGCTCGAAGTCTGAGGGCAGGTTGCGTTCTACGGGAGCGTTGAGTGCCGCATCCATCGCTTGCTGCGCGCGCTGCTGTGCATGGGTGTGTGCATCGTGCTCGCTGCGGTCAGACCAGCCCCAGCGCTGGACAGTGACACCATGGCGAATACCGGTTTGATGGCGCAGTCGTACTTGCGCCCAGTACTGGGGAATCTGCATGCCAGGCAGTATAGCCAGAGCCCCCTCTCTGAAATCAGAGGGCTGCTGGTGGTGCACGTCACTGGGAGTGGGCGTGCTTTGTCTCTTTTAGTATGGCGCTGAGAGCAATGGCTGCGTCAGTAGACGCCCATCACATTGACTTGGTGATAGTGCGCGGTCAAGGCATTACTCAATTGCAGTGCCTGTGCGCGGGTGGTTTCATCGGCTTCGAGCCCCAGACCAAAAAAGTACAGGTCGTGGCTGCTGTTATCGACAAAAAAGCCCCATACGGAAAACCAAGCCTGCGGGTTGAGCAGGCTCAGAAAATCCGCATCGCTGAGATTTCGGTAATAACTTTGGCCCAGGCCAATGGTCAGCGGGGAATCATTGGGCTGGAAGTTATCCGTGCCGTGTTGACGTCTACCCAAAGTGGCGCAGGTCATCAGCATCAGCCCATCGCCCTTGAGCATGCGCAGCATGTTCAACCAGGTTTTACGCCAGCCCGGGTTGTGTTCCATGGCTTCGCATGAGATCACCATGTCGAAGTGATTGGCGGGGCTGCCGTAATTTTCTCCGTAACCGACCTCATCTACACCGGGGCCGGGCCCCACATCCAGTCCTGTGTATTGGCAGCCGCTGAAAAAATCCCGTACCGATCCGTTGATATTCAGGCTGCCTACTTCAAGAACTTTGCAGCCCTCGAAATGCCGGGGGAGGAATTGCTTGACGCCGTCGACAAAAATTCGCTGCTGAATATGAGACATGCTGCTTTCAGATCTGTAGTCAGAAAAGGGGAAGACAGAGGGGTCTTGCGATCATGGTTGGATCGCATGCACTCATCAAGCACGGGGCTTGACGGTGAAGCAGTATCAGGCCTTCAGTGCTAGGCATGCAACCAGCGCAGCGCTTAAAACGCAACGCCCAAGCGCGCGAGTGGTGGGCGGACGCGATGATGGTTGATCACCTGGGGTGAGCTGTGGGGCAGGCGGCTACCCCCTCAGTCTATGAATTCAATAAGGGGGCGACCCTCGGGCAGATATTCGATGCCGGTTGCCATGCCCAGGGTGCGGCAGGCGCTGGGCATGGTGGTGCGAATGCTGGATCAGCTTTCGCGGCGCAAAGCGGGGAACAGAATCACGTCGCGGATGCTTGCGCTGTCGGTCAGCAGCATCATAAAGCGGTCAATGCCGATGCCACAACCACCTGTGGGGGGCATGCCGTATTCCAGCGCGCGCACAAAGTCCTGGTCGAAGTACATGGCTTCGTCATCGCCGCTGTCCTTGGCATCGACCTGGGCGTTGAAACGCGCTGCCTGGTCTTCCGCATCGTTCAGCTCCGAGAAGCCGTTGCCGAATTCGCGGCCGGTGATGTAGAGCTCAAAGCGCTCGGTCACTTCAGGGCGCTCGTCATTGGCGCGGGCCAGAGGCGAGATTTCGGTGGGGTGTTCCATGATGAAGGTGGGGTTCCACAGCTTCTCTTCCACCACTTCTTCGAAGTACAGCACTTGCAGGCTGGCCAGTGTGCGGGTCGAGAGCTTGTTCTTCTCTTCCTTCATGCCCAGCTTCTGCAGGGCGTTGGTCAGCCATTCGCGGTTGGTGACGTTCTCGCCGGCTTCGGTGTACTTGACGATGGCTTCCACGATGGTCAGGCGCTCAAACGGCGCTTCCAGATCCACGGGCTTGCCGCCGTAAGTCAGCTGCAGTGTGCCCACGGCCTTCATGGCAGCGTCGCGGATCAGCGCTTCGGTGTAGTCCATCAGGTCCTGGTAGTTCCAGTAGGCCGCGTAGAACTCCATCATGGTGAACTCGGGGTTGTGACGTACCGAGATACCTTCGTTGCGGAAGTTGCGGTTGATTTCGAACACGCGCTCGAAACCACCAACCACCAGACGCTTGAGGTACAGCTCGGGCGCAATGCGCAGGTACATTTCCTGATCCAGCGCGTTGTGATGCGTCACAAACGGCTTGGCATTGGCGCCACCGGGGATGGGGTGCAGCATGGGCGTTTCGACTTCGAGGAAGCCGTTTTGCACCATGAAGTCGCGCAGGCCAGACACGGCCTTGCTGCGGGCCACAAAGCGCTTGCGGGCATCTTCGTCCATCATCAGGTCGACGTAACGCTGGCGGTACTTTTGTTCCTGGTCGGCCATGCCGTGGAACTTGTCGGGCATGGGGCGCAGGCTCTTGGTGAGCATGCGGATCTTGGTGGCCTTGATCGACAGCTCGCCGGTCTTGGTCTTCATCAACTGGCCTTCGACGGCGATGATGTCGCCCAGGTCCCACTTCTTGAAGTCGGCGTACACCTCTTCACCCACGGCGTCGCGGGTGACATAGGCCTGGATGCGACCGGTGGCGTCTTGCACGGTGGCAAAGCTGGCCTTGCCCATCACGCGCTTGAGCATCATGCGGCCTGCCACGCTGACGGTGACGGCTGCGGCGTCCAGTGCTTCCGCTTCCTTGTCGCCATGCTCGGCAATCAGCGCTTCGGCGCGGTGCTCAGGCTTGAAGTCATTGGGGAAGGCGGCGATGCCCTGGGCCTTGGCGTGTTCGCGCAAGGCTTTGAGTTTTTCGCGGCGCTCAGCGATGAGTTTGTTTTCGTCCTGAGGGGCGGTGTTTTCTGCCGCAGAAGAGGTGTTTTGTTCAGTCATGAAAAGAGAGCGCCAGCGACAAGCGCCGGTTTGAGTCCACAAGGGAATGATGGGAGGCGGCAAGGATTGCGCAGCCCGAAAGCGGAGATTTTAAGTTTTTTGCCGAGGCAGCGGCGAACAGCCGGGCAAAGCGCTGGCTGGAACTGCGGTATGCGGTTTATCGGCAGCATCGAGTCATCAAGAAATTATGTCGATTACTCTCAAAATAAGAGCTGCAAGCGCTTGTATTTATTGAGGTACAGCCTGATTTTATGAATCTGGCGCAGATGGCATGCCTGCAATGCCGCTTTGGTCGAGTACGTCTGCAATCAGCTCCAGCCGCAGCAGTGGGGCGTCCAGTGTCATGAGTTGCTGCTTTACGCGTACCGGCAGCGGCAGCATCTCCGCCCAGCGATTGGCCACCCAGGCGCAGTCATGCATCTGTTCGGGTGTGGGGAGCTGGGCGTGGTCAGGGTCGTGACCATGCAGATTGAGCAGAGCCTGTGCCAGGGCGTAAGCAGTGCTGCGTAAATGCGGGGGCACGGCGACTTTGGGGTCGGCTGGCAGCATGTTTACATCGGCCACCCACAGGCCGTGCGGCAGTTGCCAGCAGTGCTCAATATGAAAGCGCTGCGTGCCCTTGCATTGCAGATGCAGCAGGCCAGACTGTGGTGAATCAAGCTGGGTGATGTGGGCCAGCACCCCTTCGGCGTGGAGCTGCTCTACTTTTGAGCCCGCCTTGCGCACTTCATGGCCCAGTTGCAGCGCCACCACCCCGAAAGGTGCGCCTGCATGTTGGCATTTGCGGACCATGTCCAGATAGCGCACTTCAAAGACCTGCAGGCTCAGCAGGCCTTCAGGAAACAGCACCGTGTTCAGAGGGAACAGGGGCAGGGAGTGCAGACTTTGTGTATCAGTCATGGTGCGCGGCTATCATCCCACGAATAGGCGACGCGTTCGCTGCTTCCTGAATTGAGTCACATGCTGTTTGAAATTGTTTTGTTCCTGCTGGACGTTGTCGTCGGATTGATCAGCGGCGCTTGCCTGCTGCGCATGTATATGCAGGCACAGCGTGTGCCCTTCGGTAATCCCGTGGGGCAGCTGGTGTTTGCCTTGAGCGACTGGATTGTGATGCCGCTGCGCAAGATCGTTCCCGCCAAAGGTCGCTGGGACAAATCAAGCCTGCTGGCTGCCTTGCTGCTGCAATTTGCGCAGGTGTTGCTGATCTGGCTGCTGCTTGGAGCCAAAAGCACGGCGCTGGCGCTGCCCTGGCTGGCCTTTTGCGGGCTGCTCAAAGTCATCCTGTCGGGGATGGTGGGTATTTTGCTGGTCTTCGTGATTCTTTCCTGGGTGCAGCCTTACTCGCCCATTTATGGCGTGCTGCAGCGCCTGTCTGACCCGTTGGTCGCGCCCATTCGCAAGGTGGTGCCCCTGATCGGCAATGTGGACTTCTCGTCGCTGATCGCCTTGATTATTCTGCAGGTGCTGCTGATGGTGCTGAACTACGTGCAGGCGGGTGGGCTGGTGACGATTGCAGGCCTTGTGAGTCACTGAAGCCGAGGGCGCATTGGGCGAGGTTTCGTCCTTAAAAACAGATATGAAAAAAGCGGCTAACGCAGACGGAATCTGCGTTAGCCGCTTTTCTTTTGATAGCGAAGTGGCTTATTCCACCGCGTCAGCAGGCAAGCGTTGCAGCATGGCCAGCGAGCTGGAGATGCGGTCGCGCAGTTCGCGGCGGTCGACAATCATGTCCACGGCGCCCTTTTCCTGCAGGAACTCGGCACGCTGGAAACCTTCGGGCAGCTTCACGCGCACCGTGGTCTCGATCACGCGGGGGCCGGCAAAGCCGATCAGGGCCTTGGGTTCGGCAATCACGATATCGCCCACAAAGGCGAAGCCGGCAGACACGCCGCCCATGGTGGGATCGGTCAGCACGGAGATATAGGGCAGGCCCTTCTTGGCCAAGCGGGTCAGCGCCGCATTGGTCTTGGCCATTTGCATCAGCGAGAGCAGGCCTTCCTGCATACGGGCACCACCGGTGGCCGTGAAGCAGACGAAGGGGACTTTTTGCTCAATAGCGGTTTCGACGCCGCGCACAAAGCGCTCGCCGACCACGGAGCCCATGGAGCCGCCCATGAAGTCGAACTCGAAGCAGGCCACGACCATGTTGATGCTCTTGACGGAGCCGCCCATGACGATCAGGGCATCGGTCTCGCCGGTGTTCTCCAGCGCTTCTTTCAGGCGCTCGGGGTACTTGCGGCTGTCCTTGAACTTCAAGGGGTCGACAGGAATGACTTCCTGGCCGATTTCGTAGCGACCTTCAGCATCGAGGAAATGGTTCAGGCGCGCACGCGCACCGATGCGGTGGTGATGACCGCAGGTGGGGCAGACGTTCTGGTTCTTTTCCAGATCGGTCTTGTACAGAACGGATTCGCAGCTGGGGCATTTGATCCACAGACCTTCGGGAATCTGCTGGTGGCGTTCCGTCGGGTTCGTCTGCTGGATTTTTGCAGGCAGAAGTTTTTCAAGCCAGGACATGGTTGTTTCCTTTTCAGTTTCCACTGCACTGCGCGCCACCCGCAACCCATGAGAGCGGCGCGGCGCAGGCACTGGCGCAATCCCGGTCAGGGACAGCGAGCAAGGGCCGCCCCGCTGCGAGGCTGTCGTCCCCCGTCTAGGGGGAAGCGGCAAAGCCGCTCAGGGGGTGGCTGATTTCAGGGGAGCATTATGCGTCGAGTGCCTTACGCACGCCGCGCAGAAAGTCTATTGCCAAGGGCACGATTTTTTCATGCGGCTGGTTGTCGAGCAGATCAATGATGCGGCTGCCAATGATGACGGCATCGGCCACCTGGCCTACGGTCTGGGCGGTCTGGGCATCGCGAATGCCAAAGCCCACGCCCACGGGGACGTTCACATACTTGCGGATGCGGGGCAGCATGGCTTCCACCGCAGCAGTGTCGAGTGCGCCGGAGCCAGTCACACCCTTGAGCGAGACATAGTAGACATAGCCGGTAGCCACGCGGGCCACTTGCTGCATGCGCTCGTCTGTGCTGGTGGGGGCCAGCAGGAAGATGAGGTCCATGTCGCGGGCTTTGAGCTTGGCGGCAAACTCTTCGCACTCTTCAGGTGGGTAGTCCACGATGAGAATGCCGTCCACGCCAGACTCGCTGGCGTGATTGACGAAGGCGTCTTTACCGTGAATCTGGTCGTAACGCTCCACCGGGTTGGCATAACCCATGAGCACCACGGGTGTGGCTTGGTCCTTTTTACGGAACTCGGCCACATAGGCCAGCACCTGGGCCAGGCCCACGCCGTTGGCGATGGCTTTGTCACCCGCACGCTGAATGGTGGGGCCGTCGGCCATGGGGTCGGAGAAGGGAACGCCCAGCTCGATCACGTCGGCACCGGCTTCCACCATGCCGTGCATGAGGGAAGGGGTGATGGCGGCAAAGGGGAAACCAGCGGTCACATAAGGAATCAGCGCCTTGCGGCCTTCTTCCTTGAGTTTGCTGAATGTGTCGGAAATTCGGCTCATAACTTGTTGCTCCCACCTACGGCTGGCTTGGCCGTATCGTGGCCGGGTGCACCCTTGACGGTAAGGCCGCGCATGGATGGACGGTCAAAATATTCGGCACCCGACAAGTCGGCAACGGTACCAATGTCCTTGTCGCCGCGGCCAGATAGGCTGACCAGAATGGATTGGTCGGTGCGCATGGTCTTGGCCAGCTTCATGGCGTAGGCCACGGCATGGCTGGATTCCAGCGCGGGGATGATGCCTTCGGCGCGGCACAGGTAGTGGAAGGCGTCCAGCGCTTCGGTGTCGGTAATGCCCACGTACTGGGCGCGACCGATTTCCTGCAGCCAGGCGTGCTCAGGGCCAACACCGGGGTAGTCCAGACCGGCGCTGATGGAGTGGGTCTCCAGAATCTGGCCGTTGTCGTCTTGCATGATGAAGGTGCGGTTGCCGTGCAGCACGCCCGAGCTGCCTTTTTGCAGCGATGCCGAGTGCTTGCCGGTTTCCAGGCCTTCGCCAGCGGCTTCCACGCCGATCAGTTGGGTGTTTTCAAAGGGGATGTAGGGGTAGAAGATGCCCATGGCATTGCTGCCGCCGCCCACACAGGCTACCACCGCGTCGGGCTGGTGGTCAGGGCCCAGAAACTCGGGCATCTGCGTCAGGCACTCTTCACCAATCACCTTCTGGAAGTCGCGCACCATCATGGGGTAGGGGTGTGGGCCCGCTACCGTACCGATGATGTAGAAGGTGTTGTCCACATTGGCCACCCAGTCGCGCATGGCCTCGTTGAGTGCATCCTTCAAGGTCTTGCTGCCGGATTCCACGGGCACCACGGTGGCGCCCAGCAGCTTCATGCGGTAGACGTTAGGGCTCTGGCGCTTCACGTCTTCGGCGCCCATGTAGACGATACATTCCAGACCGTAGCGCGCGCAGATGGTGGCCGTAGCCACGCCATGCTGGCCCGCGCCAGTCTCGGCAATGATGCGTGGCTTGCCCATGCGCTTGGCGAGCATGGCCTGGCCGATTACGTTGTTGATCTTGTGCGCGCCAGTGTGGTTCAGGTCTTCACGCTTCAGATAGATCTGAGCGCCACCCATTTCGCGCGACATGCGGTCTGCGTGATAAACGGGCGAAGGGCGACCCACGTAGTGAGCCAGTTCGGACTGGAATTCAGCGATGAACTCAGGGTCGTTCTGGTATTTGGCGTAGGCCTCGCGCAGCTCGACAAGAGCGTGCGTCAGGGTTTCGCTGGCGAAGCTGCCGCCGTAGCGGCCGAAGTGGCCGTGGACGTCGGGGAATTGGTATTCAAACATGTGTCAGTCTGCAAAATTTGTGCATCAGCTGCGCGTACGGCAGCAATGAAGCGGTGAATCTTGTGGGCATCCTTGATGCCTTTGAGGGGCTTGCCATCGGGGCCATCGGCCTCGACGCCCGAGCTCACATCAATGGCAAGCGACAGCCCGCGAGGGCGTACTTGCAAGATGCCATCGGTCACGTTTGCAGGCGTGAGTCCACCAGACAAAACGAGGTGAGAGTCGACGCTTGTTGGCAGAAGTGACCAATTGAATGCTTTTCCGCCGCCGCCATAACCGTCGACATGGGCGTCGAGCAATATGGCCTGGGCTTTTGAATAACGTTGTGCGTATTCTACGAGGTCAAAATGCGCCGCATCATCCCCTAGGGGTATGCGGGCTGCCCGCAGCCAGGGTTGCACGCCCCGGGTTGCGACTTCGCAGTCTTCGGGGGATTCATCACCATGAAATTGCACGCAAGCGTTTGGTATTTCTGCGCAAGCAGCTATGACATTGCTAGCAACTTCATTCACAAAAAGCAAAACAGGTGTGACAAACGGCGGCAGGCGTCTGGCCAGCTCCGCCGCGCGTTGCAGCGTGACTGCGCGGGGGCTTTTGGCGTAGAGCACAAAGCCGATAGCGTCAGCACCTGCCGCGACTGCTGCGTCTACATCTTGCTCGCGGGTCAGGCCGCAGATCTTGATCCGGGTTCGGTTCATGGCAACCAGTCAAAGCCCACCGTACGGGTGGGCAGACCCCATTTTTCATCGTAAATGGGGCCGAGGAAATAGAGACCATCTGGTGAAAAAGTGGGGGCAGCGGCATCACGCGAGCGGGCTGCAAGCACGGTTTTCATCCATTCAGGCGGATATTGGCCCTGACCAATGGCAATCAGGCAGCCCATGATGTTGCGCACCATGTGGTGCAAAAAGGCGCTGCCATCAAACTCGAAGCGCCAGTAGCAGCATTCCATGGGCTCGGTATCACCGGGGCGCATGGAGCTGGCTGCCGCTTCGCGAGAACCTCCGCTGGTCATGCGACGGGTGACGCGTATGTCATACAGGGTCTTGACCGGTGTCTTGGCCTGACAGCCTGAGGCGCGGAAAGACGAGAAGTCATGCTCGCCAACCAGATACTGTGCGGCTTTTTGCATGGCCTCGCCGTCGAGCGGGTAGAACATCCAGCCCACGCGGCCCGCTTCTACGCTGGGGCGCACGGGCGACTGCATCAGCACATAGGCATAACGGCGGCCCGTGGCGCAATAGCGTGAGTGAAATTCTTCAGACACGGGCTGCGCCCATTGCACGGCAATGTCGGCGGGCAAAAAGGTATTGGTGCCGCGTACCCAGGAGTAGGGGGCTCGGTCCAGTTCAGTATCAAAGTGCACGACTTGCATCAGGCCGTGAACACCGGCATCGGTGCGGCCTGCGCAAATTGTGGACACTTTTTCAGCAGCAAAGCGGCCCAGGGCCGCTTCGAGTTTGTCTTGTACGGTGTTGCCGGAGGACTGGCTTTGCCAGCCCTGGTAGGCCTGACCGTTGTAGCTTACGCCAAGAGCTATGCGCATGGCATGGCTCCCGGCGCGGGGGATAAACGCATCAAATCAATTAACCAATCTGAGAGAGCAGGCTTAGTGCCTTGGCTTTGAGATCGCCATGGGCTTCGGCGATCACTTCCTCTATCAGTGTACGCGCTCCGTCACTATCGCCAATGGCGTTGAACTCTTCGGCCAGAGCGAGCTTGGTTGCCAGCGGGTCTTCGGGTTCAGCAGGCGAAGCGACGGCGGCAAGACTCACTTCATGGCTGGGCGTACCCAGGTCCAGTGATAGGCCACCCAGGTCAAAAGCGACTTCGGCTTTTTGGGCGCTGATGGCGGGGCTGCTGTCAGTATCAATCGGCAGCTGCAAGGTCATAGCTTCGGTGCTGTGACCTTCTTCCACTGCTGCAGCGTGGTGAACGGTCAGTTCAGCGGGGGAGGTGTCTTTTTCTTCAGTGCTTTCAGCGGTTGACTGAAGCGGCAGAGTGAAGCTGTCGAGGTCAAACTCCAGAGCATTCAGCGAGCCTTGCTCGATAGGTGCAGCGACAGGTGCCGCAGCAGGAGCTGGGGCTTGCGATGCGGTGGCGGGCAGGCTGAACGAGGCCAGGTCATCCAGATCAAGGCTTAGGCCATTGTCTGCTGCGTGTGCAGGACTTGCTGGGGTTGCAGCAGGCGCTTCCCATTGCGCCAGCGAGGCGAAGTCCTGTTCGCTGGGCTGCTGTGATGCTGGCGTTGCAGCAACGGGTGCTGCGGCAGGCGACAGGCCGCCTGGCAGATCCAGATCCAGGTCCATGTCGAAGTCTAGGCCTGTGGGCTGGGTGGGAGGGCCTTCGCGGTCAGCTTCCTTGGCGGCAGCCAGTGCCGAGCCAAAGGCTACTGCAGCCGCACCAGCTGTCAGGGCTGAGGCTGGATCGGTAGGGCTGAATGCACTTGCCATGCTTGCAGTTGCATCGGCGTGGCGGGCCTGAGGCGAGCCACCGGGCTGGTACAGCGCGTTGTCAGGGTCGAGGATTCGGCCCTGATCTGCCAAGCGTTGCCATTCAGGGCCCTTGCCCTGAGTCAGTCCGTACAGATTGTTGGCGACCGATGCATAGGCCATGCGGTCATGGCGCTTGGCATAAATCTCGGCCAGCTTCTGGTGCAGAACCAGACGGTTGGGGTCCGTACGCAGTGCTTCTTTGAGGATTTCTTCGGCCTGCAGGTCGCGGCCATAGGCCAGGTACACATCAGCCTCGGCCAATGGGTCCACGTCACCAGCATCCAGCTGGCTTGGTGAGTACTGCATGGACTGAGCGGACAGCTGGCTGCTGTTGGTTGTGGTGTCTACGCGCTGGCCACCGCTGGCACCAAAGAAGGAGTCTGCGGAAAGCTGGCTGTCACCCAGCGTGCTGTCTGCGCCAGCGGCTGCTGCCTTGCGGCGTTGCATGACTCGGTAGCCGCCGTAGCCCAGCAGCAATGCGAGCAGAGCTGCACCTGCCAGAGGAATGGTGGGGTCGTCCATCAAACCATCGATAAAGCTGGGTTCTTCAGGCGCTGCAACGGGGGCTGGCGCTGGTTTAGGAGGCACAACCGGTGCTGGCTGTGCCGCTGCTTCTGCGGGTGCAGCTTCTGGGGTTTTCTCTCCGCCTTCTGCTGGTGCCGTAGCTGCAGGAACGGGTGCTGCAGGGATCGGTGCAGTTGCTGCCGTATTGTTGGCTGCTGTGGCGGAGGGCACGCTCAGGCCGGGGGCTTGCGGCGCTGCTGCAGCTCCTGTGGCTGCAGGGCTGCCTGCAGGCTTGGTGGCGGCGGCAATCTGGCTCAGTTCGGCCATATTGCGTTTGAGCTCATCAGCGCGAGCTGCCTGATCGGCAGACTGCTTTTGCTGCGCCAGTTGTTCGTCTGCGGCAGCGCCCTTGACTGTGCCCTTGGACAGGGTCAGCTTGTCTGGAGCGGCCGTGGTGGGCTTGGCATCTTCGACATGCGCCTGAACCTGACCGGATGCGCTGCGCGACGCGGCCTCGACCGTGGCCACAGGTGCTACGCCAGCCAGTTGGCGGCGGAACTGGTTGAAGTCCTGAGACTGGGCTGCCATGATCTGGCGCGCTTCCTTGACGGAAGTGGACTGAGTCGTTGCTTCGTCGGGCAACTGAACCACGGCGCCACTGCGCATGCGGTTGATATTGCCGTTGATGAAGGCTTGTGGGTTGCTGCGCAGCATGGCGACCAGCATCTGATCCAGCGAAACGCCAGCAGGCTTGTATGCGGCAGCAATGCGGCCAGCGGTATCGCCGGCCTTGACGCGAACCTCACCCTTGGCGCTGGCAGGCGTTGCTTCCACGGTGCTGGTCTTTTCCTGGCGCTTGCGTTGAGGCTTGGCTGGTGTACTTTCCAGATCGCGGTCATTGCGCAGGTCGCGGCCTGCTGCTGCCACAGGGGCTGATGTAGGGCGGGCTACCACCGCAGGGCGGACAGGCATCTCTGCCGGTGCAGCCTGGGCCACCGTTGTGGGGGCAGGTGCAGGGCGGCGCGATGTGGGGGGATCCAGCAGCAAGGTGTAGTTGCGCTGCAGCTTGCCCGAGGCCCAGTTGGCATCAATCACCAGATCCACAAAGGGATCGTTGACAGGCTGGAAGCTGCTCAGCTGCAACACAGTCGAGCCATTGGAGCGCTTTTGTACCTTGACACGAACAGTATTGGCGGTACCCGAGTACTCCATGCCCTGTGCGCGGAAAGCCGCAGGCGATGCCACAGCGGCTTGCAGGCTGTCGGCTTCCGCCGCGCTGAGCTGAGGAACCTCGACCTCTGCACGCAAAGGCTCGCCCAGAGCCGACTGGACCGTGATACGACCCAGTGCCAATGCCCATGCATCGGTGGCCGACAGGCTAGACAGAGCGAGGGTGGCTGCGGCGAGCGCAGAGAGTTTCCAGCGTTGCATATGGCATCAAACTTGATTTGTGCAGCCAACAGCCCTTTTGTTATTAGCCGGGTTTGTGGCTGCGGTGCACATGTAAATTGAAAAATCCAGCTGTCAATGAGCGACTCACTGACATGGGGACACTGCTTGCATTGTCAACGACGCTATTGCATTGTGAGCAAAAGCGTGCCTAGCAAGGCGCGCAATTGTTGTCGATTGGCAACGAGATGCAAATTAATATAGGGTCATTCACAGTCTTTGTTCGGCGGAATAAGCCGGCAAACCTGAGCTAACCCAAGACTTGGACATAAAAAAGCGCCAGACATCACAAGGATGGCGTGGCGCTTTTTCACGGAATCAAGCCGTTCTGCGGCTTGATGGCGGTTGAGATTAATCAGCCAGCAAGATGCGCAGCATGCGGCGCAGAGGCTCGGCAGCGCCCCACAGCAGTTGGTCGCCAATCACGAAAGCCGACAGGTACTCGGGGCCCATGTTCAGCTTGCGCACGCGGCCCACTGCGACTTCCAGACCGCCGGTGGTGGCGGCAGGCGTCAATTCCTTGACGGTTTCTGCGCGGTCGTTGGCCACGAACTTGACCCAGGGGTTGCCGCCCTTGATCAGCGCTTCGATCTCTTCAAGCGGCAGATCCTTCTTGAGCTTCAATGTCAAAGCCAGCGAGTGGCAGCGCATGGCGCCAATGCGCACGCACAGGCCATCCACGGGGATGGTGGCTTCGGTGCCCAGAATCTTGTTGACCTCGGCCTGACCCTTCCACTCTTCCTTGGACTGGCCGTTAGGCAGTTGCACGTCGATCCAGGGGATCAGGCCGCCGGCCAGAGGTGCGCCGAAGAATTCGGTGGACACCTCTTCACGGATGGTGATGGCCACCTTGCGGTCGATTTCCAGAATGGCGGAAGCAGGCGTTGCCAGCTCTGTGGCCACCGAAGCGTGGACCACGCCCATGCCCTTGAGCAGTTCGCGCATGTGGTTTGCGCCGCCGCCCGAAGCCGCCTGGTAAGTCATGGAGGAAACCCATTCCACCAGACCCGCCTTGAACAGACCACCCAGACCCATCAGCAAGATGGAGTTGGTGCAGTTGCCGCCGATCCAGTTCTTGCCGCCCGCAGCCAGCTTGGCCTTGATCAGGTCGTCGTTGACGGGGTCCAGCACGATGACAGCGTTGTCTTCCATGCGCAGCGAAGAAGCGGCGTCAATCCAGTGGCCGTTCCAGCCCGCAGCGCGAATCTGGGGAAACACTTCCTTGGTGTAGTCGCCGCCCTGGCAGGTGATGATGACGTCGCACTTGGACAGCTCGGCGATGTCGTTGGCATCCTTGAGCTGGGTGTGGACGGTAGCCATGGCCGGAGCCTTGCCGCCGGCATTGGAGGTGGAGAAGAACACAGGCTCGATCAGCTCGAAGTCGCCTTCGGCTTGCATGCGGTCCATCAGCACGGAACCGACCATGCCGCGCCAGCCCACTAAACCCACTAGTTGCTTGCTCATTTGAAACGCCCTTTCAGTATTGAAAACAGTAGCTTGAGACTGCTTCGTCCGGCTCGTCTGGCCGGAAAGGGCGCACGACGAACCGGGCTGGGTCAGCCTGTAATCGTCTTAATGGTGATTGCGCGCGCGCTCACGCCGGCAAGCATTGCAGGTGTGAAGATTTCAGGGGGGAAGGTGCGTGCGACAAACATGACAGAGGGGATTCTATCGAATGCTCAAAGGGCATGCTTTATAAAAGTGACCGATTAAATGGTCAAATCGTCATAAATAAAAAGTAATTTTTGACGATTTGATGTTTTGTCACTCTTTAATTGAGGCAGTTTGAGATTAAGGAAGTTGTTCAGGTGCTTTTCTCATCCCAGATGCGCATGGTGGCGGCCCGGTAATGGTTGATTTGTGATGGAAAGTGCACAAACCGGTGCTGTGTCGTCGCGTAGATGGGGGATGTGCCAAGGCTGATCGCATCAACGACATGCTTGGCGTTGAGCATGCCCTCGTCGATCAGTATTTCATTCAGCACTTGCTGGTCGCCGCCGCTGGCGTAGACGCTGGATTTGTTCTCCACGGCTTCAATGCGCTGGCAGAGTCTGTCTATAAAAGCACGCATCTCAGGAGTATTGCGGGCTCCGAACACGCAAGAATTGATAGCCCAGGCAGTGTGATCCATGCCTACGATGAAATCCCTGCATGATAGAAGAGGCTCGACGCCCGAGGCCTGCTGAATGGCCAGAATGTCTGCATCAATCCACAGCACAAACTGATGCTGTGCAAGGTGGTGGCGAATCAGGTGCGCCTTGGCCCAGTTGGCGCTGACGGAATCGGGGATGAAGTCCGGCGAGCCGCGGTAGACATGGTAGCCATAGCCATGGCGCTCGCAATAGCGGAGCATGCTGCGCTCATGCAGCAGGCCGTAGCCAGCGATATTATGGGTATAGAGCGAGACAAAAGCAATCTCGGCTTCAGGGTTGAGGTGGACTTCTGGCTCAAGAGAGGTCTGGGCAGCCAGTGAAAATGCAGTCTGAAAATTATGCGCAGTCGTGCTTTGAACCTGGGCTTCGTGCAGCATGGCCTGCACAAAACGAAAGTCGTAATCAAACTGTGGGTGCCACAGCCCGTGATGTTGTCGCCATTCGGGGGAGTGGCTGACCAGCAGCGGCTGAGCCTGACGCAAGGTATCAATGACGGTGTTGAGTTGAGTAACGCTGACTTGCCATAGCGCCTGAATGCAAGGGTAATGGCCACTGCTGAGCCGGGCGATGAAGGTTACGGGCGGGAAGGCGTTGCCTAGTATCTGCGCTTCAATTTTCTGACCCTGCTCTGCCATGTACATGGCCCAGCGTCCAAACTCTTGCAGCAGTGCATACATTTTTTCGCGAATGTCTGACGTATTGCGAAAAATCATGCCGCTGCTATTGGCTAGCCCCGGGTTCTGGGTTGGGTCTGGGTTGGTGAGCGAGACAATGCTGTCGTAGCCTTGCGCTACCGCGTCCAACGGGTGTGTGGCATAGATCAGCGAAAACACATCCAGCACCAGTAGCAACTCGCCATCTTTTAGTGCCTGCAGTTGCTGGTAAATGCAGTGATAGCGATGCAGCGCTTGCTGGCGTTCCCCGTAGATATGCGTGCCGTCCACCACGATGTGCTGGTAGCCATGCATCTGTGCATAGCGTTCATGGTTCTCGATGAGACCGGGGACGGGGCGTGTGGGCAGCAGGCTCAGGACTACGGTCATCGATACGGGTCACTCACAAGAAAAAAGCCGGGTCGATGGCCATCGATCCGGCTTGTGTTGCTAGCGGGTCAGGTCTGCTGCATGGTAGCAGCAGGTGACAGAAAGCAGGTGGTTCAGGCTTGCAGCGCCTTGACCACAGCGTCGCCCATCTGGCTGGTGCTGACCTTGGTGGTGCCTTCGCTGTAAATGTCTGCGGTGCGCAGGCCGTCGGCCAGTACCTTTTGCACGGCGGCTTCGATCTTCTGGGCGGCTTCTTCCATACCCAGGCTAAAGCGCAGCATCATGGCGGCGCTCAGGATGGTGGCCAGCGGGTTGGCGATGCCCTTGCCAGCGATGTCGGGGGCCGAGCCGTGGCTGGGTTCGTACAGGCCTTGCTTTTTGTCGTTCAGGCTGGCCGAAGGCAGCATGCCGATGGAGCCGGTCAGCATGGAGGCTTCGTCGGACAGGATGTCGCCGAACATATTGCCGGTGACCACCACGTCAAAGCGCTTGGGTTCCTTGACCAGTTGCATGGCGGCGTTGTCCACATACATGTGGTCCAGAGCCACGTCGGGGTACTGCTTGGCGACTTCAGTCACAACGTCCTTCCACAGCTGGAAGGTTTCCAGTACGTTGGACTTGTCCACGCTGGTCACACGCTTGTCGCGCTTCTGGGCGGCCTGGAAGGCGACGTGGGCAATACGTTCGATCTCGGGGCGCGAGTAGCGCATGGTGTCGAAGGCTTCTTCGCTGCCGGGGAAGTGACCATCGGGCGACACGCGACGACCGCGAGGTGCGCCGAAATAGATGTCGCCGGTCAGCTCGCGGATGATGAGGATGTCCAGGCCTGCAACCAGCTCGGGCTTGAGGCTGGAAGCGTGGGTCAGTTCCTTGTAGCAGATGGCGGGGCGGAAGTTGGCGAACAGGCCCAGAGCCTTGCGCAGGCCCAGAATGGCTTGCTCGGGGCGCAGAGGGCGGTCCAGCGTGTCGTACTTCCAGTCGCCCACGGCGCCGAACAGAATGGCGTCGGCTTCCTGCGCCAGCTTCAGCGTGGCGGGAGGCAGGGGGTGACCAGCGGCTTCGTAGCCAGCGCCGCCCACAGGAGCGGTTTCCATCTCCAGACCCAGATTCAGGACTTCGAGCACCTTGACGGCTTCTGCAATGATTTCGGGGCCAATGCCATCACCGGGCAAAACTGCAATCTTCATGATGTTCCTTTGATTAATTTGATAGCTGCTTGCGCTTGATATTCAAGGATTTCATATTGAATTTGCTTTGAAATCATTGGATAAAAGGCGCTAGCAGCTCATTTATTGATAGTTGTACGCCAAGCTGAACTCTTCAACATCCCTCAACTGAGTGAGGCCGGCCAAGCCAGTGTGGAAATTGCCTCGACCCAAACACTTCCTAGGAGAGGGGGCGGCTTGCGTCAAAGGTCGTCGTCCCCCTTGGGGAAGCCGCAATGCGGCTCAGCGGGCTTATTTCTGGATCAGGGTGTGGGCCAGCCAGGGCTTTTGCGCCAAACGCTCGGCTTCAAAAGTCTTGATCTGGTCGGCATGGCGCATGGTCAGGCCGATGTCGTCAAAACCGTTCAGCAAGCAGTACTTGCGGAAGGCGATGACGTCGAAGGGGATCTCTTCGCCTTGTGGGCGAACGATGACCTGGCGCTCCAGATCAATGGTCAGCTCGTAGCCGGGGAAGGCCGCCACTTCATTGAACAGTTGCTCAATCACGGACTCGGGCAGCACGATGGGCAGCAGGCCGTTTTTGAAGCTGTTGTTGAAGAAGATGTCGGCAAAGCTGGGGGCCAGAATGGCGCGGAAGCCGTACTGGTCCAGTGCCCAAGGCGCGTGCTCGCGGCTGGAGCCGCAGCCGAAGTTCTGGCGGGCGATCAGCACGCTGGCACCCTTGTAGCGCGGCTGGTTCAGCACAAAGTCGGGGTTGGGCTTGCGCGAGGACTCGGGCTGGCCGGGTTGGCCGGGCTGGTCCAGATAGCGCCACTCGTCAAACAGATTGGGGCCGAAACCGGTCTTCTTGATCGACTTCAGGAACTGCTTGGGAATGATGGCGTCGGTGTCAACGTTCTCGCGGTCCATGGGGGCAACAAGGCCCTTGTGCACGGTGAATTTCTGCATGGTGTGATTCCAGAATCTTTAGTCTTGGCGACGTTCGCGTTTTGCTGCGAGATGGCCAGCAAGGGCCGCTCCGCAGCAAAGGCTGTCGTCCCCCTTGGGGGAAGGCGCGCAGCGACTCAGGGGGTTACGCAAATTTACGGATGTCCACGAAGTGGCCGTGAATAGCCGCAGCTGCAGCCATGGCCGGGCTGACCAGGTGGGTGCGGCCACCGGCACCCTGACGGCCTTCAAAGTTGCGGTTGCTGGTCGATGCGCAGCGCTCGCCGGGCTCCAGGCGGTCGGCGTTCATGGCCAGGCACATGGAGCAGCCGGGTTCGCGCCATTCAAAGCCTGCGGCCTTGAAGATCACATCCAGACCTTCGCGCTCGGCCTGTTCCTTGACCAGGCCGGAGCCGGGTACGACCAGCGCCTGCTTGATGTTCTTGGCAACTTTCTGGCCCAGCTTCTTCACCACGGCAGCGGCTTCGCGCATGTCTTCGATACGGCTGTTGGTGCAGGAGCCAATGAAAACCTTGTCTACGAAAATGTCGTTCAGGGGCTTGCCGGGCTCCAGCGCCATATAGGTCAGCGCGCGCTCAATGGCACCACGCTTGTTGGCGTCTTTTTCCTTGTCAGGATCGGGCACGGATGCATCCACGCCCAGCACCATTTCGGGGCTGGTGCCCCAGGTCACTTGCGGCACGATGTCGGCAGCATTCAGCTCGACCACGCTGTCGAACTTGGCGTCGGCGTCGGAGTGCAGTGTCTTCCAGTAAGTCACTGCGGCATCCCATTCGGCGCCCACGGGTGCCAGCGGGCGACCCTTGACGTAGGCGATGGTCTTGTCGTCCACGGCCACCAGGCCTGCGCGTGCGCCGCCTTCGATGGCCATGTTGCACACCGTCATGCGGCCTTCGATGGACAGGTCGCGAATGGCTTCACCCGCAAATTCGATGGTGTAGCCCGTGCCACCGGCGGTGCCGATCTTGCCGATGATGGCCAGCACGATGTCTTTGGCGGTCACGCCGGGCGCCACCTTGCCGTTGACCTGCACCAGCATGTTCTTGGCCTTTTTTGCCAGCAGCGTCTGCGTGGCCATCACATGCTCGACTTCAGATGTGCCGATGCCGTGAGCCAGCGCGCCGAAAGCGCCGTGGGTGGATGTGTGGCTGTCGCCGCAGACCACGGTCATGCCGGGCAGGGTAGCGCCTTGCTCTGGGCCCATCACGTGAACAATGCCCTGGCCCTTGTCCATGAAGGGGAAGAAGGCGGCCGATCCGAACTCGGCAATATTGCTGTTCAGCGTGACGATCTGCTCTTTGCTGATGGGGTCAGCAATGCCGTCATAGCCGCGCTCCCAGCCGTCGGTGGGAGTGTTGTGGTCGGCGGTGGCCACCACGGAGCTGACGCGCCACAGCTTGCGACCGGCTTCGCGCAGGCCTTCAAACGCCTGTGGGCTGGTCACTTCGTGCACCAGATGACGGTCGATATAGAGGATGGAGGTGCCGTCTTCTTCGGTGTGAACGACGTGCTCGTCAAAAATCTTGTCGTAGAGGGTGCGTCCCATGGTGCTTTGCTCTCGTGAGTTGAGTTTGTTGGGTGGTTTATTCTGGTCAGGCTGGAAGCGGACTTCAAGCCTTGGCACTGGCCGGACAGAGGTGATCGACCAGCAGGCGGGTTGTCACAGGCAGTGCTTCAAAGTCGCGGGCGACGACGCACAGCTCGCGGTGCGCCCATTCGTCGGTCAGTTGCACGGCGCGCAGGTGGCCCACGCCGTGCATCAGCTCAAAGGCGCGGTCAGGTAGCAGGCCAATGCCCAGGCCGTTGTCGATCATGCGGCACATGGCGTCCAGGCTAGTGACCTGAATGCGCTGGTGCAGCGGGTGGCCCGCCTGCGCCGCTGCAGCGCGCATGGCCAGGCTGATGGAAGAGCCCGCGTGCAGACTGACGATGTCCCATTCCAGCACTTCGGTGAAAGCCACACTCTCGCGTTCCGCCAGCGCATGGCGCTCGGGCACGACAACGACCAGGCGGTCTTCTTTATAGGTGCGGTACTGCAGCGGCACATTGCCCTGCGTGATCTGAACGATGGCGCGGTTGCTTTCGCTGCTTTTGCCGATGCCCAGCGTGCAGATGCCAATGTCGGCCGTGCCCTCGGCCACGGCGCTCAGCACATCGGGGCTCAGGTGCTCTTGCAGGTCAATCTTGATCTGGCTGTGCTCGCGGGCAAAAGCTCCCAGGTCCTCGGGCAGAAATTGCACGATGGCCGACATATTGGCGTGCATGCGCACATGTCCGCGCACGCCGTCGGCGTACTCGCTCAGCTCGCCCTGCATGCGCTCCAGTCCGTACAGCACGTTGCGGGCATGGTGCAGCAGGCTTTCACCGGCAGGGGTCAGCGTCACGCCGCGGCTGTGGCGGTAGAGCAGAGCGGTGTCTACCGTGGCTTCCAGGTCGGACAGGCGCTTGCTGACGGCGGAGGCTGCAATGAACTCGCGCTCGGCAGCGCGGCCAATGCTTCCCAGTTCGCACACGGCGACGAACAGTTGAAGCGAGGTGAGATCGATGCGGCGCGCAAAACTGCGCTCTGAATTCTTCATGTGGGCTAACTTTAGTCTTCTCGTTTCGAGAAGTTTTCAGCATTTTTACCGATAAATTTCGCTTTATCCATCTTTAGCCGAGATGTCTTGTTTCGCGATGGGTAAATTATGGCGATGCCTCAATTGCTGGTTTGCGATGGCTGGATGAAGGCGGATGCAGCGGGCGTCATCGTTTGCAGGAAATGACTTTTGTTTTGATAGCTGCTAACGCTTTATTGATATGGGCTGGAGGCCGTTTTTTGTATAAATTCAGTGACAACCGTCAAGCCGCATGATGTTTGCCGGAGCCCAGTGGCGAATAGTCAGCAAACCCGTTCAACGCCTGGCTATTTGCTGCAAAAATGAGAGGCATGAGAGTTCCAAGCAATCCGATGCCCGAGGGTGAGCATCCCGAATTTCCTGCCGCTGCTTTAAGCCCATCGTTACGCACTTCTGTGTCCCGCAAAGCCGCTGGCTGGAGTCAGGCCTGTCTGCTGGCCGTCGCTCTGGCTTTTGCGGGCGGCGCTGCTGTGCCGGCCATGGCTAAGGGCAAGACGCAAAGCAAAGCAAGCAGCAAATCCAGTCCGCCAGCGCCTGCCAAGGGTGGCAAGGGTGCGGCGGCGGCCAAGTCGGGTAAAGGCGTGGCTGGCAAGTCTGCAGCCCATTCAACCGGCAAGGCTGGCAGCAAAAAATCAGGTAAGGCCGGCCGTGCTGCCGCTGTGGGTGCTGTTGCCGCCGGCGCTGCAGCAGCTGCGCCCATGGGGCTTGAGCACTGGGCGCCGACTCCGGGTTCTAGCAATCAGGGTGAAAACGCCAGAGAACTGGCCACCCTGCGTGCTGAAGCCGAGTCGGGCGATGCCAAGGCTCAGTACGAACTGGGTTCGCGCTATCGTTTTGCCAAGGGCGTGAAGCAGGATTTGCCGCTGGCCGTGCAGTGGTATCGCAAGTCGGCCGATCAGGGCTACGCCCCTGCCCAGTCCGATCTGGGGGTGCTCTATGCCAATGGCCGGGGTGTGGTGCAGGACGAAGCGCAGGCCGTGTACTGGTACCGCAAGGCTTCCGATCTGGGCGATGGCATTGCCCAGAATAATCTGGGCCTGATGTATGCCGAAGGCCGCGGCGTGACCAAGGATGAGGCGCAGGCCCTGCGATGGTTTGAGCGCTCGGCGCAAAGCGGTGACGCTGCTGGTCAATACAGTCTGGGTGTGATGCTGGCCAGCGGCCGGGGCACCAAGGAAGATGGCGTGGCTGCGCTGCGCTGGTTTGAGCAGGCTGCAGGCAAAGGACATGCGGATGCGCAGTACAACGCCGGCATGATTTATGCCGTGGGCGCTCTGGTGCCGCAAGACCTGCCGCGCGCCGCGCAGTGGCTGGAAAAGTCAGCCGCGCAAGGCAATGCCGCAGCGCAGTCGTCGCTGGGGTTTTTGTATGCCAACGGGCAAGGCGTGAGCAAGGATGCATCGACAGCCGCGCGCTGGTTCGAGCAGGCAGCCAAGCAAGGCTATACGCTGGCGCAGACTAATCTGGCTGCCATGTATATCAGTGGGCAAGGCGTCCGCAAAGATGTGAGCAAGGCTTATTACTGGCTGCTGCTGGCTCAGGCCAAAGATGCTTCTGTGCAAAGCCGTGTGGAAACGCTGGAGCAGGAGCTGACTCCGGCAGACAAGGTGCGTGTGCAGCGCGAGGTGCGTAACTGGAAGCCGCAGAGCTAAGAAGCTTTCAGGCGGCGCAGCTCTCAAGCGCCATGAAAAAAGCCCACCGACGAAGGCTGGTGGGCTTTTTTGTGGCTTCAGTGCTTAGCTGAAGAAGCTTTTCAGGCGATCTGTCCAGCTTTCGCCGCTGGGCGAGTGCTTGGAGCCGCCCTTTTTCAAGGACTCGTCCAGCTCCTTAAGCAACTTGCGCTGGTGCTCGGTGAGCTTGACGGGGGTTTCCACCACGATGTGGCAGTACAGGTCGCCGGGGTAGCTGGAGCGAATGCCCTTGATGCCCTTGCCGCGCAGGCGGAACTGCTTGCCGGCCTGAGTGCCTTCAGGAATATCTATGGCCGCCTTGCCTTGCAGCGTAGGCACTTCAATCTCGCCACCCAGTGCAGCGGTGATGAAGCTCACAGGCACATTGCAGTGCAGGTCGTCACCGTCACGCTCGAAGATGTCGTGGTCTTTGACGCGAATCTCGATATATAGGTCACCTGCCGGGCCGCCATTCGTGCCGGGCTCGCCGTTGCCTGCCGAGCGAATGCGCATGCCGTCGTCGATACCAGCGGGGATCTTGACTTCCAGCGTCTTCTGGCGCTTGACCTTGCCTTGGCCGCCGCAGGATGTGCAAGGCTCGGGAATGATCTTGCCTGTGCCGCGGCAGTGCGGGCAGGATTGCTGCACGCTGAAGAAGCCTTGGCGCATCTGAACCGTGCCCATGCCGTTACAGGTGGTGCAGGTCTTGGTGCTGGTGCCGGGCTTGGCGCCGTTGCCGTGGCAGGTGTCGCAGCTGTCACAGCTGGGGATGCGGATCTGGGCATCCTTGCCCTTGGCCGCTTCTTCCAAGGTGACTTCCATGGAATAGCTGAGGTCATTGCCGCGATAGACCTGACGGCCACCGCGACCACCACGGCCACCGCCGCCGCCGTTGAACATGTCACCAAAGATGTCGCCAAAGGCTTCGGCAAAACCGCCGCCAAAGCCTTCGCCGCCGCCCATGCCGCGGTTGGGGTCCACGCCAGCGTGACCGTACTGGTCATAGGCTGCGCGCTTCTGGCTGTCGGAAAGCATCTCGTAGGCCTCTTTGACCTCCTTGAACTTTTCCTCAGCTTCCTTGGCCTTTTCACCTTGATTGCGGTCAGGGTGGAACTTCATCGCCAGTTTGCGATAGGATTTTTTGATTTCTTCGTCCGTGGCGCTTTTGACAACGCACAGAACTTCGTAGTAGTCACGTTTCGACATGTGGGGATTCCGGTCGGATAGAACAAGAACGCCGCGCTAACTCTTTTCAGAGCCAGCGCGGCGGCAAGCGGTCAATGGTTTAAGGCCAGGACCTGCTTGCGCTTAGTCCTTCTTGACTTCCTTGACTTCGGCGTCGACGACATTGTCGTCAGCGGCTGCTGCCGAGGCGCTGGCGCTGGCCGATGCACCAGCTGCTTCAGTGCCAGCAGCGGCCTGAGCTTCAGCGTACATCTTCTCGCCCAGCTTCTGAGCGGCAGCCATGAGTGCCGTGGTCTTGGCTTCGATGGCGTCCTTGTCTTCGCCCTTCAGCGCTTCTTCCAGATCCTTGGAAGCGGCTTCAATGGCAGACTTTTCAGCGTCATCGAGCTTGTCGCCATGCTCGGTCAGGCTCTTTTTGACGCTGTGAACAGCGGCTTCGCCTTGGTTCTTAGCGGTCACCAGTTCCAGCTTCTTCTTGTCGTCGGCTGCGTTCAGTTCCGCATCCTTGACCATGTTCTGGATTTCTTCTTCCGACAGGCCCGAGTTCGCCTTGATGGTGATCTTGTTTTCCTTGCCGGAAGCCTTGTCCTTGGCCGACACGTTCAGGATACCGTTGGCGTCGATGTCGAAGGTCACTTCAATCTGGGGCGTGCCACGCGATGCTGGTGGAATGCCTTCCAGGTTGAATTCGCCCAGCATCTTGTTGGCGCTGGCAATCTCACGCTCGCCCTGGAACACCTTGATGGTCACGGCAGGCTGGTTGTCCTCGGCCGTCGAGAAGGTCTGTGCGAACTTCGTCGGGATGGTCGTGTTCTTGGTGATCATCTTGGTCATGACACCGCCCAGGGTTTCGATACCCAGAGACAGAGGAGTCACGTCCAGCAGCAGCACGTCGGAACGCTCGCCACCCAGCACCTGGCCTTGCACGGCAGCGCCCACGGCCACGGCTTCGTCGGGGTTCACGTCCTTGCGGGGTTCCTTGCCGAAGAATTCCTTGACCTTTTCCTGCACCTTGGGCATGCGGCTCATACCGCCGACCAGGATGATGTCGTCGATGTCGGACACGGAGATGCCTGCATCCTTGATAGCCGTGCGGCAAGGAGCGATGGTGCGCTCGATCAGGTCGTCCACCAGCGATTCCAGCTTGGCGCGGGTCAGCTTGATGTTCAGGTGCTTGGGGCCTGTGGCATCAGCCGTGATGTAGGGCAGGTTGATGTCGGTCTGTGCGGAGGTCGACAGCTCGATCTTGGCCTTTTCAGCAGCTTCCTTCAGGCGTTGCAGAGCCAGAACGTCCTTGGACAGATCAACGGCCTGGTCCTTCTTGAACTCGTCGATGATGTAGCCAATGATGCGCTGGTCAAAGTCTTCGCCGCCCAGGAAGGTGTCGCCGTTGGTCGACAGCACTTCGAACTGCTTTTCGCCGTCCACGTCAGCGATTTCGATGATGGACACGTCGAACGTACCGCCACCCAGGTCATACACGGCAACCTTGCGGTCAGCCTTGTCATGCTTGTCCAGGCCGAAGGCCAGAGCAGCAGCAGTAGGTTCGTTGATGATGCGCTTGACTTCCAGGCCGGCGATGCGGCCAGCGTCCTTGGTGGCCTGGCGCTGTGCGTCATTGAAGTACGCCGGCACAGTAATCACGGCCTCGGTCACGGGCTCGCCCAGGAAGTCCTCGGCGGTCTTCTTCATTTTGCGCAGCACTTCGGCGCTGATCTGAGGAGGAGCCAGCTTCTGGTCGCGCACTTGCACCCATGCGTCGCCGTTGTCAGCCTTGATGATCTGGAAGGGCATCAGGCCGATGTCCTTTTGCACTTCGGCTTCGTCAAATTTGCGACCGATCAGGCGCTTGGCAGCGTAGATGGTGTTCTTTGGGTTGGTGACGGCCTGGCGCTTGGCGGAGGCGCCTACCAGAATTTCGCCGTCTTCTTGGTAAGCAACGATAGAAGGCGTCGTGCGCGCACCTTCGCTGTTCTCGATCACGCGGGTGTTGTTCCCGTCGAGGATCGCGACGCAGCTGTTGGTGGTGCCCAAGTCAATACCGATGATTTTTCCCATGTTTCTCTCCGTAATCTGTTGAATGTTTACTTGATTTATCACTTGTGGGCGCTGCGGCAGGCTTCAAGAGTCCTGTGCCACAAAATTTCGCCGTGACAGTGACCGGTGTCGAATCAGCCTTGGGCCACGGTCACCAGAGCGGGGCGCAGCACGCGGTCTGCAATCACATAGCCTTTTTGCAGCACGCTCACCACCGTGTTCGATGGCTGGTCTGCAGGAACCATGCTGATAGCCTGGTGGTGGTGAGGGTCAAACTTCTCACCAGCAGCGGGGTTGATGGCCAGAACCTTGTTGCGCTCAAGGGCTGAAGTCAGCTGGCGCAGCGTGGCGTCAGAGCCTTCGCGCAGTTGCTCGGGCGTGGCGTTCTGGATGGCCAGAGCGGCATCCAGGCTGTCGATCACGGGCAACATGCTCTCGGCAAAGCTTTCGATGCCGAACTTGCGGGCCTTGGAGACTTCCTCTTCGGCGCGGCGGCGCACGTTCTCGGCTTCCGCCTTGGCGCGCAGATACTGGTCGGCCAGATCGCTGCTCTTGGCCTTGAGTTCTTCCAGTTCCGCCTTCAGGCGACCCAGTTCGTCCGATGCATTGGCGGCCATGGCTGCTTCCAGCTCTTCGGGGCTGGCGTCATTGAAAGGATTAGGGTTGTTGTTCTCGGTCATAGGTGGTGAAGGTTTCTCAAAACTTAAGACAATCTGCAGGCTCTGCAGGCTCTGCAGGCTCTGCAGGCTCTGCAGGCTCTGCAGGCTAGATGCGCGCGTGCCGATCTATTTCAAGACCTGCGCTGCCAAAGTTGCTCAGCAAGCGTCATGGCTGTAGTGCGTTAGCAATGTCGGGCGGGGCTTCAAAGACTAAGTAATTGTGTTATCAAGGCTTTTGTCTGCATAGCCCCAAGCCATTTGAAGGTTTATGTGCCCCAGAGTGTACAGATACTCAGGCACTAGCTAGAATCTAACGTTTTGCCTTGCCGCACCACTACAGACGCAGTGGGCGGCGTTTACCCAAAAGGAGTGGTTATGCGTCACTACGAAATCATTTTGTTGATCCACCCGGATCAAAGCGAACAAGTTCCTGCAATGCTGGAGCGCTACAAGGGCATGATTACCGCTGGTGGCGGTAAGGTGCACCGCGAAGAAGACTGGGGCCGTCGTCAACTGGCTTACATGATCAACAAGCTCGCTAAGGCCCACTACATGTGCCTGAACATCGAAGCTGATCAAGCCGTGATGGCTGAACTGGAGCACGCCTTCAAGTTCAATGATGCTGTGCTGCGCCACCTGACTGTGCAAAAGAAGAAGGCTGACACAGCCGCTTCCGCCATGATGAAGAGCGTTGAGCGCGAAGAAGCTCGCAAGGCCAACCAGGCTGAGCACGCTTAATAGCATCAGACACTGAAGGAGTGGAAAACCGCGTTGTGTTGACGGGCACCCTCGCAGAGCAAGCTGCTTTGCGCTACACGCCCGCCGGATTACCTGCACTGGACTTGCGAATTGAACACAGTTCGCAGCAGCAAGAGCTAGGTAACGCACGCAACGTCACTGCATCTGTCAAAGCTGTTGCCTTTGGCGCCCTGGCTGAAAAGCTGGCCCGCCAAGCTCCCGGTAGCCAATGGACCTTTCAAGGTTTTCTGGCAACGCCGCGCAACAGCAAGATGCTGGTTTTGCACATTCAGGATATCCAACAAAACTAATTTTCAAGAGGTCCAGAAATGGCCACGTTCAAGAAATTCAACAAGGACAAGCGTCCTAAGCGCAACACCCAGTCGCTGCTGTTCAAGCGCAAGCGCTTCTGCCGCTTCACCGTCGCCAACGTCGAAGAAATCGACTACAAGGATGTGGACACCCTGCGTGACTTCATCGCTGAAAACGGCAAGATTGTTCCCGCACGCCTGACCGGCACGCGCGCAATTTACCAGCGTCAGCTGAACACAGCCATCAAGCGTGCTCGCTTCCTGGCTATGTTGCCTTACTCTGACCAGCACAAGATCTAAGGAGCACGACAATGCAAATTATTCTGCTCGAAAAGATTGTTAATCTGGGCAACCTGGGCGATATCGTCAAGGTTAAGGATGGCTACGCTCGCAACTTCCTGATCCCTACGGGCGCTGCTCGTCGTGCGACAGCTGCTGCCAAGGCCGAATTCGAAGCCAAGCGCGCTGAGCTGGAAAAGGCTGCTGCTGCAAAGCTGGCTGCTGCTCAAGAACTGAGCGAAAAGCTGAACGGCTCTACCGTGAAGATCACTCAGAAGGCCGGCGTTGACGGTCGTCTGTTCGGTTCTATCACTAACGCCGACATCGCTGAAGAACTGACCAAGGCCGGTTTCGCAGTGAACAAGTCGCAAGTGCGCATGCCTAACGGCCCCATCAAGACAGTTGGCGACGCCACTGTTGTGGTGGCTCTGCACACCGACGTGTCTGCAGAAGTGTCTGTCTCCGTGTACGGCGACCACTCCTAATCCAGACTCTGGTCTGAATTGGCAAGAAACCGCCTTCGGGCGGTTTTTTGTTTTTTGGCGATCCTGGATGGAACAGTGTTTTTATAGCCATCCACGCTGACGCTTTTGCTGCCTCCGGCTACGATGGAGGGCTTGACCCAAGGAGTCTCATGTCGTCTGTAATGCCCCCGCTTGATCTGCACGATGATGCATTCGCGCCTGCCCCGCCTGCTGATCAGCAAGTGGCGCAGTTGCGCGTGCCACCGCACTCCATGGAGTCGGAGTCGTCGGTGCTTGGCGGTTTGCTGCTGGACAACAATGCCTGGGAGCGCGTGGGAGATTTGCTCAGCGAGAGCGACTTCTATCGACACGAGCACAAGCTGATTTATGACGCGATTGGCAAGCTGGTCAATGCCAGCAAGCCGGCTGATGTGATTACGGTTTATGAGCAGCTGCAGAGCATAGGCAAGGCCGAGGAAATCGGCGGCTTGATGTACCTGAACCAGCTGGCGCAATATGTGCCCAGTGCCAGCAATATCCGTCGCTATGCGGAAATCGTGCGTGATCGGGCCATTCTGCGCAAGCTGGTCACGGCCAGCGATGAGATTGCCACCAATGCGTTCAACCCGCAGGGCAAGACCGTGGAGCGCGTGCTCGACGAGGCCGAGCAGAAGATCATGGCCATCGGCGAAGAAGGGGCTCGCAACAAGCAGGGCTTCCAGTCACTCGATACGCTGGTGGTCGACTTGCTGGACCGTGTTCAGGAGATGGCTGACAACCCCATGGACGTGACCGGTGTGCCTACCGGTTTTGTCGATCTGGACCGCATGACAAGTGGTCTGCAGGCGGGTGACATGGTGGTGCTGGCGGCTCGTCCCTCCATGGGTAAGACCTCGTTTGCCGTGAATATTGCCGAGCATGTGGCGCTCAATGAAGGTCTGCCAGTCGCCATCTTCTCCATGGAAATGGGGGCCGCCCAGCTGGCGGTTCGTATTGTTGGCTCCATTGCGCGGGTCAATCAGGGCAATCTGCGTACCGGCAAACTCAGCGACGACGAATGGCCGCGCCTGACGGAAGCCATCGAGAAGCTGCGTACCGTGTCGCTGCACATCGATGAAACACCGGGTCTTTCTCCTACGGAGCTGCGCGCCAACGCCCGCCGTCTGGCGCGCCAATGCGGCAAGCTGGGTTTGATTGTGGTCGACTATTTGCAGCTGATGAGCGGCTCTGGTTCGGCTGCCAGCTCGGATAACCGTGCGACCGAGCTGGGTGAAATTTCGCGTGGCTTGAAGATGCTGGCCAAGGAGCTTCAATGCCCGGTGATTGCGCTGTCTCAGCTCAATCGATCGGTGGAGCAGCGTACCGACAAGCGCCCCATGATGTCTGACTTGCGTGAATCCGGTGCTATTGAGCAGGATGCCGACATCATCATGTTCATCTATCGCGACGATTACTACAACAAAGAAAGCAAAGAGCCGAACGTGGCTGAGATCATCATTGGCAAGCAGCGTAATGGTCCTACGGGGACGGTGAAGGTCTTCTTCCAGAAGAACCAGACCCGCTTTGAGAACCTGGCCATGGGCTATGGCGGCGGTGATGAATATTAAAAAAGAATAGCTGCTAGCGCTTGATAAATAAGGATTTCAGGCTTTTATCGATCTGAAGTCTATGAATATCAAGCGCTAGAAGCTATTAAATTAAAAGCGCCCAATAGAAAAGCCCGCAAGCGTGATGCCTGCGGGCTTTGTTTTTTGGCTGCGATCTCTCTAGCGGCTGAGCAGGTAAATTCCCAGTCCAATCACGCACAGACCCAGCACGCCACAGGCCCATGCCAGACGCTGAGCGCCAGTGCGCAGGGCGCCTACGGTTGTGACGATCTGTGCATTTTGCTGCGCCAGCTTTTCGATGATCTCCAGCGACTGGCGCTGGGATTGCTCCAGCTGGGCAATGCGCAGCTCCTGTTGCTGAATCAGCAGCAAGGCTTGCTCGCCCGCCGAGGTGGGTGGCGACAGGTGCTGCGCCTCTTGCTGCGCGCTGGCACTGTACTCATTGGCTTCGGCTTGCGCCTCTTTTTTCTTGAGCAGGGATTGCGCCGCCTTCACGACCTGAGGCGTGGCCTTGATGACCTCGCCCCAGGGCACGAGCTTGAGCGCAGAGATCCAGCTCGCCACTTACAGAACCTCGCTGGCGAAGTCCGCCAGGCGCGAGCGCTCGCCGCGTGCCAGTGTGATGTGGCCGCTGTGGGGCCAGCCCTTGAAGCGGTCCACCACATAGGTCAGGCCAGAGCTGCCTTCTGTCAGGTACGGTGTGTCGATCTGGGCCAGATTGCCCATGCAGATGATCTTGGTGCCGGGGCCGGCACGCGTGATCAAGGTTTTCATCTGCTTGGGAGTCAGGTTCTGGGCTTCGTCGATGATGACGTACTTGTTCAGGAAAGTACGGCCACGCATGAAGTTCATGCTCTTGATCTTGATGCGGCTGCGGATTAGCTCATTCGTCGCAGCGCGGCCCCATTCACCAGCATTGCCGCCATCGCCCTTGGCCAGAAACTCCAGGTTGTCGTCCAGAGCGCCCATCCACGGGCCCATCTTCTCTTCCTCGGTGCCGGGCAGGAAGCCGATATCCTCGCCCACGCTCACGGTGGCGCGGGTCATGATGATTTCGGTGTAACGGCGCTCGTCCAGCACTTGAGCCAGACCGGCGGCCAGTGCCAGCAAGGTCTTGCCGGTGCCTGCGGTGCCCGTGAGGGTGACAAAGTCCACCTCGGGGTTGACCAGCAGGTTCATGGCAAAGTTCTGCTCGCGGTTGCGCGTGGATACGCCCCAGACCGCATTCTTGGGGTTGCCAAAGTCGCGCAGCGTCTTCATGATGGCTGTTTTGTCGCGGATTTCGGTCACGCGCATGTACAGGCTTGGCTCGCCCGGTGCCTCGTAATAGACGAACTGATTGATCATCAGCGAGTCCACGATGGCGCCGCTGACGCGGTAGTAGGTGATGGCACCTTCCTGCCAGCTCTCCACGTTCTTGCCGGCCTTGGTCCAGAAGTCGTGGGGCAGGGCCAGAGCGCCGGAGTACAGCAGGTCGCCGTCTTCCAGCACCTTGTCGTTCTGGTAATCCTCGGCGGCTAGGCCCAGTGCGCGCGCCTTGACGCGCATATTGATGTCTTTGGACACCAGCACCACTTCGCGATCCTTGTGCTGCTCGCGCAGCGCGGCGACCACGCCCAGAATCTGGTTGTCAGCCTTGCTCTGAGGCAGGCTGTCAGGCAGGGTGGTATCCAGAGGATTGGTCTGGAAGTAGAGCGTGCCAGTGGCAGTGCGCTGGCCTGTGGCGTTCAGCGGCAGGCCTTTTTCCAGGCCATCGTCGGGCTGGGAGGCAACCAGAGAATCCAGAGTGCGGCTGACCTGGCGGCCATTGCGCGCCACTTCGGTCATGCCCTTTTTGTGGTTGTCCAGCTCTTCCAGCACCACCATGGGCAGGAAGATATCGTGCTCTTCAAAGCGGAACAGGCTGCTCGGGTCATGCAGCAGAACATTGGTGTCCAGCACAAACAGCGTGGTCGGGCCGGTGCGCTTATTGCGGGCACGGCGCACGGACTTGGGTGCTGGCTTGGCGGCTGTTGCAGCTGCCGCGGGTGCAGGCGTCGCTTTGGCCTGGGCTGGGGCTGCAGGCGCGGCTGTGACCTTGCCGGTGTTGCGGCGGGGCTTGCTGGCCGAAGACACAGCGCTGGCGATGGTGGTCGCCCCGCTGGAGGGATTCAGATCTTCGTCAAGTGCTGCAGTCTGCTTGGCAGTTTTGCGGTTGGACAAAAAGGCTTCTGCGGGGAGCTTTGCGGCGCGGTGGCCGGGGGCGGGGGGCAGGGGCATAGTGGACGAACCGTTCCTCAACAAGATTCAAAAAGCACAAAGCCGCCTGGAAACCGAGGCGGCTTTGGTGGGGTGAACAGGTAATACTGTGTAGCGCTGAGGCATTGGCCCATTATGCATAGGCTATGCGGGGCTGGAAGCGGTATTTCCTGTTTTGCCTTGTTTAAAGACTTTGAAATGCTTTGCGTGTAGACGCGGGCAGGGCTTCAGGTCTCTGGCGAAGGCGGTACCTGGGTGGCTCAGGCCACTTTCTTGTCTTGAGCCTTCAGGCTCTTGACGGCCTTGAGCACTTCGTCCACGTGACCCGGAACCTTGAGACCTCGCCATTCTTGGGCCAGCAGGCCATCGGCGCCAATCAGGAAGGTCGAGCGCTCAATGCCCTTGACCTTCTTGCCGTACATGATCTTGTTTTTGACCACGCCGAACATGTGGCACATCTTCTCTTCGGTATCAGCGATCAGCTCGAACGGCAGTTCCAGCTTTTCCTTGAAGTCGTTGTGCGAATTCATGTTGTCGCGCGACACGCCAAACACAGTCGCTCCCGCCTTGACAAAATCCTTGTACTTGTCGCGGAACTGCATCGCTTCCGTGGTACAACCGGGCGTGTTGTCTTTAGGGTAGAAATACAGAATCAGAACCTGGCCATTGTGCGAGGTGTTGGACACCTTGATGCCGCCGGTGGCGTTGGCTTCGAATTCTGGAAGGGGTTTGTTGACAACGATCGCCATGCGCTTATATCTCTCGGGTGTGTTCGTTGAAATGCCGAGGGTGTTCGTCGATATTGTTATTTTTGTTGCGAATTACC
>NZ_JAVXSJ010000010.1:0-140622 GCF_036643215.1 Comamonas sp. | reverse complement strand
CACCCCATACTCCCTTAGCAGGGGAGCACCTTCGGCCACTCGGTCACGTTTCCAGTATGTCGCTATTGTAAGCAGCTTTTTAAGCTGTTTTTGGAAAGTTGCGAAAATTATTCGCTTTTGTCCAAACCGAAGGCTGTGTGCAGGGAGCGCACAGCCAGCTCCAGGTACTTCTCGTCGATCACGACCGAGGTCTTGATTTCAGAAGTAGAGATCATCTGAATGTTCACACCTTCCTTGCTCAGGGTGCGGAACATAGTGGAAGCAACGCCCACGTGGCTGCGCATACCGATACCGACGATGCTGACCTTAGCGATGTTGGGATTGCCCACCACTTCAGAAGCACCCAGTGAAGGGGCCACAGTTTCGCTCAGCAGCTCCAGTGCACGCTGGTAGTCGCCTTGGCTGACGGTGAAGCTGAAGTCAGTCTTGCCATCCTTAGAGATGTTCTGAATGATCACATCGACTTCGATGTTGGCATCGGCCACAGGACCCAGGATGCCAGCAGCGATGCCGGGGGTGTCGGGCACGCCCAGCACAGAGATCTTGGCTTCACCACGGTTAAACGCGATGCCGGATACGACAGCCTTTTCCATTTTTTCGTCTTCCTCAAAAGTAATCAGGGTGCCGGACTTGGCTTCTTCTTCCAGATCGATGTCCCAGGGGGTGAAGCTGGAAAGCACGCGCATAGGCACTTTGTACTTGCCAGCAAACTCCACGGAGCGGATCTGCAGCACCTTGGAGCCAAGGCTTGCCATTTCCAGCATTTCCTCAAAGCTCACGGTACCGAGGCGCTTGGCCGCAGACACCACACGGGGGTCGGTGGTGTAGACACCATCCACATCGGTGTAGATCAGCACTTCGGCTGCCTTCAGCGCCGCAGCCACAGCCACAGCCGATGTATCAGAGCCGCCGCGTCCCAGTGTCGTGATGTTTCCTTCGGGGTCAATACCCTGAAAGCCCGTCACGATCACGACTCGACCTGCATCCAGATCAGCGCGCACACGCTTGTCATCAATGGATTCAATGCGAGCTTTGGTGAAGCTGCTATCCGTGCGCACAGGCACTTGCCAGCCAGCGTAGCTGACGGACTCGACGCCTTCGCCCTGCAGAGCGATCGCCAGCAACGCCGACGATGCCTGCTCGCCGGTGGAGGCCAGCATATCGAGCTCACGGTAGTACGAATTCTTAGCGTGACTGGGAGCCAGTTCGCTGGCCAGACCCAGCAAGCGATTGGTTTCGCCACTCATGGCGCTGGGCACAACCACCATCTGGTGGCCTGCCCGAGCCCACTTGGCCACGCGCTTGGCGACGTTACGGATGCGCTCTGTCGAGCCCATCGAGGTGCCGCCGTATTTATGAACGATCAGTGCCATTGGATACTAAAGGGTGACGAAACAGCTGCCACGGCGCAGGTCACAAAGGTTTTGGCGCGCCGGCGGTTTTCGTGCAAGTAGAAAGACCAAAACCTAGGAATTGTACCAATCGAGAGTTAGCCCCCGGCGCTCGACAAAACCACGCCCCACCTTGATATGGATGCGGTGCCCTCGCGTAGTACAAACACTAATCTGTTGCATGAGCTGTGAAAGCTGGGCTGCCGTAGGCGTTGTGCCATAAATAGAGCGCAGCCAGTAGCGAAGCACATTACCCAGCCGCACCGCACTTAAAGCCTGCAATGCCTTGATATAAGGCGGGGAGCCCACCCCCTGCAAATCAACCGCCGCCTGCTCATCCAGCAATTCAGACGCCTGCGCACAATGAGCGCTACTGCGGGCAAAGGTGCTGCGAAATTGTGGAAAGACTTGCTCCAGCACCGGCAGCAACTGCGCCCGTATGCGATTGCGCGTGTAAGCCTGATCAGTATTAGTCGGATCTTCCACCCAGCTCACACCCCGCACATGCAGCCAGTCTCTGAGCACCTGCCCCGGCACCACCAGCAAAGGGCGAAACCATTCAAGCTGCGCCCGCCCCCAATGCGAAGGCATTGCCGCCAAACCAGCCACCCCGGCACCGCGTGAAAGCGCCAGCAACAAAGTCTCTACCTGATCATCCGCATGCTGCGCCAAAGCCATAGAGCGCACGGGCTCCAGCACCACACCATCGGCACTAAACCAGTCTTGCTGCGCCGCACCAATCAAGGCTTCGTACCGACCTTGGCGGGCCGCATCTTCCGGGCTTTGGCCTTGGGCATTTCGCGCATCAATAGCGCAGACTTTGAGCGCAATGCCGTGCTGCGCGCACAGTTGCTCACAGTGCTTTTGAAAATCATCTGCCGCAGCCTGCAAGCCGTGATGGACGTGAATCGCCCTCACCTGCCCCGGCCAGCGCGCATGGCAGGCCAGCAGCAAAGCGCACGAATCGGCGCCCCCACTGAAAGCCACCGCCAGCGGCAAAGGCGGATGAAAAGCGGCCACGGCAGCATCTACCTGCGCAGCCGAGGCGCTCAACAAGTAAGCATCGGACTGGGTTTGCATTGCAAATAAACTCCAGATTCATATTTCAATAGCAGCTAGCGCTTTCTACATAAGGGCTAGAGGCCTATTTCACTCAGAACCCCAGCTTACTCAGCTGCAAAAGCAAATGGCTCCCGAAGGAGCCATTGTGCGCAAGCGCCAACCAAGCAGATGCTTTAGCGCTGGCTTAGCTGTTGTCCGCCTTGGTATCAGAGAACTTGCCGTAGCTCTGAATACGCTCATAGCGGCGATCTTGCAGCTCCTTGGGCTTCAGATCCGACAGCTGACGCAGAGCATCGCCCAGCGCACGCTTGAGGAAAGCGCCCATTTGCTTGGTATCGCGGTGAGCGCCACCCACGGGCTCGTTGACGATCTTGTCAACCAGACCCAGCGCCTTCAGACGATGAGCGGTGATGCCCATGGCGTCTGCCGCTTCCTGCGCCTTCTCGCCCGTCTTCCACAGAATGGAAGCACAGCCTTCGGGGCTGATCACGGAGTACACAGAGTACTGCAGCATCAGCACCTGGTCAGCCACAGCAATCGCCAGTGCACCGCCGGAGCCACCTTCACCAATGATGGTGGTGATGATGGGGGTTTGCAGCTGGGCCATCTCATAGATGTTGCGACCAATGGCTTCGGACTGACCACGCTCTTCAGCGTCAATGCCAGGGAAGGCACCGGGCGTATCCACAAACGTGAACACAGGCAGCTTGAACTTCTCTGCCGTCTTCATCAGGCGCAGAGCCTTGCGATAGCCCTCAGGGCGCGTCATGCCAAAGTTGCGCAGCGTGCGCTCTTTGGTGTCACGGCCCTTTTGGTGACCAATCACCATGCAGGGCTGGCCGTTGAAACGAGCCAAGCCACCGATGATGGACTGATCGTCCGCAAAATGGCGATCACCGTGCATTTCGACAAAGTCGGTAAAGCACTCGCGCA
This sequence comes from Comamonas sp., assembly GCF_036643215.1. Lineage (GTDB taxonomy): Bacteria > Pseudomonadota > Gammaproteobacteria > Burkholderiales > Burkholderiaceae_C > Comamonas. The sequence continues at coordinate 137,236 of NZ_JAVXSJ010000010.1, read as the reverse complement.
CATAGTCAAGCGTGTAGGGACGCTCGGTATGACGGGCAATCTTGGTGATCTGCCAAGGGGTCAGATCACTGTAGATGTCCTTGGTCAGCTGCAGGCTTTTTTTGCTGAGCTGATCAATCTCTTCCGAGATATCGACTGCGCTTTCAGTCTGCACATAGCGCAGTTCTTCGATTTTGGATTCGAGTTCTGCAATGGGCTGCTCAAAATCCAGAAAGTTCTTTTTCGCCAACGTATTTCTCCTTGTGCCAGCCTGTTGCAACTCTTGCAATCGGCCAGTGGTAGATGTCATCAAGCCACAGGCTGCGCTTCGAGCGAGCGCCAAATATACCAAGTTGCAACCGTACACCACGGCTTCCAAGCCTCGGCGACCTCACGGGCGTCACTGCGACTGACAGGATCACCCGAAAAATAATTAAGTGAGATGCCCTGAATCAACCCGGCATCATCCAGCGCCAGCACATTGGGCCGCGCCAGGTAGTAAATCAGAAAGTTCTCAGCCGTCCAGCGACTGAGACCGCGAATAGACATGAGCTCGGCAATGATTTCGTCATCGCCCATCTCAGGCCACTCATCCATGCGCAGGCGGTTTTCCGTGAAGTGCAGCGCCAGATCGACCAGATAGTCCACCTTGCGTGCCGACAGGCCTGCCCCGCGCATATCGTCCACCTTGAGCTTGAGCACCTGCTCAGGCTGCATCTCAATGAGCAGCTTGGCAAACTTGTTCCACAGCGTCTTGGCGGATTTGGCAGAAATCTGCTGACCCACGATGGAGCGAGCCAGCGTGGCAAAGGCCTGATCTTGACCCTGCCCTTGTCCAAACCCTGAACCACTAGGCAGCAGCGCCTGGCTGCTGAGTTGCGGAATCAGGCGCTTGAGCACGCGATCACGGCGCATGAGCTGGCGGCAGGCTTCTTCCCAGTAGGCAGGCACACCTTCAGGCAAAGCCAGATTGATCTTGGCTGCAGCCGCTTTAGGGGCGGGTGCAGCCTTGGGGGATGCTACTGTTTTACCAGCAGACACCGCAGTCTCAGTAAGCGATACAGCCCCAGAAGAGCCTAAAGGAGCCACAGGCAGCGGCGCTGCCGGGCCCATGGGCACAGGCAGATCAGCCACCAGAGGCAGCTGCTCAAAATCCATGGTGTCCAGATGCTTGACCGCACTCATGCACGGCCTTTCGCACTGCGCACAGTGTTAATGGAACTTTGCATGAAGCCTTAACCCTTAGCCGCAGCTTCCCAGGTCGTACCGGCGGCAGAGTCCTTAAGGACAATGCCCTGCCCCAGCAGTTCCTTGCGGATGCGATCGGCCTCGGCCCAGTTTTTGTCAGCCTTGGCAGCAGCGCGGGCGGCAATCTGCGCCTCAATGGCAGCAGCATCCACGCCTTCAGCGCCAGCCTGCAAAAACTTCTGAGGCTCGCCTTGCAGCAGACCCAGGCTTGCGCCCAGCTCCTTGAGCAAGCCAGCCACTTCGGGCGACTTGTTGCGGTTGACTTCAGCAGCCAGCTCAAACAGCACAGCCACCGCTTCGGGTGTACCGAAGTCCTCATCCATCGCCGCCTTGAAGCGCGCGGCGTAAGGATTAGTCCAGTCCACCTGCACGGCAGCTGCTGCTACCAAGTCCAGAGCCGTATAGAGACGTTTGAGGGCCACACGCGCATCATCCAAGTGCACGTTGGAGTAGTTCAGCGGGCTGCGGTAATGACTGCGCACGACGAAGAAACGAATGGTTTCAGCGTCGTACTCTTTGAGCACATCACGAATCGTGAAGAAGTTGCCCAGCGACTTGGACATCTTTTCGTTGTCCACGTTGATGAAGCCGTTGTGCATCCATGTCTGGGCAAACGGCTTACCGGTAGCGCCTTCGCTCTGGGCAATTTCGTTTTCGTGATGGGGGAACTGCAGGTCAGCACCGCCACCATGAATGTCAAAGCTCTCGCCCAGCAACTCGCAACCCATGGCCGAGCACTCAATGTGCCAGCCGGGGCGGCCTTCACCAAATGTGCTTTGCCATTTCACATCCGCAGGCTCATCGGCCTTGGCGGACTTCCACAGCACAAAGTCCAGCGGATCATGCTTGCCGTCAGCCACTGCCACGCGCTCGCCCGCGTTCAGCTCGTCCAGCGACTTGCCAGACAACTTGCCGTAGCCGGGGAACTTGCGCACGGCATAGTTCACATCGCCATTACCTGCCTGGTAGGCCAGACCCTTGGTCTGCAGAGTACCAATCATGCTCAGCATCTGCGGCACATATTCGGTGGCGCGCGGCTCCAGCGTGGGACGCTCAATGCCCAGCGCATCGGCATCCTGATGCAGCGCGTCGATCATGCGATCGGTCAGGCTACGGATGGTTTCGCCGTTTTCCACCGCGCGCTTGATGATCTTGTCATCAATATCGGTAATGTTGCGCACATAGGTCACCTGGTAGCCGGTGGCACGGAGCCAGCGCTGCACCACGTCAAATGCCACCATGGAGCGCGCATGGCCCAGGTGGCAGAGGTCGTACACCGTCATGCCGCAGACGTACATGCGCACATGGCCCGGCTCGATCGGCGAAAAAGATTCCAATGCACGCGACAGCGTGTTGTAGATACGCAAACTCATGAATCTTGAATTAGGGAGAGAGGGTGGCGATCAGCGGACCGGCATGCTGCTTTGCATCAACCGTGCCTGCCATACCCTGAGACTGAAAAATGCGCACTAGCATCCAGACACATCCCTGCCTGGTCAGACGCCTAAGCGCTGCGCACCCCTCAGCTACAATTCCCGTCAGTATAAGCTCCCGCCGCAGGGCAGTTCTTGCGGCGCACTGAAAGCACCTACATGCCTGTACGCAACTTGTTTAGTACCGCAGCGCGTATGGCCGTTGTGGCCGTCATGCTCACCGCCGGCAGCGCCTACGCCGATGATTATTCGGATGTTGCCCAGTTGCTCAAGAGCGGCAAGACGCAACAGGCGCTGCAAAAAGCCGACACCTATCTAGCCAAGAATGCGCGTGACCCGCAGATGCGCTTTTTGCGCGGCATTGCGCTAACCAATGATGGCAAGACCGAAGACGCAATCACCGCCTTCCGCCTGCTGACCGAGGACTACCCAGAGCTGCCCGAGCCCTATAACAACCTGGCCGTGATCTATGCACGCCAGGGTGATCTGGACCGTGCCCGCTCCGCCCTTGAGGCCGCTGTGCGCAACAACCCGAATTACGCCGTGGCACACGAGAATCTGGGCGACATCTACGCCCGCCTCGCCTACCAGTCCTATGCGCAGTCTCTGGCCAAGGGCGGCCGCCCTGCAGCCTTGAACCCCAAGCTCAAGCAGCTCAAGGATATGTTGCAGCCTGCGGCGTCTGTCGCTGCACCAGCAGCTGGACCTGCAGCAGCCCAGCCCACGCAGCCTGCTCAACGCTGAACCCGGTCTTCATCAGCCCCTCAAAAAGCGACCCACCTCTTGTGAAGTGGGTCTGCGCCCTCAGCTCCCATACAGCCTGAACTCAGAGGCCGCGGCACAGCGGCTTGGGGCCAAGGCGTACTCACATCAGGAATATGACATGCTGAATTTTCGTCGAATAAGCCTTAAAGCCCTTGCCTCTATTGCGCTGACAGCTACTGTTTTTGCAGCTCCCAGCTTCGCGCAAGCCCAGTCCAAGGTGCAGATTAAGACCAGCATGGGCGACATTGTGGTGGAACTGAACGATACCAAAGCACCCAAGAGCGCGGCCAACTTTCTGCAATATGTACGCGACAAGCACTATGACGGCACGGTCTTTCACCGCGTAATCGATGGCTTCATGATTCAGGGCGGCGGCATGGATGCCAACCTGAGCGAAAAGCCCACCCGCGCCCCGATTCCACTGGAAGCCAGCAATGGCCTGAAGAACGACCGAGGCACCATCGCCATGGCGCGCACCGGCAACCCAAACTCGGCCACCTCCCAGTTCTTCATCAACCTGGTGAATAACGACATGCTCAACGCACCCAAGCCTGACGGCCACGGCTACACCGTGTTCGGCAAGGTCACCAAGGGCATGGAGGTAGTGGACAAAATCCGTGCCGTGGCTACGGGCAACCGCGGCATGCACCAGAATGTGCCCGTGACGGCGGTGACAATCCTTTCAGCCACCGAAATCAAATAAACCAGCAAGGGCTGCGCGGCATTCAGGTGCCAGCGCCAGCCTCTCCCTCTCAATCCTCAAGAAAGACAGACATGAGCAATCCTCAAGTTGAACTGCACATCACCATCAACGTGGCTGAAACCGCGACTCAAGGCGTGATCACCCTGGAACTGGACGCTGTGAACGCTCCCAAGTCCACCGAGAACTTCCTGGGCTACGTGAACAAGGGCTTCTACGACGGCACCGTGTTCCACCGCGTGATCAAGAACTTCATGATTCAAGGCGGCGGTTTCACTGCTGACATGAAGCAAAAGGACAGCGACGCCCCTATCGAGAACGAAGCCAAGAACGGCCTGAAGAACGACAAGTACACCATCGCCATGGCTCGCACCAGCGACCCACACAGCGCTACTGCTCAGTTCTTCATCAACACCGTGGACAACGCTTTCCTGAACCACACTGCCCCCAACGGCCAAGGCTGGGGCTACGCTGTGTTCGGCAAGGTGGTCAAGGGTGAAGAAGTGGTTGAAGCCATCAAGAAGGTTCGCACTTCGCGCAAGGGCTTCCACGACGACGTGCCTTTTGACGCCGTGGTGATCGACAAGGCTGTAGCGATCTAATCGCTCCCCCTGAGGCGCTACCGCGCCTTCCCCCTCTCTCGCTACGCGGGAATGGGACGACGGCCTCGCTGCGGGGCGGCCCTTGCTTGCCGCCCCACTGTGAGGCCGTTATTGTTTTTAAGGCTGCGCCCCTTTCTCTTTATCCATGACTGACTCTTCAGATCCCCGCACGACTGCACCTCAGGTGGCGCAACTGCAAGGCGCGCCCGAGTGGCGAGCTATCGACTTCATTTCCGATCTGCACCTGCAGCCTTCCGAGCCGCAGACGGTTGAGGCCTGGCGCGACTATCTGGCGCGCAGCTCAGCAGATGCCATCTTCATGCTGGGCGACCTGTTTGAAGTCTGGGTGGGCGACGATGCATTGGATGAGCCCAATAGCTTTGAAGCCGAATGCGCGGCACTGCTGCGCGAGGCTGCGCAAAAGCGCCCCTTATTCTTCCTCGTGGGCAACCGCGACTTTCTGGCAGGTGATGAATTTCTGAAGCGCAGCGGCATGACGGGCTTGACCGAGCCCACGGTGCTGCACTGGGCTGGTCCCAGCATCTTGCTCAGCCATGGCGATGCGCTGTGTCTGGATGATGTGGAATACCAGCAGTTTCGCGCCGTATCGCGCAGCCCAGCCTGGCAGCAGCAGTTGCTGGCCCAGCCGCTGGCCGTGCGCCGTGCCATTGGCAAATCGGCCCGTACAGAGAGCGAGCAGCGCAAACAAAGCGGCGCACCTTATGCGGATGCCGACGCGCAAATGGTCTCCACCTGGATGCAGGCTGCGCAAGCGCCTTGGCTGATTCACGGCCACACGCACCAACCTGCCGACCATGCGCTGGGGCAAGACCATTGGCGCATCGTGCTGAGCGACTGGCACATTGATGCAACGCATCATCGCTCCGAGGTACTACGCGTAACGCCTGAAGGCTGGCAACGCATACCGCCTGAGCTGGCTTGAACCGCTACTTTTTTAAGAGCTGGTAGCGCTTGATATTCATAGAATTCATAAACAAAACGATTGAAATCCTATGAATAAAAGGCGCAAGCAGCTATCAAACTTAAAAAGGCACCCTGAATACAAAAGCCCGCTGAAGAGCCCAATGCACTGCGCACCGGGCTTTTTTCTGACGGGTATGGCTTAAACCGAGATCGCCGAAGCCGAACCCACCTGCTTGCGCAACTCAAACTTCTGAATCTTGCCGGTACTGGTCTTGGGCAGCTCACCAAACACCACAGCACGCGGCACCTTGTAGCCAGCCAGATGCTTTTTGCAGTGGGCAACAATGTCTTCTGCCGTGGTTTCAGCGCCCGCCTTCAGCTCCACAAAGGCGCAAGGCGTCTCTCCCCATTTCGGGTCGGGCTTGGCCACCACGGCAGCGGCCAGCACGGCGGGGTGACGGTACAGCACGTCTTCCACCTCAATCGACGAAATGTTCTCGCCACCCGAGATGATGATGTCCTTGCTGCGGTCCTTGATCTGTATATAGCCATCAGGGTGCTGCACGGCCAGGTCGCCGCTATGGAACCAGCCACCCCGGAAGGCTTCAGCCGTGGCCTGCGGGTTCTTGAGGTAGCCCTTCATGGCGATATTGCCCTGAAACATGATCTCGCCCATGGTCTGGCCGTCATGCGGCACAGGCTGCATAGTCTCGGGGTCCAGCACGGCGGCAGAGCGCTGCAGATGGTAACGCACGCCTTGGCGCGAGTTGAGGCGGGCGCGCTCGCCAATGTCCAGCGCATTCCAGCTCTCATGCTTGGCGCAGACGGTTGCAGGGCCATAGGTTTCGGTCAGGCCATAAACATGGGTGATATCAAAACCCATGGCCTCCATACCCTCAATCATGGAAGCCGGTGGCGCAGCGCCCGCCACCATGGCCTTGATACCCTCGGGCACACCTTCTTTCATGGCGGCTGGCGCGTTGACCAGCAGGCCATGAACAATGGGCGCGCCGCAGTAATGGGTCACGCCATGGTTACGAATGGCATCAAACACCGCCTGCGGCTCTACCCGGCGCAGGCAGACATTCACCGCCGCGCGTGCCGCCACCGTCCACGGAAAGCACCAGCCATTGCAGTGGAACATGGGCAGCGTCCACAAATAGACGGCGTGCTTGGGCATATCCCACTCCAGCACATTGCTGATGGCGTTGTTGTGCGCGCCGCGGTGGTGGTAGACCACGCCCTTGGGGTTGCCGGTGGTGCCACTGGTGTAGTTCAGCGCAATCGCATCCCACTCATCGCCGGGCATCTGCCAGTCAAAACCGGCATCGCCCTGGGCCACAAAGCTTTCGTAATCGATGTTGCCTACCTGCTCTGCCGCATCGCCATACATAGCGTCGTCAACCTGAATCACATAAAGAGGCTCTGCGTTTTTGCGCAGCTTCAGCGCCTTGGCAATCAGCCCCGTGAATTCGGGGTCAACAATCAACACCTTGGCTTCGCCGTGGTCGAGCATGAAGGCCAGCGTCTCGGCATCCAGCCGGGTATTGAGCGTATTAAGCACGGCGCCAGACATGGGCACGCCAAAGTGGGCCTCCACCATGGGCGGGGTGTTTGGCAGGATGACGGCCACGGTGTCGTTCTTGCCGATGCCTATTTTTTGCAGGCTGCTGGCCAGCTGCCGGCAGCGTGCATAGGTCTGCCCCCAGTTCTGGCGCAAATCACCATGAACAATGGCAAGGCGCTCGGGGTAGACCTCGGCCGTTCGCGCAATAAAGCTCAAAGGCGTCTGCGCGGCATAGTTAGCACTTGTGGGGGCGAGGTTCAGGTCGTAATGACTGGTGATATGGCTTGTCATGTTTTTGTCTCCTGAGCGTTTTGTACTCCAGCTAGCTCTGCACCCAGCTTACAACCCAGCGCGGCACTGGCCTGTTTTGAGCCATAGCCAGCCAACCCAGCCGCAAAATCTGTCAAAACAGCCCCACCGCCGGCACAAAAATCCTCAGAATCATCAAAGGTTATTAATGCAGACAGAAGTTTCAACATCTTCTGAAATTCAATAAACATATTAAAAATCAATGCACTAGAAATTCAATCAATGCCGCATTGCTGCCTGATTTTTCGGCACGCAGCGCCAGTCATCTATAAGACATCATTTATCTGACATATCAAGCGCAAAGACTTCAAATCGCTTTTAGAATTTGCGCATGTTTTGAGGTGATGGCTGCCAACACTGGCAGGCAAGGCCGGAGTTCCTTCCCCGCATGGAACCCGTTCTGGAGACTCAAAACTGTGAGGCGGAGGAGACATTTAGAGGAGCGTCCGGCAATGACCGGGCATCTGGAGACCTGAGCCTGCACCTGTTAGTGCAGGCTTTTTTTTGCCCGCTCATCGCATGCTCGGCATTCCTCTTTCGCTCTCGGCGATTGCCGAAAAGGCAGAATACGGGGGTGTCCATTCCCCAATCATTTATCCAAGAGTTGCTCTCCCGCGTCGACGTGGTCGATATCGTGGGCCGCTATGTGCAACTCAAAAAGGGCGGCGCCAATTTCATGGGCCTGTGCCCGTTCCATGGAGAGAAGTCGCCCTCGTTCACCGTCAGCCCCAGCAAACAGTTTTTTCACTGTTTTGGCTGCGGCAAGAACGGCAACGCCATCGGCTTCTTGATGGAGCATGCCGGCATGGGCTTTGTGGAAGCCGTGCAGGAGCTTGCTAACCAGTGCGGCCTGCAAGTGCCGCAAGACGACATCAGCCCCGCCGAGCGCCAGCGTCAAGCCCAGCAAAAGCAAAAGGCCGAGAGCCTGAGCGACCTGCTGGAAAAAGCGGGGGAGTCGTATTGCAAGCATCTCAGGGGCGCGCCCAAGGCGATTGAGTATTTAAAAAAACGCGGCGTATCGGGCGAAGTCTGCAAGCGCTTTGGTCTGGGCTACGCGCCTGCAGGCTGGCATGGGCTGGCTAGCGTTTTCCCTGAATATGACAGCCCACAGCTTGAAGAAGCGGGGCTGGTCATCGTTAGCGAGGAAGACAACCGCCGCTATGACCGTTTTCGTGACCGGCTCATGTTCCCTATTCGCAATGTCAAAGGCGAATGCATAGGCTTTGGCGGACGCGTGTTTGGTGACGAAAAGCCCAAATACCTGAACTCCCCCGAAACACCGGTCTTCCACAAAGGCCGCGAGCTGTATGGTCTGTTCGAAGCCCGCACTGCCCTACGCGACATGGGCTATGCCCTGGTCACCGAAGGCTATATGGACGTGGTGGCGCTGGCACAGCTGGGCTTTGCCAACGCCGTTGCCACGCTGGGCACCGCCTGTACGCCCGAGCATCTGCAAAAACTGTTTCGGTTTACCGAAGCAGTGGTCTTCAGTTTTGACGGCGATGGCGCCGGTCGCCGCGCCGCCCGCAAGGCGCTGGATGCCGCCCTGCCGCTGGCCACAGACACACGCTCCATCAAATTTTTGTTCTTACCGTCCGAGCATGACCCGGACACCTTTATTCGTGAGTTCGGCACCGACGCGTTTGCCCGCTATGTGGGGGATGCGACGCCGCTAAGCCGCTTCCTGATTGAAGCCGCCAGCGAAGGCTGTGATCTCGGCCAGACCGAAGGCCGAGCCCGCATGGCCAGCAATGCCAGACCGTTGTGGTCGCTGCTACCTGATGGCGCGCTCAAGCGTCAGCTGCTGTCTGAAATTGCAACGCTGGCACAGCTGAATTCACAAGACCTCACCGACATCTGGGCGCAGGAAACGGCTCGCACCGCCCCTATTGCCCGCCGTGCGCCTGCCGCCCCCGTGCATCAACAAGCTCCAGACTGGGATGCACCGCCCAGCAACTGGGACAACGCCCCTGACTGGGCCGAGCCCAGCGCACCCGCTCAACACGCTTATCAGCCGCAAGGCAGCGGCGGCAACTGGGCTGGCCGCAAGGAATTTGGCCGCCCACGCAAGCCCTGGGGTAAAAAAGGCGAGGACTGGAACCCGCCACAGCTGGGGCCGCGCCCCACACCCGTCAGCCGCGAAGATCAGGCTGCGCGCCTGCTGATGTGCCATATGGAGTTCATGGAAGAAATGACCCATGAGGACTTTGATGCGCTGGCTCGCTGCAATGAAAGCCACGCGCCGCTGTTTCGCTGGCTGGAGGCACAGTTCACCGAATCCGGCCCCCGCTCCTGGGCCTTGCTGCGCGAGCAATTACAAGGCGCAGCGTGCGAGCCGCTGGCCAGCAAATTAATGAACGGTGCACATGCCCAGCCCGAAGGCGAGGTCGATGAATTGCGCAAGGAGTTGCGCGGCACTTTGAACCTGATTTTGGTAGATCACCTCAAGCGCGAAGAAGGAAAAGCTCTCAAAGAGATAGCTACTGACCCAACCGCAGCAAGGCGATATATCGAATTTCAGGAGCGACGAAAAAAATTATCTGTAATTATTAGCACTACCTCTTGACATCTGATTAAAAGGTATAATCTAAATATCTATCGGCAAGAGCGACAGCAACACCTCCGACCCGGGCTCCGTGAAGAAATCACGAGATTGCAGCAACTGCATGGCCCAATATTCGCAAGGATTGCATACCAAATGATCGCCCCAACATCTTGCCCGGGAGTCTTCGGCTTCCAGCGGACTGGCTAAGCCAGTTCGTGCGCCAGCATGTGTGGCGCTTGTTTGCAAATTTCGTTTTCCTTTGTGTGTTTGTGTGTGTTCGTACCCCGAGAGGTGTTCATGCCCGTTTCAAAGTCCGAGAAGTCCAAGCAGGCCCCAGCAGCTTCCGCGAAGCCCAAGACCTCTAAAACTTCTGCTTCCACAGCAGCGCCCATCAAGGCCAGCGCCAGCAAGCCTGCTGTGAAGAAGAGTGCCGCAGCTGCGGCCGATGCAAAGAAAGACACCACCGTGGTTACCAAGTCACAAGCCGAACTCAAAGCCATGGCCGATGCGCTGCTGGCACAGGCAACTCCCAAGCGCGGCCGCAAGAAGGCCGAAGACGACGACACCGCTGCCGCTCCCGCCGCAGCCAAGAAGACTGTCGCCAAAAAAGCACCTGCAGCCAAGAAAGCTGCCGCTGTCAAGGCTCCTGCCGCCAGCGCTGACGCTGACAAGGCACCCGCCAAGCGCGGCCGCAAGCCCAAGGCCAAGGAAGCCGACGAAGGCATGGATGATGCAGACCTGTCGGATATCGACAGCGATCTGGAAGGTGAAGTCGAAGAGGAAGTGGCGACCGGTGCTGCCGCCGCTCCTACCGAAAAGGTCAAGCCTCTGCGCATGAAGATCAGCAAGGCGAAGGAACGCGCCTTGATGAAGGAATTCGGTCTGGACGAAACCGTTCTAACTGAAGACGAATTGAATACCCGTCGTCAGCGTCTGAAGATGCTGATCAAGCTGGGTAAGACCCGCGGCTACCTGACACACGCTGAAATCAACGACCACCTGCCTGACAAGCTGGTCGATGCCGAAACGCTGGAAGTCGTGATCTCCATGTTGAACGACATGGGTGTGGCGGTGTACGAGCAGACGCCCGACGCCGAAACCCTGCTGCTGAACAACACAGGTCAGTCCGCTGCTACCGAAGAAGAAGCCGAAGAAGCTGCAGAAGCCGCTCTGTCCACCGTGGACTCGGAATTCGGCCGCACTACCGACCCCGTTCGCATGTACATGCGTGAAATGGGTACGGTTGAGCTGCTGACACGCGAAGGCGAAATTGAAATCGCCAAGCGCATTGAAGGCGGCCTGATGGACATGATGGAAGCCATCTCGGCTTCCCCTGCCACCATCGCTGAAATCCTCAACATGTCTGAGGAAATTCGCGAAGGCAAGGTTGTCATCACCACCGTGGTGGACGGTTTCGTCAATGCGAACGAAAACGATGACTACGTGGCCGAAGAAGACTTCGACGAATACGACGAAGAAGACGACGACGACGGCAAGGGCGGCTCCAAGGCGCTGACCAAGAAGCTCGAAGAGTTGAAAAACGAAGCACTGACCCGCTTTGACAACATGCGCGAGCAGTTCGACAAGATGCACAAGGTGTATGACAAGGAAGGCTACGGCACCGAGGCATACATGAAGGTGCAGAAGGCCATCACCGAACAGCTGATGACCATCCGCTTCACGGCCAAGACCATTGAGAAGCTGTGCGATCTGGTGCGCGCTCAGGTGGATGACGTGCGCAAGAAGGAACGCGAGCTGCGCAAGATCATTGTGGACAAGTGCGGCATGTCGCAGGAACAGTTCATCAAGGACTTCCCGCCCAACCTGCTGAACAAGGAATGGGTCATCAAGCAAGTCGCCGCAGGCAAGCCCTACAGCGCCGTGCTGGAACGCAATATTCCGCCCGTGCAAGAGCTGCAGCAGAACCTGATCGACCTGCAAGCCCGCGTGGTCGTGCCTCTGGATGAGCTGAAAAGCATCAACAAGCGCATGAACAATGGCGAGCGCGCCAGCCGCGACGCCAAGAAGGAAATGATCGAGGCCAACTTGCGTCTCGTGATCTCCATCGCCAAGAAGTACACCAACCGTGGTCTGCAGTTCCTGGACTTGATTCAGGAAGGCAACATCGGCCTGATGAAGGCCGTGGACAAGTTTGAATACCGCCGCGGCTACAAGTTCTCGACCTATGCCACATGGTGGATTCGTCAGGCCATCACGCGCTCCATCGCTGATCAGGCCCGCACGATCCGTATCCCTGTGCACATGATCGAGACCATCAACAAGATGAACCGCATCTCGCGCCAGCACTTGCAAGAGTTTGGTTTCGAGCCCGATGCGTCCATCCTGGCAGCCAAGATGGAAATCCCCGAGGACAAGATCCGCAAGATCATGAAGATCGCCAAGGAGCCGATTTCGATGGAAACCCCCATCGGCGACGACGACGATTCTCACCTGGGCGACTTCATCGAAGACGGCAACAACACAGCGCCTATCGACGCTGCGATGCAAGCCGGCCTGCGCGACGTGGTCAAGGACATCCTGGATGGCCTGACACCTCGCGAAGCCAAGGTGCTGCGCATGCGCTTCGGTATTGAAATGTCCACCGACCACACACTGGAAGAAGTGGGCAAGCAGTTTGACGTGACACGTGAGCGTATCCGTCAGATCGAAGCCAAGGCACTGCGCAAGTTGAAGCACCCTTCGCGCTCCGATAAGCTGCGCAGCTTCATCGACTCGCTGTAAAGTCTGTGCATGGAATCGGCCTGCTGGTTCCTCACTGCTCAAAGCCCTGACCTGCCCTAGGTCGGGGCTTTTTCATTTGCGCTCAGGTCAGCAAGTCTTTGCTTGCGCGCAAAGCCCCCCGGCAAGCCAAAAATAACGGAGACACAACATGGCCAACAGCATTTCGACCGCTCTCAACAAAGTCACCAGCCGCAACATCACTCGCCGTGAATGGTTGAACTACAGCTCAGCATTGCTCGCCGGTAGCGCTTTTGCAGCGCCGTTGGCGCAAGCCAATCAGGCACAGCGACTGGGCGCTGAGCTGCGCATCGTCATCCCCGCCAACCCCGGCGGCGGCTGGGACCAGACCGGCCGCGCACTGGGCGCGGCACTGATCAGCAGCGGCATGGCGGACAAGGTCGTCTATGAAAATATTGGCGGCAAGGGTGGCACCATCGGCCTTGCCGACTACACCAAGCGCTACGGAAGCGACCCCAACAGCCTGCTGATTGGCGGCATGGTCATGGTCGGTGCACTGGCGCTGAACAAGGCATCGGCCGAGCTGAAGCAGGTGCAGACACTGGCACGTATGACCAGCGACTACCTGGTAGTGGCCGTGCCTGCCGACTCGCCCATCAGCAGCCCCAAGGACCTGGCCAAGGCCATGCGTGAAAACCTGCCCGCAGTGGCGATTGCTGGTGGCTCTGCCGGTGGTGTGGACCATATGTATGCCGGCATGCTGGCCCGGGTCTCCAAAGCCAACGCCGAGCAGCTGCAGTACAAGCCCTTCCCCGGCGGCAACGATGTGCTGCAGTCTCTGCTGAAAAAACAGGTGCAAGTAGGGATTTCGGGCTACAGCGAGCTGCGCGAGGCACTGCAAAGCGGCAAGCTGCGCGCGCTGGGTGTCTCTTCGCGCCGCGCCATGTTCGGCATTCCTTCCATGCGCGATCAAGGCCTGGATGCAGAGATGTCCAACTGGCGCGCCGTGATGACAGGCAAGAATGTGGCGCCAGAGCGCTCCAAGCAAATGCTGGCAGCTATCGAATTTGCGAGCAATCATGACAACTGGAAGCAGAGTCTGGCCAGCAACAGCTGGAACGCCTCGTGGATGACCGGCAAGGCCCTGCACGACTTCATGGAGATCGAGACCTCCACCGCGCAACTGATGACCTACCTGCTCAAGCTCAAGAGCTAAGCTCCCGCTATGCTTGAGCGCATGAACTCTTCCGTAAACCCCAGCTCTCGCCCTCTGTCCGTCGCCGTCATGGGCGCAGGTTCGGTGGGTTGCTACTTTGGCGCCCTGCTTGCACGCGCAGGCCACTCCGTCACGCTGATTGGCCGTGCATCACACATGCAGGCCATTAACGAGCACGGCCTGAGGCTGCAGACCGCCACGGAAGACATTCATGTGCCTGTGGCCACCAGCACATCGGCCGATGCCGTCGCAGGGGCTGATGTGGTATTACTCTGCGTCAAATCCACCGACACAGAAGCCGCCGCTGCGCAGATCAAACCTCACCTTGCCAGTCACACCCAGGTACTGAGCCTGCAAAACGGCGTGGACAACGACCAGCGCCTGCGCCAAGTGCTGGGCAATCAGCCCGTGGCCGCTGCCATGGTCTATGTGGCAACCGCCATGGCCGGGCTGGGCCATGTGCGCCACTTTGGCCGGGGCGAACTGGTGATTGCACCCTGCCCGCAAGGCGAGGCCATTGCGCAGCAGTTCAGCGCCGCGCACATCCCCACCCAGGTTTCGGGCAGCGTGCTGGCTGCACTGTGGCAAAAGCTCATCATCAACTGCGTGTACAACGCGCTATCTGCCCTCACCCAGCAGCCCTATGGCTGGCTGGTGGCGCAGGATGGCGTGCCTGCCGTCATGCAAGACATTGCCAGCGAATGCAAAGCCGTGGCGCTGGCCGATGGCGTGCAGCTGCCTGCCAATGTCGATGAAGCCGTGGCCGCCATTGCGCGCACCATGCCCCTGCAACTGTCCTCTACCGCGCAAGATCTGGCTCGCGCCAAGCCCACGGAAATCGACCATCTCAACGGCTATGTGGTGCGACGCGGGCAGGCGCTGGGCATTGCCACACCAGCCAATCGACTGTTGCAAGTGCTAGTGCAGCTCAAGCAAACTGCTGCAAAAACAGAGCCACTATGATTTCCATAGCTTCAAGCGCCTATCAATAAAGGGCTTGAGTGCATTTATTGATCAATAAATCAATAAGCCAGCGCTAACACAGCCTGCAAACCGTGCCATATCGGCCTGAAGCCTGCCCCAGCTCTCTTTGTATTGCTATAAACCCTGAAGCAGCAGGATTTCGCCTATTGATTCGTGGCTGGCCTGCAACACTTGCGGCTAGTTTGTGACGTTATCGCCTCAAGGCGTTGCAGTTGCAGATTTGAAGCTACTAAACTTGTAGCAAAATAAATTAACCGCTATAGTCTTTAAGACTTGGCACTGTACGCACCAAGTGCGCCCAGCTCGACAACATCATTGCGCAAGGAGAAGCGTCCATGAGCTCCAAAGAAAACGCCGCCATCAACCAGCTGTTCGAGAAGCTCGAATGCCGCTATGCGCTGCGCGTGCTGTGGGCTCTGCGGGATGGACATCCCCAGACCTTCCGTTTGCTGCAAGACAGCGTCGGCGGCATCACCCCGAACACCCTGAACACCCGTATCAAGGAATTGCGTGAGTGCGGCCTGCTGGAGCACGGCAGCGACGGCTACACCGTGACCCTGACCGGTCAGGACCTGCTCAAGCGCCTGTCTGATGTGCAAGCCTTTGCCAACCGCTGGGTTGCAGCACGCGCCAAGAAGTAAAATTTGCCGCTAATGCGGCCGGGAGCAGGCTATTGCTGCCTGCTCTCATATCATTCGAGGGCCCCAAGCATGCTTGGCTGGCCCTTTTTCAATCGCCTTTTTCTGCTTTGCGCTGAAAGGAAATCCATCATGGCTTTCAACACTACCGCCTCTGGCCTGCAATACGAAGACACCGTGGTCGGCGAAGGCGCCGAAGCCACCAGCGGCGCTGACGTCAAAGTGCATTACACGGGCTGGTTGTACCAAGACGGCGTACAAGGCGCCAAGTTTGATTCCAGCAAAGACCGCCGCGAGCCTTTTGAATTCACACTGGACGATGGCATGGTCATCCGCGGCTGGGACGAAGGCGTACAGGGCATGAAGGTGGGCGGCAAGCGCACCTTGATCATTCCTGCAGCGCTTGGCTATGGTGCCCAAGGTGCAGGCGGCGTGATTCCTCCTAACGCCACACTGAAGTTTGACGTGGAACTGCTGGGCACCAAGGCTGCGCCCGTGCTGCAAATCGAAGACACCGTCGTGGGCGACGGCGCTGAAGCCACACGCGGCGCACGCGTGACCGTGCACTACACCGGCTGGTTGTACAAAGACGGCGTGCAAGGCGCCAAGTTTGATTCCAGCAAAGACCGCAATGACCCCTTCCAGTTCCAACTGGGTGCGGGCATGGTCATCAAGGGATGGGACCAGGGCGTGCAAGGCATGAAGGTGGGCGGCCAGCGCACCTTGATCATTCCTGCAGAGCTGGGCTACGGCGCTCGCGGCGCAGGCGGCGTGATTCCTCCCAACGCGACCCTGAAGTTTGATGTGGAACTGCTGGCTGTCTAAGCTGCAGACTCTGCAATGACAAAAGCGGCTTTCAAGCCGCTTTTTCTTTGAGTAAATGCCTGACGCTTATTCGGCCTCAGCCTCAAACAAGGCCTTGTGCAGCGGCCCATAAACCTTGTCACCCGCAGCTTCACGGATGCGCGGGGCTAGCTCCACCAGTTGCTCATAGCCCATGGCCGCTTCCACAGCCAAATTGAGCCTGAAGCCCTTGAGCCCCAGCCCGCCGGTAATAGACACCGCCATGGGATAAGCCTGCTGATAACGGCGCGTGGTGCTGGCCGGGTCTACCTTGGCAGGCGCCAGAGACGGCACCACACTCTTGGCTGGCTGCACTTCAACAGCCACCGTCGCACCACCCGCCAGGGGCGGCGCCTCCCGCCTGGCCAGCCAGCCCTTGGTGACCAAGGCCAGAATATCATCCTTGCTCACACCCAAGGCTGCCGTGGCGGTCAGCACCTGCGCCAGACTGCGACTGCCATCAAACAGCAAAAAAGCCGAGCGCAGCCGCTGGCTCAAATCAACGTGGCGCTCCTTGAAGGCCTGCTGCCCTTCGGGTGTTTTGACTAAGTACATCCGCCTTGCCTCTCCTTTACTTTTATTCTTGAACACAGGGTTCTTAGAAAAGCAGAGTGGCAGCTATGACAAGGGCTGCAAAGCGGGTTTACCTGCAAACTCAGGCAGGATTGATGGGCCAGCATTTCATTTAAAAACAGCCTCTAACCCAATACAGACAAGCGCAAGCAGCTATCAAATTAAGTATTCGAGATGGCTTTAGAACGGTATAACTCCCACCCGCTGACCAGGAGCGTCGTGGCAAAGCCCGCAGGCACACCAAACACGCCTGCTGATATGGGCTGAATGCCCCACCACAGCGCTTCAGCACGCAAAGCTGCTGGCAGCACGCCTTGCAGGCCCTGCACATGAGTGACCATGTAATACACGGTAACCGTCAGCCCCAGCAGCATACCGGCCACCGCACCGCGCCGGGTGGTGCCGCGCCAGAAGATACCCATCACCATGGCGGGCACAAAGGCCGATGCAGCAAGCGAGAACGAGGCCGAGACCATGGGCAAAATGTCTGACGAGCGCCGCGCCGCCACAAAGGCGGCGGACAACGCCACCAGCATCAGCGCAAATTTGGACAAGATCACGCGCTGCTCAGGCGAGACACGGCGTTTGCGAGCCGTATCCACACGCTGACGCTCCTGAAAATAGAGATCCCGTACCAGCGCGTTGCTGATGGTCAGCAGCAAACCATCCGCCGTGGATAGCGCTGCCGCAAGCCCGCCAGCAGCCACCAGACCCGAGACCACATAGGGCATGCCGCCCAGTTCGGGCGTGACCAGCATGATGAGGTCGGCGCCCATGCGAATTTCGCCAAACTGCAAAATGCCATCGCCGTTGATGTCTTCCACCGCCAGCAGCGATCCATCAACCCGCGACCACTGGGCAATCCAGTTGGGCAGGGCATCAAAGTGCGCACCGACCAGGTTGTTCATCACTTCGTACTTGACCAGCACCGCCAGCGCAGGCGCGCACAGGTACAGCAGGCCGATAAAGAACAGCGTCCACGCCACCGAGCTACGCGCTGCCGACACTGTTGGCACCGTGTAATAGCGGGTGAGCAAATGCGGCAGGCCAGCCGTGCCTACCATCAGGCAGAACACCAGCGCCAGGAAGTTGCGGCGGCTATGTTCATAGGTCTGCTGCTCCTCAGGCGTGCCATGCGGGTCGCCCGCAAAAGGCTGGCTTTGCAGCGGCATGCCGCCCAGCGGCTTGGCCCTCTCATAGGCTTCGCGCAGCTCACGCGTCCAGCGCTCACGCGCGGCAGCTTCATCCTTGGGCATGGCCGCCAGTTCGCGGCTGGCTGCCATGATGGCGCCGATATTCCCACTGCTGGTGCGCAGCTCACGGATATGCTCACTCAGCGCCTGGCGCTCAGCCATCAGCACATTGGGCACATCGCGCAGCTTGGCCTGCAGCACCTGGGCTCGGGTGCGGTAGGCCTCCAGCACCGATTGCTCGGCTTCAGATGCCAGCAGTTGCTGCTCCAGCTGAGCGATCTTGCCCAGTTGCTGGGTATAGGCTGCTGGCGCCAAAGGGTTGCCCAATTGCTTATAAGCCAGCCATGACACCGGCAGCATGAATGCCAGCAAGATCACCACGTATTGAGCCACCTGCGTCCAGGTAATGGCACGCATGCCGCCCAAAAAAGAGCAAAGCAATACGCCGCCCAGCCCCAGCATGATGCCGATCTCGAACTGCACACCCGTCAGTCGTGCCGCAATCAGCCCCACACCGTAGATTTGCGCCACCACATAGGTGAACGAGCAGGTAATGGCCGCCAGCGCGGCAATGATGCGCGGCCAGCGCCCGCCAAACCGTGCCTGAAAAAAGTCAGGCACGGTATAGAGATTCATGGCCCGCAGATAGGGGGCAATCAGCATGCCGACTAGGCAGAAGCCCCCCGTCCAGCCCAGCACATAAGCCAGGCCGCCCGGCTGGGTGCCCGCCCCCGAAAAGCCTTGCAGATACAGCGCGCCAGAGAGGCTGATGAACGATGCCGCGCTCATCCAGTCCGCAGCCGCTGCCATGCCGTTGTAAAAAGCCGGTATGCGCCGCCCGGCGACGAAATATTCTTCGGCATCACTAGTGCGTGTGTAGACACCAATGCCCGCGTACACCATCACAGTGCAAAACAGAAAAATGGGCCCGATCCAGTGGCGCGACAGGCCGCGCCCTTCGGCCCAGAGCATGGTCAGCACAAAACCTGCCACGCCCAGCACATAGAGAAAAAGAATGCGATGCAGTCGCCAGTGATAGGCGCCGCTCAGTGCGGGCCGCTCAGGCATGAAAATCAGTGGAGGAGGATGTTGCGTCGTGATCAGCAGCCACCTTACCGGTCGCTTTGCGGGCCTCGTCACGCGCTTGCTGGCGCTCAAAATAATCCATGGCCACACAATAGACCACGATGATGAGCAGGAACATCAGGACCGCCCCTTGGGCCGCCATCCAGTAAGCCGCAGACCAGCCCGGCATCAGCGCCTGCAGATCACGCGCGAAATAGCTGGTACCAAATGAAAACACCACCCAGACGGTCAGCAGCAAGGCCTTGAGTCTCAGGTGGTGTGTGTCGTGCAAATCCGGCGGGAAAGTGACTTCTACCGGATTGCCCAATGCATCGAAAGCGTCGAATGCCTGCAAAGAGGCATCCGACACGGCATCGTCATGCGGAGGCGCGTGGTGCGTCTGCATGGCGATGCTGGGGCTTATTGAGCCAGACGCTGCCAGGTGGCAACAACGCTGTCGGGGTTCAGCGAGATCGACTTGATACCCTTTTCTGCCAGCCACAGGGCGAAATCGGGGTGATCCGAAGGGCCTTGACCGCAGATGCCCACGTACTTATCTTGCTTCAGGCAGGCGGTAATCGCCAGCTCCAGCATCTTCTTGACTGCAGGGTCGCGTTCATCAAAGTCAGCAGCCAGCAGTTCCAGACCGGAGTCACGGTCCAGACCCAGGGTCAGCTGTGTCAGATCGTTGGAGCCGATCGAGAAGCCGTCGAAGTACTCGAGGAACTCGTCCGCCAGAATGGCGTTCGAAGGCACTTCGCACATCATGATGAACTTCAGGCCGTTCTCGCCGCGCTTCAGGCCGTTTTCAGCCAGCAGCTCGGTCACGCGCTTGGCCTGACCCAGCGTACGCACGAAGGGGATCATGATCTGCACATTCGTCAGGCCCATGTCTTCGCGCACGCGGTGCAGAGCTTCGCACTCCATCTTGAACGCTTCGCCGAATTCCTTGGAGATGTAGCGGGCTGCGCCACGGAAGCCCAGCATGGGGTTCTCTTCCTCGGGTTCGTAGCGGCTGCCACCGATCAGCTTGCGGTACTCGTTGGACTTGAAGTCCGACATGCGCACGATGACGGGCTTGGGCCAGAAAGCGGCGGCAATGGTAGCCACGCCTTCAGCAACCTTGTCCACGTAGAACGCGCGGGGCGATGCATGGCCACGGGCCACGGATTCCACGGCCTTCTTCAGGTCGGCATCCACAGCGGGGTAGTCCAGGATGGCCTTGGGGTGCACGCCGATGTTGTTGTTGATGATGAATTCCAGACGGGCCAGACCCACGCCTTCGTTGGGCAGCTGGGCAAAGTCAAATGCCAGCTGGGGGTTGCCCACGTTCATCATGATCTTGGTCTTGATGGCAGGCATTTCACCGCGCTTGACCTCGGTCACTTCGGTATCCAGCACGCCGTCATAGATCTTGCCGGTGTCGCCTTCGGAGCAGGACACGGTCACCAGAGTACCGGCCTTGAGCAGGTCGGTGGCGTTGCCGCAACCCACCACAGCGGGGATACCCAGTTCACGCGCAATGATGGCAGCGTGGCAGGTACGGCCGCCACGGTTGGTGACGATGGCCGAAGCCTTCTTCATGACGGGTTCCCAGTTGGGGTCGGTCATGTCGGTCACCAGCACATCGCCGGCTTGCACTTGATCCATTTGCGAGATGTCGGACACCAGACGCACAGGGCCGGTACCAATCTTCTGACCAATGGCGCGGCCTTCGGCCAGCACGGTGCCGGTGCTCTTGAGCTTGTAACGCAGCTCGGCCTGGCCCTTGGACTGGCTCTTCACGGTTTCAGGGCGTGCCTGCAGGATGTAGAGCTGACCGTCGGTGCCGTCCTTGCCCCACTCGATGTCCATGGGACGACCGTAGTGCTCTTCGATCACCAGAGCGTAGCGCGCCAGTTGCTCGACATCAGCGTCGGTCAGCGAGTAGCGGTTGCGCAGCTCGTGGGCCACATCGGTGGTCTTGACCAGCTTGCCGTCGGCAGCCTTCTCTTCAGGCGAAGAAAAGACCATCTGGATCAGCTTGGAGCCCAAATTGCGGCGAATCAAAGCCTTGTTCCCAGCCTTCAGCATGGGCTTGTGCACGTAGAACTCGTCAGGGTTCACAGCGCCCTGCACCACGGTTTCACCCAGGCCATAGCTGGAAGTGATGAACACCACTTCTTCAAAGCCAGACTCGGTGTCGATGGTGAACATCACGCCGGCAGCGCCCAGATCGGAGCGCACCATGCGCTGCACGCCAGCGGACAGAGCCACCACATCGTGCTCAAAGCCCTTGTGCACGCGGTAGGAGATAGCGCGGTCGTTGTACAGCGACGCAAACACTTCCTTCATCTTGTGCAGCACGTCTTCAATGCCCACCACGTTCAGGAAGGTTTCTTGCTGACCGGCGAACGATGCATCGGGCAAGTCTTCTGCAGTGGCAGAAGAGCGCACGGCGAACGAAGCGGCAGGGTTGCCCGCTTGCAGCGTGATGAAGTCAGCGCGGATGGCGGCTTCCAGATCGGCAGGGAAAGGCTGGCTTTCCACCATGGCGCGGATTTCAGCGCCCACAGCGGCCAGAGCGCGGACATCGTCCACATCCAGAGCAGCCAGCTTGGCGGAAATCTTGCCGGCCAGACCTTCAAAGGCCAGGAATTCGCGGAAGGCGTGAGCCGTCGTCGCAAAGCCGGTAGGAACGCGCACGCCCTGGGGCAGTTGCGAGATCATTTCGCCCAGCGAGGCGTTTTTGCCGCCGACCGACTCAACGTCGGTCATTCTCAGTTTTTCAAACGGAACGACTAATGCGGTCGCTTCGAACAGTTGAGACATGGGAAAGCTCCAAAGGTAAAAAACCGGCACGCTTGCGAGGCCTGGGCTGAATGGCCAGGCGACGCGAACCCACGCTGCATCAAGGCAGTGCTTTGCTGTTCTGGATGTTGACCGTCAACGAGCATGGGTGGAATTTGGGAATAATGGGCGCAATTGTAGGCCTAGCCATGACATCTCGCGTGGCACAAACCTGTTTCTCCGCTCAGGGAATGGCATTGCCAGCCCCGCCCCCACCTAATCACTGCGCGCACCATGCATACCCATACGATTTTTGTCATTTCTGACGGCACAGGCATCACGGCTGAAACCTTTGGCACAGCCATCATGGCCCAGTTCGACAGCAAGCCACGTCTGATTCGCATTCCTTTTGTGGACTCGATGGACAAGATTCATCAGGCGGTTCGCCAGATCAATCATGTGGCAGATGTGGAAAACAAGAAGCCCATCATCTTCACCACGCTGGTCAATCAGGAGATGCTGGAATTTCTGGAAGCCAACAGCAAGGGCAAGCTGTTTGACATGTTCGGCACCTTTGTGCGCCCGCTGGAGGTGGAGCTGGGCCAGAAGTCGCTGCACCGCGTGGGCCGCTTTGCCGATATCAGCGAGAGCAAGGAATATCTGGAGCGCATGGAGGCCATCAACTACACGCTGGCCCACGATGACGGTCAGAC
Source organism: Comamonas sp. (assembly GCF_036643215.1). Classification (GTDB taxonomy): domain Bacteria; phylum Pseudomonadota; class Gammaproteobacteria; order Burkholderiales; family Burkholderiaceae_C; genus Comamonas. Next base: position 114,470 of record NZ_JAVXSJ010000010.1, on the reverse strand, counting down.
CCATACCGACCTGACCGGTGCGGACGTGATTCTGGTGGGCGTGAGCCGCTCAGGCAAGACGCCAACCAGCCTGTACCTGGCCATGCAATTTGGCCTGAAGGTCGCCAACTACCCGCTGATTCCCGAAGACTTTGAACGCAAGCAGTTGCCGCCCGCGCTGGAGCCCTTCCGCAAAAAGCTGTTTGGCCTGACGATTCAGCCCGAGCGCCTGTCCAGCATCCGCAACGAGCGCCGCCCTGACTCCAAATACGCCAGCCTGCAGAACTGCCGATACGAAGTGGCCGAGGCCGAATCCATGATGCGCCGCAGTGGTATCGAGTGGCTGTCGAGCACCACCAAGTCAATTGAGGAAATCGCCACCACCATCTTGCAGGAAGTTTTACCTCAGCACCTGGGACACTGACTCTAGGCACCACAATCGAACCGCCTTATGAGCACACCCCAGATCAGCTGCATCATTCCCGTCTACAACGGACAGGATCACCTCGAAAGAGCCGTTCACTCAGTACTGAGCCAGAACCATGTGGATATGGAGGTGTTGCTCATCGATGACTTTAGCCCGCAGCAGCAAGCCAGGGATTGTGCCGCGGCACTAGCCCACAGTGACCGCCGCGTGCGCACTTTTTTTCTGCCCGATAACGGCGGACAAAGCCGCGCTCGTAACCTGGGCGCAGTGCTGGCACGCGCGCCACTGTTGAGCTTTCTTGACCAAGACGATGAGCATGCTCAGGATTGGTATGGACAAGCTTCACAACTGATGCAGCAACACCCCGACACCGGGGCACTCTCAGGCGAAGCCCAAGTCGTCGATCTGCCGCCGCGGCTGGGTATTCAAGAGGGAGACTTGCGCATCAAAGGCCTGTCCCACGTCTTTATTACCAATTTAATCTGTAGACGCAGTGTATTTCTGGCCTCCGGCGGCTTTCCTATGGCAGAGCACTGGCGCACTCACGCGGCTGGCGAAGATGGACACTTCCGCGCCCTTTTCTCCAAGCACTGGAAGGGACTACGCTGCAACATCCCGGCTCTCATACACCATGCCCGAGAAGGGGGTGCAACGGTTTATTTCTTGGATCGAAGCCGCGTTGAAAACAACCGCGTAGTGGTTGAGCTTAACGACTGGGAAACCAGCGGTACTTTTCAACAGGCGGCTGATCAACACATCCAGGCGGTGGACGCCGCCATGCAAGAGATTCGTCTCTGCCTCAATCCAAGCAGCATATTAGCCTCTTTGCAGCCCGACGCCGCCAACTCATCAGCGAACTGAAGCACGACACAAAGAGTTCAAACTAGAGCGCCCAACTCCACAGCCGGTACGGGGTACTGCGTGGGAAAATGACTCACCAGCTTGAATGGATGCACCAATGCGGCCTCAGATGCTATTTATATAAGAGCTAATGGCGCATGATTTTATTGATTTTCAAGTAGATTCCTACCTGAAACCCTACAAAATCAAGCGCTACCCGCTACAAAAAGATATTGCAGCGCGCCGTCGCTGCTGTGCACCGGGTCGCACTGCATGTCCCACACGCGTTGAATCAGCTCAGGCTGCAGCACTTCTTGCGTTGCGCCCCAGCTCACGCCAGCGGCTCCGCCCAGCACCAGCACATCGTCGGCATAGCGCAGGGCCAGGTTCAAGTCGTGCAAGACCGCTATCACGCCCACACCGCGTTCGCTCGCCCAGTCGCGTAGCAGGCGCATGGCGTGGTGCTGGTGGGCCAGGTCAAGCGCAGCCGTGGGCTCATCCAGCAGTAGCCAGCGTGCAGCCCCATCGGCAGGGGCCTGCCAGATTTGCGCCAAAGCCCTTGCCAGATGGGCGCGGGCACGCTCACCACCAGACAATGTATTGATGCTGCGCTGAGCCAGATGGTCAACACCCGTCAGTGCCATGGCCTCGGCCGGAATTTGCGCTTCTTCAGCACCAGGCTGGTTGCGGTGCGGGTAGCGCCCCAGCTCCACTACCTCCTGCGCCGTGAAGTCAAACGCCACACTGCAATCCTGCGGCATGACAGAGCGGCGACGGGCCAGCCTCTCAACCGGGTGGCTCGCCAGCTCCATCCCATCCAGCAGCACCTGCCCGGCCTGCGGAGCGCGCTCGCCCACCAGCATGGACATCAGCGTGGATTTGCCCGCGCCATTGGGGCCGAGGATGGCGGTAAAGCGCCCGGCCTGAATCTGCACATCGACCGTGGCCAGACGCGGGCCTTTGGCCACGCCTACGCCCAGGTTGCGGCATTCGATCTGTGAACCCATCTGTGACGCGGCACTCATACCTTGCTCCTGAACTGGCGCAGCATGGCCAGAAATAGCGGCACGCCGATAAAGGCGGTGAGCACGCCCAGCGGCAGCTCCGCCGGTTTGACGATGGTGCGCGCCACGGCATCTGCGCTGACCACCAGCGCCGCGCCCAGCAGGGCCGAGCCCGGCAGTACCACACGGTGATCTGGCCCGGCAATCAGTCGCACCCAGTGCGGCGCGACGAGGCCGATAAAGCCGATGATGCCGGTGGTCGCCGTCACCGCGCCCACGGCCAGCGCCGCAACCAGAACGGTATGGCGCTTGGTTTTTTCAACCGCCACGCCCAGCAGATTGGCCTGAGCCTCGCCCAGAGCAATCGCATTCAAAGGCCTTGCAAGCGCCAGCGCGGCCAACGTGCTTAAAGCAACGGCAGAACCCACCAGACCCACAGCACTCCAGCGCGATGCGCCCAGGCTGCCCAGCAGCCACATCTGCAGGTTACGCAACTGCTCGTCGGTCGAAATAAAGCTCAAAAAGCCCAGACCGGCACCGGCCAGCGCATTAATCGCAATGCCGGCCAGCAGCATCAGGCCGATGCGGGTGGTGCCCTGCACCTGGCCCAGCACATAGACCACGGCCGTGACGGCCAGACCGCCGCCAAACGCCATGACCACCAGTGCCCAGCTGCCCAGATGGCGCGGCAGCCACGGCAGGTACATGCCGCCCAGAACAATGGTGATGCCCGCCGCCAAGGCAGCGCCGCTGCTCACGCCAATCAGGCCGGGGTCTGCCAGCGGGTTGCGAAACAGGCCCTGCATCAGCGCACCGGCCAGCCCCAGACCTGCGCCAGCGGCCACGCCCATCAACAGGCGTGGCAGTCGAATATTGAGAAAGACCAGATGCTCTGGCCCCTGCTGCACCGCACCGCCCAGCAGGCCGCGCAGACCATCCCAGACAATGCCCGGCAACTGCGCGGGCGCAATCGCATAGGCACCGCTGGCCGCCCCCCAGACCATGGCCAGCAGCACCAGCACCGCGCCCAGCAGCAGCGCTGCGCTGCGGCTGAGCCGCCCGGCTGGCGTGCGCCAGCGCGATGCAGCCATGGGCGCGCAACGCACCGGTGTGACCGGTTGAGCCGGTGTGGCCGACTTGGCGAGCACGGCACTCATCTCACGCCACCCACTGCAGACTGCGCATATGCAGCGCCTGCACCGCCGTAGGCAGGCGCGGGCCAAAGCCCAGCAGGTGGCTGGCCTCCAGCGTTACCAAGGCCTTCTTGGCAAAGGCCGGAGTCAGGGCCAGCTCGGGCCGCTTCCAGAAGGCCTGCTCACCGCCCAGCGCTTCAATGCCCTGCGTGGTGTTGATGATGACCTCTGGCGCGGCGCTGGCCATGGCCTCTGCCGTCAGCGGCTTGTAGCCATCAAACTGATCGATGGCGTTGACACAGCCTGCGTACTGAATCAGCGCATTGGCCGCCGTGCCCCGTCCTGCCACCTGCGGGCTGCCGCTGTGCGCCAGCACAAACAGCACGCGCGGCTTGCGCTGGGCCTTGGCGACCTGGGCCTGCACCGCATTCCACTGCGTATCGAGCTGGGCCAGCAGCTTGTCGGCATCGGCCACACGCCCTGTTTCGCGGCCCACGACCTTGACCTTTTCCTGCACTTCAGCCCAGTTGTGCTGAGCCTTGACCAGAGCCACACGCACGCCGGCCTGTCGAATTTGATCGAGTACCACGGGCGGCCCGGCCTCGCTGGTGCCCACCACCGCATCGGGCTTGAGCGACAGTAGGCCTTCGGCCGAGAGCTGGCGCACATAACCGACCTTGGTCGTTTTCTTCGCTGCTTCGGGGAACAGGCTGGTGGTGTCCGTACCCACCAGCAGGCTCTGCGCGTTCAGCAGATAAACCACTTCGGTCAACGCGCCGCTGAGCGACACCAAGCGGCGTGCGGGCGAAGCCACTTGCGCAGAATTCTGTGCAAATGCGGGCATGGCTGAAACCATTGCCGCACCGCCCAGCCACTGCAGACTGGCGCGCCGTGTCAGCAATATGTCGCTCATGCAGCCTCCGCCACCGCCGCATGGCGCTGCAGGCCTGCCACCAGATCGCGCCAGCTTTGCAGCTCGGGCTGGCCGGGCTTGCGCTCGCCAAAGAACATGGCCATGTTGTTGCCTTCGGCATCAAACACTTCCACCGATGTCACCACGCCATCGCTGGTGGGCTTTTGCACCACCCACACATTGGCAATCATGTCGGTGCGCAGGTGCAGGTTGAAGCCCTTGTCCAGCACATTGATCCAGCGCACGCCGTCCTTGCCATCCATGGGCTGAATGTTGCTGACCGGGCCGGTGTGAATCTGAATGCAACCGCTGCTTCCCACAAACACCATGATGGAAACACCATCCACTGCGGCATTGCCCAGCAGCTGGGTAACAGCATCGGCGCTCAAACGCTCGCAATACTGCGGCACCAGACGGAAGGCCTGCTGGCGCTCGACGCCAAACTTGCGCAGCATCTCAAAGAATTCGTGCGTGTCCTTCAACGCGGTCCATGCCTGCGTCAGTGCGGGCACGTCAATTTCGGAATCGGCCTTGATGGCAGGCTTGGCTGCGGGTTCGCGGAATACATAACCAGCGGATGGCTCGGCAAAACGCTCCACCAGCGCATTCCATGCGGCCATATCGGTCGCTTCACGCGCAAACACCTTGTGCACGGCGCGGCCCGCTGCGTCATAGAACTGCAGGCTGTGCATGGCCGGGCGATTGCCGTTGGCCGCCGCTTCCGTCACTGCAAAACCGGCATGCCAGTGCATAAAGAACAGGCGCAGATCAATCTCGCGGCTCAGCGCCAGACCGACGGGGCCTTGAGCAGATACGTTCTGGTAGATGCCGTCTTTTTCATGCACGGTAGATTCGTTGCGCGTCAGCGCCATCACCGTGCCGCATGCCTCAAGGCCTTTGAGAATTTCCAGCCACTCAGCGCGCAGCGGCACGGCTTTCAAGCTGCGTTCATGCTCGCCGCCATGGGCAGCAATCACCGCACCTTCGCTCAGTTGCAGTGCCTCGGCGGCGTCTTTGGCACGCAGACCTTGCAGGCGCTTTTGCGCAAATTCTTCGCGAATCTGCACCGCTGTCATGGTGTTCATTTCGGGGGATGTGATGGCGTTCATTGCAGGGTCTCCGGGCTGTTGTGCCAGTGCGTTTGTGGTTGGTTAAATTCGTCGTCGAAACCGGACTCAGCGGCTTGCTGATCCGGCTCGGGCTGGGCCAGCACCTGGGCCACCGTGGACCAGCGATGCCCCAGCTTTTGCAGAAAATGGCGCATGTCGTCAGAGCGGGCGTGGCCATCCAGCCCATCGGCCATGCGCGCCAGCTGGTCTGACACACGCTGCGCCATGGGCGCGCGGTGCGCAGCACAGCAGCCTTGGCTAAAGCCGGTCATCAGCGCCAGCACGGTGGCCAGCTGGGCTTCGCCTTCGGTCAGCAGATATTCCTCATCGCGGCTGCCAGATTCACTCTGGGCATTCGCGGCGCTCTCATAAACAGACATGGCACACTCCCGCAGTTTTTGAGTCAAAAAAGCCTCTAGCGCTTGCTAATCAAGCGCTTTCAGCTATCAAATCAGAAGTCCTGAACCAGAGACACGCGCACATTGCGGCCCGGCTGGCTAAAGGCATCGGCAATTTGCGTGGTGTTGGTAAGGCTGCGCACATCGGACCAACGCCAGTGCTTCTTGTCGGTCAAGTTGTAGATGCCCACGTTCAGGCGTGTGCCGGGGCGAATGCGCCATTGCGCGCTCACATCCAGCACCGTGGCACTGGGGCTGAGCCAGGCGTTGGCCACCGAGACATCCTTGGCCTTTTTGCCCGCCCAGTGCGATGCGCTGAACTGCACGCCCACGTTCGAGGTGTCATAGCGCACGCCCAGCACCAGTTGCTGGGGCGAGATAGTGTCCACACCCTTGCCGGTGCTCTTGTCGGTGCCCTTGGTGTAGCCATAGGCGGCATTGGTGCGCCAGTTGCCACCGGCAAATTGGCCCCAGTCGTAATCGGCCTTCAGCTCAAAGCCACTGATGTGCACGCGGCCCAGATTGATCGACTGGAAAATGGCCGGGTTGTTGCGGTCGCCATAAGCACCCGAGACCATGACCTGATCTTGAATAAAGTCCTTGTAACGACCGCTGAATACGGCGGCATCCAGGCGCAGCGCGCTCATGCGGCCACGCAGGCCCAGTTCAAAGGTGTTGCTTTTTTCAGCCTTGAGATTGGCGTTGGGAATGCTCTTGTAGAACGCAAACGGGTTTTCAAAGAAAGCATTGATCTGACCGGCGTTAGGCGCACGGAAGCCTGCGGCGTAATTGCCGTAGACCGACCATGCGTCATTCATCTGGAACATGGCACCCAGCTTGGGCGAAACAGCCGAGTCCGAGTTGCTGACCACCGCTGGCCCAAAGCCCGCCTGCTTGGGCTTGATGCTGTAGTGCTCGGCACGCACGCCGGGCGTCAGGCTGAATGCGCCATAGGCCAGTTCGGCCTGCGCAAACAGAGCGGTCGATGTTTCGGTAGTGTCAGGGAAGCGCTTGAGCGGAAAGCTCTCGCCCGCTGGGGGCGTAATACCGTTTTGCGTATTGATGACCTTGCCGCGCAGATAGTCCACGCCATAGGTCAGCTTGCCGCTGACGCCGTTGCCAAAGCGCAGCATCTTGCCCGCCTGCGCATGCAGTTGCAGCGCGTCCTCGTCATAGGTCACATCGCGCTCGCGGTATGGCAGGCCGATGCGGGTTTCGGTCACAAACTCGCGCGAATCCGAGCTTTGGTAGCTGGCCATCAGCTTGACCTCATCAGCCAGTGCCATATCCAGCTGCTGCCACTGACCTTGCCAGGAGGCACGCCAGCGCTTCATGGTGGTCTCAGCCTGCGAATCAGCCACGGTGGCGGTGCGAGCAGTCAGCAGGTCGTAGTTTGCGCGCTTGTCCACATTCTCAAGCGTGAACACATGTTTTTGCACGGCCGACGGCGTGTAGACCAGCTTGCCGAACAGCGAATGGCTCTTGTCTTTTTCAGGGTTGGGCGTGGTGCGACTGACTCCCACCCCATTGTTGGTGCCCATGTTCTCCAGCGCGCTGGCACGGCCCATACCGGCTGACAGCAGCCAGCTCCACTCAGGGCTGGCGCGGCCAGCAATCGTGGCACCCACTCGCTTGCCGTTGTCCGCACCGTCATAGCTGACCGAGGCACGGCCCGCAATGGTTTTGCCGTCTTTGAGCAAATCATCGGGCTGCATGGTGATGAAGTTGACCAGACCGCCCATGCCGTCAGAGCCATAGAGCGCGGGCACCGAGCCACGCAGAATTTCTACGCGCTGCACCAGGCCCAGGTCCACCGAGTCACGGCCAAAGGCATTGGCGCTGAAGACATAGCTGCGCGGCAGGCGCACGCCGTCCACCAGCATCAGCACGCGGTTGCCATCCAGCCCACGGATATTGAAGCCGCTGTTCTGGTCACGCCCCGTCGATGTGCCAGCCAGCCCAAAGCGCGCAGGGCTGCGCGGCACCTGCACATTGGGCAGCTTGGCAGCCAGCTCACGGATGTCGCTGATCTGCTCTGCTTCCATTTGCTTGGCATCGATAACGTCAATGCTCATGGGCAGGCTGTCGGCATCCTGCTCATCACGCGATGCGCTGACCACCACGTCGCGCATCACTGGCGCACTGCGGTCTGCATGGGCGGCGGCAACTTGAACAGCGGCGGGCGTTTGCTGCTGCGCCTGCGCAGCAATAGAGGCGCATGCCAGCGCACAAGCCAGAACCAGGGGACGAATGTCGGAGCGCGGCGCCAACGCGGCGTGGGCGTGCGAAACAGTGGCGGAAGCCATACCAGAAACCCTCTTTATTCATTGAAATGGACAAGAGCTGGCTTCTGATAGGTGCACTGACTGCCACAGGTTGAAACGGTTGAAGTTTCATGACCTGTAGCTGGCACTCATTTGCTGGCTGAACGGAATGCAGTATATGCGAATAATTCTCAATAGCAAAAATAAGCGTTACAAAAAGAGGAAAAACAGCTTGAACAAGCGCTTGTCATTCACTGCCCCCAGGTTCATGATCCGCCTGTTTTCACAGCTATTTGTTTACGACCATGAACCCTGACCGAAGTCACGGGTCCATCTCACCCCAGCGCTGAAGTGATGGCCACAGGCCTTGCAGCAGAGTCCGGGAGAGAGGGGCCCATCCTCCACCCGGAGAGTCTGCTGCGCACCCAAGGCGCATTCCGCTCCCCGCCCGCCACTGATGCGGCCATGCCTTGCGCACGGCTGCCGGGAGCCGCCCATGAAACACTTCTTCGCCCGGAAATTCCCTCACGGATTTCTGCTCATCCCTCGCAGCATGGCTGCTGCCCGCCGCCTGGGTCCAGGCCTGATTACCGGTGCTGCCGACGACGATCCAAGCGGCATTGCCACCTACTCCCAAGCTGGCGCGCAATGGCGCTTTGGTCTGGTGTGGATGCTGTTGCTGACCACGCCGCTGATGATTGGCATTCAGATGCTGTCCGCCCGCATCGGCTGGGCCACTGGCCGTGGGCTGGCTGCCAACATGGTGACGCTGTGCCCTCGCTGGCTCACGCGCAGCCTGATTGCACTGCTGGTGGTTGCCAACACCATCAATATTGCGGCTGATATCGGCGCCATGGCCGAGGCGGCACGCCTGATCGTAGGAGGCTCGCCCGTCCTGTTCAGCCTGCTGTTTGGCGCAGTGTGCCTGCTGGCCCAGGTGTTTTTCTCGTACGAGCGCTCGGTGCGGCTTCTCAAATGGTTGACGCTGTCGCTGCTCGCCTATTTCGCCGTGGTGATGGTGGTGCATGTGCCGCTCAAGCAAATGACGATTGAGTCACTGCAGCCCTGGCACTTCATGCCAGCTCACGCTTCGCTGAGCGACTATGCCGCCATGATGGTGGCCGTGCTGGGCACCACCATCAGCCCCTATCTTTTCTTCTGGCAAGCCTCGCAGGAAGTGGAAGACCAGCGCCTGCGCCCCGACGCCGCTGCGCTGCGCAAGTTCCCCGCCTATGTGCAAGAGCATCTGGCCCGCATCCGGCTGGACACTACCGTGGGCATGCTGCTGTCCAACGGCGTGGCGCTGAGCATTGTGGTGGCCACCGCCGTCACGCTAAATCTGAATGGCATCACCGAAATCCAGACCTCTGCGCAGGCCGCCGAAGCACTGCGCCCCGTAGCAGGCGACCTGGCTTTTACAGTGTTTGCGCTGGGCATCATCGGCACAGGGCTGCTGGCCGTGCCAGTGCTCGCAGGCTCGGCCGCCTATGCGGTGAGCGAGGTTCTGGGCTGGAAGGCCAGCCTCTCGCACGGCTTTCATGAAGCACGCGGTTTTTACGGGCTGATCATTGCAGCCACAGGTCTTGGCACGGTTCTGGGCATGCTGCAGGTCGACCCCATCAAAGCGCTGGTCTGGAGCGCCGTGGTCAACGGCGTGATCTCGGTACCCATCATGGCCGTGATGCTGTGGCTGGGCCAGTCGCCACGCATCATGGGCGAGCTGACCATCTCGCTGCGCCACCGCCTGCTGGGCTGGGGCGCTACGCTGCTGATGGGTGTAGCCGTTGTGGTAATGCTGATTACGCTATAGATCCCCACCTGTAGATGCATACAAAAAAAGGACTGCAGATTTATTCCACAGTCCTTTTTTCATAGCTGCAAGCGCTTAATTTATAAGCGCTAAAGCCATTTTTAGTTGCGAATCAGGTGATCAAAGGCCGACAGGGCTGCCATGGCAGCCGCACCCGCCGCAATCACGATTTGCTTGCCTTAGCCGCGTGAACCAGCGCTGGCGCAACCGTATAACTCTCGGGGAACAGCTTTCTCAGCGCGTCGAGCTTCGGCATATCGTTGATCGCGATATAGGGCTGATTCGGATGCAGTGTCAGATAGTCTTGGTGATAGTCCTCAGCGACGTAAAAAGGCTTGGACAGTTCAACCGTCGTGGCCAGCGGCTTGCCATAAGTCTTGGCCTGGTTGAGTTGGGCGATGTAGTCCTTCGCGATGCGCGCCTGCTCGGCATTTTCCGCAAACACGGTCGAGCGGTATTGCGTGCCGGTATCGGGCCCCTGGCGGTTCAGCTCGGTCGGGTCGTGCGCCACCGAGAAATAGATTTGCAGCAACTTGCCATAGCTGATTTGTAGGGGATCGTAGGTGATACGCACCGCTTCGGCATGGCCGGTACGACCCGTGCCTACATCCTCGTAGCGCGCCATCTTGGCAGCGCCTCCGGCATAGCCAGAAACGGCATTGCTTACGCCCTTGACATGTTGAAACACGCCTTGTACGCCCCAGAAGCAGCCACCGGCGAAGACTGCACTTTCGGTCTTTGCTGTGGGTGCCGCAGTCAGGTCGACCATGGGAGACGGTACGCGGCGGGACGCTTCCGCGAAGCTGGGCACGGCATACCAAAGCAGCGCTGCAGCGGCCAAGCTGCCGGCGGTCAGTGCGAAGGACTTCATGAGATTTCTTCCAGTAGGTTTCGACGCCAGAGTCGAGGTGATGAGCTCAATCCGTCATTCACGTGGCGGATCGAGCAAATCGAGCAGACCGAACTCAGTACTTGGACATCGAGTCCTTGGACATGTCGTCCTTGCCCATGCCATCCTTTTTCATCCCATCCTTGGACATTGAATCCTTCTTCATACTGTCCTTTTTCATGCTGTCTTTCTTCATGCTGTCCTTGCCCATGGAGTCTTTCTTCATGCCGTCCTTGGACATGGAGTCCTTCGCCATCGAATCCTTGGCCATGCTGTCCTTGGACATGTCGTCGGCCGCAAAGGCCGAGGCGCCAGCAACGGCGAGGCAAGTGGCAAGCAGGGTTGTGGTGAGCTTGTTCATTTGGATTCCTTCAGTTGGGGTGTCATCTTCAAAAGATGGGCTTACGTTCCAGAGAACTCGGCCTCGCGCTTTCTTCGGCAGTCGAGTGGTTGCGGCAACCCCTCAGCTCCCTCCGAACCAGTTGTAGCCCTGGTCTTCCCAGTAGCCACCGAAATAGGTGTTGGTAACGAACATCGCCTGGATGTACTTGGGGTTCTTGTAGCCAAGCTTTGTAGGCATGCGCAGCTTCATCGGAAAGCCATATTTGGGCGGCAGCGGCTGCCCGTCATAGCTCAGAGCAAGCAATGTCTGCGGATGCAAGGCGGTAGGCATGTCGATACTGGTGTAGTAGTCGTCCACGCATTTGAAGCCCACGTATTTGGCGCTGGTGTCGGCTCCGATACGACGCAGAAAATCGGAAAAACGCACACCACCCCACCTGCCGATAGCGCTCCAGCCTTCCACGCAAATGTGGCGGGTAATCTGCTCCTCCTGCTGCATGGCACGCAGCTCGGCCAGGCTCCAGGCATGCTTGTCGGCGACTATGCCGGTCACTTCGAGTCGATAGCTGGCCTCGTCCACCTCGCGGATTTCGTCTTCACCGTAGTAGGCGTTGAAGGGAAAGGGCCGTGTGATCTCAGCCTCGGTATAGGTAGGAGCCAGCTGCGACGGACTAAAAATCAGGCCCTGTATCTTGTCGTTGAAGCGTGAAATTTTGCTGAGCGCGGCTTCAACATGTTTGTCATCGCTGATGCTGCAACCGGTCAGCAGCGACAGGCCTCCGAGCGTAAGCGTGCGCTGCAAAAAAATGCGGCGTGCGGGCTGATCGAGCTGCTTGGCAATCTGCGTGCGGGCTTCACCCAACACGGCGTCAGCGTCGATATCAAGCAAGGTGTGGGGCTTGAAGATTTTCATGATGTTTTGGGCGCGCGGCCTCGGATCATCGTGAGCAAGGTGCGGGGCACCAGGGCCACCATCACCAGATGCACGACAAGAAATGCAACGATGGCTGCCATGGCGAAGAAGTGGATACGGCGCGCAAACTCGTAGCCCCCCAGCAATTCGCGCAGCACAGGGAATTGCACCGACTTCCACAGCACCAAGCCCGACAGAACGATCACGATCAGATCGAGCATCACGAACAGATAGGCCAGCTTTTGCACGTTGTTGTATTGACGCAGGTCGCCATGCGAAAGCTTGCCTTTAAGCGCCTCCAGCAAGTCGTGCAATACGCCACGCGGCGTGAGGGGAAAGAACTTGCGGGCGAGCCGACCGCTGGCGATGTTGAGCGTCAAGTACAAAAGACCGTTGAACACCAGCAACCACATGGCCGCGAAATGCCACTGCAGCGCACCGCCCAGCCAGCCACCGAGAGTGATGACGGCTGGTATGGAGAAGGGAAAAATCGGCGATGCGTCATAGATACGCCAGCCGCTCATCACCATGATCACCACGGCCAAGGCATTGAGCCAGTGCGTGATGCGTATCCACAGCGGATGAATGGGCCGAGCGGCCAGATCCACCGGGCCTGCCTGGACAGTTTTTGGGGCGATGATGGTGCGGGTCATGGGGCACATTGTTGGACTGGCCCCATGGCGGATGTATCACGCAAAGTTCAATTAATTGTGATAACTAAAAAACGCCTATCGCGAGAGAATGACTCTCTATGGACTCCACTAAACGCGTACTGATCGTCGAAGACGACCTCCACATTGCGGAGCTTTTGCGCATGCACCTTCGCGATGAAGGCTATGTCGTTGAGCATGCCGCTGACGGCGATACAGGCCTGCGCGAATTGGAGCGCAGTCACTGGGATGCACTGGTGCTTGACCTGATGTTGCCGGGCATCGACGGACTGGAAATCTGCCGGCGAGCCCGTGCCATGGCCAGGTACACCCCCATCATCATCATCAGCGCCCGCTCCAGCGAGGTACACCGCATCCTCGGCTTGGAACTCGGCGCAGACGACTACCTGGCCAAGCCTTTTTCGATGCTGGAACTGGTCGCCCGCGTCAAGGCACTGCTACGGCGCACCGATGCACTCGCTCGCAATGCCCGCATGGATTCGGGCAGTCTCTCGATTGGCGAGTTGGACATCGAGCCGCTGGCGCGTGAAGTGCGCATCGATGGCAGGCTCATAGAACTCACTCCGCGCGAGTTTGACCTGCTGCACTTCTTTGCCCTCAGCCCCGGAAAAGTGTTCTCGCGGCTGGACCTGCTCAACCACGTCTGGGGCTATCACCACGATGGCTACGAGCACACCGTCAACACGCATATCAACCGGCTACGCATAAAGATCGAAATCGACCCCGCCCAGCCGCGCCGCATTCTCACGGTGTGGGGACACGGCTACAAGCTGTCGACCTCTGCCAACGGGGAGAGCACATCATGATGACTTTGTCGAGGCGGCTGTCGGTCGTATTCGCGGTGCTGCTGCTGGTCTGTTGCGGTGCCTCGGTCTGGCTGCAGATTCGCGCAACCAGCAAGCACGAGCAAGAAGTCATTCAGCGTTTGTCGAGTGGCTTGGCGGCACACATTGCCGAGAACGCGGAGTTGATGAAGCCCGGCGGCCTGAACCAGGATGCGGTGAAAGATCTGTTTGACAAGCTCATGGCGGTCAACCCCAGCGCGGAACTCTATCTCCTGGGTCTGGACGGCCGCATCGAAGCACAGGCCGCACCGCAGGGTCACCTCAAGCGCGACAAGGTCAACTTAAAGCCTGTCCATGAATTACTCGCTGGCGGAGCCCTGCCCATTGTGGGCGACGACCCACGCAGCCCTGATGCCTCCAAGGTGTTCAGCGTCGCCCCGCTGCGCGTGGCTGGGCACGATGTCGGCTATGTTTATGTCGTGCTGCAGGGTGAAGATCACGATGCCTTGGTCGCCAACACGGCAGCCGACAATGTGCTGCACACCACTCTGTGGTTGATGGGCGTGGTTGCGCTACTGGGCCTGCTCGCCGGCCTTGCCGCATTCCGCCTCATCACCCGCCCACTGCGCGAGCTGACCGAAGTGGTGCAGCGTTTCGATACCGAGGGCATAGCATCGCTGGAAAATGAGGCACCCAAGCTAGCACGCCTGTCACAAGGCAACGACGAAATTTCGCATTTAGGCCAGGCTTTCACGCAAATGGCCCACCGCATCGCCGAGCAATGGCGCGAGCTGACGCTGCAAGATCAGCAGCGCCGCGAACTATTTGCCAATATTTCACACGACCTGCGCACGCCTCTTACATCACTGCATGGCTATCTGGAAACCTTGATGCTCAAGGCAGACTCGCTCGACGAGGCGGATCGACGACGCTACTTGGAAATCGCTCTGGGCCAGAGCCGTAAGGTCGGACGTCTTGCGCAAGAAGTGTTCGAATTGGCACGACTCGAATACGGCGTGGTCAAGCCCGAGAAGGAAAGCTTTGCGCTGGCGGATCTTGTGCAAGACGTATTCCAGAAATTTGAACTGGCTGCCGAGGCACGTCATCAACGTCTCACGCCCGACATTGCACCGGGCCTGCCCGTGGTGTCGGCCGACCTGGGCATGATTGAGCGTGTTTTGACAAATTTGCTCGACAATGCCATCCGTCACACCCCAATGGGTGGGGAGATCGTAGTTCAGTTACGTGCTCACAATGCCGGCGTGTCAGTCCAGGTCAGCGATACGGGAGGCGGTATTCCGAGCGAGCTTCAGAAATCGCTATTCATACGACCAGTATTCATGAGTGGCTCACGCACCGAAAGTTCCGGCTCCGGCAGTGGCAGCGGCGGGTTGGGCCTGGTGATCGTAAAACGCATACTGCAATTACACGGCAGCGACATTCAACTGGTGCCGCTGCCCGAGAAAGGAGCGGTATTCCGTTTTCAACTCAGCAGTATCGATCGCCTTTGAAAAGCTTGTGCCATAAACCTGCTGAAAATCTCACATCCCTGAGTTGTACAAACGGGTACAGCGTAAGAAATGCGCCAGCGATATAGGTCGCCTAAATCAGATCCAATCTACGCCATGAGCGCCACGTGGTCTCTGGCAACAAAAACTGCCGTATTTCATGGCCCTCCACGTCATTTGACAGATTCGAGCGTTGCACGAATTAAAGGGAGAGATTCGATAGTCGAGTCTCGCGCTGTATGCCTTGGAAAGAAAAGAAGGCGATGGAAGAA
Source organism: Comamonas sp. (assembly GCF_036643215.1). Lineage (GTDB taxonomy): Bacteria > Pseudomonadota > Gammaproteobacteria > Burkholderiales > Burkholderiaceae_C > Comamonas. The sequence continues at coordinate 99,213 of NZ_JAVXSJ010000010.1, read as the reverse complement.
CTACCTGTATGCAGTTCATTCACATCGCCTTTATGGATCTCCTCTAGGGAGATCGCAATCACGGTTTCAGACCCGGATTTAGTTTCGGATCAGGTGATCAAAAGCCGACAGTGCAGCCGTAGCACCCGCACCCGCCGCAATCACGATCTGCTTGTACGGCACCGTGGTGCAGTCACCCGCTGCGAACACGCCGGGCAGATTGGTCTGGCCCTTGGCATCCACAATGATTTCGCCAAACTTGCTCAGCTCCACCGTGCCCTTGAGCCATTCGGTGTTGGGCACCAGACCGATCTGGACAAACACACCTTCCAGCTCGACATGGTGTTCCTCGCCGGTCACACGGTCCTTGTAGCGCAGGCCATTGACCTTGCCATTGGCACCGGTGATTTCGGTGGTCTGTGCATTGGTGTGCACGGTCACATTGGGCAGGCTGTTCAGCTTCTTCACCAACACGGCATCGGCCTTGAGCTGCTCGGCAAACTCCACCACCGTCACATGGGCCACCAGACCGGCCAGGTCAATGGCCGCCTCGATACCCGAGTTGCCACCACCGATGACCGCAACGCGCTTGCCCTTGAACAGGGGGCCGTCGCAGTGCGGGCAGTAGGCCACGCCCTTGTTCTTGTACTCGGCTTCGCCGGGCACGTTCACATTGCGCCAGCGGGCACCGGTGGACAAGATCACGGTCTTGGCCTTGAGCGAGCCACCATTGGCCAGTTGCACTTCAACCAGACCGCCGGGCTGCGCAGCGGGAATCAACTTCTCGGCGCGCTGCAGGTTCATGATGTCCACATCGTAGGCACGGGTGTGGGCTTCCAGCGCGGCAGCAAACTTGGGGCCATCGGTTTCTAGCACAGAGATGTAGTTCTCAATTGCCAGCGTGTCGTTGACCTGACCGCCAAAGCGCTCAGCAGCCACACCAGTACGAATGCCCTTGCGAGCGGCGTACACAGCAGCAGCAGCGCCTGCGGGGCCACCACCGATCACCAGCACATCAAACGCATCCTTGGCAGAAATCTTCTCGGCTTCACGCAAGGCAGCGCCGGTATCAAGCTTGGCCACGATCTCTTCAATCGTCATGCGACCAGTGCCAAACACGCTGCCGTTCATGAGCACCATGGGCACGGCCATGATTTCGCGCTCGTTCACTTCCTGCTGGAAGGCACCGCCTTCGATCACAGTCGTCTTGATCTTGGGGTTCAGGATGGCCATGAGCGACAGCGCCTGCACCACGTCAGGGCAGTTGTGGCAGGTCAGGCTCATGTAGACCTCGAAATTGAAGTCTCCGTCCAGCGCCTTGATCTGGTCGATCACGTCCTGCTCCACCTTGGGTGGATGGCCGCCCGTCCACAGCAGGGCCAGCACCAGCGAGGTGAACTCGTGGCCCAGGGGCAGTCCGGCAAAGCGCAGCTGGGTGTCAGTGCCCTTGCGCTGCAGCAGGAACGAGGGCTTGCGGGCGTCGTTGCCATCGGTGCGCAGCGTGATCTTGTCGCTGCGCAGGGACTGAATGGTTTGCAGCAGATCGCGCATCTTGGCGCTGGTCTCGCTGTCATCCAGAGAAGCCACCAGCTCAAACGGCTGCTGCACACGTTCCAGGTAGGCGGCGAGTTGGGCTTTGAGTTGATTGTCAAGCATGGTGGATTCCTTTGAATTTTGAGTTGTTAATGCAGTGCAGCAATGTGGTTTGGAGCCGCTTGCCCGCCCATAAAGCAAAAAACTGGGCGTAAAAAAGCCGGACGAACGGGCACCGGGTGCCTGAGCGTCGTCCGGCTCTCAGAGCGCCTGCGCGCTCAGCCGATAACAATCAGGCTTAGATCTTGCCGACCAGGTCCAGCGAAGGAGTGATCGTGTTGGCGCCTTCCTTCCACTTGGCGGGGCACACTTGACCGGGGTGAGCGGCGGTGAACTGAGCAGCCTTCAGCTTACGCAGAGTTTCCGACACGTCACGAGCGATTTCGTTGGAGTGCACTTCCATGGTCTTGATCACGCCATCAGGGTTGATCACGAAAGTACCGCGCAGCGCCAGACCTTCTTCAGGAATGTGCACGCCGAAAGCGTTGGTCAGCTGGTGTGTAGGATCGCCAACCAGAGGGAACTGAGCCTTGCCGACTGCGTCGGAAGTTTCGTGCCACACCTTGTGCGAGAAGTGGGTGTCGGTCGTCACGATGTAGACCTCAGCGCCAGCCTTCTGGAACTCAGCGTAGTTGTTCGCTGCGTCTTCGATTTCTGTAGGGCAGTTGAAGGTGAAGGCTGCGGGCATGAAAATCAGAACCGACCACTTACCCTTCAGGCTCTCTTCGGTCACGGTGATGAATTCACCCTTGCCGTTGCGGTTCACATAAGCTTCGGTCTTGAACGGTTGGACTTGTGTATTGATCAGAGACATTTGATGTTTCCTTGTGGTTAGTGTTGATGACAGGATGAAGTTTAGAGGGACTCAATCAATAAATCCAATCGATTGATTTCATTGAATTGATTGAATAAGACTATCAAACTAAATTCTCAGTCATTCTGGACTCAAGCCGCAGCGCTTTGCAGCTCAGTTTTCTATTGTGGGCCGAATTTGCTCACTTCAAGCCAATAGTCCTTCAATCACGCTCATAGCTTTTGTTGTCATCACAGTGTCAGCACCCGTGCAAGACCGCGAGCTGCCTGTCCGTAAGCTAAACGAGAACGCGCATCAGATGCAGCCAATTCGCGAAAGCATGGACTTTGTTTGATTTGCCTCACAAAGCATGGACAATCCAGATCGAACAACAACTGACCGAGAAGGAGTCCCCCATGAAAGGTGATGCACAAGTCATTTCCTGGCTGCAAGCCCAGCTCAAGAACGAACTGACCGCCATCAACCAGTACTTTTTGCACTACCGCATGTACAAGCACTGGGGCTTCGACAAGCTGGCCAAGAAGGAATACGAAGAATCCATCGGCGAGATGAAGCACGCCGACTGGCTGATGGACCGTATCTTCACGCTCGACGGCCTGCCGAATCTGCAAGATCTAGGCAAGCTGCAAATCGGTGAAGACGTGCCTGAAGCTCTGGCCTGCGACCTGCGCCTTGAGCTGGCGGCTCAGCAGACCATCAAGGACGGCATTGCTCACTGCGAATCCGTGCGTGACTATGTCTCGCGCGATCTGCTGCAGAAGATTCTGGACGACACCGAAGAGCACATCGACTTCCTCGAAACCCAGATCGACCTGATCGACAAGGTCGGCACGCAGAACTATCTGCAGTCGCTGATGGGCGAGATCGAGTAATCAGGCTGCGCCTGACATGAAAAAGCGGTCCCTTATGGACCGCTTTTTTTGTGGGCATTTCACGCCCCAATACTGGCACTCAACTCGGCAGCAAGAAGTCGCGGCTGATGCCCGAACCCAGGTCGTTGACGCGGTCCAGAAACTGCGTCAGATAGGCGTGCAGGCCGGTGGTCAGAATTTCGTCGATACGGCCGTATTGCAGATCGGCCAGCAGGCGCCCAGCCTTGCGCTGGGTTTCCTGCGAGTGGTCGTTGCTTACCCGCTCAAGGTTCTTCACCACCTCGTGCATGCTGGCCAGCAATGATCGCGGCATGTCAGCGCGCAGCATCAGCAGCTCGGCCACACGCTCGGGCGTAATCACATCGCGGTAGACCTTGCGGTAAACCTCGAAGGCCGAGACGCTGCGCAGCAAGGCGCTCCAGTGGTAGAAGTCGAAATTCATCAGCCCCCGGCCACGCGGCGTGCCGTGGTAGTCGCGCTCGATGGAATGGAACTTCACATCCAGCAGGCGCGCCGTATTGTCGGCCCGCTCCACAAACGTGCCCAGCCGCACAAAGTGCAGCGCTTCATCCTTGAGCATGGTGCCCAGCGACACGCCGCGCCACAGGTGCGAGCGGTACTTGACCCACTCGAAAAACTGCGCCGGGTCCTTCTGCCAGGCATCTTGCGAGTAGTTGCGCTGCAGCGCCAGCCAAGTCTGGTTTTGCGTCTCCCACGACTCCGTCGTCAGCGCACCGCGCACGGCACGCGCATTCTCTCGCGCTGCTTTCAGGCAAGCGAAGATGGAGGACGGATTGGCCTCATCCGTCACCATGAACTGCAGCACGGATTCACGATCCACCACCGGATACTGAGCCTTGAAGGCCGGTATCAATTCACTGATGGACAGCACGCTCTGCCAGCCGCGATGCGCATCGTGAATGGCCTGCGGCAGCATGGCAGTTTCATAGGCCACGCTGAGCATGCGCGCGGTGTTCTCTGCCCGCTCGGTGTAGCGGGACATCCAGTACAAATGGTCTGCGGTACGTGACAGCATCAGCGACCTCCCTTTGGCTCGTCTTGATTTTCCAGCACCCAGGTGTCTTTGGTTCCGCCGCCCTGAGAGGAGTTCACCACCAGCGAGCCTTCTTTAAGCGCCACCCGTGTGAGGCCGCCCGCCACCATGTTGACATCGGTGCCTGTCAGCACAAAAGGCCGCAGGTCGATATGGCGCGGCGCGACGCCTTTACTCACCATGGTCGGGCAGGTAGACAGGCTCAGTGTGGGCTGGGCAATGTAGTTGCTGGGGTTGCCCACCAGCACGCGGCGGAAGGCTTCAATCTCGGCAGCTGTGGCCGTCGGGCCAATCAACATGCCGTAGCCGCCAGCGCCGTGCACCTCCTTGACCACCAGCTCATGCAAGTGATCGAGCACGTATTTGAGGTCGTCTTCCTTGCGGCACAGCCAGGTAGGCACGTTCTGCAGAATCGGCTCTTCATTCAGATAGAAGCGAATCATCTCCGGCACATAGGGGTAGACCGATTTATCGTCGGCCAGCCCCGTGCCCACGGCGTTGCAGATATTGACGTTGCCCGCACGATAAGCGCGCATCAGGCCCTTGCAGCCCAGAGTGGATGTGGGACGGAAAACTTCGGGATCCAGAAAATCATCATCCACGCGGCGGTAGATCACATCAACCCGCTGCAGGCCTTGTGTGGTGCGCATATAGACGATGTCTTTTTCCACCACCAGGTCTTGCCCTTCGACCAGTTCCACGCCCATTTGCTGTGCCAGAAAAGCGTGCTCAAAGTAAGCACTGTTGTGCATGCCGGGCGTCAACACCACCACCGTGGGCTCCAAAGCGCCTGACGGTGCGCTGGCGCGCAAGGTGTCCAGCAGCATGTCGGGGTAATGGGCCACCGGTGCTACGGAATGCTTGCCAAACAGGTCGGGGAACAGGCGCATGGTCATACGGCGGTTTTCCAGCATGTAGGAGACGCCAGAGGGCACGCGCAGATTGTCTTCCAGCACGTAATAAACGCCGTTGCCATCTGCATCGGGCGCCCGCACGATGTCGATGCCGGCAATATTGGCGTAGACATCGTTAGGAACCTGAATGCCTTCCATCTCAGGACGATACTGGCTGTTGCCTCCCACCAGCTCATGCGGAATCAGGCCTGCCTTGACCATCTCTTGCCCGTGATAGGCATCGCGAATAAAGCAGTTCAGCGCTTTGACGCGCTGGGCCAGCCCCGCCTGCATACTCTCCCACTCATGGGCCGGAATGATGCGGGGAATCAGGTCGAAAGGAATCAGGCGCTCAGTGCCTGCACCGCTTTCGTCCTTGTCGCCATAGACCGCAAAGGTAATGCCCACGCGGCGGAACACGATTTCTGCCTCTGCACTGCGGGCGCGCAGATACTCCTGCGATTGCTTGCCCAGCCACTGCGCATAGTCCAGATAGTGGTCTCGCACGGCGCCACCTTCGGCGGGCGAGTTCAGATACATCTCATCGAATGTGTGCATTCTGTCCTCTCTATTTCTGGCACGGCTCACGCATGCGAGCCGCTTGTTTCAGTTTAGCCACCCTGCGCGCTCCCCAAAACTGGCTAAGACCAGCAAACTCCGCATGTCTGCATTCACCTACAGAGTGACATTTCAGACATGCAAGCCTCATGCCAGTTTCGGCGCTGCCTCAAGGTGGCGGGTGATGAACATCCCAATAATGCGCCCGGACCTGCCGCTCGCATTGCAAATCAGCAGGACGATCAGACTGCCAAAGTGCAGCGCCGCAGCGGTCCTGCAGCGCCAGCTGGCTACCTGCAGCCTTGTACCGCTCAACAACAGCAGGCACCGGGTGGCCAAAGCGATTCAGATAGCCTGCCTGTACCACGCCCCAATGCGGTTGCAGTGTCTTGACCCACGCCTCGGTCGATGAAGTCTTGCTGCCATGGTGCGGCACCAGCAGCCAGTCCACGGGGTCCATCACACGGGTCTGCAAAAGCAATTGCTCCTGCGCCGCCTCAATATCACCAGCCAGCAACGCCACGCGGCCGCTGGCCGAGCGTATGCGCAGCACGCAGCTGCCAAAGTTGGGCTGGGGCTTACGCCCGTTCAACCATGCATCGCCTTCGGGCGGGTGCAGCACTTCAAACGTCACACCATCCCACTGCCAGTGCTGGCCTTGGGTACAGCGCTGCACAGGGGCAAGTGCTGCCAGCAGCGGGTCGTTAATCACCGAATCCGATCCCCAGATTTGCACCTGCGGCTGGGCGGCTTTGACGGCCATTGCACCACCCGTGTGGTCGCTGTCACGGTGGCTGAGCATCATGACGTCCAGGCGCATTCCCTGCGCAGCCAGCAAAGGCACAATCACGCGCTCGCCTGCATCGCTTTGGCGGCTGTATTGCGGCCCGGCGTCATACAAAAGTCTATGCCTTGCCGTGCTGACGATGACCGCATTGCCCTGCCCTATATCCACGGCCTGCAGCTCAAATTCGCCCACGTTCGGCCAAGCCTGCGGCCAGAGCAATGCCGGCAGTGCAAACAAGGCCGCCACCAGTCGCAGCCGCGCAGGCAAAGGTGCGATGAGCAACAAGCCCGTGGCAATCGCCAGCACACTGGCCCACCATGCAGGCTGGGGCAAGACCCATACGGCCCAGGGCAGCTCGGCCAGCCATTGCAGCAAACGCATCAAAGGCAACATGGCCAGCGCAGCTCCAGCGGCAGCCACAGGCACCAAAGCCGCCAGCAAAGCCAGCGGCGTGACCACCAAAGTCACCCAAGGAATGGCAATCAGATTGGCCAGCAAGCCGACGATGGACACCTGCCCGAACAACAGCAGCCCCAGCGGTGCCAGTGCCAGAGAGATCAGCCACTGCTCACGCCACAGGGCATAAAATTTCGAGAGAAATCGGCCTGTAGCGCTTTTACCATCAGCGCTAGCAGCTATTGAATTCGAAGCAAGCAGCACCCCCACCGCCACAAAGCTCAGCCAGAATCCTGCCTGCCAAAGCGCCCACGGGTCCAGCACCACCACGACGGCCAGCGCCAGCAACCACACACAGGGCCAAGGCCAGCGCGCACCCAGCATTTGCAGCAGCGCCACCACCGCCAGCATGCAGACCGTGCGCTGCGCGGGCAGCCCCCAGCCGCTGAACAGTGCATAGGCTGTCGCCAGCGCCACACCCGCCAGCAAAGCCACATGCGGAGCCGGAAAAATGCGGCAAGCCTGTGCGCTGTAGCGCCACAAGCGCCCGACCACCAAGGCCGCCAGCCACGCAAACATGGTCACATGTGAGACGAATCATCGTCAAGATACTGACCAAGTACAGGCATTTTCTTGCGCGCAGATCTACCAGTAATGAGACGCTTTGCAGTGGACTGGTGAACACCAAAGAGCTGAGCTATAGCCGGATAGGTGTAGTTTCCTGTGGCATGTAAGGCACGCATTTTTTCGACCGTTTCCGGAGGAGTCGCATGCTTGTGACGACCAAGCTGAACACCACGACGATAAGCAGCTAACTGACCCGCCACAGAACGCTCACGAATGATTGAGCGCTCAAGCTGAGCTACAGCCCCAAGCACCTGAACCATAAACACGCCGACAGGAACAGATGTATCCAAAGGCTCAGTAAGCGAACGAATATTCGCACCAACAGATTGAACACGTTCAAGGATAGTCATCAAATCCTTCAAAGAGCGAGCAATCCGGTCCATTTTGTAAACGACCAGGCAGTCCCCCTTAGCAAGCAAATCCAAAAGCCTCTGAAGCTCGGGACGAGAACCAACAGAGCTAGTTTTTTCTTGATAAATAACTGAGACACCAGCCTTATGCAAAGCATCAATCTGTAAATGCGTTTCCTGACCAGTTGTAGAGACACGAGCATATCCAATCAGCACAAATTTTCCCCTGTTTTGCGATGAGGCAATTCTCCGTTAGCAACAGAAAAGCAAAGCATTCATTAAGCATGGAGCTATACTTTTCATAGCAACAACAACAATTACCAAAGCAAACAGAATCACTTGCTTATCACTGAAGAGCCTCAATCGGCCTTGGCTCAGTCACAAGCCAATACCGAGCTTCCCCGAAGGGTTCAAGGGTCAGGCGATGGGACACGATGATTTCATCCCCAGCACACTGAAAAGTCATCTCGATCATGTCTTGCAGGGATGCGCCCCAGATGCGGATTTTTTCTGCCTTGGGCATAGAGGCAAGGCCGTTCTTTGAATCACTACGACTAAAGCGATCAGAGCCCTTTGGAGCCTCCGCATAGTCCTTGGTGATGTACTTGGATACGTAGCTGGCAATTTTCGCGATAGAGCGGTTTTTGACGCGCCCATCAGGGGTCTTGCGACCACCCACAAAACACAGCCCGTTATCTTTGCCAATGATGGAGCGCCAGACCTTTGTACCAAGCTCCCAGCCCTTGATCTTCACGTCCTTGTAGACCGCATGCTTGGGCAGCTTGTGGCATGCAATGTGGACATGCATCGCGCCCCGTTCCTGCCGCTCAAAACTCGCGCAGTAGACGAAACGACCACCCAGCTCTTTTTTCATACGCCGCACCCATTCTTTGAAGTGTTTTTTGCATAGGGCACGGTCTAGCTGATTTTCCCGATATGTCAGCGTGAGCAGCTCATTCAGGCCGTTTGCTTTGATGAACCAGCGACACTTAGCTTTCGCATTCTGAGCATTCTTTTGCATCTGCTTATCACGCTTAGCAGCCGCCTCTTCTTCTATCTCTTTTTCGCGCCAAGCACGTTCCTCACCATCCCACTGCGATAGGTAGGCTTCAGCATCAAACGGAGGGGGCGCGATCTTGTCGGTTTCCGCCCAGGTGATGGCATTGCGAAAAGAGATTTCACGATGGCCATTGACGTTTTTCACGTACACATCCCATGAATCATCATGGACATGCCCTTCAATGACTATGCGTTCCCCCGTAGGGGCGGTTATTATTCTTTCCATTGCAGCTACTCCTATTAGTTGCGATCACGAGTCCCGAACAGTTCCACCTGTTGCGGGGCTCTTTTTTTTCTACGATTGAACCGTGCGCCGAGCGGCAATCACTCGCTGTGTTCCAAAGTTAACTATGAATAAATTAGGCACGCGCTGCGCGCGTGCCTGCCCGTGCGCTCCGCTGCCCGCGCAGGCACGCTGCGCAGCTTGTCCCACAACCACCAGCTTGAGGAATACGAGCGCAGTTGAGAGTTGAGCGCGGGAGTGCTCTTGGCCGCACGGCCAGCCCATGCAGCCGCAAGCTGCGCTTACGTCCACAAGGGCCATCATTGAAATACCGACCTGACTTGAGCATTGCGCGCAGCTAAGCCTTGGGTATAGCCCTCAGAGCTCTGAGGCGGCATGGGCTTCTGCTGAACCAACTGGACAGGAGGCTGCGCCACCACTTGCGGCAAAACACTCACAGGCTTGTCCTGAGCCGCCATGATTGACGCACGAGCTGGAGATTCTTTTATGGGCAGCTTGAAGTCCACAAAGAACCCCTTTTCCACGATCTGCCGGCACATTTCATCAGCCATAGCCATATGCGTGGATTGCTGGGTATAGCACCGGCATTTATCGGCCATGATCAAACACGCAGCCGGATACGGAGCCTCAGTGGGCTGAGTGACTTGATCGTAGGCCGGAGCGGTATGCGGGAAGCCCTCAATGCGCGGCGAGCGGCTTAAAACGTACTCAGCTTTAGTCATGGGTTCAGGACCCTTGCGAGCTGCTACAGAGCCCCCATTTCCGCCCACGCTAGCAACAGCTTGAGGACGGTCTTTGACCACGTTTTTGTAGACACCCGAGATGGCCAAATACCCGAACAGTGGCACCAGCAGTACGCACGCGCCGAATGTCCAAACAGCACGCGGGATTTTCTTTTTTCCGGTATGCAGGCTTGCGCTTTGGTACCAGCCATAGACCTCTTTTGGGAACCCCACCATGGTGACCTGACCGTTTTTGCCAGAGCCACTTTTTTCGCAATTGGTATTGACGGCTTCCCACTCAATGCAGCTCACCAAATCAGCACCGAAAGTGCGCTTCAGATGCCGATGCCAGCCCGGAGAACCGACCAGCCGCCGCACGAAGTTATCGATGTTCTGAGGGTGCTGCGTGACCAGGTAGAAATCCATTCCGCGCCGACGATGTTCGGCCAGCATCTTGACCTCATCAGGAACCACCGCGCTACTGCTGCGCACGGGCAGATCGTTGTGGCATTCATCAATGACGAAGATCGTGCCGTCCGGCTCCTTTTGCCAGTCCTTGAAGTCAATGGCTTTCCACGTGGACAGCTCACCACCGGGCACAGGGGCAAAGCGACCGTTATGGCACACAGGACGGTTTTCTTTGAGGCTGCGCTCACGCACCCACTTCAACGTGTTGAGCGTCTTGCCAGCGCCGTTTGCGCCCGTGATCAGATGCAGCATCTCAAACCCTCCGCAGACGCTTGACGACACCGCCAAGGCCCGACAGACCCATGCGTACAGCGACCGCAGACGCGATGATGCTGATACAGACACCAACCTTCATATAGCCGAGCATTCCGACCAGTTCAGGCGGCAGACCCATCAGCGCGCCAACAGCATTGGACTTGAGCGTGCCCAAGACCGTATCGACCCCCTGATACGTGACCACAGACAGGCCCAACGCGATCAGCACACGGCCAACCAATGACCCGGCAACATTCATCAGCCCACCGAGCAGGGACGCGATGATTACAGGCATTTTTTATTCCTCCTTTGGCGAGCTGGAGACGATGCGGAAAGCCACGAGCGAGGACACAGCAACGAGAATCCAGCCGAGGTAACCAAGGGCCGCGCAGATCTTGCTGAATGGCAGGGTGACGTTGGTATTCCAAACTTGCACGCTCAGATCAGTAATGCAGCTCCCACCGCCTAAAACGTCTTCAGAGCTGAGCTTTCCTGAGACATCCACCTCAGTGTTTCCGGGCAGGTCTTTGGTGACGTCACGATCAGTACCTTTAGCGACCTCAGAGTCATACAACTGGGACTCAGTAGTCTTGTCGTCAAACATCTGGCAATTGCGTTTGTGCTGGTCTTTGGCAATCGCACATTGCAGCGGATCGCCCTCACAGGTGAAGCCCGCAGAGCAGCTCCCGCCGAACTTGCCCTTTTCCTCGTCGTCATCCTTGCATTGGGATGCGTTTGCATTGGCCTTGCAGTAATCCTCTTTGCTCTCGGTTTTAGTCGTTGTGGAGCTACTGGAGGTGTTGCTGCTAGTCGTGTTGGTGGTGGTCTTTTCCGTGGTGCAAACGTTGCCTTTGCACGTAGTCTTTTCAGTCACCTTGTCGGTGCTGCCGTCCTCATTTTTCTTGATGGTGTCTTTGCTGGTCTCAATGACATTACCACCCTTGTCTTTGACACAGACTTCAACACCACCGACCTCACCAGCAAAGCCACCCTCGCATGTCGGGGCATCCAAGCACAAGCTGTGCGTGCCTTTGGAGTCAGTGTATGAGCCGGATTTCTCACACTTCTCCTCAACCGTAGAGCCGTCACCCGGAGGCGCCTCAAGCGTACAAGCCTTACCTCCAACGCCACCCTTGTACATGGAGAAGGAACCAGAGCTTTGAATCGACCCATCCGCCATGGTGGTCAAGCCGCTGCGATCAAAAGTTACCAAGCAGCCGCTAGTGAGACTCTCACTTGGCCAACACATATCGCCGGACGGGACCACGCCAGTAACGGTCTTTGTATCCCGGATAGTGCCTAGACCTTGACCAATGCCAAAACCGGACATTGCAAAGTCAGTAGCGCACTTCATATCCGGGTCTTGCTTAGATACGCACCGCCCATCCTTCTCAAGAAAGGACGCATTACACAAACAGGCGCCACCGGACTGCGTGGAGTTGGCAGGGCAGGAGCCGTAGCTTTGCTTGTAGAAATTGGCCTTAGTACCGCCCGCGCTATTTGGGTAACTGCCACCCCCCCAGCAATCAGGAGTAGTGAAGTTGAGGAATAGACCCGACTGGGTATCCTCAATGACATAGACGGTTGCCGGAGGTGACTTGTCAGCGTATGCAGTGTTTGGCCCACATTTCCCTCGAATGCCCGGCGTATCCAACCATTGCTGGTAGGCAGATTTCCGCGAGCCTTTTGACCCACACATATTCCCAGCCGTATTGTCACGGCACCAAGTCTCTTCAAGGGGCAAAGCCGCCCAGGAGGAGGCACACGTTATCGCAAGGATGAAACCGAGAGCGACTATGCGGAGAAGATGAGCCATGCAGCACCCAATAACGCGATGATTACAAACAGGCCCATGGCACCCCCTACTTTGTCAAAACAACCCTTGCTTTGAAAAAGCCCCTCACCCGGCCGGAATGAGGGATTCACGGCCCGATCAGGACAGTGCGCCACGCACCCACTTGAAGGCCTTCACGCCCACATAGATCAGCAGCACAGCAGCACCGATCAGACCGATAGGCGCAGCTTGCGCACCGATATCCGTGACCACACCGGCCACATCAACAGCAGCCGCGTTTGCAGCCGAAGTAGCAGCCACCAGACCCGCCACGGCAACGCCGCGCAATGCAAGAGATTTCTTCATGATTAATCCTCGTTGGTTGAATTTCCGTCGGTATGTCTGAGCACCTGAATCAGGACGCGAAAGCCCCAACCGGCAGCCCATATCAGGAGGACGGCTCCCCCGATCATTGCGCCCTCTTCAGTGGTCATGCTGAGCACCGGGAGGGCAAATTCATGCTGCACAGTGACTGTGCAGGCTTGAGTGCATTGGATGACTTGATCAGCCACGATCAGGAGCCGCTACCGAAGGCGTAGCAGTTGCGCGATTACGCGCAGCACGGATGCGAGCAGCCGCAAGAGTTTTTCCAGCGAGATATTCCGCGAGAGCATTGACACCCCCCAAAAGCAGGTGGAAAAGCATTGCGCCGACGAGCCCGCCAAGAAGCGCCAGTTGCACGACGCGCTCGGCCAGAAAACGCAGTTGGTCTCCGGTCAAGGACTCCATGGTCAAGCCTTGTCAGCAGGAGCCACAGAGCGCTCAGACTTGCCGGGAATACGAGTCAGGGCCGTGAGACGCGATTCGATCTTTCGGGTTTGGTAGTGAGCAGCCAGGCTGAATGTGGCCGTGTAGTTACCGGGCGTGATAAGGCCAATCATGTCTTTGGGAACGTCGAGAACGCCCACTTGCGAGACTGCACCGTCACCATCAAGCAGAATGCACTCGGCCTCTTGCATCGTCCATGCTTTGCCGTTCTTGCCAATGCCGGAACGGGAGTCATTGACCTTGAGAATTTGAACTATGGATGAATGCTGCATGTGGCCTCCTAAGGCGTGATATCCCCCGCAGATGGGGCAAACTATGAACACCACCAAAAAGTAGAGATACTAACTTTTAGTGGTGACAGAAGATAACACAAATTACTAATTTTTTGGAGTAATCATGCAACTAAGCAAAGCGATTGAGCTAGCAGCAGAAAAGGAAGGAAGCCAGAGAGCCTTAGCCAAAGCATTAGGCATAGGAGAAAACTACATAAGCGACATGAAAAACGGGCTGAAACCTTGCACAGTCGAGAACCGCATAAGAATCGCACTCATAGCAGGAATCGACCCGACACGAGCGGTAATTGAGGGACTGGCGGCATCGCTAAATGGCGATGACGAGCATCAAGCAGAAGCAAAAAACATGCTTAACGCAATGCTCGACGCATTCCCCGAAGAGGGGGAGCGCAACTCGTGATGTGCAGGCCCGAGATACTCATCAAATGAGAGACCCCTGTCTGGCGGAACATCGCCCAGTCCTTGCGGTCAATAGCCTGCTGATCGCCCACCGCCAGCGCAGCCGCCACGCCTAGAGCCGCTTGCTGGCGGTCTGGCGCTACACCCGGCAGCCATGTCTGCAAACGCTGCGACTGGGCCTGAATACGATCGCGCAGCCACTGGCGCCAGCGCTGCAGCGGGTATTGCCCTGTCACCGCCAGCAATTGCTGCGGCGCTTGCTCACGCACATAGCCTGTGGCCTGAACGCCCTGCTCCCACGCCTGCAACTCATAGTCAAAACCATGGGGGTTGCGGGCACCGTGCGGGCGCTTGATGCGAACCGTCAGCCGCCAGCGCTGGCCGGGGCTCAGCGCTACGCCCTGCGCCCATGGGGGAATCAGGGGCTGACTGGTGTCCAGCTCTCTTCCGTAAGGGCCATACCAGGCAAGCTCTATCAAAGGCGGCACACCGGGCGGCGCGGCATCCACCGCAAAACGCCAGCGCTGCCCGTTGCTGGTGGTTTGCAGCATGGATGCAATCGTGCCCTCCACCTGCAAATCAACCGCCTCCAGCGGCTTGGGCAAGGTCTGCGCCAGATAAGCATGAGCGCGCCAGCCTGTGACCCCGGCCACGCAGCAGGCGGCGGCCCACATCAGCAGCAACCAGCACAGCAGCGGCCTGCGCAGCAATGACTTGGCCATCAACAACATGAGCAAGCCCAGCACCAGCAAGCCTTGATAGGCCCACAAGCCCCACAGCTGCGCCTGCGTGACCTGCCACGCCGCACCCAGCACGCAGCCCCATAGCGGCGCAAGCCATGAAAGGCGCGCACGCTGGATGGGCGGTGTGGATTTGGACTGCACCTTGCCATGCTAGGGGCGGCGCACGTTCGCCAGAACTGCGGCAATCCCTGCCCTGGGTTCAGCAGTAAAACTGCCTCAAACGCCCATCTGTATTGCGATAGCAGCTATCAATTCAAAAGATCGTCGAGGTGCAATCGCTGTGTCAAACTCATCAGTCTTTCATTCCCGCACTATTGCCTCACTTCTGGAGTCCGTCATGAGCATCAACGACACACTCAAAGCCCTGAACATCACCCTGCCCGAAGTGGCCATCCCCGCAGCCGCTTACCTGCCCTATATGAAGTCCGGCAATCTGGTCTTCCTCAGCGGCCACATCGCCAAGCAAAACGGCCAGCCCTGGGTGGGCAAGCTGGGCGAGAACATCACAACCGAAGAAGGCAAGCTGGCCGCCCGCGCCGTGGCTATCGACCTGCTGGGTACGCTGCAACACGCCTGCGATGGCGACCTGAGCCGCGTCAAGCGCATCGTCAAAGTCATGAGCCTGGTCAACTCCACCACCAGCTACACCGACCAGCATCTGGTCACCAATGGCTGCAGCGAGCTGCTGGCTCAAGTCTTTGGCGAAGCAGGCAAGCACGCCCGCAGCGCCTTCGGCGTGGCACAGATCCCCTTGGGCTGCTGCGTTGAAATCGAGTTGATCGCCGAACTCGCCGACTAAATAATTCCCCCTATCGCCACTTAGCCTGACCGATATGACTACGCCCCCTCTGGTTCTGAGCATTCAATCCCATGTCGCCTACGGCCATGTGGGCAATGACGCGGCCATGCTGCCGCTGCAGCTGCTGGGCATAGAGCCCGTGGCCGTGCACACCGTGCAGTTCTCCAACCACACGGGTTATGGCGAATTCAAAGGTCAGGTCTTCACCCCCGCCCATGTGCAGGACGTGCTGGATGGTTTGCGCGCCCGTGGCGTGCTGGAGCGCTGCACCGCCGTGCTTTCCGGCTACCTGGGCGATGCCGGTGTGGGCGAAGCGATTTTGGCCGCCGTGCAGGAAGTGCGGGCCTCGCAGCCCAAAGCGCATTACCTATGCGACCCGGTCATGGGCGACGTGGGACGCGGCGTCTTCGTGCGCCCAGGCATCCCCGAATTTTTGCGCAAGCGTGCGCTGTCGCAAGCCAGTGTCATCACGCCCAACCATTACGAGTTTGAACTGCTCTGCGGCGGTCCTCTGACCACCGTGCAGGCAGCCACACAGGCGGCGCGCGCCATGCTCAGGCAAATGCATGACAGCGAAACCGCGCTGATCGCCATCACCAGCCTGCGCACCGACGACCTGCCCACCGATCAACTGGCCACACTGGCCGTGACCGCTGACAAGGCCTGGCTGGTGCAGACGCCCTATGTCGACCTGCACCCGCTGCCCAATGGCATGGGCGATGTGTTTGCGGCGGTGCTGCTGGGCCATCTGATCCAGGAGCGCGCCATTCCCGATGCGGTATCGCGCGCCGTCAGCAGCCTCTACGCCTTGGTCTCACGTACTGAAGCAGGCCAGCGGGATTTGCCTTTAGTCGCTTGCCGTGAGCAGATTACTAAGCCTGTAGAGATATTTGCTGCAGTGGCTGTGGCTGAGGCGTAAATTTAGGCAAGGCGAAGGACTGAGTTCGGCTGCCGACCTCAGCCCCTACCCAAACCCACCCTTCAAACAAAAAGCCGCACCAGTTAGATCTGATGCGGCTTTGTTTTTTGTACGCTTAACGCAGCTTATTCCACGCGCATCACGCTCTGCGGCTTGAAGCCCAAATCGGCGGCCTTGCCCTTGCGGCCACGGTTGCCACGAGCGTTATTGAGGCTGCGAATTTCCAGCGTTTCGGTGCGTACCTTGCCACCACGACCAATGCCATCCAGACGAATGCTGCGCGTGTAGGCGGCAGCACCGGCCAGGGTGTCCTTGTCTTCCAGACTGATGAGCATGAGGCCGCGACCGCCCTTAGGCATGGCTTTGATCTCGCCAATCTCGAACGTCAGAATGCGCCCGCCGACCGATGCGCAAATCACATGAGTGGCGGGGTTGAGCAGACCAGCGGCCTGCTCGCCGCCCTCCACATATTCAGCACGCGCATTCATGGGCACGCCGTGCACGACGGATGGAGCGCACAAAGTCTCGCCTTCGCCCAGCGTGACAAAGGCTTTGCCCGCCTTCTGGCGCGAGAGCATGTCGCCCACCGCTGCCATAAAGCCGTAAGCGCCCGAGCCCGACAGCAGCAGCTGCGTGCTTTCAGCACCAGCAAAGTAGTAGAGCAGTTGCGTGCCTGCTTCCAGCTCGATCAGCGTGGTGACAGGCTGACCATCACCGCGCCCGCCGGGCAAAGCCGATACAGGCACCGAGTACACACGGCCGTTGCTGCCAAAGGCCAGCAGTTGATCGACAGTGCGGCATTCAAATGTGCCAAGCAGGCTGTCGCCCGCTTTGAAGCTGAGAGTGGCGGCATCCACGCCATGACCCTGACGCGTGCGTACCCAGCCCTTGTCGGAAATGATGACCGTGGTGGGCTCATCCACCACCTTGACTTCGGCCACCACCTTCTTTTCCTCGTGGATCAGCGTGCGGCGTGCGTCGCCAAAGGTTTTGGAATCGGTCTCGATTTCCTTGCAGATCAGGCGGCGCATGGTGGCTTCGCTGCCCAGGATATCGTCCAGCTTGCCCTGCTCGGTGCGCAGCTCTTTGAGCTCTTGCTCGATCTTGATCGCCTCAAGGCGCGCCAATTGGCGCAGACGAATTTCAAGAATGTCCTCGGCCTGACGCTCTGAGAGTTTGAACTCTTCAATCAGCGCCTGCTTGGGCTCATCGCTGGCGCGAATGATGGCAATGACCTGATCAATATTGAGCAGAACGGCCTGACGGCCTTCCAGAATATGGATGCGGTCCAGCACCTTGGCCAGACGATGCTGGCTGCGACGCGTGACGGTCTGGAAGCGGAAGGCAATCCACTCTTCCAGCATCTGGCGCAGCGACTTCTGCACAGGGCGGCCATCCAAACCAATGCTGGTCAGGTTGATGGAGCTCGATGATTCGAGGCTGGTGTGGGCCAGCAGCGCTGTAATCAGCTCGGATTGCGGAACCTTGCCGGTCTTGGGCTCGAACACGATGCGCACTGGCGCATCCTTGCTCGACTCGTCACGCACGCAGTCGAGCACGGCCAGCATGCTGGCCTTGAGCTGGGTCTGCTCCTGCGTCAGCGTCTTCTTGCCGGTCTTGACCTTGGGGTTGGTGATGTCCTCGATCTCTTCGAGCACCTTCTGGGTCGAAACGCCGGGGGGCAGCTCCGTCACCACCAGTTGCCACTGACCGCGTGCCAGCTCTTCAATCTTCCAGCGCGCGCGCACCTTGAGGCTGCCGCGACCGCTGCGGTAGGCATCGGCAATATCACTGCTGGAAGAGATGATCTGGCCGCCGCCCGGATAGTCGGGGCCGGGAATCATCGCCAGCAACTCTTCTTCGCTGAGGTTGGGCTTTTTGATCAGGCTCACGCAGGCCGCGGCCACCTCCACCAAGTTATGGCTGGGGATTTCAGTGGCCAAGCCCACGGCAATGCCGCTGGCGCCGTTGAGCAGCGAAAACGGCAGGCGAGCCGGCAACTGCCTTGGCTCTTGCGTGCTGCCGTCGTAGTTGGGCACAAAGTCCACCGTGCCCATGTCGATTTCGTCGAGCAGCAAGCTAGTAATTTTGGACAAGCGCGCTTCGGTGTAACGCATTGCGGCTGCGCCGTCACCGTCGCGGCTACCAAAGTTGCCTTGACCGTCGACCAGCGGGTAGCGCTGGTTGAAGTCCTGCGCCATGCGCACCAGTGCATCGTAGGCAGATTGGTCGCCATGCGGGTGAAAGCGGCCCAGCACATCGCCCACCACGCGGGCACTTTTGACGGGCTTGGCCGCCGTGTTGCCGTTGTTGCCGCTATAGCTCAGGCCCATGCGATCCATCGCATAGAGAATGCGGCGCTGCACGGGTTTCAGGCCGTCGCAGACATCTGGCAGGGCACGGCCTTTGACGACCGACAAAGCATATTCAAGATAGGCGCGCTGTGCGTATTGGCCCAGGTCCAGTACATCGCCAGCGGCTTGAAGAGACAAATCCGGTGTGGTTTGATCGCTCATGAATTCTCAGTAATTTTCCAAATATCGCGTGTTCAGCGAATCAAGGTAGCTGTACGTCAGGGCTAGGCAAAGTCATGCGAATGCGAGACCCGCCTTTACCAGCAGAAGCTGCAGCAGCACTAGCTCGGCCGCTCAGCGGCTTGCCCGCCTGCAACTGCTCATAGATGCCCGTGACCGCCTTGACGTAATTCATCGTTTCTTTATAGGGTGGAATGGCCTTGCCAAACTTCTGCACCGCGCCTTCGCCTGCGTTATAGGCGGCCAGCACCAGATCGAGTCGTTCAGGGAACAATTTCATCAAGTAGCTGAGGTAGCGGGCGCCTGCGGGGATATTCACGGCAGGGTCAGCCAGTTGCTCCTGCATACTGCGGCTTTTGCTGGCGGCCACGCCAAAGCGCTCAGCCGTGGCGGGCATCAACTGCATCAGGCCTACCGCCCCCTTGGGCGAGATGGCACCGGGGTCAAAGCCAGACTCCACCGCAATCACGGCCTTCAGCAACTCGTATTCCACGCCCGTTCTTTCAGCGGCTTTTTGCAGGTGAGGCCTGACGCTTTTGTAGCGCGGCGACACTTCAAAAAAGCTCTGCATACGGGTGCGGGCGGTCAGGCCTTGCGCAGCGGTATCGGAGCGCAGGCCAGGCTGAGTGCTGTCATAGCGCTCACCCTTGAAGAACAGCTTGTAGCGTTCATCCAGCGCCTCGGCTGCAAAGTGGGTGATGCCAAACTCATCCACATACGCCCACAGATCGGCATGCGCCGCCGGTGCAAACGCCAGCCAGCCAGCGCCAGCCAGCAACAACTGAGCACCGGCCAGACGAACACCAGTGCGCAAACGCGCCAGCCTGCCGCTTTTCTGCGAAGGCTGTTGCTGAGTACCGAACAGGAAATTTGACATGACTTGATCCAGTGACCGCAGAAGGCTGGGCGTGACGCCTGCCTTGCTCAGATGTCGATCTCCACGGCGTCGCCGTGCAGTTCCATCAACTCGCGGCGGGCGGCGGCTTCGCCCTTGCCCATGAGCTTGGTGACGACGGCTGCAGCCTCGGCAAAGTCCAGATGCATGAACTGCACTGCGGGCATGCGACGTGTGTCGGGGTTGAGCGTGGTTTCCCACAGCTGCTCGGCATTCATCTCGCCCAGCCCCTTGAAGCGGCTGACCTGGCATTTCTCGCGGGGCACGCCATCTTTGGCGCACTTTTCGATGATGGCTTCCAGCTCGCCTGCATCCAGCGCATAGACCTTGATAGCGGGCTTTTTGCCACGTGCAGGCACATCTACACGGAACAGCGGAGGCAGGGCCACATGAATGTGACCGGCTTCGATGAGCTTGGGGAAATGTTTGAAGAACAGCGTGAGCAGCAGCACCTGAATATGGGAGCCGTCCACGTCCGCATCACTCAAGATGCAAATCTTGCCGTAGCGCAGACCAGTCAGGTCGGGGTCGTCATTGGGGCCATGCGGGTCCACACCAATCGCCACCGAAATATCGTGAATTTCGTTATTGGCAAACAGGCGATCGCGATCCACTTCCCAGGTGTTGAGCACCTTGCCGCGCAGCGGCAGAATGGCCTGTGTTTCCTTGTCGCGGCCCATCTTGGCGCTACCGCCAGCAGAGTCACCCTCGACCAGAAACACTTCGTTGACGCTGATGTCCTTGCTTTCGCAGTCGGTCAGCTTGCCGGGCAGCACAGCCACGCCGCTGCCCTTGCGCTTTTCAACCTTCTGCCCAGCCTTCTGGCGGGTCTGGGCGGCCTTGATAGCGATCTCGGCCAGCTTTTTGCCCCAGTCCACATGCTCGTTCAGCCAGAGCTCCAGCACCGGGCGCACAAAGCCAGAGACCAGACGCACGGCATCGCGCGAGTTCAGGCGCTCCTTGATCTGGCCTTGAAACTGCGGGTCCAGCACCTTGGTGTTGAGCACGTAGCTGGCGCGGGCAAACACATCGTCAGGCATGAGCTTGACGCCCTTGGGCAGCAGCGAATGCATGTCGATAAAGGCTTTGACGGCCTGAAACAGACCATCGCGCAGGCCGCTGTCATGCGTGCCGCCAGCGGTGGTGGGGATCAGGTTGACATAGCTTTCGCGCAGCGGCGAGCCGTCTTCGGTAAAGGCCACGCACCATGCGGCACCTTCACCTTCGGCGAAGCTGTCGTTGTTTTTGTCGGCAAAGCCCTCGCCCTCAAACAGGGGAATGACAGGCTCGCCATGCAGACTTTGCGCCAGATAGTCACGCAAGCCGCCCTTGAACTGCCAGGTTTGCGTATCACGCGTCTTTTCATTGACCAGCGTAACGGCCACACCGGGCATGAGCACGGCTTTGCTGCGCAGCAAATGCACCAGCTCGCCCATGGGCAGGGCCGAAGATTCAAAGTATTTGGCATCAGGCCAGGCGCGCACGGTGGTGCCGTGCTTGCGCTCGCCGGGCTGCAGATCACGAATCTGCAACGGCTCGATCACATCACCAGCCGAGAACACCAGCGTGGCGACCTGACCATCGCGGTGCACCGCCACTTCAAGGCGGGTAGCCAGCGCATTGGTCACCGAGACGCCCACGCCGTGCAGGCCGCCGGAGAAGCTGTAAGCCCCGCCATTGCCCTTGTCGAACTTGCCCCCTGCGTGCAGACGCGTGAAGACCAGCTCCACCACGGGTGCATTTTCTTCAGGGTGCATGCCAAAGGGAATGCCGCGACCATCGTCTTCCACGCTGTATGAGCCGTCGGCGTGCATGGTGAACTTGATCTTTTTGCCGTAACCGGCAAGCGCCTCATCGGCCGCGTTGTCGAGCACCTCCTGCAATACATGCAAGGGGTTGTCGGTACGCGTATACATGCCGGGTCGCTGTTTGACAGGCTCCAGACCCTTGAGAACGCGGATCGAGCCTTCGGAATATTCGTTGGACGGTTTGACTGCCATGGGGGCGGATTGTAGTGGGCTCTCCAGATTAATGCTGGATAAATTCACAGTTGTTTACTCCCAATACTCTTGCACAAAGCCAGAACAACTGTCTTTGGCATGTGTTTTTGCTTGCAGAGCGAGCACTATAAACCTCATCAAAACAATAGCTTGTAGCGCCTGCAAGAAGTGAATTTCAAAGCTATTCAATGCTGAGGTCTATGAATAGCAAGCGCAAAGCGCTCACTTTTTTAATCACCCCTAGTGCTATCGGGCACTTCCCACCACTTCTCAGGGCTGGCCGCCACGCCCCGCTCTCGCATTCCGGCAAGAGAGCCTGCCGCGCAGGCGACGGCCAGCGTACGCGCAAAAGCAGTTGTTTCGTTAAAGTCGAGTACTGACACGATTTTCCGCACGCACGGTATGACAACAAAGACAACACAACCATCGCTGTCCATGGCGCAGATTCTTCTGTGCGGTGGTGCCATCGTCACCCTTTCCATGGGCATACGCCATGGCTTTGGCCTGTGGCTGCAACCCATCACGCAGGATATGGGCTGGACGCGCGAAAGCTTCTCGCTGGCCATTGCCGTGCAAAACCTGTCCTGGGGCATTTTGGGCATTTTTGTCGGCATTCTGGCCGACCGCATCGGCGCCTTCAAGGTGCTGATTGGCGGCTCTATCCTGTATGCGCTGGGTCTGGTCGGCATGGCGCTATCGCCCACCAGTACGATGTTTTTGCTCACCGCCGGGGTGCTGGTCGGGGCGGCGCAGGCCGGCACCACCTATGCCGTGATCTACGGCGTGCTGGGGCGACAGATTCCGGTTGCTCAGCGCAGCTGGGCCATGGGTGTGACAGCGGCAGCGGGTTCGTTTGGCCAGTTTTTCATGGTGCCGGTGGAGGGCGGGCTGATTGCGCAGTTCGGCTGGTCTAACGCTTTGCTGGTCCTGGCGGTGTTCGCCCTGCTGATTGCCGGTCTGGCCTTTGGCCTGCGTGAACCAGGCTTTAGCAGCGGCACGCCCATCAAGCGCGATCAGACCGTGGGGCAGGCGCTGAAAGAGGCGTGGTCTTACCCCAGCTTTTTGCTGCTGATGGCGGGCTACTTTGTCTGCGGCTTTCAAGTCATGTTCATTGGCGTGCACATGCCCAGCTACCTCAAAGACTTTGGCATGGCCCCACATGTGGCCAGCTACTCTCTGGCGCTGGTAGGCCTGTTCAATATCTTTGGCACCTATCTGGCGGGCAATCTGGGCCAGAAGATGCCCAAGCGCTACCTGCTGTCGGGCATCTACAGCCTGCGCTCGGTGGCCACGGTCTGCTTTTTGCTAGCTCCGCTGTCGCCCTGGTCGGTCTACATCTTCTGCGCCGCCATGGGCTTTTTGTGGCTGTCTACCGTGCCGCTGACCAATGCCACCATCGCCCAGATTTTTGGCGTGCAGCACCTGTCCATGCTGGGCGGTTTTGTCTTCTTCAGCCACCAGATCGGCAGCTTTCTGGGCGTGTGGCTGGGCGGCTATCTGTATGACATCAACGGCAACTACGACATGGTCTGGTACATCTCGATTGGGCTGGGTATCTTTGCCGCCCTCGTCAACCTGCCGGTTCGCGAAAGGGCCATTGCGCGCCCCAGCACGGCCAATGCAGCCTGAAGCCATGCAGATCAAACTCTGGCAACGCATCCTCATCTGGGCCGCCGTTCTGGCGGTTCTGCTGGCCGTGTTTGCCCTGTATCTGCAACCGCAATTCATGCTCACACTGGCTGACCAAGTCTGGGCCTGCTTCTGAGCTTTGGGTGCCACCCGGCCCCGCAGTCAGGCCGGGAGAGAACATGCACCGTATCGTGATTACCGGCGCGTCTGACGGCATTGGCGCTGAGATCGCCCTCCAGCTTGCGCAAACCCATCAAAACCAGCTGCAACTGACACTGGCCGCGCGCAATGCAGACAATCTGCAAGCCGTGGCCCGCCTGTGCGAGGCGCATGGCGCACAGGTGCTGGTGCAGCCCACCGATGTCTCCGTCGAAGCCCAGTGCCGCACGCTGATTGCAGAAGCCGTGCGCCGCTTTGACGGCATCGATGTGCTGATCAACAACGCTGGCATCTCCGCCCACGCCTTGCTGGAAGATGTCAGCGCCCAAGACCTGAACTGGTACGAGCAGCTAATGCGCATCAACCTCTGGGGCAGTGTGTGGTGCACCCATGCTGCGCTGCCGCATCTCAAGGCCAGCAAGGGCGCCATCGTCGCCGTGTCATCGCTGGCCGGGCTGATCGGTGTGCCGGGCCGCACCGCTTACAGCGCCAGCAAATTTGCCATGACCGGTTTTTTTGAAGCACTGCGCGCCGAACTCAAACCCGCAGGCGTGAGCGTCACCACGGCCTACCCCGGCGTGGTGGCCACGCAGATTCGCAACCGCGGCTACAACGCCAAGGGCGTGGCCGCAGGCGTCAGCGGCCTCAAGGAAGACAAAGCCATGTCGGTGGAAGAATGCGCGCGCCTCATCATCCATGGCATGAACCAGCGCCAGCGCGAGGTAGTGATGGACAAGGGCAAGCTAGGCCACTTCCTCAAACTGATTGCGCCCGGCTTGGTTGAGAACATGGCGCTGGCCGCGCTCAAAGACGATGTGAAGCCGCATTGACCTCAATCTTGCGGATTGCTCTGACAGTCCTTGTCAGCCCCTTGCAGCGCGGCGCTGCTATAGTTTTTGCAAGATGACTTGCACAACACCCGACGCAATCCTTGGCGCTCAGCCCAGCCCAAAGCCCTTGCCTTCAATGAACGCTGCCCACGGCGCGCAAGCGCCTTCCGCATGGATTACCCGCTTCGCCCAGCTGGTACGCCCGCAAGGCACGGTGCTGGATCTGGCTTGCGGCATGGGTCGCCACACCCGCTATTTTTCTACATCCAATCATGTTCTAACCAGCGTAGATAAAGCGCAAGAAGCTACGCAATCCGTAGCAGACATCGCAGAAACCATCACCGCTGATATTGAAAACGCCCCCTGGCCGCTGACAGGTCGCAGTTTTGACGGCGTGGTCATCACCAACTACCTGTGGCGCCCACTGTGGCCGCAGATTCTGGACAGCGTCAAACCCGGCGGCGTGCTGCTGTATGAAACCTTTGGCCAAGGTAATGAAGCCTTTGGCAAGCCCTCGCGCCCTGACTTTCTGCTGGCCCCTGGCGAGCTGCTGCAAGTCTGCGCAGGCTGGACCATCGTGGCCTATGAGCATGGCCAGCTGCGCCAGCCCGACCGTGTGGTGCAGCGCATAGCCGCTATCAAGCCAGGAGCTGACAGCGAAAACCCCGCCTTGCTGCAAGCCTGATTTCACCGCAAACCCTGAGCGAACTCCATGCCCGACTACGCCCTGCTCCTGGCCCACGACGAACACCCCAGCCCGACCGCCGACTGGCCTGCCGAGCCCGGCGGTCCCTGCGAAGGCTGGGCCGAATGGTTTGACGGCATGCCGCTGCTGTTCAGCGTGCTGTTGGGTGATACCAAGCACCTGCCCGAGCGGGTGCCCTGCAGCGCTTATCAGGACAAGGAAAGCCTGATTTCGCTGGCCGCGCCCATGGATCAGGTCAAAGCCCGCTGGCAATGGCTCAAAACGCAGATGGAGCCGCTGCCCGCCCACTGGCCCGAATCGGCCAAAAAGCAGTGGCAGGAGATTGACGCCATCGTCACCCAAAGCCAGCGCCAATGGCTGCTGCTGGACTGCGCAACGCTGATCCCCGAGGACACCGATTCGCCCGATTACGCCGCCGCGCTCAACGCCCTGCGCGAGCGCTGCCTGCAGTGGGACTGCAGCGGTGAAGGCCTGCCCGAATCGCTACAGGTTTTGAAGCAGCACCCGCAAGCGCAGTTGGGGTGGTGGAGCTATTCGGTGCTGATGCGCACCGAAGTGATTGAGCGCGACAACGATGATGACTGGCCCGCCTGGCTCAAAGACCACTATGTAGAGCGATACCACAGCGCCTGGGATGAGGGCACGGACGCCTACTACGTCATGCCCAAAATCCACCCACGCACCGGCGCCAAGCTGCCCGGTGAAAACCACCGTGACGGCTGGCCGATCGGCTTGGTCACCCCCTATGGCCGCTGGCTGGTCAAACCCATCGAAGGCGCAAACGGCGCCTATACATCAGGCGGCTATATCTGCGTGCGCTACCCCGAGGAAGCTGAAGGCGTTGGCGAGAAATCTGGCCTCAAAGACTTGAACGGCAACTGGGTCGTGCCGCCATCGGCTGGCTACCGCAATGCCTATGCCATCACGCCCCAGGTCATGGCCTGCAAATCAGCCCACATCCCCAACACCGAAGACCTGCGCAGCCTGCCGGGCCTTGCGCTGCTGCACGAAGGGCTGAGCAGCATTGACTACAACGAAGAAGAAGACGAATTCATCCGCGCCGATCAGGGGCCGTATGGCAACTCGCGCAAGCTGCTGCTCAAGTCCGATGGCCAGCCGCTGTTTGACGCCAGCAAGTACGAGCAGATCAACGACTTCAACGCCAAAACCGGCCTAGCCGTGGTGACGGTGCGCGAAAACTATGTTGATGAAAACGGCGAAGAAGCCCGCCGCATCTGGGAAGGCGTGCTGCATATTAGCGGCCATGAAATCATTCCCTGCGAATACAAAACCATTGAGCGCGGCTTTAGCAGCTCGCCGCCCAAGGTGCTGCCCGGCAGCAAGCTGCTGGCCATTACCGACAAAGGCCAGCCCCATGTTTACAACACCAAGGGCAAGCTGCTGGCGTCGCCCGATATCTGGTGCCCGCCGCTGAACTGCAGCCCCCAAAAAAATGAGCTGCTCACCTTTATGGGTGAAGGGCCAGAGGCCGAATTGGTCATTTTTTCCATCAAGGATTTCAGCATCACCCGCACGGGCGAGACCTGGGACGACTACCGCAATGCCATTCGCGGCATGTTCAAAGGGCTGGGCGGCGAGCAAGCCGAAACCACGACCATGACTCGCGCAGAGCTGATCGAGGCCGAAGACGAAATCTGGATGAGCGACCTGACCCGCATTCTGTGTCTGGGCGATGAGGACGAAGCCACCGAGCTGCTGCAGGAATGGCGCGACTGCGTGGCCGAGCCGGACGCTGACGACATGGGATGGGATGAAGACGACGAAATCGACCCCAATGAGATGCACTTGCCCGCAGGCGAAAACGCGCTGACGCTGTACTGGGTGCACCTCATCCCCATCGCCACCCAGTTCGCCCGCTTTGACTGGAAAGACGCCGACGGCATTGCCAACACCCACTGGCTGCCCGGCACCGACAACTGGCATTGGGATACCCCAGCTGACGGCGTGGAATCTGGCCTGGAACATCTGGCCGAGCACCTGAGCAGCCGCGACATGGCACTGATCAAACTGGCGACAGATGACGACAGCATCCGCATCACCGTGGTGCGCGCCGATGCCGTAGAGGACTTTCTGGACCGCTTAGCGCAAGCCAGCATCAGGGCGTGGAATTACAGCGCATGACAGCTCTGAACAGCCGCAGCGCATCACCCCAGCCATCGCAAATTTTGTAGCAGGTACCGCAAGCGCATCCTGACTTGCAGTGCCATTTGGCTATTAAAGACCCTCAGACCATGAACGAATCAGCACCGCTGGAAGCACCCGACTGGCTGACCAAGGACTTTCTCGCTCACGACAGCGCCTGGGAACCCGAAGCGAAGGTCTGGCTGGTCATGCCGCTCAAGCACCCCAAAACCGGCCAGCCCCTGCCACGGCAGCATGAGGAAAACGAGCGCGATGAACAAGAACCTTGGCCCGTCGGCCTGGTCACCCCCGAAGGCCGCTGGCTGCTGCAGCCCAGCGAAGGGGCCAGCCAGGCCTTTGTGAGTGGCCAGCACATCAACGTCTACTTCCCGGAGTTGCCCACCCAGAAGGGGCGCGCCAGCGGGGTGATGGACTTCAACGGCCACTGGGTTGTGCCGCCCTCGGCGGGCTACCTGGAGCTGATGGCCCTCACACCCCATGTGGTTCAGTGCCAGTCTGAAAAAGTGCCTGAGCGCCACGACCTGCGCGGCATGCCCGCTATGAATTTGCTACAGGCCAGCATCATCGACGCCGGCTGGCACCCCGAAGACAACACCCTGCGCGCCGACCGGGGCGGCGAGATGCGAGAGCAGGCGCTGGTGATGGACATTCACGGCCAGCTTTTGTTCGAGAGCCATTACGAGCGCATTGAGGCCTTCGACCCCAAAACCGGCCTGGCCGTGGCCGCCATCCGCCAGCCTCATACCGAAAGCGATGGCAGTGCCAGCTCCCGCGAGCTGGAAGGCGTGATCCACATCAGCGGCCAAGTCATCGTGCCCTGCGAGTTCGAGCTGATTGACCGCAGCTTTTTCAGCTCCCCTCCCCGAGTTCACCCCGGCGGCAAGCTGCTGGCCTTTAACTACGAAGGCCAGCCTCGTATCTACAACACCCAGAGCAAGCTGCTGGCCGCGCCCGATATTTACTGCCCCATCTTGCACCGCAAGGCAAGAAAAGGTGAGCTGCTTTCGCTGACGCAGCAAGGTCCACAGGGCGAAATCATCATGTTTTCCATCAAGGACTTCAGCTTGACCCTCACCGGCCAGACCTGGGAGGAGCATATGAATGCACGGCTCAACCACACTTGAACTGGCGCCTTAAGTCGGCCCTTGAATCGGCACACACAAGTGAGCTTGCGCGCCTCACGCCATGGCACACAAGCTGGCGATTGCCTTGCAAAAATCGCACAGCAAATTGATGTGCCAACCATTGAGTTATCGTCATTTCGTCATTTATCAACAACACTTTAACTAAAACAGAGTTTTGCTCGACACTGTTTACCGTAAACCACTGCAGGGACCCTGTCCCTGTTTGTAGAATTCATTTTTCCCGTTTCTGATTGCGGATATGACATCACCCTCCGTCGCCCTCACTGGCAGCATTGTTGCCCTCATTACGCCCATGCTCGAAGACGGTAGCGTCGACTACCCGTCGCTGCGCAAACTCATCGACTGGCATGTGGCCGAAGGCACCAGCTGCATCGGTGTGGTCGGCACGACTGGTGAGTCGCCCACCGTCAATGTTGAAGAGCACCGCGAAATCATTCGCGTCTCCGTCGAGCAAGCCGCAGGCCGCGTCTCCATCATGGCCGGCTGCGGTGCCAACAGCACGCACGAAGCGATTGAGCTGGCCAAATACGCCAAGTCGGTTGGTGCAGACAGCCAGCTGCAGGTTGTCCCCTACTACAACAAGCCCACACAGGAAGGCCAGTACCAGCACTTCAAGGCCATTGCCGAAGCCACTGGTGACCTGCCCGTGATCCTCTACAACGTGCCCGGTCGCTCGGTCGCAGACATGCAGCACGACACCGTGCTGCGTCTGGCCCAGGTCCCCGGCATCATCGGCATCAAGGAAGCTACCGGCAACATCGAACGCGCTCAGTGGCTGATCCGTGATGTGCCCGCAGGCTTTGGCGTTTACTCCGGTGATGACCCCACCGCAGTGGCTCTGATGCTGTGCGGCGGTCACGGCAACATCAGCGTGACGGCCAACGTGGCTCCTCGCCTGATGAGCGAGCTGTGCAAGGCTGCCATGGCTGGCGACATCAAGCGCGCCATGGAAATCCAGTTCAAGCTGATGCCTCTGCACAAGAGCATGTTTGTGGAAGCCAATCCCATTCCCGTGAAATGGGCAGCAGCCCGCATGGGTTTGTGCGGCCCCACCATGCGCCTGCCCATGACCCCTTTGAGCAAGGAATATGAAGCGCTTGTCGAGGGTGCTCTCAGTAAAGTTGGCATTCTCTGACTGAGTTGCGCTAAGCTAGCGGTTTTTCGCATTTAGCTTGAACCGCTACCCAAGGACAATCCGCGTGAAACAACAAACAGCACGTTTGGGCTTGCTCAGCATCGCACTGGGTCTTTCTGCCTGCTCGACCACGTTCCAAGAGACCAAGATTGACTACAAGAGCGCGGGCAAGAACCAGGCTCCTTCTCTTGAAGTCCCTCCTGATCTGACGCAGCTGTCGCAAGACTCGCGCTACAACGTCCCTGGTGGCGTTGTGTCTGCAGCTGCCATGCAGGCTAACGCCAAGGCTGCAAAGCCTGCCGACAACAGCACAGCAGCCAACAAGATTGGCGACGTCCGCATCGAGCGCGATGGCGCCGAGCACTGGCTGGTGGTGGATCGCGCTGCCGACAAGCTCTGGGAACCTACCCGCGACTTCTGGCTGGAAAACGGTTTCATCTACGCGATGGAAGACCGCCAGCTGGGCATTCTGGAAACAGACTGGGCCGAAAACCGCGCCAAGCTGCCGCAAGACATCATCCGCAAGAGCCTGGGCAAGGTGTTCGATTCGCTCTACTCCACCAGCGAGCGCGACAAGTTCCGCACCCGCCTGGAGCGCGAACCCGATGGCAAGACCCGCATCTATGTCACACACCGTGGCATGCAAGAGGTCTACACCAGCGAGCGCAAGGACAACACCATCTGGCAGCCTCGCCCCCGCGATCCTGAGCTGGAAACAGAATTCCTGCGCCGCATCATGGTCAAGCTGGGCGTGAGCGAAGAGCAGGCATCTGCTGTCGCCAAGGCTGACAAGTCTGCTGCCGTCGCTTCGAGCAACGCGCGCATGGACACCATCAATGGCGTTCCTACCCTGCAACTGGACGAAGGCTTCGAGCGCGCATGGCGCCGCGTAGGCGTGGCACTGGATCGCACCGGCTTCACCGTGGAAGACCGCGACCGCAGCCGTGGCATCTACTTTGTGCGTTATGTCGATCCAAACGCCAAGCCAGAAGGCAAGGGCTTCTTCAGCAAGATCTTCAGCCAAGGCAAGGAAGCTGCAGCTCCCGCCAAGTACCAGATTCAGGTCAAGGGCGATGGCAACAAGTCTCAGGTCAGCGTTCTGAACGAACAAGGCCAGCCAGACAGCAGCGCCAACAGCCAGCGCATTGTGCGCATCATCACGGATGATCTGAAGTAAATTTCAGCGCCTTTAGAAAAGCCACCATGACAATCGTCTGGTGGCTTTTTTCATGCGCCCGAGAAAGCGGGATACCGAGATACTGGATACGCCTGCAAGCTGCCAGCCGCCATAGGCCTGAACACAGGCGACAAACAAAGGCGCTTTCTCGCACCAGCACTACCCACTGAAAACAGTAGTAATGCGCAAAGTAAAACCCGCAAAGTACAGACGTAAAAAAACCGCACCTGAGTGCGGTTCTTTTTTGTTTGAAGCCGAAGCTTCAAACTTGCTTAAAGCAGCTTACTTGGCTGTAGCAGCGCCAGTGGCGGCATCAGCTTCAGTCTTAGCAGCGTCAGCAGCAGGAGCGGCTTCAGCGGCAGGAGCAGCAGGTGCGTCAGCGGCAGGAGCAGCAGGTGCGTCAGCGGCAGGAGCAGCAGGAGCTTCAGCAGCAGGTGCGGGAGCAGCAGGAGCTTCCACAGCAGGAGCGGGAGCAGCAGGAGCAGCTTCTTCCTTCTTACCGCAAGCAGCCAGAGCAGCAGCAGCGATCACAGTAGCCAGAATCAGAGAGTTCTTCATGACAGTTTCCTAGTTGGAGGTTCAGCAGACAGTATGCAGATTGCCATTACGGTCAGCTTTTTGCAGCTGTTGATCGCTCTGGCAGATCAGGTCAAACGATAAATTCGACTCAGCACGCATTATAGGTAGATTTGCTCATTGCTGACTAACACTGACAGCAACTAAACAAATCTGCACAAATCGGTGCGTTTCTTATTTACCGGGCAAGCCTTCGCTTGCCATGAATCACACTGTGATCCATAAATTCTTTCCTGTCAATTCCCTGACAAAGCTTTCATAAAGATTTACACAACCCGTACAAAGCCGCGTCAGATCAGCAGGAACCCATAGAGGGTAACCCCGTAACTTAGCACGGAGCCAGTTACAAGTCCACCTTCTAATTAATCGCCTGAGCGAACCCAGCCCGCATCAAACCATGATGACAGCAGCTCCAGCGCATCATCGCTAGCGCTTGCCAGGTCCTTGCGAGACAGCATCCGTGTGTCCGCCAGCTTGCGCATCAGCGTCGCATCGCGGCCACCGGCCAAGTAGCTTTCACCGTTGATGAAGATGTGCTTGGCGTCATACATCATGCGGGTGCGGCGATCGAGCACGACGCTTTCGAACATGCCGTTTTCATCGCCATGCTCGAACCAGACATTGGGCTTGGGGTCCGACAGGTATTCACCCAGAGCACGTTCCAGCGCCAG
This sequence comes from Comamonas sp., assembly GCF_036643215.1. Classification (GTDB taxonomy): domain Bacteria; phylum Pseudomonadota; class Gammaproteobacteria; order Burkholderiales; family Burkholderiaceae_C; genus Comamonas. The sequence goes on along the minus strand of NZ_JAVXSJ010000010.1, from coordinate 67,167 downwards.
CGGCTCGGCCAGCGCTTTTTGCAAGGCTTCGCGGGCAAAGTCATACATGCCGGCCGGAATTTCAGCGGGGTTGCTGACCGCTTCCTGCTTGGGGTCACGGTAAATGATGGGGTTTTCTGGCTCATCAGGCTCGTCAGACATGCGCAGCAGCAGCTCGCGACCCATCTCGCCACGGTCAGGCGAGCGGAAGCCGATGGAGTACGTCATGCACTCACCTTCGGCCACGCCGTCATGCGCCCACTTGGGAGGCAGGTACAACATGTCACCGGGCTCCAGCACAAACTCTTCTTCGGGCTCGAAGTTCGCGAGAATCTTCAAAGGCTTGTCTTCCTGCAGCGACAAATCTTTCTGGCGACCAATGCGCCAGCGACGCTTTCCATGGGCTTGCAGCAGGAACACGTCATAGCTGTCAAAGTGCGGCCCCACGCCGCCCTTGTCCGTCGCAAAGCTGATCATCAGATCATCCAGACGCGCTTCAGGCACAAAGCGGAACTGCTGCAGCAGCTCATGCGCCTTGTCGTCATGCATGTCCACGCCCTGCACCAGCACCGACCAGCCCGGCTTGGTGAGCGCAGGCAGGCTGCGGCGGGACAAGGGACCGTGGCTCAGCTTCCAGTTGTCACCGTCAAGCTGCTGAATCAGACGGGACTCCACACCTTCTTCACCGGCCATGGCCAGCAGGCGAGCACGCGGGATAGGCGCTTTGAAGCCGGGAATGGCCTGACGCACCAGCAAAGGCTTTTTATGCCAATGCTTGCGCATGAATTGGGAAGCGGTGAGCCCGCCGAGCAAGGCGAGAGGCGTGTTGATATCCATGGAAATACAGTCCTGCTATCTAAGCGATGGCCTGCATTGTCCTATAGCCCCCAATAACGCCGGTCAGCGCAGATCAATGACCAAGCGATCGAGCGCAAGATCAAGCGTGCACTGGACCCTAATGGCATTCTGGCTCCGGGTAAAAGAGGAATTAACATCTCCCGCCCTGAAGCACTTTTGCGCGTCTGCAACTCTTTATTTGATAGCTGCTTGCGCTTTATGAGTAAGCGCTACAGGCCAATTTGGCATTTAGTTCAGCAAGTGACTCGTCGCAAGCCCGGCCCTGAACTGCACCGGTGTCTGCCCGGTGTGCTGCTTGAACAAGCGGCTCAGATGCGCGCCGCTGGCAAAGCCGCAGGCCAGCGCCAGCTCGGTCAGCGTGCAGTGCTGGTTGGCCAGTTTGCGCACATCTTGCTGAAACAGCGCGATGCGCTGGGCCCAGACATACTGGTTGATGCTCAGTTCATCATCGGCAAAGACGTTATAGAGATGGCGCTTGCTGCAGTTGAGCGCAGCGGCCATGCCGTCGGCAGACAAGCCCGGGTCGCGCAGGTGCTGGCGCACATAAGCCCTGATGCGGCTGTTGAGCAGCTCGCTGGCGCTCAGCGTTGAGGCTCGGCCACAAGCATCCAGCAGGGACAACTGAATGAGCTGCACCAGCGAATCCGTCACATGCTGGGCAACGCCCTGCCCCATCACTCGGTATTCGGCAAACATGCCGCGCATCATGTCCAGCGCAATGCGCGAGACGCCTTCGGTGCCGCCCACGTAGCTACCCATCAGCGCATCGACGGCGCGGCCATGCTCGGCAAAGCGGCTTTTGGGCAGGGTGATGATCAGGTGCTCGCACCACTCGGGGTTGAGGACTTCGTATTCCTGCGTGCTGTCGTAGATCAGCCATTGGCCGCTGCGCGCATGGGCCTGGCGCCCTTTCTGGCAGACGCTGGCCGTGCCTTGCCAGGGGGCAACGATCTTGAGGAAGTCCGTGCTGTGACTGGCCATGCTGGCCGAGGTACGCCGCACACGGTGGCGGCTGGCCTCGATCTTGGTCATCCCCACAGCACCCAGCTCAAAGGTGTTGAGACGTGCCGAGAACTGCTGGTCGTCATAGACATCGCTTTCCAGCCCATACAGCGACGACATCCAGTGCTGCCATGCACCAATGGCCTGCTTGCCTTGCATCTCTGTCGTCTGATAAGCGGCGGTGGCTTGGGGCATGCGGGCTCCTCGGTCGTAAACAACATTCTCCCTGCACGTAACAGGATGCTTCATTATCCATAGCAGCCTGCACACCCCTTTCTCGCGCCCAGCGCCGCACAGGGAAATTGGTGTTTACCCAGAGGTGCCTGCACGGCCAGACAAGACTTTGTGCACACCCAGACAAACCCCTGCAGCGCTGTTTTCCTACGATGGGTAAAAACCGGGTTCAGAGCGTATTGACGATCTGAGAACCGGAACCATCCACACAGGAGACAAACATGAATCTCAGTAACAAGCGCTTTATTCTCAAGAGCTTGGTCGCCGCTACCGCGCTGGCCGGTCTGGGCGGCACGGCTCTGGCGCAAGAAGCGCCCAAGTCCATCCGCATAGGCTGGGCGATTGCCAAGACCGGCATCAACGCGGGCGGCACCTCGGTCACCACCGCTCCCAACTACAAGCTGTGGGTCAAGGAGATCAATGACGCTGGCGGCATCATGCTCAAGGCCTATAACAAGCGCGTGCCGATTGAAGTCATTGAGTACGACGACCGCTCCAGCACCGAAGAAGCGGTGCGGGCCACCGAGCGCCTGATCACGCAGGACAAGGTGGACTTTGTGCTGCCACCGTGGAGCACGGGCTCCAACCTGGCCGTCGGCCCCACCTACGAAAAGCACAAGTACCCGCTGCTAGCCGCGACTTCGGTGACCGACAAAGCACCCGAGCTGGCCAAGCGCTGGAAGCACGCTTTCTTCTTCCTGGGCACCGGCGGTGAGTACGCCGAGGACCTGGTCGCCATGCTGGAAAAGGCCAAGAAGGAAGGCAAGATCAACAACAAGATCGCCATGATCAACATCGCCGACGGCTTTGGCGTGGAACTGGCCAATGCCACGCGCAAGGCAGCCAAGCAGCATGGCTTTGAGCTGGTGTACGACAAAAGCTACCCCATCGGCACGCAGGACATGACGCCCGTCATCAACGAAGCCAAGGGCAAGGGTGCGGACACCTTCGTCGCCTATTCCTACCCGCCCGACACCATGCTCATCAACGAGCAGGCCAAGACCCTGGGCCTGACGCCCAAGGTGCTGTTCACCGGCGTGGGCACGCAGTTCCCCATGTTCAAGGGCAAGTTTGGCGCGGCGGCTGAAGGCGTGATGGCTCCCGGCGGCATTGATGCCAGCAACCCGCAGATGCAGGCCTATCTGAAGCGTTTCAAGGAAGTCACGGGCCAAGAGTCGGACCGCTTTGCCAGCCCCATCGTCTACACCTCGCTGCAGATGCTGCAGCAGTCGATCGAGCGCGTGGGCAAGATTGACCGCGCCGCCGTGACGCAAGAGCTCAAGACCGGCAGCTTCGACACCGTGCTGGGTAACGTGAAGCTGGAAGGCCAGATGCTGACCAAGTTATGGCATGTGGGCCAGTGGCAGAACGGCGAGTTCAATGCGATTGCGCCGACAAGCCGGGCGGGCGTTAAACCTGCGGTGATACCGCGGGTCACCCCCTGAGCGGCTTTGCCGCTTCCCCCTCTCTCGCTTCGCGGGAGGGGGACGACAGCTTCGCTGCGCGGCGGCGCTTGCTCGCTGTCCCGCTACCAGGCCATGCCTATTCAAACACCGCGCTCAGCTTTTAGAACTATCAAAACAAGAGCTGGCTGCGCATGTCTTGCTTTCACTTGGCATTGATTTCATAACAAGAACAATGAATCACGAGCGGTACACGCTATGAACTTTATAGACATCCTTCTCGCAGGCGCCATGCTCGGCGGCCTCTATGGCCTGGTGGCCATGGGGCTGACGCTGCAATACGGCGTGGCGCGGATCATGAATCTCTCTTACGGGGAGTTTCTGATTGCTCCAGCTTTCCTGGCTTTTTTCGCGGTCACTGACTGGGGTGTTTCGCCCCTGCTTGTGCTGGGACTGGTTGTACCGCTGGGCTTTGCCGTGCAGTGGGTCATCTACCAACTGCTGCTGACCCCGCTGGTGCGCCGCGCCAAGGGCGGGCCGTCTCTGGAGGTGGATTCGATTCTGGCCACCTTTGGCATGCTGTTTGTTGCGCAGGGCATCATGCTGGTGAACTTTGGCGGCGACTATCACAGCTACACCTATCTGTCGGACACGGTTGAAATTCTGGGCAGCAAGGTTGCCGCCAACCGACTGCTGGTGCTGGTCGTGGCACTGGTACTGGGCGGGGGCCTGTACCTGCTGCTGACGCGCACCCGCGCCGGCGCTGTGGTGCGGGCCGTGGCCGTGGCGCCGCAGTTTGCGCATCTGGTCGGCATCAATGTGCGCAGCACTGCGGCTCTGGCTTATGGGCTGGGCGGCGCGCTGGTCGCAGTCTGCGGCGTGATGGTCAGCATGTTTTTGCCCTTCTCGGCCAGCATGGGCACCATGTTTGCGATGAAGGCACTGATCGTCGTCATCATGGGCGGCGTGGGCAATCTCATGGGCTGCCTGGTCGCGGGCATGCTGCTGGGCTTTGCCGAGACACTGGTGGCATCCTTCATCGACCCCGGCCTGACGCTGGCCGTCAACTACGCCGTGTTCTTGCTGGTGCTGCTGTTCAAGCCCACAGGCCTGTTCGGGAGGGCGGCACGATGAACCGCAAGGAAATTCTGATCTGGGCCATCTGCGCCATCGCCACCGCCGGTCTGGCCCTGCTGCCTCGCTGGTTGACGGACGAGTACTACCTGTCCCTGCTCATCAGCATCCTCATGTACTGCGTGCTGGCCACGGCCTGGGCACTGTTCTCGGGGCCCACGCGCTATATCTCGCTGGCCACTGTCGCCTTCTTCGGCATGGGTGCCTATGTGACGGCCGTGTTTGGCGAACAACTGCCATGGGCGGCCGTGCTGGCGATTGCGGCCGGCGTGGGCCTGGTCATGGCGCTGCTGGTGGGCCTGTCCACGCTGCGCCTGTCTGGCGTGTACTTTGTGATCTTCAGCTTTGGCCTGGCCGAGCTGGTCAAGCAGCTGGTGACCTGGTGGGAGGTGAACATCACCAAAGACCTGGGCCGCTATGTGTTTGTGGAGATCACCCAGCTCGATATCTACTGGCAGTTGCTGGCCCTGCTGGCCCTGGTGCTGGCACTGCGCGCCCTCATCAACCGCTCGCGCCTGGGCCTGGCCCTGCGCGTGATTGGCGAGGACGAGACCGTGGCCACCCATGTGGGCATCAACACCACGCATGCCAAGGTGCTGCTGTTCACCGTCAGCGCCGTGTTCATCACCGTGACCGGCGCCATCATGGCCCCGCGCTGGACCTATATCGACCCCAGCATTGCCTTTGCGCCCGCCATCTCGTTCCAGACGCTGATCATGGCGTTGCTGGGCGGCGCAGGCGCGCTATTCGGCCCGATTCTGGGTGCCGTGCCGCTGGTGCTGTTGTTTGAATATCTGGGTGCCAACTTCCCCAACCATTTCTCGATTCTGCTGGGTCTGGTGTTTATCGTGATCGTGTATTTCATCCCCCAAGGCCTGTCCGGCGTGCTGGCCAGGCTGTTTGGGAAAACCTCAGCCAAGAAGGTGGACAAGCCATGAAAACAGCCACCCTGCTTTCCGTGCGTTCGGCCACCAAGCGCTTTGGCGGACTGGTCGCCGTCAACGAACTGAGCTTTGACATTTACCCCGGCGAGGTCGTGGGCCTGCTCGGCCCCAATGGCTCAGGCAAGACCACGGCCATGAATCTGATCTCGGGTGCCCTGCCCGTCAACGGCGGCGAGATTCTGTTCCATGGCCAGCCCATTCACTCGCTCAAAAGCCACCAGATTGCACGGCTAGGCATTGCGCGCACTTTTCAGCTGGTCAAGGTGCTGGGTTCCATGAGCTGCATGGACAACGTCATCGCCGGCATGGCCTTCAAACCCCGCCCGCTGTTTGGCAAAGCCGCCACGCCGCGTGCGCTGGCGCTGCTGGCGCAGGTCGGTCTGGCCGAATTTGCAGACATACCTGCAGGTGATCTCACCTACATCAACCAAAAGCGACTGGAGCTGGCCCGCGCACTGGCGCTTGAGCCGCAAATCCTGCTGCTGGATGAATGGCTGGCAGGCCTCAACCCCACCGAGCTGCAGCAAGGCATTGCCTTGATTCAGCAGTTGCAGGCCACGGGGCTGACGATTCTCATGGTTGAGCATGTGATGGACGCCGTGCACGCCCTGTGCAACCGCTGCGTGGTGATGAATGCCGGCACAAAGATTGCCGACGGCCCCACGGCACAAGTACTGAAGGAGCCCGAAGTCGTGCGCGCCTATCTGGGTGAAGATGTGGATGGTGGTGAAGAAGAAACTGCGGAGACCCACCATGCTTGATGTACGCAATATCTCGGTGAGCTACGGCAAGCACGAAGCCCTGCACCAGGTCAGCCTGAACGTGCAGCCCGGAGAGCTGGTGGTGATGCTGGGCGCCAACGGAGCGGGCAAGTCCAGCCTGCTCAAAGCGCTGGGCGGCATGGTCACGCCGCAGCCCGGTGCCAGTGCGCAACTGGCCGGCAAGGAACTGATGCTGTTGCCCGCCCACGCCATCGTGCAGTCAGGTCTGGCGCTGGTCCCCGAAGGGCGCGGCGTGTTTGGTGATTTGAGCGTGAAAGAAAACCTGCAGCTTGGCGCACAGCCACAGCGTGCGCGAGCCAATGAGGCAAAGAACCTGAAGCAGGTCTTTGCCCTATTCCCCAAACTGCGCGACCGCCTGCCCCAAGCCGTGCGCACCATGAGCGGCGGCGAGCAGCAAATGGTGGCCGTGGGCCGCGCGCTGATGAGCCAACCCGATATTTTGCTGCTGGACGAGCCGTCGCTGGGCCTGTCGCCATTGATGTGCAAAGAGCTGTTTGCGGCGCTGGCCCGCATCAAAAGCTTGGGTATGGGTGTGCTGCTGGTCGAACAGAACGCCCGCCAAAGCCTGGCGATTGCTGATCGCGGCTACTTGCTGGAAACCGGGCGCATTGTGGGCGAAGGCTCAGCCACAGAACTTTCCAACAGCCCAGCGGTACGACGTGCCTACCTGGGCGGTGAACATTGACATGGATCCCCCTGTGCGGCGCTGCCGCTTCCCCCTGCGGGGGACGGCGCCATCGCTGCGGGGCGGCCCTTGCTCGGTACCCTTTGCTGGGCAGCGTCCCATTTAAACGTCATGCGCTGCAAGCAGTTGTCATTGCGGACTCAACACTCAAGACGGAGATAAGAAATGATTGAACAAAAAATGCTGATTGGCGGCCAGGAATGCGCGGCCAGCAATGGCGCGACTTTTGAGCGCAAGAACCCGCTGGACGGATCGGTTGCCACACGCGCCCCCGCTGCCACCACCGAAGACGCGATTCGCGCCTGCGATGCCGCAGCGGCCGCTTTCCCCGCCTGGTCGCAGCTAGGCCCCAATGCACGTCGTGCCATGCTGATGAAGGCATCGCACGCACTCGAAGCCAAGGGCGAGGCGATTGCCGCAGCCATGGCCGCCGAGACCGGCGCCTCGGGCATCTGGGCGGGCTTTAACGTACATCTGGCCGCCAGCATGCTGCTGGAAGCCGCATCGCTGACCACACAGATCAATGGCGAAATCATCCCTTCCGACGTGCCAGGCAGCGTGGCCATGGCCGTGCGCCAGCCTGCAGGCGTGGTGCTGGGCATTGCGCCGTGGAATGCCCCGGTGATTCTGGCCGTGCGCAGCATCTCCACCGCTCTGGCCTGCGGCAACACGGTCATCCTCAAAGGCTCGGAACTCTGCCCCGCAACCCACGGCCTGATCATTGAAGCACTGCAGGATGCAGGCCTGCCCGCTGGCGTGGTGAACTTTGTGACCAATGCGCCCGCCGATGCAGGCAGCGTGGTCGAAGCCATCGTGGCCCACCCCGCCGTGCGCCGCATCAGCTTTACCGGCTCCACCAAGGTGGGTCGCATCATTGGCCAGACCTGCGCCAAGCACCTCAAACCTGCCCTGCTGGAACTGGGCGGCAAGGCACCCTTCCTGGTGTTGGACGATGCCGATATCGATGCCGCAGTCAATGCCGCCACCTTTGGCGCATTCGCCAACTCGGGCCAGATCTGCATGTCCACCGAGCGCTTTATCGTGGACAACAAAGTGGCCGAGGAATTCATCGCCAAGTTTGCCGCCAAGGCCCAAAGCCTGCCGCTGGGCGACCCGCGCAAAGGCCCGGTGGTGCTGGGCTCCGTAGTCGATCTCGCCACGGTGGAGCGCTGCAATGCCATGATTGATGACGCGCTGGCCAAGGGCGCCAAAATCGTCTGCGGCGGCAAGGCCGAGAACACGCTGATGCCTGCCACGCTGATTGATCACGTGACGCCCGCAATGCGCATCTTTCACGAGGAGACCTTTGGTCCCGTCAAAGCCATTGTTCGCGTCAACGGCGAAGAAGAGGCCATTGCCACGGCCAACGACAACGAGTTCGGTCTGTCCTCTGCCGTCTTCACCAAGGACACGGCCCGCGGCTGGCGCGTGGCGGCACGCATCGAGGCCGGAATCTGCCATATCAATGGCCCTACCGTGCATGACGAAGCGCAAATGCCATTTGGCGGCGTCAAGGCTTCGGGTTACGGCCACTTTGGCGGCCAGCAAGGCATTAACGCATTTACCGAAACGCGCTGGGTGACCATGCAGACGACCGAGCGCCACTACCCGTTCTAAGCAGCGATTCAAGCGCCCATGAAAAAGCCGCCCGCGCATTGCTGCCGGGCGGCTTTTCATTTTTGATAGCAGCTAGCGCTTTATGAACAAGGGCTGGAGCTTAAAAACACTCAAATTACTGGATCACGCAAAGTCGTCGTCAAAAAAGCCACCGCCATCATCCCAGCTGCCGCTGGCGGCACTATCAATGCTGCCAAGGCCTGCGTCATCCGCCAGACTGGATGTGCTGCCGCTGCCTTCGTGCAGGTTCTGCGTGCTGCTGTCTTGGGCCAGCGGTTTACTTTCGCTGCCGCCCAAGGGGTTGGCAGAGCTGGCGTGCTGGTTGCCCATCAAATTCCCCAGCCCGTTGAACAAAAACATGCCGCCCGCCACACCGGCCGCTGCCGCTACGGCGCTGCCCAGAAAACTGCCACCTGCGGGTTGAACAGCGCTGGGGGAACTGGATGCGACACTAGATGCAGCACCGCCTGAAAAGCGATCGCGCCAGCTGGATGCGGGTACAGCTGGCTGAAACTGGCTGGGGCTTTGATATGACGACTGCGCGCTCGCGACATTCACAGAAGGCTCTGGCGCACGGCCAAAGTGCGTGCTCAACCCACCCGAGAGAAAGCTGGAGCTAGCCTGATTCTGGTTTTGCTGGGCCTGCTGCACTTGCTGCTGCAGCTCGTTGATCTGTTGCTGTGCCTGCTGCAACGCCTGCTCCAGCATCAAGGTGCGCTGGGCCAGCCAGTAAACGGCATCGGGAGCGGCGGTCAGGCCGCGGCGCAGTTCAGCATCCGCCTGCGGGTCTTTGGGCTGCCCCTGCGTCAGCGTCAGTCGCGCGCACAGGTCTTGCAACAATTGTTGTTCTTGAGAGGTCATGATGCGGTCCTTTATGGAACCAAAGATAGGGTCAGTATGCAGGCCTGCAAGAGCGCCAATGTGAAGGCCGTGCAAGCGCTTTTTGCAAGGTGTAACAAAACGCCCCTGATGCAGTGACAAGCTACGCATGGGACAATGCCAGCCATTGCGCCACAGTCGTGGCTGCGTTTTATTTTTTGCTGCGGGACTGGCCTGCAGCCCACCCAACTGCATACACACCATGGAAGTTACCCAACAATGCGTGGTCGCTCTGACCTGGACACTGAAAGACACTCTGGGCGAAGAGCTGGACGTACTGGACGAGCCGGTGGACTTTCTCGTCGGCGGTGATGATCTGCTCAAGCGCATCGAAGAAGCTCTGCAAGGCCATGTGGCTGGCGACAAGCTGGACCTGCACCTGGAGCCCGAAGAAGCTTTTGGCGACTATGACGAAACCCTGATCTTCCTGGAAAAGCGCGAGCTGTTCCCCGCCGAGATCGAAGAAGGCATGACCTTCGAGAGCAGCGCCATGCCTCAGGGCACCAACCCCGTGCTGCCCGGCCTGCTCTACACCGTCACAGAAATCTACCCCGAGCATGTGGTGCTGGACGGCAACCACCCGCTGGCCGGTATTGCGCTGCGCATTCATGTGCAGATCGAAGCCGTGCGCAATGCGACAGAAGAAGAAGTGGGCCGCGGCACTGCGGGCACAGGCTTTTTCCGCATCGAGCCCCAGGCTCCGGGCAATGACACCGTGCACTGATCACGGTGCTTGAAACAAAAAAGGGACTCGCAAGAGTCCCTTTTTCATTGGCCCCGATAATTAGCGGCGAAAGATCTGGTTACCTTCCACGCGCACATAGTCACCAATGCTGAGCTGTGGTGCGTACTGGTAGTCAACGGCGCGCATGCTGCCGTCTTGCAGTTGCACCGTCACGCGGTAGACATCACGCACGCTGCCGCCGCCCACGCCGTTTTGCACGGCGTTGCCAGCCAGAGCACCGCCCACCACGCCGGCAATCGTGGCCAGTGTGCGGCCAGAGCCCTTGCCAACCTGATTACCCAGCACGCCGCCAATCACACCGCCAGCAATGGCACCACCGGCACCCACGCCGCTGCCATCTTGCACGCGCACGGTTTCAATGTTCATCACGCGGCCCTGCTGGGCGTATTGAGGCTGTTGCTGCTGCTGTGAATAGCAGTTGGGATTGTTGTAGCCGCAATTGTTGGCGGGATAGCCTTGCGCTGGAACGCTACCCACAGGGTAGGTCTGCGTGGTGGCAGGAAAGCCCGAGCCAGAGTAGCCGCCTTGCTGATAGCCGCCCTGTGCGGGGTAGCCATTTTGGTAGCTGCCCTGAGGATATGCAGCGCAGGCCGACAGAACTGCGGCAATTGCGCCAACCATGGCCACGCGGCCCCAGCGTTGAATGACTTGCATGGAAATCTCCTGACTGACGCATGAGCTATGCATGCGTCCCAATATCTGTTGTGAGTATTTATGCAAACCCTGTGCGGTCTGCCCTTTGACTACAACGCACCGCATTGTCATTTGGACGACCAGATTCACATTTGCTCACAATAGACTGCGCCTTCAAAGGCCTCAGGCTGATCCTGAATTCATAGCATGCAGCGCCTGAACTGCTTCATTCTTGATAGATAACTCTATCAATACGAGACACAGCAAGCGCAGCGTGCTACTAAAAATTCAGCATTTGGCGAGGATATCGGAACACTTTCCTCCACCCCAGTCACCACAGCGCAGGCTTATTGCTTGCCTGTAGAGCCGTAACCGCCTTCGCCGCGCTCGCTGGCGTCGGCAAAGTCATCGACCAGATTGAACTGGGCTTGCACCACGGGAACAATCATCAGCTGAGCCAGGCGGTCCATGGGCTGCAGCGTGAAAGCGGTTTGCGAGCGATTCCAGGCGCTGACCATGAGCTGGCCCTGGTAGTCAGAGTCGATCAGGCCCACGAGGTTGCCCAGCACAATGCCGTGCTTGTGACCCATGCCCGAGCGCGGCAGGATGAGAGCGGCGTAGTTGGGGTCTTTGAGGTGCATGGCCATGCCGGTGGGAATCAGCTGCCACTGGCCAGGCTCCAGCGTCACGGGCGCATCAATGCAGGCGCGCAGATCCAGTCCAGCGCTACCGGGCGTGGCGTAAGCGGGCATGTTTTCGCGCAGGCGCGCATCGAGAATCTTGACATCTACGTTCATAAAAACCTTGGCAAAAAGCCCGGAAACCGGGCCTTGCAGTCATCCAGAGCGCAGCGCTGCTGCGTCTGGTTATTGAATAAAGGGCGCCATTGTCGCCCTTTTGCACACGCAAAAAATGCGCAGCAGATTTGGCTTGCCTGCCCTATTGGCCCTACTTACCCTTAAGGCGGTTGAGCACGCCACCCACCAGGGTCATCAAGCCCATGATGGAGAGAATGGCGCCAAAGCCCGGCACAAACTGCGCAATGATGGTTCCGCCCACGATCATCACCAGAGAGAAAGGCGAAATCCAGGGCTTCTTCTGCGTCGCAGCCTGAGCCTTCTGGGTTTCAATGTCCCGCTCAAGCGCCTTGAAGCGCTGCTGGGCTTCTTCCTTGCTGACGGTCTTTCCCCCTCGCACCGGGTGGGCCGCAGCGGTGCGGCTGGCAACAGTCTTCTGAATGACAGGCTTGCGCTCCACCTGCTGCTCTGCCATGTCTCGGGCTTTTTGCAGGGTGTCGCGCAACTGGCTCATGGGAGAGCTGGCCTGCCCGCCGGGCGTAATCACAGCGGAATGCATCGCTCCAGCAATGCTGCGTTGCGTACGTCGGTACTCAGGACTGGCGCGCAGCAGCTGGTCCACATAGGCCACATAGTCGCCATTGCGCGGGCCTTCATAGCTGGAGGGGGTCATGTTCAGGTTCCTAAGGCTCAGTGTTCGGTCAAGGCTGCCAGATTACGACTTCACAGCGGGCAGTCGCAGCGCAATTTCATCCACCAGCTGGCGCGCCAGCACGTCTTTGCTGGCGTGGGGTAGCTCTTTCGTGCCCTTGTCATCAATCAACAGCAGGGCATTGTCGTCCTTGCCAAAAGTGGCCGGGCCAATATTACCCACCAGCAGCGGCACGCCCTTGCGCAGGCGCTTGGCCGTAGCGTGCTTGAGCAGGTCATGGCTTTCCGCTGCAAAACCCACGCAGTACAGCTTGCCAGCCTTGGCCTGCGCAGACTGGGCGACGCCCGCCAGAATGTCGGGGTTTTCAACAAAGCTCATGGCTGGCACATCGCCAGAGCCGTCTTTCTTGATCTTTTGATCAGAAAATTCGGCTGGACGCCAATCTGCAACTGCGGCAGTAGCTATGAAAATAGTGGCATCTCCTACCTGCGACTGCACGGCTTCCTGCATCTGGCGGGCCGATTGCACATTGATACGTACCACGCCACGCGGCGTAGGCAGGTGCACGGGGCCAGCCACCAGCGTGACCTGCGCGCCCGCCTCCTGCGCGGCGCGGGCAATGGCAAAACCCATCTTTCCACTCGACAAATTGGTGATGCCACGCACCGGGTCAATCGCCTCAAAGGTCGGGCCGGCGGTTACCAGCAAATGCTGACCTTGCAGGCGCTTGGCCGTGAAGTGGGCGGCGAGTTCTTCCATGATTTCTTCGGGCTCCAGCATACGGCCGTCACCCGTTTCGCCACAGGCCTGGCTGCCGTTGCCCACGCCCAGCACCTTGGCGCCATCGGCTTGCACCTGCGCCAGATTGCGCTGGGTCGCTGGGTGGGCCCACATTTCGCGGTTCATGGCCGGGGCCAGCAGCAGGGGTACTTTGTCCGTGGGGCGTGCCAGGCACATCAGGCTCAGCAGCTCATCGGCGCGGCCTTGCACCAGGCGCGCAATAAAGTCTGCGCTGCAAGGGGCGATGAGAATCGCATCGGCCTCGCGGCTCAGGTTGATGTGGGGCATGTTGTTGGGCTCACGCACATCCCACTGAGAGGTGTAGACTGCGCGCCCAGACAGTGCCTGCATGGTGACTGCGGTCATGAACTGCTCTGCGGCTTCGGTCATGACCACTTGCACGGTAGCGCCGGCCTGAACCAGCAAGCGGCACAATTGCGCCGATTTGTAACAAGCTACGCCCCCGGAAAGGCCCAGCACCAGATGTTTGCCTGCGAACACGTCATTCATGGCGTGCAATTTAGCAGACAAGCAGCGCCTTGCAGTCACTCAAGCAGCCCTGCACTGCACGCCGAAATTCACGGCGCACCTATAATCTTGTTTTACCACCACCAAAAAAAGACATGACCAAGTTCGTCTTCGTCACCGGCGGTGTGGTGTCTTCCCTCGGTAAGGGAATCGCCTCAGCCTCCCTTGCAGCGATCCTGGAATCGCGCGGTCTCAAAGTCACCCTCATCAAGCTCGATCCCTACATCAACGTGGACCCGGGCACCATGTCGCCCTTCCAGCACGGTGAAGTGTTCGTGACGGATGACGGAGCCGAGACCGATCTGGACTTGGGCCACTATGAGCGTTTCATTGAAACGCGCATGCGTCAGACCAACAATTTCACCACGGGCCGTATCTATCAGTCCGTGCTGGAAAAAGAACGCCGTGGTGACTATCTGGGCAAGACCGTGCAGGTCATTCCCCATATCACCAACGAAATTCAGGAATACATCAAGCGCGGCGCCGGTCTGGGTACAGACCACGAAGTGGATGTTGCCATCTGCGAAGTCGGCGGCACCGTGGGCGATATTGAGTCCCTGCCCTTCCTGGAAGCTGCCCGTCAGCTGGCCCTGAAGCTCGGCCCCAACAATTCCGCCTTTGTGCACCTGACTTACCTGCCTTTCATCGAAACGGCCGGCGAGCTCAAGACCAAGCCCACACAGCACACCGTGCAAAAGCTGCGCGAAATCGGTATCCAGCCCGACGCGCTGCTGTGCCGCGCCAAGCACCAGGTGCCTGATGAAGAGAAGGAAAAGATTTCCCTCTTCACCAACGTTCCCGAGTGGGGTGTGATCTCCATGTGGGACGTGGACACCATCTACAAGGTGCCCCGCATGCTGCACGAGCAAGGTCTGGACGGCCTGATCTGCGACAAGCTGCGCCTGAACACGCCACCTACCAACCTCAAGCGCTGGGATGATCTGGTCCACGAGACCGAGCACCCTCAAGGCGAGGTCAAGATCGCCATGGTGGGCAAGTATGTGGAGCTGTCTGACGCTTACAAGTCGGTCAACGAAGCACTCAAGCACGCGGGTCTGCGCAATCATGTGCGCGTGAAAATCACGCACGTGGATTCGGAAACCATCCACGACGCAGACGCTTCCAAGCTGCTCAAGGACTACGACGGCATTCTGGTGCCCGGCGGCTTCGGCTCGCGCGGCGTGGAAGGCAAGATCTCGACAGCCAAGTTCGCCCGCGAAAGCAAAGTGCCTTACCTGGGCATTTGCCTAGGCATGCAAGTTGCGACCATCGAGTACGCCCGCCACGTGGCAGGTCTTGAAGGTGCCAACTCCACCGAGTTCGACCCCGCAACGCCCAACCCCGTGATCGCGCTGATCAACGAGTGGAAGGATGAGGACGGCACGATCAAGACACGTGACGAGAACTCGGATCTGGGCGGCACCATGCGCCTGGGCGCCCAGTCCTCCGACGTGCAGCCCGGCACCCTGGCCCACAGCATCTACGGTGATGTGGTGACCGAGCGTCACCGCCACCGCTACGAAGCCAATGTCCAGTATCTGGACAAACTGCGCGAAGCCGGTCTGGTGATCTCGGCGCTGACTCAGCGTGAGCAGCTGACCGAAATCGTGGAACTGCCTGCCAAGACTCACCCCTGGTATATCGGCGTGCAATTCCACCCCGAGTTCAAGTCCACTCCTTGGGCAGGTCACCCCCTGTTCAATGCCTTCATCAAGGCTGCGATGGACAATAAGGCTCGTTCGGGCAAAAAGGCCTGATTCCCGTCCACCGGAATCAATCCTGAAATAGGAGCTGCCAGCGCTTGAAAAATGAAGACTTCAGCATCAAATACTGCTGAAGTCATTCAATTTATAGCGCTAGCAGCTTCAGTTTTGAAGCATGCAATGCGTGCACAAAGGAACCCACCATGAAACTCTGCGGCTTTGATATTGGCCTTGAAAAACGCTTCTTCCTGATCGCCGGCCCCTGTGTGGTCGAGTCCGAGCAGCTGCAGATGGACGTGGCTGGGCAACTGAAAGAAATCACCGCCTCTTTAGGCATCAACTTCATCTTCAAGAGCAGCTTTGACAAGGCCAACCGCTCCTCCGGCACCAGCTTCCGCGGCCCCGGCATGGAAAAGGGTCTGGAAATCATGGCCAAGGTGAAAAAAGAATTGAACGTGCCCATCCTCACCGATGTGCATACCGTTGAAGAAGTGCCTTATGTGGCGTCCATTGTGGACATGCTGCAAACCCCGGCTTTCCTGTGCCGCCAGACGGATTTCATCCGCGCCGTGGCCCAGTCCGGCAAGCCCGTGAATATCAAAAAAGGCCAGTTCCTTGCGCCGCATGACATGAAGAATGTCATCGACAAGGCTCGAGCTGCCGCCCTCGAAGTGGGTCTTCCTGCTGACAGCTTCACCGCCTGTGAACGCGGCGCCAGCTTTGGCTACAACAACCTGGTGAGCGATATGCGCTCGCTGGCCATCATGCGCGAGACCAACGCTCCCGTGGTGTTTGACGCCACCCATAGCGTGCAGTTGCCCGGCGGCAACGGCACCAGCAGCGGCGGCATGCGCGAGATGGTGCCGGTTCTGTCCCGCGCCGCAGTGGCCGTGGGCGTGGCGGGTCTGTTCATGGAAACCCATCCTGATCCGAGCAACGCCCTCTCCGACGGCCCCAACGCCGTCCCCCTCAAGCACATGAAGGCCTTGCTGGAGACCCTGGTGGCACTGGATGACATCACCAAGCGCCACGGTTTCCTCGAAAACCATTTCGAAGCCTGAGCATGACAGCACTGCGCATCAACCGCACGCACACCGAGCGCCGCAGACCGCGGCCAGGCGTCTGAGCCCATGATGCACCCCGGCATGACTGACACGATGAACCGTGGCGTCATGCCTTTTTTGTGCCCAAAGCCTGTAACCGCAATATTCAAAAAGAAGAAACTCGATTACAGCATCACGTCAAGGCTAAAGCGGCCTGTCAAATTTGTGCACAATAGCTGCCGCAGCCTCTTTCATACTGATCGCGTGCATGGCGCGCGCAGCAGGTGGAAAGCAACCAGCTTCACAAGTTTTAATAGCAGCTTGCGCTTGATGCTCAAGCGCTTGGGCGTGATTTCATAACCGAAATCAGCCTGCACGTACCGATTTCAGAAACCCAAAGGAAATGCAATGAGTGCCATTGTTGACATCGTAGGCCGCGAAGTGCTGGATAGCCGCGGAAACCCCACCGTTGAATGCGACGTGCTGCTGGAATCCGGCGTGATGGGCCGTGCGGCTGTGCCTAGCGGCGCATCCACCGGCTCGCGCGAAGCGATTGAAATGCGTGACGGCGACAAGAGCCGTTACCTGGGCAAGGGTGTGTTGAAGGCTGTTGAGCACATCAACACCGAAATCTCCGAAGCCGTTCTGGGCCTGGATGCTTCCGAGCAAGCCTTCCTGGACAAGACCCTGATCGACCTCGACGGAACCGAGAACAAGAGCCGCCTGGGCGCTAACGCCATGCTGGCCGTGTCCATGGCTGTGGCCCGCGCTGCTGCTGAAGAAGCCGGCCTGCCCCTGTACCGCTACTTCGGCGGCATGGGCGGCGTGCAACTGCCCGTGCCCATGATGAACGTGATCAACGGCGGCGCCCACGCGAACAACTCGCTGGACCTGCAAGAGTTCATGATCATCCCCGTGGGCGCTCCCACCTTCCGCGAAGCCGTGCGCTGGGGCGCTGAAGTGTTCCACGCCCTCAAGGCCATCATCCACCACAAGGGCATGTCCACCGCCGTGGGCGACGAAGGCGGTTTCGCGCCTTCCGTGGAAAACCACGAAGCGGCGATTCAGCTGATCATCGAAGCCATCGAAAAGGCTGGCTACAAGCCCGGCGAGCAAATCGCTCTGGGTCTGGACTGCGCTGCTTCCGAGTTCTACAAGGACGGCATGTACGTTCTGGCTGGCGAAGGCAATATGACACTGACCGCTGCGCAGTGGACTGACATGCTGGCTGGCTGGTGCGACAAGTACCCCATCATCTCCATCGAAGACGGCATGCACGAAGGCGACTGGGATGGCTGGAAGATCCTGACCGAGCGTCTGGGCAAGAAGGTTCAGCTGGTGGGCGACGATCTGTTCGTCACCAACACCAAGATCCTGAAGGAAGGCATTGACAAGCACATTGCCAACTCCATCCTGATCAAGATCAACCAGATCGGCACCCTGACCGAGACTTTCGCTGCCATCGAAATGGCCAAGCGCGCTGGTTACACCGCCGTGATCTCGCACCGCTCGGGCGAAACCGAAGATTCGACCATTGCCGATATCGCCGTGGGCCTGAACGCTGGTCAGATCAAGACCGGCTCCATGAGCCGTTCCGACCGTATCGCCAAGTACAACCAGCTGCTGCGCATCGAAGAAGATCTGGGCGATGTGGCTGAGTACCCTGGCAACGCTGCCTTCTACAACCTGCGCTAAAGTGCAGGGCTAAGAGAAAGCGCCAGACAGCCGGTTTTCGGCTGTGGCGCTTCTCTTGTTTCCACCAGGTTTTTTTATGGTTAACCGCGTCGTCTGCGTCACTCTGCTGGTTCTTCTGGCCGCCATTCATGCCCAGCTCTGGCTGGGCAATGGAAGCATGGCCTATGTGCAGGATCTGCATCAGCAGATTCAAGAGCAGTACGCCTCTAATGCTCTGGAAAAATCTGAAAACGACAGACTGGAGTCTGAAGTCAATGACTTGAAGGACGGCCTGTCGACGGTGGAAGAAAAAGCCCGCTACGAGCTGGGTATGGTCAAACCCAATGAAATCTATATTCAGGTTTCCAAGCGCTGATCACCGCCCGCCCTGTAGCATTCAAAGCCAGCCTTGCGCTGGCTTTTTCATTGATATTCATGACTGATCACCGCTACCCCACCGTCGTTCTGCTGGGCATGCCCCATGCGCTATCCCGCAGCATGGCCCACGCTTTGCTGCAGGCCTGGGAGCAAGGTGCAAGCAAAGACAGCCAAAGCGCATGGCAATGCCTTGCCCCCCAGGCGAGTGAGGCTTGGCCGCAAGAAGCATTGGTGTATGTGCTGGGCCAGGACTGGCGCGATAGCGACCCGGCGGATCCAGCGATTACGCAGCAGATCAGCGCCTGGCGAGAGCAGCTGGGCGCACAGCGGCAGCCTTATGTGATGCTCTATGGAAAACCTTCTGCACAGTGGCTGCAACTGGCAGAGTCCTTAAAATCCATAGCACCTGGCGCTGACTGGAATTGGATTTCAGCGCAAAACCCTTGGAAACCCAGCGCGCGCATGCGCCTCAAGGGTTGCGAGCAGTGCGATGACCCTGAATGCGAACAGGCGCTGTTCGCTCAACTGAAAAAGGCCAGCTGACGCTGGCCTTTTGAGCTACCGAAGCAAGTTACTGCAGCGACTTATTGCACTGCAGCAGAGCTTGGTGGCTGGGTTTTCGCGTCGGTGAACAAGCGCGCCGCATCGATAGGGTCAAAGTGGTACTGCTGACCGCAGAAGTCACAACCCACTTCGATCTGGCCACGCTCGGCCAAGACGGACTCCACTTCTTGCTCGCCCAGCGAGACCAGCATGGTTCCCACACGCTCGCGGCTGCAAGTGCAGGCAAAGTGTGGGGCCAGCTCATCGGCCTGGGGCGCAAAGCGCAGCAGCTTTTCTTCCCAGAACAGGCGACGCAAGATGGTGTCCACATCCAGCGTCAGCAGCTCTTCCTGCTTCAGGCTGGAGGCCAGCGTGGCGATGCGGTTGTATTCCTCGTTCAGGCCCTGCGCATCATGCTCGGCATCACCGCTTTCGGTGGCAGCTGCCAAGTTGGCCTCGCCCTTGACAGGCATGCGCTGCAGCATCAGGCCTGCGGCAATTTTGTCGTTGGCGGCCAGCACCATCACGGTGTCCAGCTGCTCGGACTGCTGCATATAGAACTGCAGAGCATCCGACAGGCGTTCAAAACGGCCGCCATTCTGATCGTTCAGCGACACCACGCCTTGATAAGGCTGCTGACCGGGCTGGCGGTCCTTGGGATCCAGCGTGACAGCGCAGCGGCCTGCACCACGTGCATTGACCAGATTCGCCAGCGGGGCCTGCTGGCCTTTCAGCGGGTAATTGACTTCGCCCGCCAGCGATGCCGTAACGCGCAGGCTCAGGTCGGACTGCACTTCAGCCACGGCCAGCTTGACGGGGCCGTCACCCATGATCTGGAACACCAGAGCGCCATTGAACTTGATGTTGGACTGCATGAGCACGCTGGCAGCAGACATCTCGCCCAGCAGGGCAGCCACGGCTTCGGGGTAGGCGCCGGTTTCGCTGTTGCCAGCGCGGCGCTGCAGGATTTCCTGCCAGGCGTCAGTCAGGCGGACAATGGCACCACGCACGGGCAGGCCGTCAAAAATGAATTTATGCAGTTCAGACACGCTAATAGATTCCGGTAAAAGCTGGGCCGCTATCAACCCAGCTTGCGCAAGCCGCTCTTGAAGCGGCGTGCATTCAACACATAATTTTTGGCGCTTTGGCGCAGACCTTCGATCTGCTCTGGCGACAACTCGCGCACGGCCTTGGCAGGGCTGCCCAGAATCATGGATCCGTCGGGGAATTCCTTGCCCTCCGTCACTAGCGAACCTGCGCCTACCAGGCAGTTCTTGCCAATTTTTGCGCCATTGAGCACCACCGCACCAATGCCGATAAGCGAGCCATCGCCTATCGTGCAGCCATGCAGCATTACTTGGTGGCCAACCGTCACATTGCAACCCACGTTCAGCGGCTTTCCCATATCGGCATGCAGCACGCTGGCATCCTGAATATTGGAGCCCTCGCCGATGGTGATGCTGTCGGTATCACCACGGATCACGGTGCCGAACCAGACGCTGGAATCTTTGCCCAGCGTGACGCGGCCCATGACTTGCGCGCTGTCCGCCACCCAGGCGGACTCATCGATCTCGGGCGCCACACTATCCAGTTCGTAAATTGCCATGTGGGTTGTCTCCTTGATTTATTACTTCTCTCAACAACCTAGAATTGTAGGGATGGAGTTACGTCATCGCGCGCTAGAGGTCTTGTGCTTTTCAGACCCAGAACAAAAAGCCGCTGCAGCCCTTGATCTGTATGCGCAAAAAGCTCTTTATTCGATAGCAGATACCGCACCGGCGCTGTCTGTCCCCGAGTCTGAGCTGCCGGGCCGCCCGGCCAGACCCGAGCTCAAGCACCACACGGAAGTCGGTCGCCGCTCGCCCGCCACGCCTGAAGGCAGAGCCATCCTCATTCACGCCATTGCGCATATCGAATTCAACGCCATCAATCTGGCGCTGGATGCCGTCTGGCGTTTTGACGGCATGCCCCAGCAGTACTACTACGACTGGCTGCAGGTCGCGGCCGAGGAAGCCAAGCATTTCCGCCTGCTGCGCGAGCACCTACAGCAGCAACATGGCAAGGACTATGGCGACTACCCCGCCCATCAGGGTCAGTGGACCATGTGCGAGAAAACGGCGGGCGACATCACTGCCCGCATGGCGCTGGTACCTAGAACGATGGAGGCCCGTGGGCTTGACGCTACCCCGCAAATTCAGAACAAGCTGCGCAACACCCATGCGCCCGATGCACTGGCAGCCGTAGAAATTCTGGACATCATCTTGCGCGAGGAAGTGGGTCATGTCGCCATCGGCAACCACTGGTACCGCTGGCTGTGCGAGAAAAATGGACTGGACCCCGTGCCGCTGTACCAGGAGCTGGCAACTCGCTACGAGGCCCCGCGCATGCGCCCGCCCTTCAATGAAAGTGCGCGCCTTGCTGCAGGCTTTACGGTGACGGAGATGGACTGGCTCAAACAAAACTGAGTCATTTTCTTGACTCGAATCAAGTTTTTTGAGCTGTTACACCCCATCTGCCCAAGTTGTTGGAGCAAAAGCCCCGCACGCTCAAAGCTGACACTATGATCGGCTCATTCCTACAATAACGAGCAAAGCCAACTTTTCTTCACAAACAGATGGCATGTACAGATGAGTGAACAAACCCTAAAGGACACGGCTTTCGCCCCTTCGCGCAACCTGTCCAAAGGCATGATTGCCCGCCAGCCCATCGTCAATGGGCTGCAGCAAATCATTGGCTATGAGTTGTTCAACCGCTCACGCTCGCCTTACGACCACACCATGTCGTCCGATGCGACGCTGATCTTTGCCGCCCTCACACACGCGGGCGAAGAAGATCTGGTGGGCACCAAGCTCATGTTTGTGAACTGCACGCATGAAGGCCTGACCGGCGAGCACCTGGAGTTGCTGCCCGCCGACAAGGTGGTGCTGGAAATCCCCCCGCTGGGCCACGCAGCCATTCACGAAGTCGCGGCACGCCTGCCCACACTGCTGGCGCTCAAGGAACAAGGCTTTCACCTGGCCTTCAACCACACGGTGCTGGAGTCTGAATATTCAGCCTGGCTGCCGCTGGCCGATTACATCAAGCTGGACCTGTCGGCTCTGGCCCCGGCCCAGCTGACGGTGCTGGTCAAATTTGCCAACCGCCACTCCCGTGCCGAGCTGATTGCCGAGAAGGTGGAAAGCGCTCTGCAGCACGACCTGGGCCAGCGCCTTGGCATCGAGCTGTTTCAAGGCTTCTGGTTTGCACGCCCCACAGTGATGCAAACCCGCCTGCTCACCCCCTCACAGCAGAGCATCATTCAGCTGCTGACCCTCGTGCGCGAGCAGGCCAGCACCGATGCGATTGAAGAAGTTCTTAAAAAAGACGCAGCACTGGCCTTCAACCTGCTGCGCCTCATCAATTCGGCCAGCTTTGGCGCGCACCGCGAGATCACCTCGTTCAAGCAAGCCGTCATGCTGCTCGGCATGAACAAACTGTTCCGCTGGGCGGCCATGCTGCTGACGGCCGCCCGCGAAGGTGGCCCGCCGCCCGCCGTGGGCCAGACCGCCGTGATTCGCGGCCGCCTGATGGAGCTGCTGGCCAAGCATTCGCTGACGCAGACCGATACCGACCTGGCCTTTATCTGCGGCATGTTCTCCATGCTCGACCGCATGCTGAACATGCCTCTGCCCGCTGCGTTGGCGCTGATTCCTGTGTCCGAGGCAGTCTCTGCCGCTTTGCTGCGCCACGAAGGTGTTCTGGGTGAGCTGCTCATCCTCACGCAGGCCTGCGAGAGCCAGGACCTTGATCAGTTTGACCGCAGCGCTGACAGCCTTGAGCTGGAACACAACGACATCAACCAGGCCCACTTGCAGGCACTGAGTTGGACGGAGTGCCTGTCCGATTGACAGAGCACACCCCTACGCACACACCCTATTGATAGCAACCATGGAAACCTCAGACACCTCCGACCTGCCTCAGCCCGCTGACCAGAGCACAGAAAAAGACGATGCCAACATCGCCAGCATTGCCCGTCAGGCCATCGTTGATGAGAAAAGGGATGTGTTCGGCTACGAGCTGTTTGACCGCTCCGTCTCTCACAACGCGCACACCGCCGCCTCTGATGCGGCGCTGCTGTTCAACGCTCTGTCTTACGCAGGCGCCGAAGCGCTGGTTGGCAAAAAGACGGTCTTCATCAACTGCACGCATGAAAGCCTGAGCGGCGGCCATCTGGAGCTGATTCACCCCGATCGCGTGGTGCTGGAAGTGCCTGCCCTGCCTGCCGATGCCACGCCGCAGAACATCGAAGCCTGCCTGCCCACTTTCAACGCCCTGCGCCAGCGCGGCTTTCGCCTGGCGTTTGACCAGAACCTGCTGCGCCGCAATTACGCGTCGTGGCTGCCCATGGCCTCCTTCGTCAAGCTGGACATGCAGTCCTTCGGACTGGAGCACGCCGAAAAGCTGGTGAAGTTTGCCCAGACCTACACCCGCGCTCAGATCGTGGCCGAGAAGGTCGAAACCGCCGAGCAGTTCGAGCACATGCTCGGTCTGGGCATCAAACTGTTCCAGGGCTACTGGTTCGCCCAGCCCCAGGTGGTGCAGGCGCGCACCATTCGCCCCACGCATGCGACCATCATTCAGCTCATCAACCTCGTGCGCCAGCAGGCCAGCACCGAAGAGATTGAAGAGTTGCTCAAGAAGGACCCCACACTGTCCTTCAACCTGCTGCGCTTCATCAACAGCTCGGGCTTTGGCCTGTCCTGCGAGGTCACGTCCTTTCGCCATGCGGTGATGATTCTGGGCCTCAAAAAGCTGTTCCGCTGGGCGGCACTGCTGCTGACCACCTCGCGCGCAGGCGGTACACCGCCCGCCGTGGGCCAGACCGCCGTGGTGCGCGGCCGCCTGATGGAACTGCTGAGCGCCGAGCTGCTGCCCCCCGAGGAAAGCGACCACGCTTTTGTGGTCGGCGTGTTCTCCCTGCTCGACGTGATGCTGGGCCAGCCCATCGTCAAGGCGCTGGAGTCCGTGGCGCTGCCGCAATCCGTCGTCGATGCACTGGTGCACAACAAGGGCGTGTTCGCCCCCTTCCTCGATCTGACCCGCGCCTGCGAATCGGGCGACGAAGCGGCCTTTGCACAGGCGGCCAATGCGCTGCACCTGTCCAACCATCAGGTCAACTGGGCCCACCTGCAGGCCCTGAGCTGGGCTGACAGCCTGATCAGCGAAGGCGCTTAACTATCAAAATGTGAGCTGCTAGCGCACATAGAAAAAGGGCTTGCGGCTAAATTGGTCGCAAGCCCTTTTCATTCAAGCGCAAGGCGCTATCGTTTTATCTATCAGTTCAGCTGAATCTTGGCTGCCTTGATGATCTGCGCATTGGCCTTGGACTCAGCCTCAATCTGCTTGGCAAAGTCCGCTGCCTTGCCGCCCGTGGGCACGTTGTCGGTAGCCTCCAGACGCTGGCGCATTTCAGGCAGCGCCAGCACCTTGTTTACCTCGGCGTTCAGGCGGGCCAGCACGGGGGCAGGCACACCGGCGGGGGCAAAGATGCCAAAGACCGAGGTGGTGTTGGCGTTCTTGTAACCCAGCTCAGCCAGCGTAGGCACTTGCGGTAGCGAATCCAGACGCGAAGGCGCGCCCACGGCCAGAGCCTTGAACTTGCCAGCCTTGATGTGCTGCATCACCGCCGGGCCGGCGTTGGTAGAAAGCACTTCAAACTGCGCGCTCAGGCCGTCATTGAGCTGCTGGCCGCCGCCCTTGTAAGGCACATGCGTGATCTGGGTCTTGGACTGGTCGGCAATCTGCTCCAGCATGATGTGGCCCAGCGATGCCAGACCGGCCGTGGCCCAGCGCACATCGCCGGGGTTGGCCTTGGCCTGCGCCAGCATTTCAGGGAAGCTCTTGGCCGTCAGCCGCGTGGTGCCCAGCAGCAGCACGGGCGAGTACATGACACTGACCACGGGTGTGATGTCCTTGTGCGCATCAAACAGCGGCTTACCCAGATGCGGGCTCAGCGTCAGCGGGCTGATCGATGAAAAGCCCAGCGTATAGCCATCGGGGTTGGACTTGACCACCTGATCCAGACCAATCGCACCACCGGCTCCGGCCTTGTTCTCAATCACCACCGGCTGACCCAGCGAGGCGGTGAGCTTTTCACCCAAAGCACGGGCCACCACGTCGCTCACACCACCGGCGGGGTAAGACACCACCAGACGAATGGGGCGGCTGGGCCACGCCGCATCGGCTTTATCGGCCGCCTGGGCATTCAGGGACAAAGCGGCAGGCAGCGCAGCGGCCAGCGCACAGCTCAGCACGCTGCGGCGAAGAAAGTTAGTCATTACTCAAATCCAGATAACAAGGCCTGCATTTTTGACCAAAGTGCATTCCCGAGATGAATGCGGTGTCGAATCGGCAATTAAAACGCCATAAACCATCAAAACAGCCAAATAAACACTACACATTAACCAAAGCATGGCATCAACGATGGCTCAATGCATCATCCACGGCACTTGTCGCTAGACTGCTGAGAGTCCACATCACAGAAAGCGCTTCATGGCAGCAAAGTCTCTGTTTTCACGTCGCTCACTGCTGCAAGGCAGTGCCGCCAGTGCGGCGCTGAGTGCCATGGCCCTGCCCGCAGCTGCTGCGTCGGCTCACACCACCGCGCGCCCTGCTTCCCGCTCGGCATCCAGCGCCTGCGTGCTCGATGGCCTGCAGCCCGCCGTGCTCACTATCAGCGGCACCGGCGTGCAGGCCAACCGTGGCAAGCCCCATGCAGTCGCAGACCGCATGCTCAACGTGCACGGCTATCAGTTTGATGCAGCATGGTCTTGCGGGCTGGATGCGCTCAACAGTCTGGAGCAGCACCAGCTGACCACCCAGCTGGAATACGACGAAGCCGAGCACCGCCTGCAAGGCCCCCTGCTGGAGCATGTGCTGCAGGCCGCAGGCATCGACATCGCCTCCGCCATTGCACAAGGCCTGCAGCTCACCCTGCAAGGCATTGACGGCTACCGCACCCAGATGCCGCTGACGCAAGCCGTGCGCTGGCGCATTCTGCTGGCCACCCAGCTCGACGACCTACCGCTGTCTGTCGGCGGCGTGGGGCCGCTGTGGGCCGTTTTTGCACCCCAGAACATTCCTGAGCTGAGCCAGCTGCCCATCAAACAGCGCTTTCCCGCGGCCGTCTGGGGGCTGTACTACATACAGGTCAGCCCAGCCGTCGCTTAAACATGCACTAGCCGCGCGGATGGTGCTCGGCGTGCAGCGACTTGAGCCTCTCCCTTGCCACATGGGTGTAGATGGTGGTGGTAGAGATATCGGCATGACCCAGCAGCATCTGCACCACGCGCAGATCTGCGCCATGGTTGAGCAAATGCGTAGCAAATGCATGGCGCAGCGTGTGGGGCGAGAGGGGTGAAGTCACGCCTGCGATCTGCGCGCATTTTTTGACGATGACCCAGAACATCACCCGGCTCATGCCCGCGCCGCGCTGGGTGACAAACACCGCATCGGTCTGCTGTCCGCCCAGAATCATGGCGCGTGCGCCTTGCAGATAACGCTCCAGCCAGTGCTGCGCCTCCTGGCCAAAGGGCACCAGCCGCTCCTTGCGACCCTTGCCCGTCACGCGCAGCACACCGGCGCGCAAGTCCAGCTCGTGCATGCGCACGCCCACCAGCTCGCTCACACGCAGGCCGCTGGCATACATCAGCTCCAGCATGGCCCGGTCGCGCAGACCCAGCGGCATATCCACATCGGGCGCATTCAGCAAGGCTTCCACCTGCTCCTGCGTCAGCACCTTGGGCATGCGCGGCGCCTGCTTGGCAGCCAGCATGCGCACTGTTGGGTCGGTGGCTATGCGCTTTTCACGCAAGGCCCAGTGGTAGTAGCGGCGCAGCACCGTCAGGCGGCGGTTGGATGAAGTCGCCTTGGTCTCGTCCACCCGCGCCGCAAAGTAGGCGTTGATATCACCCTCCAGCGCTTCATCCACCGCCTTGGGCGGCGGCAAGCTGGCCAGCCACTGCGCAAACGCATTCAAATCGCGCCTATAGGCAGACAGCGTGTTGCGCGACAGGCCATCCTCCAGCAGCAAGGCATCAATGAATAAATCCAGCGCATCCTGACTGGCGGGCAAAGGCGCAGGCCAGTGTTCAGGAGTCTGCGATTTGCGTGGTTTTTTGGAAGCTTCAGGCATGGGGCAAGAGTACACGCTGATGGTGGCAACGCTGCCGATGCAATGTGCAGATCACCAAGCCACCCCGCACCTTCACCGCTTCGGCGTCAAGACATAGCTCTCATGACAAACCACATGGCAACCGTTTCTGCTCTTTGGTCCATGCTTGGCACTTCCGCTCACCACTACCGTACAGTGCGGATGGACTCACGCAGTCTCCGCCAGGGTCGCGTATTTAGCTATGAGCGTTGCCATGCTGCTGGCTCTTGCTTGCAAAAAATAAAGTCAGGAGATTCTGTGAATCCAGTGGATGCTGAACAATTTAAAGTTCGCCCGACTCTGCGAATTCTTGGCGCAGTTTTCATGCTGTTGATCGCTGCACTGATGGTTCAAAACGCGATTCCCTTCTTCTTCGCAGAGCAGGTTTTGTTCCCAAGTTGCGCCCGTGAAATCAAGGCAAGCTCAAGGTTTCTGTGCGAAGTGGACAAGGCCATGCGATCAGCCTTCCCCCCGCAGATGCAAGGGCCCATAGAGGCTTTGATGCACCTGGCCATGGCCGCTTTGCTGATTTTCATGTCTTGGCTGCTGACAAAACCACTGTTTGGGCGCTTCGACAAGAAGTCCAGATAAGCCCCACTGTCATCAAAAAAACAAAGCCCGAATCACCTCAACGGCAATTCGGGCTTGCGGTATCCGCTACTGCTTCAGTAGCAGATCAGGTGCTTAGTCCAGCGTCAGCTTCTGCTTGGCTACGACCTGCTTGTAGGTTTCAAACTCTTCCTTGAGTTCCTTGGCAAATTCCTGAGGGGAGTTGCCAACCACCAGCGAGCCGGTGTCTTCAATGCGTTTCTTCACAGCGGGGTCCTGCAGCACCTTCTTCACGGCGGCGTTGATCTTGTCCACGGTGGCCTTGTCCATGCCCTTGGGGCCCAGAATGCCGTAAGAAGCCATGCGGTTCACCTGGGGCAGGCCGACTTCCTTGAAGGTGGGCACATCAGGCAGCACCGCCAGGCGCTGGGGGGCGGCCACGGCGATGGCCTTGAGGCGGTTGTCCTTGATGAAGGGCAGTGCCGAGGGCAGATTGTCCAGAATCATGGGGATCTGGCCGGCAACGGCGTCATTCAGAGCCGGACCCGCGCCGCGGTAGGGCACGTGGGTCATCTGGATGCCGGTCAGCGACTTGTATAGTTCCATCAGCATGTGCTGGATGCCGCCCGTACCGGACGAGCCATACGAGTACTTTCCGGGGTTGGCCTTGAGTTCAGCCTCGAACGCCTTGTAGTTGGCGTTACCTGCAAACTTGGGGTTCACGGCGATCACATTGGGCGTGGCCGCAATGTTGATGATGGGCGTGAAGTCGGTCAGCGGGTTGTAGGGAGTCTTGGGGTTGATGGCCGGGTTGGTGGCCATGGTCGACAGCGTGGAAATGCCCAGGTTGTAGCCATCGGGCTTCTGGCGGGCGGTTTCCTGCGCGCCGATGACGCCACCGCCACCACCCTTGTTGTCCACGATCACGGACTGACCCAGCTCCCTGCCCAGCGGCTCGGCGATCACACGGGCAATGATGTCTGTCGTGCCGCCTGCGGCAAAGGGCACCAGCAACTTGATGGGCTTGGTGGGGTAGTTGGCCTCAGCCATCACAGCAGTAGAAAAACCTGCAGCTGCCAGAGCCATGGTCAGGCCCATGCACATACGACGATTCATGAAGGGGTCTCCTTATGATTTCAAAAATTGACGGCTGATGGTAAGTGGCGACAAAAACCTGACACATCCTTGTTAGCCCTGATTTGCCAGTGAAAACCCTAGGTTCGCGTAAAAAGATTGAACCGCATCAAGGTTCATATCGAATAAGCAGATTCACAACAGTAAGTACTACCACTGAGAACCAAGGTGACAGCTTTCTCTCAGCAAGCCAAAGTCTAGGCTCTGCCGGCCCTATGCTTGCGCCGTGAACTATCTCGAACTGCTTTTCCCCGATTTCGCGCTCATCGTGCTGGGCTATGTGCTGTGCCGCTTCACGCCCATCAACCGCAGCGTCTGGCAGGCGGTGGAGCAACTGGTGTACTACCTGCTGTTCCCGGTCTTGCTGTTTCACTCCATCACGCGCAACCCCATTCAGTGGGGCGAAGCCAGCCAGTTGCTGGGCGCGGGCGTGCTGGGCGGGCTGCTGGGCATTGCGCTGACTTACAGCCTGCCTTATCTGCCATTTCTGGGCCGGCGCATTGAGCCGCGCAGCCATGCATCGGCTGCGCAAGTAGCATTTCGCTTTAACTCCTTCATCGCGCTGGCGCTGGTGTCGCGGCTGGCGGGGCCAGATGGCCTGCTCTATGTCTCGGTGCTGATTGGCGTGTCTGTGCCGCTGTTCAACGTGGCCGCCGTCTGGCCCATGGCGCGCGGCAGCGGTCAGCATTTTGTGGGCCATTTGCTGCGCAACCCGCTGATCGTCAGCACCGTCTGCGCCCTGGTGTTCAATGCCGCAGGCCTGAAGATTCCTGAGTTGCTAGAAACGCCGGTCGCACGCCTGGGTGCGGCATCGATTGCGCTGGGGCTGATGGCGGCAGGGGCGGGACTCAAGGTCAGCGCACTGGCCAGCAACAAGCTGCTGGCGGGCGAGCTGCTGCTGATCCGCCATGCCATTCAGCCACTGATTGCGTTTGGCATGGTGCGCTTGTTCGGACTCCACGGTGCGCAGGCGATTGCACTGATGGCGTTTTCCAGCATGCCCACGGCCTCGTCCTGCTATGTGCTGGCGGTGCGCATGGGATATGAGGGGGCTTTTGTAGCAAGCCTTGTGTCGCTATCGACCATGCTGGGCGTGCTCAGTCTGCCGTTTGGGCTTTGGCTGATTGGTATTTGATCAAATTCAATAGCTGCTCGCGCTTACTCAATAAGCGCTAGAGGCCAATTTCGCTCATTTAATCAAAAATCAAGCGCGCTGCGCCAGCGCCCAGGCCACATGCTCGGCCACCACGGGGTCTGGGTGATCGGCCCGGGTTTGCAGCGCGGCTTGCAGCTCGGGCTGACCCGTCTCACGCCATGCGTTGCCCAGTGCCACGGCCACATTGCGCAGCCAGCGCGCATGGCCAATACGGCGAATGGGGCTGCCTTCGGTAATGCGCAAAAACTGGGTTTCATCCCAGGCAAAGAAATGAACCAGCTGTGTGCCTGCCAGCCCGGAGCGGGCGTCAAAGTCTGGCAACTGGCTGGGCTTGGCAAACTTGTTCCAGGGGCAGGCCAGCTGACAGTCGTCACAGCCATAAATGCGGTTGGCCAGCAGCGGGCGCATGTCTTCGGGAATGCTGCCCGCGTGCTCAATCGTCAAATACGAAACGCAGCGGCGCGCATCCACCTTGTGCGGCGCGATGATGGCGCCGGTTGGGCAGGCGTCTATGCAGGATGTGCAGTTGCCGCAGTGCGCGGTCACAGGTTCTGTGGGGTCGATGGCGAAGTCCACATAAATCTCGCCCAGAAAGAACATGGATCCCGCCTCGCGGCTCAGCACCAGCGTGTGCTTGCCGCGCCAGCCCTGGCCGCTGCGGCTGGCCAGCTCGGCCTCCAGCACGGGGGCCGAGTCGGTAAAGGCTCGGTGGCCAAACGGGCCAATTTCCTGCGCAATGCGCTCGGCCAGCTTTTGCAGGCGGTTGCGCAGCACCTTGTGATAGTCCCGCCCCCGGGCATAGATGGAAACAATGCCTTCGGCGGGGTTCTTCAAGCGATCCCATTCCACGGTCTGCCAGCCATCAGCGGTGGCTTGGGGCAGATAATCCATGCGCACGGTAATCACGCTCACGGTTCCGGGAACTAATTCCGCGGGACGTGCTCGTTTTAAACCATGGGCCTGCATATAGTGCATCTCGCCATGAAACCCTTGCGCCAACCATTGCAGCAAGCCGGGTTCTGCCGAAGACAAATCTACGCCCGCCACGCCGATTTGGGAAAATCCCAGCTCGCGAGCCCAGGCTTGCATCAAAGGAATCAATTGACTGCTGCTCAACATACTCCCCGAATTGTAGGAAGTGATCCTGCACCCGCGCTGGCGCAGCTACAGATAGTCTGGCGCGACGAACAAGATACCGAGCGTTTTGCGCAAAAACTGGCGGCCCTGCCCCAGCTGCGCAACGCCTATGCCACGCTGCACGGTGATCTGGGCGCGGGCAAGACCACGCTGGTGCGCCACTGGCTGCGCGCGCTGGGCGTGCAAGGCCGTATCAAAAGCCCCACCTATGCCGTGGTGGAGCCGCATGAGGCGGGCGACCTGTCCATCTGGCACTTTGATTTCTACCGCTTTGACGACCCACGGGAATGGGAAGATGCGGGTTTTCGCGACATTTTTGCAAGCCCCGGGCTCAAGCTGGCAGAATGGCCCGAAAAGGCTGCAGCGGTTACACCTGTTGCGGATATAGCTATCCATATTGAAGCAATTGACGATGTGCAACGGCAGGTGACGCTCAAAGCAGGCACCCCCGCAGGCTGCACGGTGCTTGAAGCATTTACGGCATGAGCAAAACTTACCCCACCCCTGCTCCATTCGGTCTGTCCCGGCGCAACCTGCTGCAGGCAGGCAGCATCGTCTTGCTGCTGGGCCGCCAGCATATTGCGCAAGGGGCCAGCATCGTGGCCGTGCGCGTCTGGCCCGCCCCCGACTATTCACGCGTCACGCTGGAATCCGATATTCCGTTGACGGCCAAGCCCGTCTTCGTTGCCTCCCCACCGCGCTTGGCCGTGGATGTGGAAGGACTGGACCTGAACCCGGCCCTGAAAGAGCTGGTAGCCAAGGTTCGCCCTGACGACCCGAATATCGCCAGCATCCGCGTGGGCCAGTTCGCGCCCGGCGTGGTGCGACTGGTCATCGACCTCAAGCAAGAAGCCCGCCCCCAGGTCTTTACTCTCGCCCCGATTGCGCCCTACAAAAACCGCCTGGTGCTGGACCTGTACCCCGCCAAAGCGGTGGACCCGCTGGAAGCACTGATCAGCGAACGCCTGCGCGATACAAGCGGCGCAGGTAGCACCGGAGCGATCGCCGCCGCACCCGCCCCTCACAGCGGCCTGATCACCACACCGCCCCCAGCCGTCATTGCCGCCGCACCGCAGGCTGACCCGCTGGGCGACCTGATTGCCCAGCGCAACCAGCGCGTGCCTGCACCTGCGCCGGCACCTGTCCCGATCGCCGCTGCACCCGCCGTGATTGCGCAAGCGCCCGCTCCAGCCCCAAGGCCTGCGCCCGTACCAGCACCTGCGCAACGACCTGCGCCCAACATCGCCACCTCGCAAAGCACGGACCGCATCATCATCGTGGTACTGGACCCCGGCCACGGCGGCGAAGACCCGGGCGCTACCGGCCCCAGCGGCCTGCGCGAAAAAGATGTGGTACTCAAAGTGGCCCACCTGCTGCGCGAGCGCATCAACAACTCCCGCATTGGCGGCAGTCCCATGCGCGCCGTGATGACGCGCGATGCCGACTTCTTCGTGCCCCTTGCCACCCGCGTGGAAAAAGCCCGCCGCGTGCAGGCCGACCTGTTCATCAGCATTCATGCCGATGCCTTCACCACGCCCGCCGCTCGCGGTGCCAGCGTGTTTGCGCTCAGCGAACGCGGCGCCTCCAGCACGGCAGCGCGCTGGCTGGCCAACAAGGAAAATCAGGCTGACTTGGTGGGCGGCCTGAATGTGGGCGGCGTGCAAGACCAGCATGTGCAGCGCATGTTGCTGGACATGAGCACCACCGCGCAGATCAAGGACAGCCTCAAGCTCGGCACCTCGCTGCTGGGCGAGA
Organism: Comamonas sp.; assembly: GCF_036643215.1. Taxonomy (GTDB): domain Bacteria; phylum Pseudomonadota; class Gammaproteobacteria; order Burkholderiales; family Burkholderiaceae_C; genus Comamonas. The sequence goes on along the minus strand of NZ_JAVXSJ010000010.1, from coordinate 34,252 downwards.
TTGGCGGTATGGCAAAGCTGCACAAGGCCCGCGTAGAGCAAGCCGGCTTTGCCGTGCTCAAAGCGCCAGACATTCCCAGCGTGCTGGTCGAAACCGCCTTTATCAGCAACCCTGAAGAAGAGGCCAAGCTGGCATCTGCCGCCTACCGCGATCAGCTGGCTGATGCGCTGATGCGCGGCATTCGCAACTACTTTGCGCACAACCCGCCGCTGGCGCGCAGCCGCTCGGTTTAAACAAACCTGCCGCCCTTGCCATAAACCGATAGTCACCACTGTCAGCTTTATGGCCAAAACGATGACAGATGCCAAGCTCAAATGACAGGAGCTTGGCCCCATCTCCTACCAAAAGAGCGCGCGTCAAGGTTCACTATCAAAGCCTGTTTTCAAAAAGCTGTCCTCGCGGCAGCGATACAGGAGAGACCTCATGAAACTGCGAACCTTGGCGTTAACCGTCTCTGCAGCCCTCAGCCTCTTCATGGCCGGCTGCTCTACCTCTCCCACCAATGCTCAAGTTGGCACCGGCGTTGGCGCCGTGGCTGGCGGCGTGGTGGGCAATGCCGTGTTTGGCGGCACGCTGGGCACCGTGGGCGGTGCAGCCGCTGGTGCGCTGATTGGCAACGAAGTGGGCAAGCGCCAATAAGCGCCGCGAACCCAAGCCTTGAGACGTCAGCGGCCCCCTTCACAACCATTCACCTAAAAAAAAGAAGCCCCGGCATGCCGGGGCTTTCTTATGCATCAAACAAGGCTCTAGCGCTTATCTGATGAGCGCAAGGCGCTATAAAAACTGCAGATCACACAGCCTTGGGCTTGTCTGCCTTCTCTGCCTTGCCCGCACGCCATGCGCCGATGATGGCAATCAGGCCGGGCACCAGAATCAGACCCCAGATGATTTTTTCCAGGTTGTTCTTCACCCATTCCATATTGCCGAAGAAGTAGCCCGCCGCGCTGATGCCCACCACCCACAGAATGGCGCCCACCACGTTGAACATGCTGAAGCGACCACGGTCCATGTGCGCCACACCGGCCACAAAGGGGGCAAAGGTGCGAATAAACGGCATGAAGCGCGCCAGGATGATGGTCACGCCGCCGTAACGCTCATAAAAGCTGTGAGCCTGATCGAAGGCCTTGCGGTTGAACCAGCGCGAGTCTTCCCACTGGAAGACCTTGGGCCCCAGATAACGGCCAATCGTGTAATTGCTCTGGTCGCCCAGAATGGCGGCAGCCAGCAGCACGACCACGGCCAGCGGGTAGTTCATGTAACCGGCGCCGCACAGTGCACCCACGATGAACATCAGCGAATCACCGGGCAGGAAGGGCATGACCACCACGCCGGTTTCCACAAACACGATGATGAACAACAAGGCATACACCCAGGGGCCATAAGCCACAACAAATGCTTCCAGGTGCTTGTCGATATGCAGGATGAAGTCGATCAGAAACTGAATGATTTCCAAAACACAGTCCTCAAAATTAAGAAGAGGCATACCAGCGCATGCCGGCACGTAATGTACTGCGACTGGCAGAAGCCCCTGTACCTGAGCCGCTGATCTGCTAGGAATTTTGATGTTCCGGGCACAGTTGCTTTCCCTTTGCAACAATCACAGGCACCAAAGCAGTGTTTGTTACAAGTTTTGATAAATCTATACGTCAACAATACGTCAGCTTGCACTTTGTGCTGGCACAGTAGCGGTGTCAGACAGCAAGCCGTGCATTGCTGTCCAGAACACGGCCCAAGGCCCGCAAGTCCAGCGTCTGGCGCCTCCTCAATTCTGGGGAGTCTGCAAAGACCGGACCGCTTCCCCACAACTAGCACGACGAGAGGAATACGAGCATGAACAAGATCACTACGCGCTACGGCAAGGCCCTGACTCTGGCAGTCGCACTCACCGGCGCTCTGGCACTGGGCGGCTGCGCACATGGCCCCAGCCGTCAACAAGTGGGCATCGGCGCTGGCGCTGTTGCTGGTGGCGCTGTCGGCAATGTGCTGTTTGGCGGCCCTATCGGCACCATCGGTGGCGCTGCCGCCGGCGCGCTGGTCGGCAATGAGCTGACCAAGGGTGGCCGCGGTCACCGCCACTAAGCCCTCTTTCAGAGGCTGATTAAAGAGCTGCTCATGGCAGCTCTTTTTGTTTTTGGGCGGCCAAAAGCGCTCACGCAAAAACTCACTCGCCAGCCGGCTTGCGCGCACGCCTAGAATGATCGATGTGAACGCATCCAGCCCTGAACTCTCCTCCACCCCTTCCGAAACCATTGCACAGGCTGCGGCCGCGGATTCTCCGCGTCGGCCTATTCGCGACCTGCCCGATGAGCTGATCAGCCAGATCGCCGCCGGCGAGGTGGTGGAGCGCCCCGCATCTGTGGTGCGCGAGCTGGTCGATAACGCGCTGGACTCCGGTGCCAGCCAGATCACCTTGCGCCTTTTGGCCGGTGGTGTGCGCCTGATCGCGGTGGAAGACGACGGCTGCGGCATTCCGCGTGACGAACTGCCCGTGGCCCTGCGCCGCCATGCCACCAGCAAGATTACCGATCTGCACGATCTGGAAACCGTGGCCACCATGGGTTTCCGGGGTGAGGCGCTGGCCGCCATTGCCTCGGTGTCTGAAACCTCGATCTTCTCGCGCCCGGCTGGGCAAGACACCGCCTACCTGCTGGATGCCCGCAGCGGCGAGCTGCGCCCTGCCGCCCGCAACCAGGGCACCACGGTCGAAGTCAAAGAGCTGTTCTTCTCGACCCCGGCCCGCCGTAAATTCCTCAAGACCGATGCGACCGAGCTGGCGCATTGCGTTGAATCTGTACGCCGCCATGCGCTGGCCCGCCCCGATGTGGGCTTTGCCATCTGGCATGAAGGCAAGCTGGTCGAGCAATGGCGCGCCGCTACCGGCACGCCCGAAGAAGCTATCGCCAGCCGACTGGCCGATGTACTGAGCGAAAAATTTGTCGCGAACTCCGTCATCGTCGACCACTGGTCCGGCCCCGTGCATGTCACCGGCCGCGCAGGCGTGCCCGATGCTTCGCGCTCCAAGCCCGACCATCAGTTCTGCTATGTCAATGGCCGCTTTGTGCGCGACAAGGTATTGACGCACGCCGCGCGCGCTGCTTACGAAGACATTCTTCACGGCAACAAACAGCCCATTTACGCGCTCTACATCGAGATCGACCCATCGCGTGTGGATGTGAACGTGCACCCCACCAAGATCGAAGTACGCTTTCGCGAAAGCCGCGAAGTGCATCAGGCCGTGCGTCACGCCATTGAAAACGCACTGGCCGCGCCCCGCGCTGCCGCCGTGGTGGAAGCCGCCGCGCAAGAAGCCGCACGCCAGCCCAGTTTGAGCGACGAATCTGCCGCCGCTGCCAGTAAGCCCGCAACTGCTGCCGCTCCCGCCTGGCCGCAAACACGTATGAGTTTTGGCGAGCCCGTGGTCGGCAACCCGGTCAGCGATCTGGCCAAGCTCTGGGAGCCCATGCGCGAGCAGACGCCTGTGGTTGAGACTGAAGCACCAGTAGCACCCATCGCGCAAGCAGTGCCAGCGCCAGCAACAGAAACCGAAGCGGTGACCGCGCCAGCCATGCCAGCGCAAGCCCCTGTGGTGCAATCACCTGCTGCGCCTGTCGCTGCACCAGTCACTTCAGACAAGCCTTTTGCGGCACCCGTGCCAGCCCCTATCCCTGTTCCCGCCCCTGTCGAGCAAGACAACGGCATCAAGCTGCGCCCATCGGGCCAGTCCAGCTACTTTCAGCGAAAAGCGGCTGTAGCGCAGGTGCAAGAAGCGCCAGCAGCTATTGAATCGGTAGTGAAAGTCGCAGCACAACCCGCACCAGCACCAATACCAGCGCCTGCTCCCGTTGCCGCAACGCCAGCAGCAGCCACCACCGCCCACCCAGCCAGCGCAGACACCGCCCCTGTCTGGCCGCTGGGCCGTGCCGTGGCACAGCTGCATGGCGTCTATATCCTGGCCGAAAACAGTCAGGGCATGATCATCGTAGACATGCATGCCGCCCACGAGCGCATCGTCTATGAGCAGCTCAAGAATGCGGTGAATACGGAAAATGGCGAAGAGAACATTCCCAGCCAGCCCCTGCTGATTCCGGCCACCTTCGCCGCAACGCGTGAAGAAGTGGCCACCGCCGAAGCCCATGCCGACACCTTGCTGGCGCTGGGCATGGAGGTCTCGCCCTTCTCACCCAAGACCTTGGCCGTGCGTGCCGTACCTGCCACGCTGGCGCAGGGCGATGCAGTGGAGCTGGCCCGCAGCGTGCTGGGCGAACTGGCCCAGCATGACGCCAGCACCGTGGTGCAGCGCGCACGCAATGAAATTCTGGCCACCATGGCCTGCCATGGTGCCGTGCGCGCCAACCGCAAGCTGACGCTCGACGAGATGAATGCGCTGCTGCGCCAGATGGAAGTTACCGAGCGCTCTGACCAGTGCAACCACGGCCGCCCCACCTGGCGCCAGCTGACCATGAAAGAGCTGGACGCGCTGTTTCTGCGCGGCCGCTAAAGGGCGATAAGCAAAACGGCAAGCGCAGGGGAAGACGCGAATTCTTACCCCCCTGCGCTATGAAATCAAAAGCTGCTTGCGCCAGGTATTCATAGACTTCAGATAATTTTCTATCTGAACCTCATTCAATACAGGCGAAAGCAGCTCTTGAATCAATAGCAATTGTTTGATTCACTGCTGCTGGCAATCTGGCCAGCGCCCCAGTACAGCCGCCAAAGCTACCAAAGCCGCGACAGGGACAGCGTCACCCCCTGAACGCGCACTGGCCACCACCCATCGAAACGCCCAGCTGCAGCGCTTGCTGCATGGCTGCTGCATGGTTGCTGCAAGCCGCGCCGAATCGTTCCGGTGCGCCGCCTGAAAAGCTGTAAATGCACCACTTTGGTGCTACCACAAATGCAAAGCAGTGAAGGCCTCACTTCCGCGATTCGCCAAGTCAAAGCTGTTGCAACGCGTTCTTCGCACTTTTTGCGACACGCTGATGAAAAATCCTTCACCTTAAGCTACAGCGCTAAATATCTGAAAAGTAAGAACAAATGCTTTCGCCATGTCCTGTTTTGGGGCAGCGACGCACCAGAATTGCGCCGACATGCACCGAAACTATGCATAGAGGCATAACTTTTCGGCATAATCTTGTTTTCGCGAGTTTCAGCGTATATCCCGATCAGTCAGAAAGTTCTCTATGAAGTACGAGTCCGTAGGCCAATTCCTGGAAGAAGTTGCACAACGCAATCCCGGTCAACCCGAGTTCCTGCAAGCCGTCACCGAAGTGATGGAAAGCCTGTGGCCCTTCATCGAGAAGAACTCCAAGTACGCTGAACACGCTCTGCTGGAGCGTCTGGTCGAGCCAGAGCGCATCATCCAGTTCCGCGTTAGCTGGACTGACGACAAGGGCCAAGTGCAAGTGAACCGCGGCTTCCGCATTCAGCACAGCATGGCCATCGGTCCTTTCAAGGGCGGTCTGCGCTTCCACCCCTCGGTCAACCAGTCCGTGCTGAAGTTCCTGGCTTTCGAGCAGACCTTCAAGAACGCACTGACCACACTGCCCATGGGCGGTGGCAAGGGCGGCTCCGATTTCGACCCCAAGGGCAAGAGCCCTGCGGAAGTCATGCGCTTCTGCCAAGCCTTCGTGACCGAGCTGTACCGCCACGTCGGTCCCGACACCGATGTGCCTGCTGGTGACATCGGCGTGGGTGGCCGCGAAGTGGGTTACATGGCTGGCATGTACAAGAAACTGTCGAACACGGCCTCTTCCGTGTTCACCGGCAAGGGCCTGGCCTTCGGCGGCTCGCTGATCCGTCCCGAAGCCACTGGCTACGGCACCGTGTATTTCGCTCGTGAAATGCTGGCCACTCGCGGTCTGTCGTTCGAAGGCAAGACCGTGTCCGTGTCCGGTTCGGGCAATGTGGCTCAGTACGCCGTGGAAAAGGCCATGGAGCTGGGCGCCAAGGTTGTCACCGTGTCTGATTCCTCGGGCACCGTGTACGACGCAGCCGGTTTCACCACCGAAAAGCTGGCCATCCTGATGGATGTGAAGAACCACAAGTACGGCCGCGTCAGCGACTACGCCAAGCTGGTTTCCGGCGTGGAATTCCTGGCTGGCAAGAGCCCCTGGTCCATCAAGGTGGACGTGGCCCTGCCTTGCGCCACTCAGAACGAGCTGAACGAAGCCGATGCCAAGACCCTGATCGCCAACGGCGTGCTGTGCGTGGCTGAAGGCGCCAACATGCCTTCCACCAACGAAGCCGCCCGCGCCTTCGAAGCGGCTGGCGTGCTGTACGCACCCGGCAAGGCATCCAACGCCGGTGGCGTGGCTACTTCGGGTCTGGAAATGTCGCAAAACTCGGCTCGCCTGTCCTGGCCTGCTGAAGAAGTGGACGCCCGTCTGCTGCAGATCATGCAAAGCATCCACGCTGCCTGCGTGAAGCACGGCAAGCGCGAAGACGGCACCGTGAGCTACATCGACGGCGCCAACATCGCCGGCTTTGTGAAGGTGGCTGACGCCATGCTGGCACAAGGCGTGATCTAAGCTTTACCGCTTGATCTGCTCGCAAAAAGGCCCTTCGGGGCCTTTTTTCATGTCTGCCGCCATTCTGCTCAGGGGCCGCTCACCGTAAACATCTCGCCGCTGTATGTGCCTTGGAATGTGCGAATCGGGTTGGAGACATACTGCGCAACGCTGGCTTTGAGGTCTCGATATTCCGGCGTGTTGAGTTTGTAAGCATATTTCGATCCGATCTGGATCACCTGGGCACCTCTGGCACCGGTGACGCCTGATTCATGAACACCGGAGACGAGGATCGCTGAAATTTTGCGATTGCTAGAGTTGTCGACAAACCAGCGCACCGGCTCATAGCTTGCCAGCACCAGCACCAAGGGCGTGGAGGAAGGCGCGACCGTAACCCTCACTGGCCCAGACGTTCGCGCCCGGCCTGCTCCGTGCATACCAAATTTCGACTCATACACGCCTATGACCTCGACCTGGGCATTAGCAGGTACGTTAGTCAGCATAGGTGTCGGAGCGGAAGCCTCCACCCGGGCCTGGGCTTGCGCCTGAACTTGAGCCTGGGTCTGGGCTTGGACCTGCTGCAGTTTTGCCAGCTGAACTTCAAGATTCGCGGCCGATATGGCTTGCTCAAGGCCTATAGGTTCACCGGTTTCAACCTTGTCGCCCACCGAGGCCACATTTCCCGTTTGCATAAAACCGACTCGCGGTGCGAGTGGCTGGATCGCACCGAAATTGTTGCCAGAGTTCAGGACTGGTGCCACGGTCATTTTTTCAACGTCCAGCACTCGCCCCTCTCTCTGGTAAGGGGCGTCTCGCTTAGGCACCGAGAAGATCAGGCTGGTGTCGCTGATCTGAGCAAAGTCTGTCGCTCGCAGCAGGTTCATATCCAGGTAGCCGCTTTGGCCCGTTGTCATATTCAACCAGCCCAGCCCCGGGTAGCTGGCATACAAAAGCTTTGTGCCATTGCTCATCAGGGATGGCTTTCCCGAGCTCATTGATCTGGTGACTGGCCAGAACTGCACCTGCGTTGACACGATGCTTCCATCCGCCTCCTTGGCGTGATCCATCAACGCTACGCCAGAGTCCCCGCCAACGAGCTGGCGATCTGAGCCCCCTGGCACCTCAAGACTCCAGCGCGGAGTTCTGATAGATGCGGTGTAGGGCGTTAGTTTTCCGGTTTCAAGACTCAAAACAACCGCGCCAGGCTCTGTACCGCCCCGAGCCATCACCAGGGCCTTGGACTTAGGCAGCCAGGAGAGCAGTGCCGTGTATTGATCAGAGTTCCATATCAACGCACCGGTCTCGATGTCATAGACCTTCACCGATCGCCCTGTTTCCCCTTGGGCGATCAGGACGCGGCCGTTAGGGGATAGCGCTGTGGCATTCCAGTTGAATCGCTGCTCACGAATGGTCTGAATGGACTTGCCATCCGGCAAACGAATCGCAGTAAAGCTGCCGCGACTGCCTCGCACCAGCGCAACATTCGATTGTGCGGACGCGATGATGCCCACCGTGGTTTCTTCATAAGACGGCAGCGCCCGAAACTGGCCTAGCTCAGTCAAGGCAAAAAGGGGAGGCTTGGACAACAGCGCGGCAATGCGCTGAAGACTGACCCAATCGCCAATCTCCGCATCTTGTTTTTTGAAGCAATCAGCATCAACAGGTTTGCGGCGAATATCCTCCGGCGAGTCAAAGCGGCCAATATTGATCGCAGAGGTACATGTCAGAGCTCTGACTTGCATCATTCTCTCAATACGCTCTTTCGCCGCCGCTTGATCACCGTTCTGGACCGCAGACTCTGTAAACCGGGTGATCGTGAGAGCGACGTCATCAGGCAGCGGAAAGGCTTTGTTGATTCTCTCCGCAGCCGGAGTAAAGGTGGCAGACAGTTTGTCGCAGCCGCTGAGAGCTAAAGCCAATGTGACGGGAATGATCACCTTCCAACGCTGCTGAATCATGCAAAAGCTTTCGGTAACGTATTGATACCTTCATCTTACGTGGTGTCACCGAAATAGAGTCCACCGGCAAGTTATGAGTCAATTCACACGCGGTCGCGCCAACGTCTATATGCCACCTCAAAGCGCGCAGAGGTGACCACTTGTTTGCAGACCCTGCCCCGAAATAAAGCCATTGCAGCACTTGGCCCCAGGCAAGCCGCCCTCGCCACAATCCTGTGCCAGCCATGCCAGTATGCAATCTACGTATGCAAAAACAGCGGGCTTACCCTAGGATTCACAGCTTTCCTGCATCGGGCCCCTGCCCTGATGAACCGCGCTTCCAGCGCCCGGCCCTCCCTAGGTTCAGCCGGGCGCTTTGCATTTGTTGTTGCCCGTGACTGCTTTATCCCGCTGGCGTCTGGCTTTTGCCCGCACCGCCGCTTTGACTGCGCTGATTTCCGCAGCTTCCGCCCATGCCCAGCAAGCGCCCAATGGCACGCTGCAAATCTATGGCCGTATCAACACTTCAGTAGAAAGCTCGCGAACCGAAGGTCAGGCCGCCGTGCAGAGCCTTCGCAGCAACGAATCCTTCTGGGGTCTGCGCGGGCAGGAAGATCTGGGCGGCGGCATGCAGGCTGGGTTCATTCTGGAGCACGGCTTTGAGCTGGACACTGGCGCGAACAGCGGTGGCAACTACTTCAATCGCAAGAACGAGGTGAACCTGAGCGGCAGCTTCGGCATGCTGCGCATGGGCCACATGTTCAGCGAGGCCTACTACGCCACCGCCGATGTGGTGAGCATGCACAACTTTGACACCGGCATCTCATCCGATGCGCTGTATGCGTGGGTCTCCAATGGCAGCAACCACGTGTCCTGGCGTCTGCCTGAATATCAAGGCCTGACCGTGGAGCTGGGCACCAGCCTGCATGAAAAGCAGGCCGAGCCCAACAAAAACGCATGGGACCTGGCTGCCAATTACGCGCTGGGCAACTTGTCGCTGGGCATGGGCTACAACCGCTGGGGCGTGGCCGAACAAGCCACCCTGCGCGCCACCTACACCACGGGCCCGTGGACGCTGGCCGGTTTGATCCAGAACAGCCGTGGCTGGGATCAGGCTCACTATAAGGTTGATAGCAGCCAGCGCACACGCAATATGGGCCGTGTGGCCATTCAGTATGAAAACGGCCCCAGCGAATATCACCTGAACGCTGGCTATGCCAGCAAGGTGGGCGGCGAGACCGGTACGCAGGCCATGCAGTGGACGCTGGCCTATAACTACAACTTCAATCCCCGCACCAAGCTCTACGCGCTCTACACCCGCGTCAACAACCACGAGCGCGCCAGCTATCTGACGGGCGAGGCGGGTGTGGGCGCCCGTTCTGTGGCCATGGGCATACGGCACTACTTCTAAAAAATCGGCTTCCCAGCAAAAAGCGCTGTGCAGCAGCGGGCAAGCCCTCATGCACCGCTTGCGCGCAGCGGGTACAAAAGTTTCTTTGACTTTTCACCCCAAGGACTGCCATGCGCCACTTGCTCAAACCCGCTGCCCTGCTTTGCACCAGCGCCCTGTTTTTCATCAGCGGCAGTGCCATGGCGCAGGCCAGCGGCCTGTCGCGCACCATGGTGGGCAAGGCCGATGTATCGGTGCCGGGCCGCGAGGCGGTAGTGGCCAAGGTTGAAGTAGCACCGGGTGCACGCGCCGGTCGCCACACCCACCCCGGCGATGAAATCAGCTACATCAGCGAAGGCGAAGTGGACCTGCTCATCGACGGTCAGCCGCCCCGCACCCTCAAGGCCGGTGAATCGTTTGTGGTGCCCGCCGGCGTGGTTCATGACGCGCACAACGCCAGCAGCGGCACGGTAAAACTGATTGGCGTGTATGTGGTGGAAAAGGGCAAGCCACTGGCCACGCCTGCACCTTGAACGTTTGAGAAAAACCTCTGCGTACCAAAGAAGTGCTGTAAAAAAGCCGCAGCTCATCGCTGCGGCTTTTGTCTTTGTACGATCAACACACCATGAAGAAGCATCTCATTACCGCCCTGCTGCTGTGCGCAGCCACCAGCGCCGCGCTGGCAGAAAAGCCCACGCCTGCGGCCACGCAGGAGATTGAGCATTTGATCAGCCACCTTAAAAATTCAGGCTGCGAGTTTCAGCGCAATGGCAGCTGGTATGACAGCGCCAAGGCGGCAGACCACCTGCGCGGCAAGTATGACTACCTGCTCAAAAAGGGCTGGCTGGTCACGTCTGAAGACTTCATCACCCGCGCCGCCAGCGAAAGCAGCATGAGCCATAAGCCTTATCAGGTGCGCTGCGCCGGCAAGGAGGCCGAGCCCAGCGCGACCTGGCTGAAGGCCGAACTGATGCGCTATCGCGCCAGGTAAAAGCCGTTAGACAGCTCGACGGCTATCAGGTGCCGCGCTTTACCGCCGCATCGCACCAGCGCTGCGCCACCTTGGGCGATGTGCTGCACACCGCATCATGCGTGACGGTTGTCACGGCGCGTTCTAGCAGCTGAATGTCGGCTTCGTGCTGGCGCGCCACATGCGGGTCTTCAAAAAAGATAGCGCGGTGGCAGCGCTTTTCCAGCACCAGGTCGGCAATCTGCGCATCGCCGCCCAGCGGGCCGCTGTTGTAGCGATCCACCCATGGCTTGTCGGCGGGCCAGCCCTTGCTCCAGGCCATCTCGTTGAGCTTCTGGCCCGTGGTGCCCGTGCCCACGCGGCGGCGGTAGCGGCTGAGCAGATCGAAATTGCGCTCGGCAAAGTCCATCATCGTGGGCTTCATGGCGTCGTGGGCGATCAGCGCCAGCGTCTGGTTTTCATAGTCATAAAAACGGTCTGCATTGCGGTCACGCGCAAAACCGGCGTGAATGCGCTCCATCTCAATCCAGTCGCGCGTGGATGCCACGGTAGACAGAAACGGCTTGCCGTGAATCACGCACTGGCGCTTCATGGCCAGCGCTTCAGGGAAGATGGAAGACGGGTCTACCGGGTCCATCAGGTAGATGGCGCCATCCAGCGTGCGCTCGTCACCCTCCATACCCACCACTTCGGCGACCAGCTTCATCAGCCCGCCTTCGCGGCCATAGGGGTAGCGCACCAGACCTTTGTAGCCCTGCAGCATGCTGGCGGCCGTGATGGCATCGTAGGTGCGGCCCACGGTATGAAAGCCGAGCTTGAGCTCGCGAATCCCAGCCTCGCAGGCGCGCAGCAAGGAAAACAGCGCGGCGTCCTCGGTCTGGTGATGAAGTTTGTTGGCCGCAAGGCCCAGGCAGATCGACATATTGAACTAATCCTCAAACAGGCTTCAAGCGCTCACAGATGCTGCACAACCAGCTATCGATTTGTGCGTTGAAACACCCCTCAAGAATATCGCCAATTCATGTCCTGCAAATGAATCGGGCAGGTTGAGACAGCCATACTTGCGCAGCACTTGACAGCCGCCCTCTCTGCACATCACTCAACCATGCCTTTCCTCTCACGCTTCTGGAGTCTGCGCCGCGCCTTGATCGCGCTGGGGCTGACCGTGCTTGCTGGCCTTGCCACCTGGGGCTTGAACGAGCTGGACACCCGGCAGCGCCTGTGGATTTTTCAGCCTAGCGACCGCAGCTGGCCCGGCGCCAACACAGCAGGCATGCAGGAGCAGTGGATTGACTTTCGCAGTAGCGACGGCAGCGCCGCAAAATTGCATGCGCTGTGGATGCCATCCAGCAACACCAAGGCGCCACTGCTGCTGTTTCTGCACGGTGCGCGCTGGAATGTAACGGGTTCATCGCCCCGCATCAGGCGGCTGCACGACATGGGTTTTTCGGTGCTGGCCGTGGACTACCGGGGCTTTGGCCAAAGCAGTAAGGCCCTGCCCTCTGAAGCATCCGCCGCCGAAGACGCCCGCGCTGCATGGCGCTGGCTGGGCCAGAAGGCTGCGGGCAAGCCGCGCTATATCTTTGGCCACTCTCTGGGCGGCGCCATTGCGATTGATCTGGCTAGCGCCGTGAATGATGAACAGGGCGTGATCGTCGAATCCACCTTCACCAGCATCCCCGATGTGTTTGACTCCATGCGCTGGGGCTGGCTGCCGGTGGGCTGGCTGATTACGCAGCGCTTTAACTCCGTGGACAAAGTGGCCCGCATTGGCTCGCCCCTGCTGGTTGTGCATGGCTCGGCAGACCCGCTGATTCCCGCCCAGCTGGGCCAGCAGCTGTTTGACGCGGCCCAGCAGCCCAAGCGCTTTTTACTGGTGGATGGCGCCACGCACCACAACACCCAGAGCAAGGCGCTCAAGCAATACCGCGCGGCCCTGCAAGAGCTGTTCGGGCTAGGTGCGAGATAGGCTAGGTCTACCGCGACAGTGCCAAAGCCCGAGTCAAATAAGATGTTTCAGTTATTTAAAAACCAATTTTTATTATTTTTCTTTTTATAGAGATTTTTTCAGAATGCATGGACTGGCCCACGCGCCGCACTTTTGTGATCTACCGCCATGCATTCCCGTCGTTCTTTTCTGCAGCACTCGCTGCTTGCCGCCAGCGCCGCAAGCTTCTCTTTGAACTCCTTGGCCAAGGCTGCTGAAGCGGCTTCCGTGCCCCAGGCCAGCCGCATTCTGGTGGGCTTTGGCGCCGGTGGCGGCATTGACCTGCTGGCACGCGTGCTGGCCGAAAACATCGCCGCGCAACTGGGCAAGAGCCACTATGTGGTGGTGGACAACAAGCCCGGCGCCAACGGGCAGATTGCAGCGCAGATTCTGCTCAATGCGCCCAGCGATGGCGGCACGTATCTGATAGCGCCGCTGATCACCCCGGTGCTCTCACAGATCGTCTACAAAAAGCCCGGCTACGACCCGGCCCGCGACTTTGCCCCGGTCAGCCTGCTCGCGCATTTCCAGTTCGGTCTGGCCGTCCCGGCCAAGCACCCGGCGCGCAATATTCAGGAATATGTGGCCTGGCTCAAGGCCCACCCGCAGCAAGCCAATTTCGGCAGCCCGGCCGTGGGCAGCCTGCCCCATTTCTTCGGACTTTTGCTGGGCGAGGCGGCTGGCATCAACATCGTGCATGTGCCCTACAAAGGCGGCCCGGCCATGATGACCGATCTGATCAGCGGCCAGCTGGCTTCAGCGATTCAGACCACCAGCGAACTCGGCCCCTTGCACAAGGAAGGCAAGGTGCGCATTCTGGGCACCTTCGGCAACCAGCGCAGCCGCGAACTCCCCGAAGTGCCGACCTTTGCCGAGGCCGGTTATCCCAAGGCCACGGGCAGCGGCTGGTACAGCCTGTGGGCCCGCAAGGGCACATCGGCAGAGGCGATTCAAACCGTCAACCACGCAGTCAACCAGGCCCTGCTAGACCCAAAACTGCAGCCCAAATGGGCCGAGCTTTCTCTGCAACCCGACCCGCGCACGCCGCAGGCGCTGGAGCAGCTGCGCGTGGCCGAGATTGCCAAATGGCGCCCCGTCATCACGGCCTCAGGTTTCTCCATCGAATAAACACTGCAACTGACCTATGTCCGCTCCGAATATTATTTTCATCCTGGCCGACGACCTGGGCTGGGCCGACCTTGGCGTCTATGGCGCGACCGACTTCAAGACGCCGCACCTGGACCGCCTTGCCGCGCAAGGCGTGCGCTTCAATCAAGCCTATGCCAACTCCGCCGTCTGCTCAGCCACCCGCATTGCACTGATTACCGGGCGCTACCAATACCGTCTGCGTGCAGGTCTTGAAGAACCGCTGGCGCGCTATGCCGGCCAGCTGGGCTTACCGCCCGACCACCCCACGCTGCCATCACTGCTCAAGAAGGCCGGCTACGACACCGCACTCATTGGCAAGTGGCATCTGGGCCAGCCCCCCTCCTATGGGCCACAGCGCAGCGGCTACGACTATTTCTTTGGCAACCACCACGGCGCCATCGACTACTTCACACACAAGCCCGGTGTGGGTGAGCAATTCGGCCGCGATCTCTGGCAGGGCAGCGAGCCTGTGGAGCGCTCGGGCTACTACACCTACATCCTCGGCGACGAAGCCACGCGCTATGTGCAAGAGCGCAAGAACATCGCCAAGCCGTTTTTCCTCTCGCTGCATTTCACAGCACCGCACTGGCCCTGGGAGGGGCCGGATGACGAGCATGTCGCACACAGCATCAAGGACCTGTTTCACTACGACGGCGGCAGCCTGAAGAAGTACGGCGAGATCGTCGAGGCCCTGGACAAGGCCGTGGGCCAGGTGCTGCAGGCGCTAGATGACAGCGGCCAGGCCGACAACACCATCGTCATCTTCACCAGCGACAACGGCGGCGAGCGCTTTTCCAAGACCTGGCCGTTCACGGGCCAGAAGACCGAGCTTCTGGAAGGCGGCATCCGTGTGCCCACGCTGCTGCGCTGGAGCGCTCGCATTCACCCCCAGGTGCAGGAGCAGGTCACCGCCACTTTTGACTGGCTGCCCACGCTGCTGGCTGCAGCCGGAGCCCGGCAAGACCCCGACTATCCCAGCGATGGCCAGAACATCCTTCCTGTTCTGGAAGGCGTTGCACCGGGCGAGGAACGCACTCTGTTCTGGCGCTACAAATCCCAAGCCCAGCGAGCCGTGCGACAGGGTCCGTGGAAATACATCAAGATCAATGACAACGAGTTTCTGTTCAACGTCGAAGAGGATGCCCGAGAGCGCGCCAACCTCAAGGACCATCAGCCGGAAATCTTCACCAGCCTGCGCAGGCAATGGGAAGAATGGAATGAGCAGTTGCTGCCAATTACCACCGAAAGCTACAGCCACGGCCTGTCGCCCGACATTCAGGCCGACCGTTATGTGCCTGCCAGCCTGAAACAGGGCTAAGCCCCGCTGCTCTAGGGAAGGCATAGGGTGCGTTATCCTTTGCAGCCTGCAAACGCAAATGGTCCGTGCCTCACGGGCCATTTGTTTTTGGCTCTCAGCCCTGTAATGATTTCTGCGCCATGACTGCTTCTCATCCCCTGCCCTGTATCGCCATCGCCGGCCCCACCGCCTCGGGCAAAACTGCTGCGGCACTGGCGCTGTCTGAACGGCTGGCGCAGCGCGGGCAGAAGACGGAGATCATCAGCGTGGACTCGGCCCTGGTCTACAAAAGCATGGACATTGGCACGGCCAAACCGACCGCCGCAGAGCTGGCTGCCGTGCCGCATCACCTCATCGACATCATCGACCCGCTGCAGTCCTATAGCGCCGCAGAGTTTGTGCGTGACACGCAAACGCGGGTCGATGAAATCCGCAGCCGCAACGCCATACCGCTGCTGGTGGGCGGCACCATGCTGTATTTCAAGGCACTGATGGATGGGCTGGACGACATGCCCGCCGCAGACCCCGAAGTGCGCACCATGCTGGATGCGCAAGCCGCCGAGCTGGGCTGGCACGCCATGCATGCCAAGCTTGCCGAAGTCGACCCCGTGACCGCTGCGCGCCTTGCCCCCGGCGACAGCCAGCGCATTCAGCGTGCGCTGGAGGTTTGGCATGTTTCCGGCAAACCGCTATCGAGCTTTCACACGACAAAAAACAAAGCAGGCCCCGCAGAGCAGATGGGTCTTGCAGCCCTTTTCTCCTTGGAACCCGAAGACCGTAAATGGCTGCATCAGCGCATTGCACAGCGCTTTGATCTGATGCTGCAGCAAGGCTTTCTGGATGAGGTACGCCAACTGCGTGCACGCGGTGATCTGCACCTGGATCTGCCATCGATGCGCTGCGTGGGCTACCGTCAGGCCTGGGAAGAACTGGACTGGCAAGAGCAGCACAACCTGCCCGAAATCAACCTCCACCTGCTGCGCGAAAAAGGCATTGCTGCTACCCGCCAGCTGGCCAAGCGCCAGATTACGTGGCTTCGCTCCATGCCCCAGCGCCGTGCCATTGCCTGCGATGCACCGGATGCCCAGCAGCAACTGCTAGATGCCGCCATGGCCGTTATTGACGAAGCGCAGCAAGCCGCTCGCTGAGCGAGGTCAACACCCAGCCTGCGCTGGTTAAGATGCCTTCATGGCAGCCAACGCATCAAACCCGATCTCATCTCAGCCACTGCTGCAAGTTCAAGACCTGGCCAAACGTTATGGTCAGGCACAAGCCCAGAGCACTGTTTTTGAGCAGGTCAGCTGCGAGGTTCAGGCTGGTGAGTTTGTCGCCATCGTCGGTAACTCTGGCGTAGGCAAGTCCACTTTTCTCAACTGCCTTGCCGGGCTAGACAGCTGGCAGCAAGGCCACGTGCTGCATCAAGGCACAGACCTTTCCACCCTGAACGAAACAGAGCGCGCCATCTGGCGCCGGGCCCATCTGGGCTTTGTGTTTCAGGCCTTTCATGTGCTGCCGCATCTGGATGTGGCGCAGAACATCGCCCTGCCGCTGATGCTGCTGGGCCGCATGAATACGCAAGGTGAGCAACGCGTGCAGCAGGTTCTCAAGGCCGTAGGGTTGGATGGACTGGGCCAGCGCCTGCCGCAGCAGCTCAGCGGTGGCCAGTTGCAGCGCGTGGCCATTGCCCGTGCACTGGTCCATTCGCCGCAGCTGCTGCTGGCCGATGAGCCCACGGGCAACCTAGACCCCTCCACCGCTCAGCAGGTCATGGACTTGCTGCTGCAGCAAACCCGCGACAACGGCACGGCGCTCATCCTTGTCACCCATTCCGCCGACGCGGCAAAACGCGCCGATCGCGTGCTGCGGCTGACGGCCAGCGGCATGCAGGCCGAGCCCGCGCCGTGATGTCACGCTCCCCCATTTTTCTGCTGCTGACCAGCTTCTCGTGGCAGGAGCTGCGCCAGCACCCCTGGCGCACTGCCACGGCGCTGCTCGCCATCATGCTGGGCGTGGCGCTGGGCTTTGCCGTGCATGTCATCAACCAGTCAGCGCTTGATGAATTCTCGCGGGCGGTGCGCAGTGTTAACGGCCAGCCTGATCTGCAGTTGCACGCCATGCAAGGTGGTCTGCCGCTGGCGCTGTACCCACAAGTCGCCAAGACGCAAGGTATCGCGACCGCCGTGCCCTGGCTGGAGACTACCGTGTTGCTGCCTGCGAACAATCCCGGCAGCGACAGCCATGCCACCGGCGACACCAGCGCCCGCAGCACAAAAGGTGCTGCTCAAGGCACAGCACTGCGCGTGCTGGGCAGCGATGCCCTCAAGCTCGCATCCGTGGCACCGGCGCTGATGCCACGTTTGTTTGAAGGCGGCAACCGGCTCGACCTGTTTGCGCCCGATGCGGTATTTCTCAACGCCGCAGCCTTGCAGGCTCTGCATCTCAACCCAGAGCAAGCCGTCAACGCGCCCTTGCAATGGCTGCTCAATGGCCAGACCCAGCAGTTGCGCATTGCAGGCACAGTGGCGGCCACAGGTGCGCCGGTCGCCGTCATGGACATTGCGGCGCTGCAGCAAAAGCTGGGGCGCTTTGACGGCATTGACCGCATCGACCTTTTGCTGACCGACAGCGCCACCCGCAGCCAGATTGCGACTGCACTGCACGCCCTGCCTGCATGGCAAAGCCAGATGCTGATTCAGCAACCCAGCGACGACCAGCAGCGCGTGGGCGAGATGTCGCGCGCCTACCGCGTCAACCTCACGGTGCTGGCGCTGGTGGCCTTGTTCACCGGGGCGTTTCTGGTGTTCTCGGTACTTGCACTCAGCGTGGCGCAACGTGCGCCGCAGTTTGCGCTGCTGGCCGTGCTGGGTGCCACACCGCGCCAGCGCTTGGCTCTGGTGCTGCTTGAGGCATTGGCGCTGGGCGTTCTGGGCAGTCTGGCCGGTATTGCACTGGGCAGCGCACTGGCTTGGCTGGCGCTTCAAGTACTGGGCGGCGACCTGGGCGGCGGCTTTTTTGCTGGCGTACAACCCGCGCTGCACTGGAGCCCTGTCGCGGCTCTGGTGTTTGGCCTGCTGGGCGTTGCCGCCACGCTGGCCGGCGCATGGTGGCCTGCACGCGCCGCCATGGATTTACCGCCCGCAGCCACGCTCAAAGGCTTGGGCAGCACGCATGAAAAAACGCCGCACTTGTGGCCTGCGCTGCTACTTCTTTCAGCCAGCGTGGCGCTGGCCTTTATGCCGCCGGTGGCGGGCATACCGCTGGCCGCTTATATAGCAGTGGGCTTGCTGCTGCTGGGCGGCATGGCGGCGCTACCGTGGCTGCTGGGTGCGGCGCTGGGACTGGTGCCCGCCAGGCTGTCACGCCAGCCGCTGGCCATGCTGGCGCTTGAACGCGCGCGCCGCATGCGCCACGCAACCACGGTGGCCGTGGGCGGCGTAGTGGCAAGCCTGAGTCTGGCCGTGGCGCTGACTGTGATGGTCACCAGCTTTCGCGGCAGCATGATGGAGTGGCTGGACGCCGTGCTGCCCGCCCCTCTGTATGTACGCGCTGCCGGGGGCTCAAGCCGTGTCGATGCAGCCCTGCTGCCCGCCGACACCGCACAGCGCATCAGCCAGTTGCCGGGGATTGAGCGCGCTCAAGCCATGCGCAGCAGCCAGTTGGTACTCAGCCCGGAGCGCCCCGCCATCAGCCTGTTGATTCGCCCGCTTAAAGGTGATCAGGCCATGCAACTGCCATGGGTCGACGGGCCGCTAGCCTCGACCCGCAGCGGCATCCCCGTACACATCAGCGAAGCCGTGGCTCAGTTATATGATTTGAAGCCCGGCGATGAATGGCCGCTGCTTTCAAAGGCTTTTAGCCTTCAAGCGCATGACCATCAAGCGCAAGCAGCTACGTTTTACATAGCATCCATCTGGCGCGACTATGTGCGCCAGTTTGGCGCTGTGGCACTGGACTGGCAGGACTATCTGGCTCTGGCTGGTGATGCTGCCAATGCAGCCCAGGTCAGCGAAGTGGCCATCTGGCCCCGGCTTGACGGTGCGCTCTCACCAGCCGGTTTGCAAGCTGATTTACAAACCGCCATAGAGCAAGCCATCACCACGCCAGGCCAGCCTGCTCCGGCGCTGGAATTTGTCAGCAGTACCTCCTTGCGCGAGCGGTCACTGCGCATTTTTGATCGCAGTTTTGCCGTCACCTACTGGCTTCAGGCCGTAGCCATTGGCATTGGCCTGTTCGGCATTGCCGCCAGCTTCAGCGCCCAGGTGCTGGCGCGGCGTAAAGAGTTCGGGCTGCTGGCCCACCTTGGCCTCACCCGCCGCAATGTGCTCAGCGTGGTCGCAGCAGAAGGCCTGGCCTGGACCACGCTGGGCGCCATTGCCGGCACGCTGCTAGGGCTGGGTGTGTCGGTGATTCTGGTGCACGTGGTCAACCCGCAAAGCTTTCACTGGACGATGGAGTTGCGCCTGCCCGCACTGCGCCTGCTGAGCCTTGCTGCGGCCGTGATACTCGCCGGTGTCATCACTGCCAGGCTGGCCGGGCGAAAGGCCGCCAGCGCAGATGCCGTTCTCGCCGTGAAAGAGGACTGGTAAGGACTAAACACCTGGTGGCTATACCTGCGATTGCAGCAACGTTTTTCACACCACTGCAAACAACGGCAGCGCACAATAAATGCTCTGACTCAGCTCTGGGGAGTTCGTATGCAAGTCCAGTCCTATCTGTTTTTTGATGGCCGCTGCGAAGAGGCTCTGGAGTTCTATCAAGCCGCCCTCGGCGCGGAAGTCACGGCGCTGATGCGCTACAAGGACGCTCCGCCCCAGCCCGAACCGACAGCCCAGCAAGGATGTGGTCCAGGTCAGATGGATCCGGAAAAAATCATGCACGCCAATATGCAGATTGGCGAGACGCAGATCATGGCCTCGGACGGCATGAATGGCGGCAAGCCGGAGTTCAAAGGCTTTTCCCTCTCTATCACCGCCCCGAACGAAAATGAGGCTCACCGCATCTTTGCCGCCATCGGCGAAGGAGGCCAGGTACAGATGCCGCTTGGCGAGACCTTTTTTGCACGCAGCTTTGGCATGGTCACGGACCGCTTTGGTGTCGGCTGGATGGTGATTGTTCCGCTGCTTGATATTGGCTGATACAGAGCAAGCCGATAAAGACACCGCCACGACCTGAGCGGTAACAATGGGGCATGCGCCAACTGCCCCTGATGCCACCCGAATTCGCACCTCATTTCGCCTCCACCGACGCAGCCATCTCCCGCCGGATGTCTCTGCATGCACTGGCTGCAGCAGGTCTGGGCTTGAGCAGTTGGGCGCTTGCGCCTTCAGCCATGGCGTTGCCCATTAAGTCGCTGCAATTTCCACGTGATTTTGGTAGCCATCCAGACCTGCAAACTGAGTGGTGGTACATCACCGGGCAGTTGCAGGCGGGCGGCAAACCATGGGGCTTTCAGCTGACCTTTTTTCGCTCGCGCATTGCTGCAGCTCAAGACCTGCAATCACCGCTGGCCGCCAAGCAACTGATCTTTGCCCACGCCGCACTGTGTGATGTGCAGGGCCAGAAATTGCACCACGACCAGCGCATGGCGCGCGCGGGTCTGGGGCTGGCCGATGCCAGTGAAAGCGACACCCATGTCTACATCAACGACTGGTATCTGAAACGCCTGCCTGTACCCGGGCAAGATGCGGCGCAGGCCAGCCACTACAGCGCCAAGCTTGCCGCCAAAGACTTCACCCTTGACCTTGAATTTGATAGCACACAGCGCTTGCTGTTACAGGGCTCTAACGGTCTTTCACGCAAAGGTCCACAAGAAGAACAGGCAAGCTATTACTACAGCCAGCCCCAGCTCAAAGTCAGCGGCTCCATCACCTTGGGCGGGCAACGTCTGCCAGTGCAAACCAGCCCCCATAACCGCGCCTGGTTAGACCATGAATGCAGCGCCGCCATCATGGACAAAGAGGCTCAAGGCTGGGACTGGATTGGCATGAATCTGGATGACGGAAGCGCCCTGACGGCCTTTCATCTACGGCGCCCGGACGGCTCCGCACTCTGGGCTGGTGGCTCTTTTCGCCAAGCCGGGCAAAGTGCGCAAATCTTTAGTGCCAATCAGGTGCAGTTTGAGCCGCTGCGCTACTGGCTCAGCCCTCACAGCAAGGCGCGCTACCCGGTTGCATGGCGGGTGCAGACCCCCGCCGGGCGCTTTGAAGTGCATGCGCGGGTAGACGATCAAGAACTGGACAGCCGCGCCAGCACTGGCGCGATTTACTGGGAAGGTTTGTGTGAGCTGCGCCGCATTGGCGCCGACGGCCGCAGCAGTGCAGTGGGGCGGGGGTATCTGGAGATGACGGGGTATGTTGCAGCGATGAAGCTCTAGCTGCTTTTGTCGCTATCAGTTTAGCGAAATACTTGCAGTGATGTCGCCTGCAAGAGAGGCAGTGAGTCGCCCCGCAGGAGATCTGATTTTTGACGAAATCGGCCTCTAGCGCCTATTTATCAAGCGGCAGCAGCTATCAATTTCTTCAACGAAGCTATCCCGCATTCGGTATCTCGCCCCTTGTGCCACCGCCCTCGACCGCCCCCGCTGCGAGCATGATCTCTGCGGGGGCGCGCGCTCATACCTTGGCGAGGAAGGCCGCCGCATCACCCGCTTCACACTTCCAGTCTGCGAAGACCCCAACCAGATTGCATTCCACGCAGTGGCAAGCGATGTAGTACCAGCGCACGTCATGTGTGCCCTCGTACACGGAGACGCCGGACACCAGCTCGAACACCTCGTTCTCGCACACGCACTCGTGCGCCTCGGGGGTGGCCTCTTCAACGTAGTCCGCGCTGTCGCCCATCAGGTGTTCCTGCCCGCAGTCGGTGCAGGTGCGGATTGCCACGCCGGCTTCTTCATCGGTCTGCAGCGCAAAAGTCCGGCACCCGCAATCGCATTTGGACGAGGCAAACCGGACGGCCTCATGGCGATTCGCAACGCTGTAGCTGCGCAGCTCGGCTTGGGTGTCGCCGGACGTCGTCCCGTACATGAACTCGCCCTTTTTCGTCAGTGCCATTGATGTTGTTCCATTCTTCAAGGTGGGCTTCCCGGCAGACCTGACGCCAGGCTTGCCCCGATCATCTGGATTTTGCCTGAAGGCACGGTGAATCGTCGTCAAGGGGCCGGATCGGGGTGGTCGCCGACAAGGGCTGCGGAAATCCTTGAATGCCGATTCTTGGAGATTGCAGCCAGAGTCCATCAAGTTCAGCTGTTGATCGCCGCCGATATTCGATGTTGAAGCCCTACGTCAACTCTCAGCTTGAAAGTCGGCCAAGCAGCCTTCACGAACGGCTGCTCCTAGCCGGTTGCGGCGGTCGCAGTTCGACCCTGAGTAGTCAATGAAATCAAGCTCGTAAATAGTCAATCATTGCCTTGAAGTGGCGTCAGCGAGTCTCGCTCGCAAAGTCATTCAGCACCGCCAATACATGCTCAATAGCCGGGTTTTGCTCCAGGTTCTGTCGATGGGCCACGGCCATAGGGCGCAGCAGCGTGGGAAAGAGATGGCGTATCTGAACCCCAGGCTGGTGCAGCTGATCCTCAACTTCCTCTAGTGGCAGAATTGCTGCGCTTTGACTGGCTGCAGCCAAGCTTTTAAGTGCTCCTGGATAAGTGAGTGCTAGGAAGGGGCGTGGCTGATAGCCTGCCTGAGCAAACCAATTGGCGATCAATCCGTGCATCTGCGTTGGAGCTGAAAACGATGCCCAGCGCCGCTGTGATAACCATTCAGGGGTTACCTTCTCTGGTGCGTCCCATGTTGCGGGTAGCAAGGCCACCAGCGGGTCCACGCGCCAGGGTACGAGCTGGATGCCAGGCGCTGCAGGTTGAGGGCTGGCAACAATCGCAACATCCAACTGACCCATGCCCAGTCGGCGCATGGACTGCGCAGAACCCTCCGCCTCCAGCCGCACCTCAACTCCAGGACTACGCAGGCTCAAAGACTCCAGCATCATCGGTAGCAGTCGAGTGCTCACGCCCGCCGACACCCCCACACGCACCAGCCCTTCGCGTCCACTGGCACGGCGCTGCACGCGTTCCATCAAATCGTGGCTTGCGGTAAGCAGCTTGCGGCCTTCATCCACCAGCACCAATCCGGAAGCTGTCAGCTCTGCCTGTTTGCGTCCTCGCACCAGCAGAGTCGCATCCATTCGCAACTCCAGCTCTTTGATATGCAGGCTCACCGTTGGCGGTGCCAGATGCAACGCCTGAGCGGCGGCTGCAAAGGTGCCCAAGTCGGCGATAGCAATCAGTGTCTGCAACTGGTCGAGATTGAGATTTCGCATGGCTTGTGAATCTTCATTTGGTCAGTTTTCCTGAATTGATTATTCAGAACATTCAACTTTACGGATGTTAAGCCAGCAAAGACGATTGAGACACTATGAGAAACCACCTAACTGACGGCACAAGTGACGAAGTTATCGATTTGAAATCGATGACAGGGGAAGGGGAGCCTGCACAGGCCAAGGCAACTAGTCTATGGATACGTTGCACAGAAAAAATCCGCGATTGGCTAGTGCGGGCGGAAAGACGGGTGACAGAGGGATTTCGGGTACCTCCAAATGGTGGGTGATGTGGGCGCCACAGCGTCTTACGATTTTAGGTTTAGGAAAACGCAAGCACATCAGCAACCTACCTCGATCCAACCCGATGCGAACTAACAGCAGACACACTAGCAGTAACAGGTGCATATGCTCAAACTTACTAGCATCTGCTTCTGGCCGACAGCCCCAAAAAACCAAGGGCCGCAAAAGCGGCCCCAGTTTTCTAAACAGCAGTCAGCAAACCCTACGACTTCTTACGCTCCAGCCAAGCAATCAGCTCGCCCATGATGCCCTTGCGGAACATCAGCACGCACAGCACAAAGATCAGGCCGGTGACGATGGTGACAGACTCACCCAGCGTGCCAAACCATTCCACACCGGTGGTGTGAGCGAGGAAGGTGCCAAAGTCGCCAATCTTGTTTTCCAGCGCCACGACCACCGCCGAGCCCAGCAACGGACCTGAGAGCGTGCCCAGGCCGCCCATCAGCGTCATCAAGATCACATGGCCCGAGGTGGTCCAGTGAACATCGGACAAGGTGGCAAAGCCCAGCACCAGCGTCTTGAGTGAGCCCGCCAGACCGGTGAGCGCAGCAGAGATCACAAAGGCCAGCAGCTTGAAGCGGTTCACGTCATAGCCCAGCGAGATCGCGCGTGGCTCGTTTTCCTTGATGGCCTTGAGCACCTGGCCAAAAGGCGAGTGAATAGTGCGCACGATGAGCAGGAAAGCGAGTGTCACCACCACCAGCGCCACGTAGTACATCGTCAGGTCGCTGCTCAAATCAATCATGCCGAACAGCTTGCCGCGTGGCACGCCTTGCAGGCCATCTTCACCGCCGGTGAACTTGGCTTGCAGCGCGACAAAGAACAGCATCTGCGCCAGCGCCAGCGTAATCATCGAGAAGTAGATGCCCTGGCGGCGAATGGCCAGCCAGCCAAAGATCAGGCCCAGCAGCCCGCCGACCACGGTGCCCAGCAGCATGCCAATTTCTGGCGTAAAGCCCCAGGCTTTGATACTGTAGCCCGCCACATAGGCCGCGCCACCCAGGAAGGCCGCATGACCAAAGGACAGCAGACCCGTATAGCCCAGTAGCAGGTTGAAGGCTGAAGCAAACAGTGCAAAGCACATGAGCTTCATCACAAATACAGGATAGGCGCCCAGAAAAGGCGCGGCAATCAGGCCCAGCAACAGCAGGCCGTAGCCCACGGGGGCAATGCGTTGAACAAGCGTCTTGGATTTCATGTCGTGCCCCTCTTATTTTTCTTTACCGAACAGGCCAGCGGGGCGAATCAGCAAAACAATGACCATGATGAAAAACACGACGGTGGACGATGCTTCAGGCCAGAACACTTTGGTCAGCCCTTCGATGACACCCAGCCCCAGCCCCGTCAGGATGGAGCCCATGATGGAGCCCATGCCGCCAATCACCACCACGGCAAACACGACGATGATGAGGTTCTGCCCCATCAACGGGGTGACCTGATAGACCGGCGCAGCCAGCACGCCAGCGAAGGCAGCCAGTGCGGCACCAAAGGCATAGGTCAGCGTGATCATGACGGGCACGTTGATGCCAAAGGCTTCAACCAGGCGCGGGTTCTCGGTACCGGCACGCAGATAGGCACCGATACGCGTCTTCTCGATCACAAACCAAGTGGCCACACAGACCACGATGGAGGCCACAACCACCCAGGCACGGTAGTTCGGCAAAATCATGAAGCCCAGATTGGTCGCGCCTTCCAGCAGCTCGGGCGTGTCATAACCCAGACCCGAGACACCGTAGATGGAGCGAAACACGCCTTCGATCAGCAGCGACAGCCCCAGCGTGAGCAGCAGGCCGTAGAGGTGATCGAGCTTGTAGATCCAGCGCAGTAAAAAGCGCTCTATCAACACACCCAGAATACCCACCAGCACGGGCGACAGAATCAGCATCACCCAGTAGTTGATGCCAAAGTAGCTCATGGCCATCCAGGTGCACATGGCACCCAGCATGAACAGCGCGCCATGCGCAAAGTTGATGACATTGAGCAGGCCGAAAATAACGGCCAGACCCAGACTCAGAATTGCGTAGAACGAACCATTGACCAGCCCCAGAAGGAGCTGGCTCATCAGGCCGGGCAATGAAACGCCGAAGATTTCCATGAGAGATACGCTGGTGGGGATTAGGTGTGCATCAGTCCAAGGTCGCGATTACTTCCAGAGCGCGCACTTGGTCTCGGCCTTGGTGGTCCAGACCGTGTCAGCAGGCAACTTGGTCAGGACCTTGAGGTAGTCCCAGGGCTTGGTGGATTCGCTGGGCTTCTTGGCTTCGACCAGGTACATGTCGTGCGCAAACGTGCCGTCCGGACGGATCACGCCCTTGCCGTAGAAGTCGTTGATCGGCGTGCTCTTGAGGTGGGCCATCACCTTGTCGGCATTGGTGGTCTTGACGGCTTCGACGGCCTTCAGATAGTTCATGACAGCCGAGTAGTCAGCGGCCTGCACATCGGTAGGCATGCGCTTGGTCTTGGCAAAGAACTTGTTGGCGAATTTGCGCGATTCGTCATTCATGTCCCAGTACCAGCTGGTGGTGTGCAGCAGGCCTTCGGTGTTCTTCAGACCCAGGCTGTGAATGTCGGTCAGGAAGACCAGCAGACCGGCGGTCTTCATGGTCTTGTTGATACCGAACTCTTTGGCCGCCTTGATGGCGTTGATGGTGTCGCCACCCGCATTGGCCAAACCCAGAATATGGGCCTTGGAGCTTTGCGCCTGCAGCAGGAAGGACGAGAAGTCAGACGCGTTGAGCGGGTGTCTGACCGAGCCCAGTACCTTCCCACCCTTGGCTTGAATGACCTTGGTGGTGTCGCTCTCCAGTGCCTGACCGAAGGCGTAGTCAGCCGTCAAAAAGAACCAGTCCTTGCCACCGCGATCGACCACCGCGCCACCCGTGCCCTTGGCCAGCGCCACTGTGTCGTAGGCGTAGTGCACGGTATAGGGGTTGCACTGCTCATTGGTCAGCGCGGAAGAGCCTGCGCCACTGTTGAAGTGAACGCGCTTTTTCTCATTCGCCACTTGCGAGACAGCCAGCGCGGTGCCGGAGTTGGTGCCGCTGAAGACCAGCGAAATGTTCTGCGTATCAATCCACTCGCGCATCTTGGATGCGGCGATGTCGGCCTTGTTCTGGTGGTCTGCGCTCATCAGCTCAATGGGCTGACCCAATGCCTTCCCACCAAAGTCATCAATCGCCATTTGCATGGCCAGCGCGCCATTTTTGCCTTCCACGTCGGCATACAGGCTGGACATATCGGTCACAAAGCCGATCTTCACTTTTTCCTGCGCTTGAACCAGAGGGCTGGTCAAACCTGCAACAGCCAGCATGCACGAGAGAACGCTCAGTTTTGCTTTCATCTTGATCTCCAGGGTTAGGTCTTTGTTATGAAAAGAAAAGAGAAATGCGGTGCTTCACACGCCCAGCAACTCATTGAGCACAGACATTTTTGCGTCCAGCTCATCAGCGCCAAAACGCAGGGCAACATGGCCGTGCTCGACCACATAGAAACGATCAGCCAGCGGCGCGGCAAAGCGGAAGTTCTGCTCCACCATCACCACGGTGTAGCCCTTCTCGCGCAGCGTTTTAATCATGCGAGCCAGGGTCTGAACGATGACGGGGGCCAGACCTTCGGAAATTTCATCCAGCAGCAGTAGACGTGCACCCGTGCGCAGAATGCGCGCCACGGCCAGCATCTGCTGCTCGCCACCCGACAGGCGCGTACCCTGGCTATTGCGGCGCTCGTAGAGGTTGGGGAACATCTGGTAGATCTCGTCCACGCTCATGCCGGGCTGGCCGGTTTTGAGCGGCGGCGGCAGCATCAGGTTTTCTTCGCAGGACAGGCTAGAGAAAATGCCGCGCTCTTCGGGGCAATAGCCCACGCCCAGATGCGCAATTTTGTGCGTAGGCCACTGAATGGTCTCCACCCCATTGATCTTGATCGAGCCCTTGCGCGATCCCGTCAGGCCCATGATGGCCCGCAGCGTGGAAGTGCGACCCGCACCATTGCGGCCCAGCAGCGTCACCACCTCGCCGGGGTTGACCACCAGGTCCATGCCATGCAGCACATGGGACTCGCCATACCAGGCGTTCAAACCCGAAATTTCCAGCGCCGGAGTACTTGTTTTATTCATTGTTCATCTGATCTGAAAACTGGCACTCTTCAAGTGAGAGACATCAAGCAAGGGCCGCCCCGCAGCGAGGATGTTGTCCCCTTGGGGGGAAGCCGCAAAGCGGCACAGGGGGGCATCTCAATGCGCACCTTGCAACTGCCCATCCGTAGTCCCCATATAGGCTTCCATCACCTGCGGATTTTTCGAAACTTCTTCGTAGGGCCCTTCAGCCAGCACGGCGCCGCGTTGCAGCACGGTGATGCGATCGGCAATCGTCGCAATCACTTTCATATTGTGCTCCACCATCAAGATGGTTCGGCCAGCCGAGACTTTTTTGATGAGCTGCGTGACGCGGTCCACGTCTTCGTGGCCCATGCCCTGCGTGGGTTCATCCAGCAGCATCAGCTCGGGCTCCATGGCCAGCGTGGTGGCGATCTCCAGCGCACGCTTGCGGCCATAAGGCAGGTTTACGGTCAGCTCATCGGCCAGGTCCTGCAGACCAACTTCGGTCAACAGTTCCATGGCACGGTCATTGAGCTGGTTCAGCGTTTTCTCGCTGGTCCAGAAATGGTAGGCGGTGCCCAGCTTGCGCTGCAGGCCGATGCGCACGTTCTCCAGCAAAGTGCTGTGCGGGAATACGGCCGATATCTGGAATGAGCGAATCACGCCGCGCCGCGCAATCTGCGCCGGGGCTTCGCGGGTAATGTCTACGCCGTTGAATTGAATGCTTCCGGAAGTGGGCTCCAGAAACTTGGTCAGTAAGTTAAAGCAAGTGGTCTTGCCCGCACCGTTAGGCCCAATCAGCGCGTGAATGGAGCCACGCTGCACGGCCAGATCCACCTTGCTGACGGCGGTAAAGCCTTTGAACTCTTTGGTGAGTTGCTTGGTTTCGAGAATTAGGTCGCTCATGCGCTGGCCGTCAGTCCTGAGTGCTACAAAACAAAAGACAGGCGCACTTTGCAATGCGCCCTCTGCTTGCTTGGCATCTTGGGCTGCCCGGCAGCGCTGCCGCAGCGGGAAACTCCTAGGGGTGTGGCTGACAGCCACTTATGCTTTCCCTAGGTACTCCGTAAACAGAAGACAAAACAAGGAGTAATCACAAACTTTACATCTAGAGAGCAAGACTCAAAAGCATCGGGCAGAAAGTAGCTTGCACAGAGGTCAGCGTCCACTTCAGTACACGCAAATCGCATGATGGCCATGGTTATCGCGCTATCAATATTCATTAAAGCGGCATGCCAATCAAATGCCGATAAGCTGCTTTGGCAGCAGCAACGCTGCCGTAAACCCTGAGCCTGAAAATTCCCACTCAGGTAACTTGGTTACTAGCCCAAGCGCCGCAAATATGCTTGCTATTTGTCGCCCATAAAAAGCAATGGCGACAAATGACGCCCAAAGTCGCTATTCATTTCAAAGCTGCTTGCGCTTTTTATTCATAAGCTTCCGCTTGATTTATTCATGAAACCCATGTTTAACCAGCGGAAAGCGCTATCAAAATAATCAAATCAACAACGCTTGCATGCATTGTTGAAAAAGCATGGAATAAAAATCCCCGCTGAACTGTTTACCGCAGGTCAACCACAAGGAGAGTTCTCATGCTTCGCATCGCATCCCTGACGATTCTTTCTGCCGCCCTGCTGGCGGGCTGCGCCACCGGCACAGCCACCATGGCAAAGTCTCCGGCAACCACCATGAACGGCATGCTGGTCGGCCCAACGCAAATGACGCTTTATGTCTTTGACAAAGACGCCGCCGGCAAAAGCATGTGCAACGGCGGCTGCGCCACCAACTGGCCGCCGCTGATGGCCCCCGCCAATGCTGTCCCCATTGGCGACTGGAGCGTGGTGATGCGCGACGACGGCAGCAAGCAATGGGCTTATAAAGGCCGCCCGCTCTACCACTGGGCCAAGGACACCAAACCCGGTGACATGACCGGTGACGGCCTCCTCAACAACAGCTGGCATGTTGCCAAGCCCTGAGCCTATTTGAGTATTGAGTGAATATCGACTCAGCCCTCGCCCACATTCCCCGCCTGCGCCGCTACGCCCGAGCGCTGGCGGGTGATGCAGCGCTGGCTGACGATCTGGTTCAAGACACGCTGGAGCGGGCCTGCCAGAAATGGGCGCTATGGCGCCCTCCCGCAGCAGCCACAGCTGAAGAAGCGCAAAAAGCCTTGCTCAGCTGGCTGCTGACGGTGATGCACAACCTCTACGCCAACCAGTGGCAGCAGGCGGCGCGGCATCGCACCGTAGAGCTTGATGACGCGCAAGACCCCAGCCACGACCCCATGCCCAAACTGGCATTGCAGCTCGACCTGGAGCGGGCACTGGGCCTACTCTCCCCTCAGGCGCGCGAGGTGCTGCTGCTGATTGGCATGGAGCAATTCAGCTACGGCGAAGCGGCGCAAATGCTGGGTGTGCCAGTGGGTACGGTGATGTCACGGCTGTCGCGCGCACGCGAGCAACTGCGGCGCCTGATGGACGGTGAACGGCCTGCAAGCACCGTGCTGAGGGCTGTGAAATGAAGGAAAGCGAGATGAGCACCCAGCGACCTGATGAATCCACGCTGCACGCCTGGGTCGATGGAGAGTTGCAGCCCGAAAGTGCTGCAGCCGTTGCGCAATGGCTAGCCGATCACCCCGATGAAGCCGCGCGTATGGCCGCCATTCAAGCCCAGACTGCGAGCCTGCAAGCTCTGCATGCGCCGGTGCTGGATGAGCCGGTTCCGCCTCAGCTCACCCGGGCACTGCGTCAACCGCCCACACAATGGCGCTGGCCACATGCACTGGCTGCAGGTCTGATGCTGAGTCTGGGTATCAGCGCGGGATTTGGTCTTGGCTATGGCGCAAGTCAACAAAAAATGGAAACCGCGCAAACCGGCACAATGACGCAGTTGCCCGGCTTTGTGCGCGAAGCCGCTGCGGCCCATGCAGTCTATGTGCCAGAGAAGCGCCACCCGGTAGAGGTCACGGCGCAGCAGCAGGCGCATCTGGTGCAGTGGCTGTCCAAACGGCTGGGCGTACCCCTCAAGACCCCTGTGCTGGATGCACAAGGTTTTCAGCTCATCGGAGGACGGTTGCTACCAGGCGAGACAGGGCAGGCACGAGCCCAGTTCATGTATGAAGACGCGGCCGGCGAGCGTCTCACGCTCTATGTCTCGGTACTGGATCAGCAAGCAACGAAAGCATCGGCTCCGGCCGCTTTTCAGTGGTCGCGTTCTGGCACAACACATGGCTTTTACTGGATTGATGGCCAGCAGGGCTATGCCCTCAGTGCCGACTTGCCGCGCGAGCGTTTGCAGGTTCTGGCCGATGCGATCTACCACCAGCTTGATTGATCTCTGCGCTTAGCGAATACGCCAGCAGAGTATCAGCAGCGCTTATTGCAAGCTGCCACTGCCGCCTTCGCCACCCGCGGCTTCAGGCAAGGCCAGTGGCAGAACGCCAATACCCTCTTCCATCAGTTCAATGGCTTCTTTAGGGCTGGTTTGGCCGCGAATGGCACGTTCTTCGGTTTCACCATAGTGGATGCGGCGCGCTTCTTCGGCAAATTTCTTGCCTACGTCTTCGGTGTTTTCAGCCACCTTGCGCGACCACTGCATCCACGCGGCCTGCATGGACTGAAGATGTGCGCGGGCTTCAGCACTGATCTCTGGCGTGACGGCTGGAGCTGCGGGTGCTGCCGCCGTAGCCGATTTGGATACTTGAGGTGTCTTGGGTGGCCGGGCACCCAGATTCAGGCGAGGGGCGCTCAAGCGCTTGGTCACATCGCTGTCGCCGCACATGGGGCATTGCACCAGTTGGCGTTGCAGCTGATTCTGAAAATCATCTTCCGATGCAAACCAGCCTTCAAAGACATGGCCTGCAGGGCAGTGAAGATCAAGCACTTTCATGGCTGCAACTCAACCCTTGCGATGGACAAGATAGCGATACACGAAGCCGGGAAATGCCAGTGTCAGGAACAGTGTCGCAGTCACTGCATAAAACTCCCAGCCTTGTGGTGATATCTGCCCGGCACGGCGCTCAAGCAGCAGGCCAAGGCCGCCAACCAGCAAATAAAGAATCACCATTTCGAGCAGGCGAATCCACAAGGACTTGCGACCTGCAACGACCGGGCCGACGATGCCCAAACGCTGGTTGATAAAAGGCAAATTGGCTGCCACAAGGGCAGCCAAGATGATGAGCCAGATAGAGGCGGTAATAGACACTAAGCCATTCCTAGAAAAAGCGATGAGGGCATCAAGCCCTCATCACATTCGTCTTATCAGGAAGCCAGGGCACGCACAACGGCGTCAGCGCACAAGGCCATCAGACCACCAGGCAAGATGCCCAGCAGCAGAACCAGCGCACCGTTGATGGTCAGCACAACGCGCACATCCAGAGGAGCGGACACGCTGGTAGCTGTGATTGGAGCATCAAAGTACATGACCTTGACGACGCGCAGGTAATAGAAGGCGCCGATCAGCGACATCACTACAGCGAACACGGCCAGACCGATGTACAGGCTGCTGCCCGAAGCAATCAGTGCTTGCAGCACGGACAGCTTGGCATAGAAGCCCACCAGCGGAGGAATACCGGCCATGGAGAACAGGCAGATCGCCATCACGCCAGCGTACAGCGGGCTGCGTTGGTTCAGGCCAGCCAGGTCGGCGATCTCTTCGCTTTCAAAGCCTTCGCGGGCCAGCAGCAAGATCACACCGAACGATGCCAGAGCCGTCAGCACATAGGTCACCACGTAGAACATGGCAGAGCTATAGGCGTTTTCAACGGTCGCAGGATCAACCTTGCCATCCACCACGCCCGACATCAGGCCCAGCATGACAAAGCCCATCTGGGAAATCGTCGAGTAAGCCAGCATGCGCTTGAGGCTGGTCTGCTGCAGACCGGCCAGGTTACCCACCAGCAGCGAGCAGACAGCCAGAACCATCAGCATTTGTTGCCAGTCAACTGCCAGGGGCAGCAGGCCATCCACCAGCAGGCGGATAGTCATGGCAAACGCAGCCAGCTTGGGAGCGCCACCGATCAAAGCGGTGATGGCTGTAGGAGCACCCTGGTAAACGTCAGGCACCCACATGTGGAAGGGAACCACACCCAGCTTGAAGGCCAGACCAGCAACCACGAACACCAGACCGAAAACCAGCACCTGGTGCTTGATTTCACCAGAGTAGATGGCCTTGAAGACTTGGCCGATATCCAGCGAACCGGTAGCACCGTAGAGCATGGACATGCCGTACAGCAGGAAGCCCGAAGCCATGGCGCCCAGCACGAAGTACTTCATGGCCGCTTCAACAGCAGCAGTATTGTCACGGCGCAGAGCCACCAGCGCGTAGCTGGACAGGGTCAACAGTTCCAGGCCCAGATACAGGACCAGGAAGTTGTTGCCGCTGATCATGATGAACATGCCCAGCAGCGACAGCATGGACAGGGTGAAGAACTCACCGCCGCGCAGCATGTCACGCTCGGCCGCGTAGGGGCGGCCGTAGACCATGGTGATCATCATGGCAATCGTGGCAAAGCACTTGAGCCAGTTGCCCATGGCGTCCGAGACAACCATGTTGCCCCAGCCGTAGAAGGTATTGCCACTAGAGGCATACATGCCTTGCATCACCGCTACAACAAGCAGGGTGAGCATGGTCAGAACATAGGTGCCTGTGCGGCGGGCGCTTGTCACGCCCAAGTCCACCAAGGCAATGACGCAGGCCATGACCAGGAGAACAATCTCCGGGTAAATAGCCAGCCAGCTGATGTTGTCAATCATCTCGTGTCTCTCGTTTCAGTCTGGTCAGTTGAGCTTGCTCACAGCCACATGCTTGATGAGCTCTGCCACAGACACATCCATCACATCGGTGAAGGGCTTGGGATACAGGCCCATGACCATCACGGCTGCAGCCAGAATGCCCAGAACCAGGAATTCACGGCAGTTGATGTCCTTGAGTTCCTTCACGTGGTCATTGGCCACAGGACCCAGGTACACGCGCTTGTACATCCACAGGGTGTATGCAGCGCCAAAGATCAGGGCTGTTGCAGCGCCCATGCCAATCCAGAAGTTGTATTGCACAGCGCCCAGAATCACCATCCACTCGCCCACGAAGCCGGCCGTTGCAGGCAGACCGCAGTTGGCCATGGAAAACAGCAGTGCAAAGGCAGCGAACTTGGGCATGGTGTTGACCACGCCGCCGTAGGCAGCAATTTCACGCGAGTGAACGCGGTCGTACAGCACGCCAATGCACAGGAACATGGCACCGGACACGAAGCCGTGGGCAATCATCTGCACCAGACCACCGGAGATACCGAGGTTGTTGAACATGA
>NZ_JAVXSJ010000009.1:0-143704 GCF_036643215.1 Comamonas sp. | reverse complement strand
AAACTGGCAGAACCACTCTTGAATTTCGTTGCTTGCTGTGATCAGCGAAGCCTTTCAGTGTATCACATTTTTTATCCACTTCGCTGTGACTTTTTTAAGTCTGCGAGGCAGTTGTTTGCTGCGATGGGTTGAACTATAGCATAGGTGAAACCCTAGATCAGCCAAAGTTGACACAAAAGCTTCATGCCTTGAAGGGGTCTTTGCCGTTGATCTCGCCCCTAGAGACGATAGAGACAGAGGCCTGACGGCCTCTGTCTCTATGGCAGTACATAGATAATGCGCACACGATGGCACTGATTACTTTGTTGGACGCTCAATTGGCGTTCGGGCACGTGGCCCTGCTGGACCACGCCACTTTCTCCCTGGAAACCGGCGAACGCGTCGGTCTGATCGGCCGCAATGGCGCTGGCAAGTCTTCGCTGCTCAAAATTTTGGGTGGCCTGGCAAAAGCCGATGACGGTCAGGTCCAGGTCCAAAATGGGGTTCGCATTACTTATGTAGCCCAAGAGCCAGATCTGAAGCCGGAGCACACCGTCTTTGAGTCCGCATCCGATGGCCTGGCGGCCGTGATTGCGGTGCGTGAGCGCTATTTCGCGGGCGGCGAGGGCGAGGATCTGGATGTCTTGCAGACCCAGATCGAGGCTTATGACGCCTGGAACTGGGAACAGCGCGTAGAAGAAACGCTGCAGCGCCTGCACCTGGACCCTAACGCCCTGGTGGGCAGCCTGTCTGGCGGTACTCGTAAGCGCGTGGCGCTGGCCCAGGCGCTGGTGGCACGTCCCGATGTGCTGCTGCTGGACGAGCCCACCAACCACTTGGATCTGGATTCCATTGAGTGGCTGGAGGATTTGCTGATTGCTTTCAAGGGAAGCGTCATCACCATCACCCACGACCGCAGCTTCCTGGACCGCATTGCCACGCGCATTGTGGAACTGGACCGAGGCCACCTGCTCTCGTACCCCGGCAACTTTGCTCAATACGTTGTGCAAAAAGAAGAGCAGTTGGCGCAAGAGGCGGTTATCAACGCCAAGGCAGACAAGCTGCTGGCCCAGGAAGAAGTCTGGATTCGCAAGGGCGTAGAAGCCCGCCGCACGCGCAGCCAGAGCCGCATCACCCGCTTGCAAGAGTTGCGGGCCAACCGCTCCGCGCGCCGTGATGTGCAGGGCAGCGTGAACATGGATATTGCCTCTGGCAAGGGCGATAGCTATCAGGGCAAGATCGTGGCCGAGCTGACCGATGTCAGCAAGGTCTACGGCGAAAAGAACATTGTGGAAAAGTTCAGCGGCACGATTTTGCGTGGCGACAAGGTGGGCCTGCTGGGCCCCAATGGCGCTGGCAAGACAACGCTGCTCAAGATGATTCTGGGCGAACTGGCACCTGACAGCGGCAATGTACGCCTGGGCGCCAATATGCAGGTCGCCTACTTTGACCAGATGCGCCACCAAGTCGATCTGGATGCAACGCTGGAGGATTTCATCAGTCCCGGTAGCGAGTGGATTGAAATTGGCAACCAGAAGAAGCACGTAAAGAGCTATCTGAGCGACTTCCTGTTCTCGCCTGCTCGTGCACACTCTCCCGTGCGCTCTCTGTCGGGTGGTGAGCGCAACCGTTTGCTGCTGGCCCGCCTGTTTGCCCGCCCTGCCAATGTGCTGGTGCTGGATGAGCCGACCAACGACCTCGACATCGAGACGCTGGACATGCTGGAAGACCTGCTGCAAAGCTACGACGGCACCGTCTTCCTGGTCAGCCATGACCGCACCTTCCTCGACAACGTCGTCACCAGTACCATTGCCTGGGAAGGCCCTGGCCACTGGCGTGAATACGAAGGTGGCGTGACGGACTGGATGGAGCAATCTCGCCGCAGCAAGGCGATTGCAGCTGCTGCCCAGCCCAAGAGCACCCCCAAGGAAGAAGCCAAGCCTGTGGCGGCCCCCGCCGAAAGCGTGGCCAGCTCCAAGAAAAAGCTCAGCTACAAAGAGCAGCGTGAGCTGGAAACCCTGCCCACCCAGATTGCTGCACTGGAAGCCGAGCAAAAGCAGATTCAGGAAGCGCTGGCTGACGGCAATCTGTTCTCTACCGACAACTCCAAGGCAGTCGCCATGCACCAGCGTGATTCGGAAATTGACGAAGCGCTGATGGAAGCACTGGAGCGCTGGACAGCCCTGTCCGCCTAAGGGCAGTAGCCAAGCGCTGCAATCAATAAAAGAGCGCCTTGCGCTTGTCCTTCAAGGACTTCAGCTACTTATATAGCGAAGCCCGATGAATGACAGGCGCAAGGCGCTCTCTTTTTATACAGCTTTAGATGCGATGGTGCACTTGATCGGAGCCGCCACGCAGCTTGACCAGCAGGGCTTGCGCAATTTGCGGCAGAGGCAGCACCTCGTCAGCCGCACTATGGGCAATGGCTTCGCGCGGCATACCGAAGACGATGCAAGTGGCTTCATCCTGCACCAGGTTGTAGCTGCCTGCGTCACGCATCTCGCGCATGGCAGCTGCACCATCGGCCCCCATGCCCGTGAGCATGATTCCGTAGGCGTTACGGCCCGCATTGGCCGCCACCGACTTAAACAACACCTCGACTGAGGGCTTGTGGCGGTTCACCGGCGGCGCATCATCCACCACGGCCACATAGTTGGCACCGCTGCGGCTGATAGAGAAATGCCTGCCACCGGGGGCGATATAGGCATGGCCAGGCAGCAGGCGCTCGCCATGCGTGGCTTCCTTCACCGTCATCTGGCACAGACTGTTGAGCCGCGCCGCAAAGCTGGTGGTGAAGCCCGGCGGCATATGCTGGGTGATGACGATGGCCGGGCAATCGGCAGGCAAATGGCTCAGCACTTCACGAATCGCTTCTGTGCCGCCCGTGGATGCGCCAATGGCAATGATTTTTTCGGTGGAGACTCGCCCCAGCAGCGTGGGCACGACTGGCGGGCGGGCCACCGCAGGTTTGGCACCCGCAGCCACGCCATGTGGCGCCACCGGCAGGCGATGCACCTGAGCGACCGCTGCCACACGAATCTTGTCCACGATCTGCGTGGCAAGCTCCTGCAAACCATTGGCCACACCCACGCGGGGCTTGGCCACAAAGTCGATGGCCCCCAGCTCCAGCGCACGCATGGTGACTTCAGCGCCGCGCTCGGTCAGCGTGGAGATCATCACCACCGGCATGGGGCGCAGGCGCATGAGACGCCCCAGAAAGTCAATGCCATCCATACGGGGCATTTCCACATCCAGCGTGATAACGTCGGGGTTCAGTTCGCGGATCATCTCGCGCGCGATCAGCGGATCATTGGCCGAACCAATGCATTCCAGATCATGCTGACGGTTGATGATCTCGGCTAACAAACTGCGCACCAGCGCAGAGTCATCAACTACAACCACCCTGATTTTTGGCTTTAGCAAAGCTCAACCTTCCTCAAAACAGATCCACCGAGCCACCCGCCGTGTTGCGCGCAACGACAGCGGCGCTGCCACGGCTGATTTCCTGCTGCACCAGCGCTTCAGGATGGGCATGTGCCAGTCGTTTGACCATGGCCTTGCCGGTGGATGGAAAAAAGACCACTTTGCGCGGGTAAATATCCAGCACGTCTTCGGAGACGATGGGAATGCGCTCGGTCTGCAGATACTCTGTCACAAAATCTGTGTTGCGCTCACCCACGTTCATGGTCGTAAAGTTGGCCATGACCTGGGCGCCGCCGAAAACCTTGGCCTGCATGGACTCGCGCCGCGCGCCCATCTTCAGCATCTCGTTGATCAGCAGCTCCATCGCGTACGAGCCATAACGGCCCGAGACATCGCTGCTGTCACCCTCAGGCAGCATGAAGTGGTTCATGCCGCCAATGCGCATGAATCGATCCCACAGGCAGGCCGCAATGCAAGAACCCAGCACGGTAACGATGGCCATCTCGTCGCGCGAGACGAAATACTCGCCAGGCAGCACCTTGGCTGAGTTGAGCTGAAAGTGCGGGTCGTAATAAAAGAACGAGGCCTCACCCGGCTGGCGTGGCTGGCGCTTGAGCTGCTCCAGCGATGACACCGGCGCCACGGCTGCCGGCGCAGAATAGGCCTGCCCCATATAGGCAGGACCGCGCAAAGACCGGCTTGCAGCGCCAGCACCCGGGGCATCCGGCGGAGAGCTCAGATTCCTCATGATTGGCGACCCTGCCCTTCAGCCTCATTGACGCTCATAAACGGTCTTCCCCTTGAGAGCGAACAGATCACGCGCATCGCTGAAATTCTCGGCATGGCCCACAAACAGCAGCCCACCGGGTTTCAGCACCTGATGAATACGCTCCAGCACACGGCGCTGGGTTGGCGCATCAAAGTAAATCATCACGTTGCGGCAGAAAACCACGTCGAATGTCTCGCGAAACGGCCAGTCGCCCGCAATCAGGTTGACGTTGATGAAATCCACCATCTGGCGCAGCTCTGGCTTGACGCGAACCATGCCGGAGTTGCTCGAGCGCCCACGTAAAAAGAAACGGTGCAGCCGCTCGGTGCTGACGCCCTTGACGCTTTCGGCCCGGTACACGCCGCGCGATGCCGTCTCCAGCACGCGTGAATCAATGTCGCTGGCCGTCAGCTGAAAGCTGGGCGATGCACCCAGACTCTCCACCGCCGTCATCAGGATGGAATAAGGCTCTTCACCCGTCGATGCCGCGTTGCACCACACCTTCCAGCCATTGCCAGCCGGCTTATGGCTGCGCAGGTGCTGGGACAGAATTTCAAAATGGTGCCGCTCGCGAAAGAACGCCGTCAGATTGGTGGTGAGCGCGTTGACGAACTCCTGCCACTCTGGCCCATCGTTAATCGACTCCAGCCAGTCCAGATAGCTGGCAAAGCTCTCGTACCCTGTCTCGCGCAAGCGGCGAGACAGGCGACTGTAGACCATGGCGTGCTTGCCATCATGCAGGCTGATGCCGGCATGTTTGTAGATCAGTGCCTGAACGCGGGAGAAGTCACGGTTAGACCAGACGAACTCGCGCCCCTGCGTCAGCGGGCCAGACAATTGGTCTGGCGACGCATCGTCGTCCTGCACCAGATGCGCAGGAGCTTTGTTGGGTGAAGCGCTACGCCCCAGATTCAGCACACAGGCCTCTGGATCGCTCAGGCTTCAGAGGCCACCAGG
Source organism: Comamonas sp. (assembly GCF_036643215.1). Classification (GTDB taxonomy): domain Bacteria; phylum Pseudomonadota; class Gammaproteobacteria; order Burkholderiales; family Burkholderiaceae_C; genus Comamonas. The sequence goes on along the minus strand of NZ_JAVXSJ010000009.1, from coordinate 138,576 downwards.
CCCATGTCGACGTTGCCCATGAGCTTTTCAATGTCTAGCAAGATGAGCATGCGCTCGCCCACCGAGCCCAGACCCAGAATGCAGCCACTGTCGATGGCGCTTTCGATGTCGGGTGCGGGGCGCACGGCATCCGCGGCCAGCTCCATCACATCGCTGACCGAGTCCACCACAATGCCCACCACGCGGCGACCCAGGTTCAGGATGATGACCACGGTGAAGGCGTTGTACTCGACTTCGGAGCAGTTGAAGCGCAGGCGCATGTCCACGATAGGCACGATGGTGCCGCGCAGATTGACCACGCCCTTGATGAACTCGGGCGCATTGGCAATACGTGTGGGCGGCTCGTAGCCACGGATTTCCTGCACCTTCAGGATGTCGATGCCGTACTCCTCAGCGCCCAGGCGGAAGGTCAGATATTCGCGGGAGCCAGTGTTCAGGCCTTCGGCAGTCTTGTTGAGGATGTTCATGTCAGCTCTCTCTGGGTTATTCAGGTCGGTTCAGTCGCGGGCGGCTTGGCTCAAGTCAGGCTCAAGGTCAATGGCGGGTTCGACGCACCAAAGCGCCGGTATCCAGAATCAGTGCCACGGATCCATCACCCAGAATGGTGGCACCCGAGACATTGGGCACCTTGCGGTAATTGCTCTCCAGGTTCTTCACCACCACCTGGTGCTGCCCCAGCAGCTCATCCACCAGCAGGGCGACGCGGCTGCCGTCGGCTTCGACCACCACCATGATGTTGCTGGTCTCGTTCTCATCGGCGCGCGGCACCTGGAAGGTTCGCTCCAGCGCAATCACGGGCATGTATTCATCACGCACCTTGACCAGTTGCGTGCCATTGGCCACGGTGTTCACGTCATCGCCCTTAACCTGGAAGGACTCCACCACGGAGGACAGAGGCAGGATGTAGACCTCCTCGCCCACACCGACCGACATGCCATCCATGATGGCCAGCGTCAGCGGCAGTCGCACCGAAACCTTCATACCCTGACCGGCGACGGAGTCAATCTCCACCGTTCCGCCCAGCGAGGTGATGTTTCGCTTGACCACGTCCATGCCCACGCCTCGACCCGACACATCGGTCACCACATCGGCGGTAGAGAAGCCTGGCGCAAAGATCAGCATCCAGACTTCGCTGTCAGGCATGCTGTCAGACACATCCATGCCGCGCTCGCGCGCCTTGCCCAGAATCTTCTCGCGATTCATGCCCTTGCCGTCGTCACGCACCTCGATGACGATGGAGCCGCCCTGATGCGAGGCCGCCAGCGTCAGCGTGCCGTTTTCAGACTTGCCGGCTGCCAGTCGCTCCTCAGGCATCTCAATGCCGTGATCCACACTGTTGCGAACCAGATGGGTCAGCGGGTCAGTGATCTTTTCGACCAGGCCCTTGTCCAGCTCGGTGGCTTCACCCAGCGTGATGAAGTCCACCTTCTTGCCCAGCTTGCCCGCCAGATCGCGCAACATGCGCGGGAAGCGGCTGAACACGGTGGACATGGGAATCATGCGGATCGACATCACGGACTCCTGCAAGTCCCGCGTGTTGCGATCCAGATCGGCCAGCCCCGCCAGCAGCTGTTGATAAGCCGTAGGGTCCAGACCCTGGCTGTTCTGCGCCAGCATGGCCTGTGTAATCACCAGCTCGCCAACCAGATTGATGAGCTGATCCACCTTCTTCACATCCACGCGGATGCTGGTGGATTCCATATGCGAAGCCGCCGCCTTGGGTGTAGCCTTTTGCGCCCCTGCCGTAGATGGGTCTTGCGCTGAACGCTCTTGATTCAATAGCGCATCTGGGCTACCAGGTGCTCCGGCGAAAAAGCCATAAGCCTCCTCTGCCGACAGGTGGACGGGAGGCGTGGCCAGCTCATCATCTCCGGCCACAATCACATCAGTCTCGGCTACCGCAGCTTCAACCTCAGCGACCGGGGCCTCGGGCTGCTGTGTCAGCTCCGTGATCTGCACCTGCTCTTTGGAGACGTGGAAAACGAATAGATCACGCAATTCGTCATCGGTAGAAACGGTTCTGACCTCAAACAGGCGGTAATCCGGCTTGCTGCTGACCTGATCCTGAATCGTGCCCAGACCGGGAATATCTCGGAACAGCTCCTTGATGGCATCGCCCAGCTCCAGCTTGGGCAGCGGGCCAATGTCGATGTGCAGCACGCGCGCACCTTCGGGCGGCTCAGTGCCGATCACGGCGCCAGGCGCTGCGACCTGAGCGGAAGCAGAAACTTGCGCAGGCGCTATAACAACAGGAGCCTCTTGCGCTTGTTCAGCAACGACTTCAGCACGATTAACCTGTGGAATCTCCGTCAAACCCTGTGCCAGTGCTTCAATGCGCACCACCAGTTCGGCAGTGGATATCGGCTCGCCCTCATCACCTGACTGATGGCGCGCCAGCAGACTGCGGCTGGCGTCTGCAGACTCCAGCAACACATCAACCATGGCGGGAATGGGCGTGATTTCATGGCGACGCAGACGGTCCAGCAAGGACTCCATGCGGTGCGTCAGCTCAGTCACGTCAGAGAAGCCAAAGGTTGCCGCGCCACCCTTGATGGAGTGGGCGCAGCGAAAAATGCCGTTGAGCTCTTCGTCATCGGCGGCCGACAAATCCAGGCTGAGCAGCATCTGCTCCATCTGGTCGAGGTTCTCGCTGGCCTCCTCGAAAAAGATTTGATAGAACTGGCTAAGGTCAAAGTCCGCGCCCGAACCTGCGCCATCCTGGTGTGTATCCGCCATGGTGTTTCCTGCTGTGATTCGTTGTTATCGGCTTAACGGAGGACTTTCTGAATGACTTCAATCAAACGATTGGGGTCAAAAGGCTTAACCAGCCAGCCCGTAGCCCCTGCGGCACGGCCTGCCTGCTTCATCAAATCGCTGGATTCCGTCGTCAAAATCAAGATGGGCGTGCCCTTGAACTTGGGGTCTTCGCGCAGCTTGCGGGTGAGGCCAATGCCATCAAGGCGCGGCATATTCTGGTCGGCCAGCACCAGATCGATGTTTTCTGCCTGGGCTTTTTCAAGCGCATCTACACCGTCGACGGCCTCCACCACCTTAAAGCCAGCACTGCTCAATGTGAAAGAAACCATCTTTCGCATCGAGGGGGAATCATCAACAGCCAGGATCGATCGCATGTACAGCTCCAACAGACGGGCAACAGTAAACAGGGTAGAAGGTCAAAACAGCTCTACAGAGCCAGCATCCATCTCGCTTTGCGTGACGGGGTTGGGTTTCTCGGGCAGGCTCGGCAGGCAGACGTCTGTTTCTGCCTCATCCTCATCCGTGCCCATGGCAGCAGCCCCCAGCCTGAAAGCGCAGGCTTGCAAGGTATGCGCCATGTGAGCAATCAATTGTGAGGACATATCGTGGAACTGCAGCTCGGTGACTGCCAGGCGCAGCGCCTCACGTGCCGAGTCCAGTCCTGCCGTATCCAGCAAAGCAGGGTGAGACAATTGGCCATTGGCCTGCTCAAAACGCTCCAGCAAATTATGCGTGGCATGGTCCAGCAGCCCCTCAAGCCGCTGCAAGTCACGCAGCGTGACCAGCAAGGCATCTTGCAGCTCCGCAGCCACCATCACCGGAACGGCAACCGCAGGCACACCCGATGGGTTTTGCATTGTCTGCATCGTTACTCCAACTGCGAAAAACCTTCATGACGACCACGCCGCCATGCACCACGAAATAAACAGATCAGAAGCCCTTGCCGCCGATGATCAGTCCTGACCTGACGACTATTGCTCCAATGTTCCAAAATGTATCCAATGATAGCGTTCTTGGCGATATGCAATTACAGGATCAGCACGTGAAAATCCTCCATATTGAAGACTCTGTCGCAGATCAGGCCCTGGCGCGCCTGAGTCTCAAGCGTGGACTGCTGCCCTGCACCCTCACTACGGTAGACACTCTGCCCGCTATCGAAGACGCTTTGCAGACGCAGAAGTTCGACCTGATCCTGGCGGATTACCACCTGCCCGGCTTCACGGCGCTGGATGTCTGGGACCTGGTTCGCACCCGCGCCGACGCTCCGCCTTTTGTGCTGCTGTCAGGAGCCATTGGCGAATCGGCAGCGGTGGACATCATGCGGCTGGGCATCAGCGACTACCTGCTCAAGGACCAGATCAACAGCCTGCCCCATGTCATCAAGCGCGCGATTGAAGTGCACGAAGCCCGGCTGGCCCGCCGCCGCGCCATGCAGGAGCTGGCACAGTCCGAAAAGCGCTTGGCCGAGCTGACCGAGCACCTGCACACCAGCATCGAGCAAGAGCGCGCCAATATCTCGCGCGAGATTCATGACGATATTGGTGGCTCGCTCACCGCCGTCAAGTTCGATCTGGCATGGATGAGCCGTAACAGCCCCGAAGGCACGCTGCGCGAGCACGCCCAGTCGGCTCTGGCAATGCTGGAGCACGCACTGGGCGCCAGCCAGCGCATCATGCAAAACCTGCGCCCGCCAGTACTCGATCAAGGGCTGGTCGCCGCCGTGCAGTGGCTGGCTCAGGACTTTGAGCGCCGTACCGGAATCCCCGCCCAGCTGCACACCAGCCGCGAGCATATGGAGATAGCCCCCGCCCAGCAGGTGGCCGTGTACCGCACTGCGCAAGAATCTTTGACCAATATCAGCAAATACGCACAAGCCAGCCGCGTGACGCTGGATTTATCCGATCACGAAGGTTTTTTGACACTGGAAGTAACAGATAACGGGGTAGGCTTGACCCAGGAAGCACGTGACAAGCCCCAATCCTTCGGGCTTCGAGGACTAAGTGAGCGCGCACGCACTGTTAACGGATGGCTAGATGTGAGTAGCCACCCCGGCCGAGGAACCTCTATCATCCTCACCATTCCTCTGACTGATATCGAAACATGAGCAACGCACTATGGCTAGTTGAGCCTTGGCGAGCTGTTTACCTGGGAGGTGTACCTTGATTCACGTCGTGCTATGCGATGACCATGCCATTTTGCGACGAGGCATACGCGACACCCTGGCCGAGGCCACGGACATCATCGTCACCGCCGAAGCAGGCTGCTACTCCGAGCTGCGCGAGCAACTGCGCACTGCCACCTGCGACGTGCTGCTGCTGGACATCAACATGCCCGGCCGCAGCGGCCTGGAAGTACTGGCCAGCGTGCGCGAAACCCACCCGCACATCCACGTCATCATGGTCTCCATGTACCCCGAGGATCAGTACGCCCTGCGCAGCATCAAGGCCGGCGCGGCAGGCTATGCCAACAAGGCGGGCGACCCGGTGCAGCTGATCGAAGCCGTGCGTATCGTGCAAAGCGGCCGCAAGTACCTAACCCCTGAAGTAGCCCAGATGCTGGCCGAAAGCCTGGCCCAGCCAGTCGCCCCCGTTCCCCACGAAACCCTGTCCGAGCGCGAGATGCAGACTTTGCTGAAGATTGCCAGCGGGCAGAAGCAGACGGATATTGCGCAGGAGCTTATGCTGAGCCCCAAGACGGTGAGTGTTTATCGGGCTCGTGTGCTGGAGAAGCTGGGGATGAGTAGCAACGCGGAGTTGACGGCTTACGCGATCCACAACAAGTTAATCTAACGCTGCACTTATCTAGCTCTAGCGCTTATGCATCAAGCGGTAGCAGCTATCTTTTTTGACAAAGACACTATCTGATTGTGTTGCCCTGTTGCCCGCCAAGGGGAAACCCGGCTTCTGCAAGCGAATCGAGCCTGCAGCCCAAGCCCCCGTCAAACCCCAAAAACCGCGACACCCTTCAGTAACAGCTCCACCATAGGCTGCTCCATCAAAGGCAAAGTCGCCACCAATCCGACCAAACCCACGGTCAGTGTGACCGGAAAGCCCACCGCATAAATATTCATCTGCGGCGCAACGCGGGAGATGATGCCCAGCACCAGGTTGACGAACAGCAGCATCGCCACCATAGGCAGCGCAATCCAGAAGGCACTGGCAAACACAGCACTGCCCATCTCGTGAATGCGCATCTGCGAGATGGCCTGCAAAAAGTTGCCATCCACAGGGAAAGCTTCAAAACTCTTGAGCACCGCCATCAGCACCAGCAAGTGGCCGTTGATGACAATGAACAGCAGCGTCGCAATCTGCACCATGAAGCGCGCAACGGCGCTGAGCTGGGCGTTACTGGTGGGGTCGAAGAACGAGGCGAAATTCAGCCCCATCTGCAGACCCACCACTTCACCGGCCACTTCGATGGCGGCCATGACCAAGCGCACGGCAAAGCCGACGGACAGACCGATAACCACCTGCTGCACCAGTGTGCCCAAGGCTTGCGCCGAGGCGATGCTGACCACCGGCTGCTCGCCCAGCATCGGCTGAGCACACAGCGCGACCAGAAAGGCCAGCCCGACCTTGAGGCGCATGGGAATGGCTTTTTGAGAAAAAACAGGGGCTGTGGTGAACAGCGCCAGCACGCGCACAAAAGGCCAGATCAGGGGCGATAGCCAGGCCGCAATCTGGGCTTCGCTGAAGGTAATCACTTCAGTGACTCCACAGCGCTTGAAATAGCGCACACACCAGGAAACCGCTGCGGCCAAAGCCAGGGATGCCAAGCAAGGGCCGCCCCGCAGCGAAGGCGTCGTCCCCCTTCAGGGGGAAGCCGCAAAGCGGCACAGGGGGTCATCCCACGGCTCCGGGGATGCCCTCAATAGTGCGGCGAATGAAATCCACCAGCGTGGAAAGCATCCACGGCCCAGCCACGGCGAACACCGCCACGGCGGCCAGCAGCTTGGGCACAAAGGCCAGCGTGGCTTCATGCACCTGCGTGACGGCCTGAAAGATGCTGACAAGCAGGCCCACGCCCATGACCACGCCCAGCACAGGCATGGAAATCATGAGCAACAAAGTCAACGCCTCGCGGCCAAAGGTCAATACAAATTGAGAAGTCATGAGGTTCTCTGAAAGAAGCCGCTAGACAGCAAAACTTGCGGCCAGCGAACCGATGATGAGATTCCAGCCATCGGCCAGCACAAACAGCATGAGCTTGAAGGGCAGCGCCACCAGCACAGGCGACAGCATCATCATGCCAAGCGACATGAGGATGGAGGACACCACCATGTCGATGACCAGAAACGGAATAAAGATCATGAAGCCGATCTGGAAGGCGGTCTTCAGCTCGCTGGTCACAAAAGCGGGAACCAGCACGCGCAGCGGCGCGGTTTCAGCGGTGACGCTGGCGTCCAGCTTGGCCAGGCGCTTGAACAGCGAAAAATCTGACTGGCGGGTCTGCTTGAGCATGAAGCTGCGCATGGGAGCTTCGGCCTTGTCAATCGCCTGCTCGAAGCTGATGCTGTTCTGGGTATAAGGCAGGTAGGCTTCCTGATAGACCTTGTCCAGCGTCGGGCCCATCACAAACATGGTGAGGAACAGCGACAGGCCAATCACCACCTGATTGGGCGGTGCGGACTGCGTGCCCAGCGCCTGACGCAGCAGGCTGAGCACGATGACGATGCGGGTAAAACCCGTCATCAGCAGCAAGATGGCAGGCAGAAACGACAGTGCCGTAAAAAACAGCAGCGTCTGGATAGGCACGGAATAACTGGCACCACCAGCACCCTGGCCCACCAGCAAGGGCAGGCTGGCCGCTGCACCCTGTGTAGCGCCCTGTGCGGCGGCCAACAAGGGCAGCGACAGCAAAGCAGCGGTGGCGGTGCGAGAGACGAACTTAGTCATTTCCAGAATCCCGGGCAGAACCCGCAGCCTGTGCACGCACCAGAGAGTCGGTGAATGAAGGCGATTTTGCTACATATTCATTAGCAGCTTGCGCTTGTCCTGCATGGGTTTGAAGCACATGCAGGCATTGAATCTGCTGCGCGGTGACGCCCAGCACCAAGCGCACGGCTTCATGGCCCTCGCCCACTTGCACAGTCACCACGCGCTGCTGGGGGCCGATGGAGAGCGAGCCCAGCACCTGCGATGTCAGCGGGGCCGCGCCGCGCGCCATGCCCATACCGCGGGGCAGCAGGTTCTTGTGCTGCAGGCGGCGCACCAGCCAGGGCAGGGCCAGCATGGCGGCCACAAACAAAACGACCAGAATCAGCGTGGGCCACATGGATGGAGCTGCTGTCATTGCAGTACCCGTGGCCGCGCTTGCCGCGTTCTCAACCACGGCTGACCCGGCGCAGACGCTCGGACGGGGTCACCACGTCCGTGAGGCGAATACCGAATTTGTCGTTCACCACCACCACTTCGCCCTGAGCGATGAGGTAGCCGTTGACCAGCACATCCATGGGCTCACCGGCCAGTGCATCGAGTTCCACCACCGAGCCCTGCGCCAGCTGCAGAATGTATTTGATAGGCACCTTGGTGCGGCCCAGCTCCACGGAGAGCTGAACAGGAATGTCCAGCACCATGTTGATGTCGTGCACAGGCACATCGCCGTAGCTGCCGCGCGATGAATCGCCGCTCAGCGGGCCGCCTTGCTCAGAGACATCGGGGCCGCTTGCGGCCTGATCGTGCTGACGCTGCTCTTCCAGCGCTTCAGCCCAACCCGAAAAAGGATCATCGCCCGCGGGCTTGTTGTTTTCATCAATTGCCATGCTTCTCTCCCATCCAGCCTGCATCGCCGCCGCGCAGGCTGCGCTCCACGCGGATTGCATATTTGTCGTTGTGCGTGCCGTACTGGCACTCGAAAACTGGCACCCCACCAATGGAGGCGCGAATCAGTGGCTCACGGTCCAGCTCAATAAAGTCGCCGGGGCGCATGGCCAGCAACTGCTCAACCGTCGCATCGGCGCGAGCCAGCTCAGCCACCAGAGTCACCTCGGCAGATTGAATTTCACGGGTCAGCACCTTGACCCAGCGGCGATCGACCTCGATCGCATCGCCCTGCGTGGATGAATACAGCACATCGCGGATCGGCTCCAGCGCGGCATAAGGCATGCAGACATGGATGGAGCCGGAGATATCGCCAATCTCCAGCTGAAACGCGGTCGAGACCACGATTTCGCTGGGGGTGGCGATATTGGCGAACTGGGGCTGCATTTCCGAGCGCTGATAGACCAGCTCCAGCGGGTAAATGCCGTGCCAGGCTTTTTTGTATTCCTCGCAGATCACGTTGACCAGACGGTTGATCACGCGCTGCTCGGTCGTCGAAAAATCACGTCCTTCGATACGGGTCTGCAAACGGCCTGTGCCGCCGTACAGGGTGTCGATCACGCCGAACACCAGGGAAGGCTCGCAGACGATCAGACCATTTCCGCGCAGCGGGCGAATGGCCATGATGTTGAAATTGGTGGGAACGGCCAGCTCGCGCAGAAAGGCGCTGTAGCGCTGCACGGTCACCGTGCCGACGGAAACCTCGGGGCTGCGGCGGATGAAGTTGAACAGGCCGATGCGAAAATTGCGGGCAAAGCGCTCGTTGACAATTTCCATGGTGGGCATACGCCCACGCACGATACGTTCCTGACTGGAGATGTCGTAATTGCGGATCTGGCCGTCATCGACCTCCACCACTTCGGAACGCTGGCTTTCGCCGGTAACGCCTTCAAGAAGGGCGTCAACTTCTTCCTGGGAGAGAAAAGAATCGCTCATGCACTTCCTCTCTGCTTACTGAATGATGAAGCTGGAGAACAGCACGCGGCGCACAGGGCTCTTGCGGCTGGTGCGCGGGCTGTCTTCGTCCGCGTCTTCATCGCGTGAGCGCTTCTTGGCGCTGGCGCCATAGCCCAGCGGTGCGGAGACCTCTTCCAGAATGTCGGCGGCCAGCTTTTCCTTGCCTTCACGGGCCAGCAGCTCATCGGCCGTGCGCTGAGACACCAGCAGCAAAATGCCGTTGCGAATGCTGGGCAGGTATTGCTTGACGGTGGAAGCGGTCTTCTCGTCGTTCAGCTCGAGCGTAATGCCCAGCTGCACAAAACGGTCGCCACCGGGGTCCGACAGATTGGCAACCATATTGTCCAGTGGCAGAAAAGTGGGCACCGAGGTCTTGGCGCTGACTTCTTCATCGCCCTCGCCACCGCTGTGCTGGCGTTGCATCATCAGCACATAGGCGGCAGCCGCCACAATGGCCAGCACGGCAACGATGGCCACGATGACGATCAGCTTCTTGCTTTTCGCAGGAGCAGGTGCAACAGGGGCGGCATTGGGATTGGCTGACACGGCGGGGTTTCCTCAAGAGTGGGGGACTGCATCCACCCCGCAGCCATTGCCGCGACACGGAAGATCCACGCCTGAATTATTCGCCGCCCACCACCCCGGCCATTGCCGGAATAAAAGCAAGAAACCCGGTTTGATCCGGGTTTCGCTATCGCATTAACACAGCGTGCAGGCTGTAAGAGAGGCTGTTTTCTGCCTCAGACAAACAGGTCAACACCAGACTGCGCTGCCCGTGTAGATGGGCGTGTATTCAGCGCATCCACCGGCAGCTCAGCCGCATTCACCGCCACCCGGGCGCTTCTGGCCTGTGCGCGCTGGCCATCATCGGACTGCCCGCCAGCGCCTTGCTGATGGGCACCGCCTGCATCCACGCTCACGCCGCTCAGGTTCAAGCCCTGCGCCTCCAGCAGCTCGCGTAGCTGAGACTGGCTATCCGCCAGCAACTGGCGGGCCTGCTCGTCATCAGCGGCGAAGCGCACATGCGCCTCCTGCCCGTTCAACTGCACCTGCACCTGAATAGGCTTGCCCTCGTGCTGAATCGACAGCGATGCGTTCTGCACCCTCTGGTGCACCCAGAAGGCCACTTGCTCAGACACTTCCTGCTCGCGCTCGGCCGGCGCCGACTCTTGACCGCTCAGGTTCTGTCCCAGATCCGATGAGTTCTGGCCGCCGCCCTGCATGCCAGCGCCAGCTGCGCCCATCGCACCGCCAATGGCGACAGCAGCGCCCAATAAATCGTGCGATCCACTGCTGGTGCCCACCTTGCTTTCGGCACCGCCCTCATCCAACGACGATGGGCGCGCGGCACGCAGCAAGTCCTTGAGTCCTTCCAGCGTCTGCGGCTGCACGGCCGTCATGCCTTGCAGGCTGACACCCTGATGGCCCGCCGCCTGCAGCTTGTGCGCGACCTGCTCGGCACGCGCAGCCACGGGCTCATCAGCCGCCGCAAGTAAGGCGCTCTGGCTTTGATCGCTGTGATCGGCTTTAGCGGGCAATGCAGCATCGTCAAAATTAGTAGCTGCTTGCGCTTGTATTGATTGGGCTTGAAGCTGATTTGACTGAAAATCCTTACCCATAAAGGCCGCATGCGCGCCCCCAGCCCCAGTACCAGCAGCACCGGCACCCGCATCGCCAGTATGCAAGGCTTGGCGATGCGCCAGTTGCGTGACATTGCCGCGGCCCGACAGAAAGTCGGTGGCAGCGCCCTGACGCATATCGTCATCCCCTTGCGTATCCAGCCGCGCAGTCTGGCCCACCAGACTCATCCACGGCGCATGGCCTTGGGCGGCCAACAAAGTATCTTGCTCGGCCAACGCAGGCAGGGTAGTTTTTTCTTCCTGCGCATCACCGGGCGGCAAGGCAACCTGCGGCAAACCGGTGGCTGCAAAGCTATCCAGCGCCGCCAGCAGCGATGAAAAAGCAGGCACTTCATCACCCGCCGCCAGCGTGCTTTTGACCAAGGTCATGGCCTGAGGTGTAGCCTTGGCCGCACGCGGCTCGGCGCTGCGCGGGCTATCAATTCTGGTTTCCGCCATCGTCATGCCTCCTGGAGCTGTAGGCCAAAGCTGCGCCGAAAAAAGGCCATGGCGGCGCGCTCATCGGTGTCTTTTTGCTCGCGGCGCATCTGTACCAGCGCCATGTCGCGCTTGCGCACCTGCACCACTTTTTGCAGGCTGGTCACACGCAGTTCGCTAGCCAGCAAGGCCTGGCGAGCGGTTTCAAGGCGAATATCCTGATCGGCCACCATGCGGGTCTGCAGGCCAATGGCGTGCTGCAGCCGCTCCATGAACTGGTACTGGTGGTGCATGACTTCGGGTTGCACGGCCAGTCCTTCCTGCGCGCCCCAGCGGCCCTGCATCTCCTGCACATAGCCCTGCAACTGGTCCATCTGGGCCTGCGCCGCCTGCTGGGCGCGCTGGCGCTCCTGCATGGCGGTGCGGGCCGCGTCACGTTTGCGCTCTGCAGCTTCAATGGCGACGTTCAATGCATTCAAGGACGACATCTAGGACAACTCCTTCACTCAACTATTGCTAGCTCAACCGTTGCGGACTCAGCCCTGCTGCATGGCCTGCGCCATGCCCGTCAGGCTTTGCTCCATGCTGGAGCTTTCAAACATGCTTTGCTGCAGAAAACCGGTCATGCCCGGTTGCAGCGCAATGGCTTCATCCAACTGCGGATCCGAGCCGGGCACATAGGCACCCACCTGGATCAGATCGCGCCCCTTCTGGTAGCGCGAATACACGGCGCGAAAGCGGCGGGCCATCTCAAAATGCTCACGCGAGACCACGTTGTGCATGACGCGCGAGGCGGATTGCTCAATGTCGATGGCCGGGTAATGCCCGGTCTCGGCCAGTGCCCGCGAGAGCACAACGTGGCCGTCCAGAATGGCGCGGGCCGCATCGGCAATCGGGTCCTGCTGGTCGTCGCCCTCAGACAGCACGGTGTAGAAAGCGGTGATGGAGCCCACGCCATGCAGGCCGTTGCCGCTGCGCTCGACCAGCGCGGGCAGCTTGGCAAAGCACGATGGTGGGTAGCCCTTGGTGGCCGGTGGCTCGCCAATGGCCAGAGCGATTTCGCGCTGGGCCATGGCATAGCGAGTCAGCGAATCCATGAGCAGCAGCACATGCTTGCCCTTGTCACGGAAATGTTCGGCAATCGCCGTGGCGTAGCTGGCACCCTGCATGCGCAGCAGCGGCGGTGCATCGGCAGGGGCGGCCACCACCACGGCACGGCTGCGGTCTTGTGCACCCAGAATGTCTTCGACGAACTCCTTGACCTCGCGGCCACGCTCGCCAATCAGGCCCACCACAATCACATCGGCCTGCGTATAGCGCGCCATCATGCCCAGCAGCACGGACTTGCCCACGCCCGAACCGGCAAACAGACCCAGACGCTGGCCGCGCCCCACGGTCAGCAGCGAATTCAATGCCTTGACGCCTGTATCAAGCGACTCACGTACCGGGTCGCGGTCCATGGCATTAATTGGGTTGCGGTCCAGCACCTCGGGCACCACGCCCTCCAGCGCAGGGCCACGATCGAGCGGAATGCCTTGCGAATCGACCACGCGGCCCAGCAGGCCGTCACCCATGGGCAGGCGCAGCACGCCCACGGTCTGGCTGACATTTTCGGCAGCCTCCACACCCAGCTGGGGCACGGGAATAAATGGCGCAGCAGGCACGACCATGGCCCCGCTGGACAGGCCCTGAATATCGCCGGCAGGCATCAGAAAAGCACGTTCGCCAGCAAAACCTACGACTTCGGCCAGCACGGGTTCCCGCCCTGGTTGATGGATATGGCATTGCGCGCCCACGGGCACGCGCAGACCCGAGGCCTCCAGCACCATGCCCGTCAACTTGGTCAGACGGCCCCGGCATTCCAGCGGCACGGGCTGGGCATAGCGCGCCCGCGCCTGGCTCATGAATTGCTGCCAGGAGTTGTCACTCATGCCTTGTCTCCCTCATACCAGGTAGAGACCAGGCCCAGTGCAGCCACGGCACGGCGCCAGCGCTTGTCCAGGCCGCCATCAATCTCGGCACCGCCAGATTCAACCTTCACATCGCCCGCAGCGATAGAGGCATCGCCCACCCACTGAATGCGGCTGTGCGCGCCATGCTCGGCACGCAGGGGCTCATCGAGCACTTCAAAATCGGCAGGATTGAGGCGCACGGTCACCGGGCGGCTTTCTTCAACCAGCATGTCCAGCGCTTCGCGAATCACAGGCAGCAAGGCCTGGGGCTGGCTGCGCAGCTCCTGGCGCACCACCTGGCGGGCAATGTCGCAGGCCAGGTTCAGCAGCTCTTGCGCCGTGGCGCTCTGCATCTGCTTGAAGTTGTCTTCCAGCCCCTGCAGCACGCTGTTGACCCGGCGCACGCCTTCTCGGCCTTCACCGCTGATATGGTCATCCATGCGCTGCTGCCATTGCTGCTGTGCCTGTGCACGACCTTCAGCCAGGCCTTGGGCATGACCTTCTTCGCGGGCCTGCTCCAGCAATTGCTGCAACTGCTCTTCATCAAAAGCGGGCTCTGCAGGCGGCTGCTCCACCACTTCGACCTCAGGCTGAGCCTGCGGCTGGTGCGCGATTGATGGCGAAAAGCCGTTGAACTGGGGAGAACCTGCAGGGATGAAGGCCGCAGTCTGAATGGGCTTGAAGGCATCGCCCGGCGCATCCACCGCACCAAAGCGCCACTGCACCACGGTGCTGTTGTCAATTTCTTCCTGCGGAATAAAGCGCGAATTGGAACGTGGAGACTGACCGTTAGACATAACTGTCCTCCGCGCTATTGCCGATAGTCACCTGCCCTTCTTCAACCAGGCGACGAACGACCTTGAGAATTTCCTTCTGCTGCGCTTCCACCTCGGACAGGCGCATGGGTCCACGGCCATCCAGATCTTCGCGCAGCGACTCGGCCGCACGCATGGACATATTGGCCAGAATCTTGTCGCGCACTTCCATGGAGCCGCCCTTGAGCGCCACGATCAGTGTCTCGGACACCACCTCGCGCAGCACCATCTGCACTGAGCGGTCGTCCAGCTTGACCAGATCGTCGAAGACAAACATCTTGTCCATGATCTTCTGCGCCAGCTCGGGGTCGTAGTTACGGATGGTGTCCAGCACGGCCACATCGGCATTACCGGCCATCTGGTTGAGCATTTCAGCCGCCGTCTTGACGCCGCCCAGCGAGGTTTTGCGAATCTTGTCGCCACCCGCCAGCACCTTGAACAGCACCTCGTTCAGATCCTTGAGCGCCGTGGGCTGAATGCCCTCCAGCGTGGCCACGCGCAGCATGACTTCGCTGCGAAAGCGCTCGGGCAGCTGCATCAGCACGGCAGCGGCCTGCTCAAACTCCAGGTGCACCAAAATGGCCGCCACGATCTGCGGGTGCTCGCCGCGCAGCAGCTCGGCCACGGACAGCGGGTCCATCCACTTCAGGCTTTCAATGCCCGAAATGTCACCGCCCTGCATGATGCGGTCGATCAGCAGCGCAGCCTTGTCATCGCCCAGTGCGCGCTTGAGCACCGAGCGCACATAGTCGCTGGCATCGTCCACCAGCAGACTCTGCGCCGCCGCATCATTGGTGAAGCGGTCGATCACAAAATCAACCTTCTCCCGCGTCACGCCGCGCATGCGGGCAATCGTCTCACCCAACTTCTGCACTTCCTTGGGCGAGAGATGCTTGAACACCTCAGCCGCCTCTTCCTCACCGAGGGAGACCAGCAAGATGGCAGCGTCGTTCAGACCTCTATCGTCCATATTCAAAACTTTCTACTAGTTATTCAAGCGCCGAAACTGGCATGCTCTCAGTCAGAGACAGCGAGCAAGAGCCGCCTCGCAGCGAAGCTGTCGTCCCCCTTAGGGGGAAGCGGCGCAGCCGCTCAGGGGGAACTTATGTCCCCTCGCCGTTAATCCACGTCTTCACAATGTTCGCCACCGCAATCGGGTTCTGCTTGGCCAGGCTGCGCGCCTGATCCATGCGTTCCTGCTCCTTGGTGGGTGACAAATCCGTCACCGGGGCGGCCAAGGCTGGGCGGTCCAGCGCATCGCCTTCAATCGCGTTGAGCTGGCCACCGGGCGCAGTCTTGCTTGCCTTGAGCAAGGGACGAACCAGGCCCAGCAACACCAGCGCACCAAACAGTGCCAGCGCAATCGGCACGCCAAGGCTCTTGGCCATGGCCTGAATTTCAGGGTCTTTCCACATGGGCAGCTCGACCGGCGCAGCGCCGCTATCCATGAATGGCGCGCTGACCAGATTGACCGAGTCGCCGCGCTCGGCGCTGTAGCCCACGGTCTCGCGCACCAGCATCAGCAATTGCTCTTGCTGCTGAGCAGAAAGCGCTCGCATACCCGAGCTGACTGCAGCCGCAGCAGCCGCCGTAGTGGCATCGCCCGCAGCCACCGCCGCCGGTGCGTTAACAACCACCGCCGCCGTCAGGCGCTTGATGTTGCCGGTGCTGCCGCGTGTGACCTTGACGGTCTTGTCCACTTCGTAATTGGTAATCGACTCACGCTTGCCGCTGCCCTGCGCACCACGGCCCTGACCACCATCAGCAGCCTGAGGCGCTGGGTTGGCACCGTTGATGGGCGCTGTGGAATTTGTCGGTGGCTGGTTGCTGGTGGCACCGGGGACGCCCGTGGGCGGAGTGGCCTTGGCTTCGCCACCCGTCTCCATCACCTGCTGGCTGCGCACTGCACCGCTGTCACCCGCCTGGTTGGGGCGGTGCTGCTCAGAGGTCGATTCGGTTTGACTAAAGTCCAGATCTGCCGAAACCTGAGCCTTCACATTGTTCTTGCCGACGACGGGCTCCAGAATGTCCAGAATGCGGCGCACATATTGCTGCTCTACCTGCTGGGTGTAGAGGAACTGCTGCATGTCCACGCTGCCAGCGCTGCCGTCTGGCGACTGCGACAGCAGCTTGCCCGTATCGTCCAGCACGCTGACGGCGCCGGGCTCCATCTCAGGCACGCTCGATGCCACCAGATGCACGATGCCGGCAATCTGCGCGCGGTCCAGCACGCGGCCGGGATGAACGCTCAGCAGCACAGAGGCCGAAGGCTTTTGCTGCTCGCGAAAAAATCCGTTTTGATTGGGCAATGCCAGATGCACGCGCGCGCTTTGCACGGCATTGAGCGCGAGGATGGAGCGGGTCAGCTCCCCCTCCAGCCCGCGCTGAAAATTCAGGCGCTCTTGAAACTGGGTGATGCCGAACTTGCTGTTCTCCATCAGCTCAAAGCCAGTCACCGAGCCTTTGGGCAGGCCCTGCGTGGCCAGCTTCAGGCGCACATCGTGCACGCGGTCTGCAGGGATCAGGATGGAGCCGCCGCCCTCGCTGTACTTGTAAGGCACGTTCATCTGCGTCAGCTGCGCCACGATGGCACCGCCATCCTTGTCGCCAACATTGGAGAACAGCATCTTGTAATCAGGCTGGCGGTAGAACACCGCTGCGGCCACGATACCAACGCCGACCAGCGCAGCCAGTGCACCCCAGCGAAGACGCTGACCGCGATCGAGCGCATTCCAGCGCTGCGTCATCGCAGGGCGGGAAACAGGCACAGCATTGGGGACAGGTACTTCAGCTACAGCAGACATCTTGGTTCCATGGTGTCAGACCCCACACGAGGTCTAGCGTCCAGTGGATTATTCGGACTCACGGCCATCGCGTTCCCTCGATAAGAGCGCCGATTCACCCATTTATTACCCGTCTGCCATCTGCTGAAAAAACTACGATCACCTCCAACTCATCAAGCCTGTTGGATATTGATATGGACCTGAAGATCCCTGCCCTCTCCCCCGCCCAACTGGGCACCCAGCTCACCAAAGTCGGCGGTGCCGGCACTGCGCCCGTAGCTGGCGGATTTGGCCAAGCCCTTCAAAGTGCGCTGCAATCGGTCAGCTCTGCGCAAAACAACTCCAGCCAGCTGCAGCGCGAAGTGCAGCTGGAAAACCCGGCCGTGAGCCTTGAGCAGACCATGCTCGCCATGCAAAAGGCGCAAATCGGCTTTCAGGCCACGCTGCAGGTACGCAACCGTCTGGTACAGGCTTACTCGGATGTGATGAATATGCAGGTGTGATTCCCGCACCTCAGACAAGGCAGATTGCCCTCCAAGGCTTGCCCGCATGTTTTTGTGACATGCGGGTTTTTTGTCGCCTGCGTCCGGCAACAAGCCGCCCATAAAAAAACAGCCTGACCCGCAGAAAGATCAGACTGTTTTCAGGCTCCAGCGCTTATGCATCAAGCGCAAGCAGCTATTCTTTTTTAAAATCCCAGACTGGCCAGCAGATCATCCACCTGCGTTTGCGATGTCACCACATCTACGGTGTTTTCTGGATCCACCACAGGGCCGGCGAGCTTGGGCTGCGCGGCTTCCACTGGTGCCAGAGCTGGCGTCTGTGCAATTTCGGGCGACGTCTGAATCAACAGCTCCAGCAGCTGCGACTCCAGATCAGCCGCTAGTGACACTACGCGGGCAATGACCTGGCCGGTCAGATCGTGAAAGTCCTGCGCCATCATGATTTCGGTTAGGTGGCTGCCAGTCTGCTGCGTGCTTTCTTCCACATCCTGCAGGTAATTCATCACGCCGCCCTTGGCCACTGCGGCCACGGGGTCCTTGATGAGTTCTGCGCGCATGGAGCGGGAGCGCTCGGCAAGCGAATCCTGCTGGCTCTGCATCACCTCGACCTGGCCCAGCACCTTGTCCGCCGCCTCACCCGTCAGGCGGGCGATATAGGACAAGCGGCTTTGCGCATCGGGCAACTCACCCATGCTGCCGCGCAAGCGATCCGCATAGCCCAGCTCATTGAGAGAGTTATGCAACTGGCGTGTGAGCACGCCAATCTTGTAATGGACGTTGGCAGAAGCCCCGGGGTCGCTGCTCATGGCTTAGAGGTCGAGTTTCTTGATGATGAGGTTGACCTTCTCTTCCAGAGTGGCCTTGGTGAAGGGCTTGACGATATAGCCAGCCGCGCCGCCCTGGGCTGCAGCGACGATGTCTTCCTTGCGGGCCTCGGCCGTCACCATCAGCACAGGCAGATGCTTGAGCTTCTCGTCCTGCTTGATCTCGGTCAGCAACTGAAAGCCGTTCATGTTCGGCATGTTGATGTCGGTCACCACAAAATCGAACTTGCTGGCACGCAGCTTGTTGATGGCAACCATGCCATCTTCGGCCTCATCGGCATCGGCAAAGCCGCTCTCCTTGAGCAGGTTGCGCACGATACGGCGCATGGTGGAGAAGTCGTCAACAATCAAAAAACGCAGGGCATTAGCCACGAGAGGCCCTTTCGGTCGGAATAGGTGCGTGGGAACAAATCTTCAGCCGTGATAGTAACAATTTGTCAACTTCATGGCGATGGGCGTGCATTGTCAGGCTTTTCGACAGCCTCCGGGGCAACTTCAGGGCTTGTTACAACAAACTCTTCCTTGGGCCCCAAAGACTGCTCTGCGACCGAGCTGGGCGCAGCAGGTCTTGCCTTGGTCTTGGTAATGGTGCTGACCGCCTCTTCGGCGCTGGCGATCTGCTCCGTGTTGCGGTCCTTGTCTTGACCCAGCATACGGCGCTCGGCCTCCTTGGTCAGCACAGTAATCGTGATACGGCGGTTCTGCGCGGCGCGCGTTTCCTCGGGCAGCAAGGGATCGCTGCTGGCCATGCCAACCACGCGCGCCAGTTTGTCCATTGGCATGCCTGCGGCCACCAGTTCCCGGCGCGACGCATTGGCGCGGTCGGCGGACAGCTCCCAGTTGCTATAGCCCCGGTCTGCATTGCCGTAGGGCGCTGCATCGGTGTGGCCAGAGAGGCTGATGCTGTTCTCCGCATTGCCCATGGCTGCGCCAATTTCCCGAAGAATGTCGCGCATATAAGGTTTGACCAAGGCGCTGCCGCTGTCGAACATAGGGCGGTTTTGCTCGTCGATGATCTGGATCATCAGTCCGTCCTGGGTGATCTCGGTGCGGATTTGCGAGCGGTATTCATTGAGCTTGGAATTGCTGGCAATCATCGCTTCCACCTTGGCCTTGAGCGCATGCATGCGCTGGGCATCCCGCCTGGACTCATCAGCGCGCCCCATGGCCTGCTGGCTGGAGCGACGATTGGCGTTGTCATCCGCCTCGGATCGACGCACCTGACCGTGCACCTTGGACAAGTCGTTACCGCCGCCCGGCACGATGCTAGAGCTGTTACCCGCACCCGTTCCACCGGACATGGCCACCTTCAGTGGCGAATTGAAATACGCGGCAATGCCTTGCAGCTCACCCTGGGCGGTCGACCCCAGCAGCCACATCAGCAAGAAGAACGCCATCATCGCCGTCACAAAGTCGGCATAGGCAATCTTCCAGGCGCCACCATGGTGCACATGGGCTGCCTTCTTCACGCGCTTGATGATGATGGGCTGCAGCTTCTTGTCAGCCATGGAGTCGCTCCAGACCAGACCCGCAATGCAAGTGACTGCTCATCATTTCTTGCCCTTGACGTGGTTTTCCAGCTCCATGAAGCTGGGGCGCTCGGTCGAGAACAGCACCTTGCGGCCAAACTCAATCGCCGTGCCCGGGTTATAGCCCTGCATGCTGGCCAGCAAGGTGGCCTTGATGCATTCGAACTCCTTGGCCGCATCCTGCACGCGTTGCTCCAGCAGGGCTGCCATGGGCTCCACCAGCCCATAGGCCAGCAAAATACCCAGAAAGGTTCCCACCAGTGCGGAGGCGATCATGCCGCCCAGCACTGCAGGGGGTTGACCCACAAAGGCCATGGTGTTCACCACCCCCAGCACGGCCGCAATAATGCCGAAGGCAGGCAAAGCACCCGCCAGGCGGTTCAGCGCCATCACCGGGCCATGGGCCTCGGCGTGATGGGCTTCAATTTCGCTATCCATCAGCGCTTCAATCTCGTGAGAATTCAGGTTGCCCGAGACCATCATGCGCAGATAGTCAGTCAGGAACTCCATCACATGATGGTCCGCCATCAGCTGCGGGTAATTCTGAAACACCGTCGATGCCTGCGGATCTTCCACATCTGCCTCAATGGACATCAGCCCTTCCTTGCGGGCCTTCTGCAGCAGCTCATACAAGAGCGCCATGATCTCCATATACCGAGCCTTGGTGAAGCGCGAAGGCTTGAGCGCAGCCGGTATGGCCTTGAGCGTAGCCTTGAGCACCTTGGGCTGGTTGCTGACGATAAAAGCGCCCAAAGCGCCACCGCCAATGGTCACCATCTCGAACGGCAGCGCCTTGACAAGAACGCCCACGCTGCCGCCGTGCAGCACATACATGCCAAAGATGCAGCCGAAGGCGACGATATAACCGATGAGAACAAGCATAGGTGCCGATTGTGGCCGCTTGCCACCTACCTTATTTCAGTAATAAAGGACGTAATTACTCAACAGATCAGGACACTACATATATATGAAAAGTGCAATGCTAAGCGGCGTTGTTGCATAAGTCAGTCTGCGCAAGCCGCTAGGCTAGCCGCATAAGCAAGCCTCGCAGTCCCACACCACGCTACCGAACCACAAACTGGAAGGGCTATAACGCTGCGCTCAAAGCCCGGGGCTCACTGACCGTCTGGCTTGACAAGGGCATGCAGTGGTTTGCCGCTGCCAGCGGTAAACGCGGGCTCAGCCCGAGGTTCTCTGATGCGTCCATCCAGTTTTGCCTGACCATCAAGAACTTGTTCGGTCTAGTGTGACGACAGACGATGGGCTTTGTTGAATCACTTTTGAGTTTGTCAGGACTGCATTGGCCAGTGTCCGACTTCAGCACTGTCTGCCGTCGCCAGCGCAGCCTGCAGATCCATATGCCATATCGATCAAGCCAGGCAGGGCTGCACTTGCTCGTTGATTCCACTGGCATCAAGTTCCTGGGTGAAGGCGAATGGAAGTGCAAGAAACACGGTGCTGAGCGCCGACGTCAGTGGCGCAAGCTGCATATCGGCATTGATGCTCAAACGTTGCAGATACGTGCAATTTGTGTGACCAGCAATGATGTGAGCGATGCCGCCGTCGTTGCCGATATGCTGGAGCAAATCCCTTGCGATGAAACCGTGCTCAGTCTGACCGGTGACGGTGCCTACGACACTCAGCCGGTCTATGAAGCCGTCATCCAAAGAGGTGCCATACCTATCATTCCCCCCAGAAAGAACGCACGAATACGCAAAGGCGATACCTTTGCGTATCGCAATGCGGCGACAGCCGCATTGCCGGCGCTTGGGCAGAAGGCTATGGAAAGTGTGGAGCAGTTACCACCGACGCAGCTTGGTGGAGACCAAGATGAGCTGCATCAAGCGACTGGGGGAGCGGGTCATGTCCAGGACGTTTGAGCGCCAGGTCAACGAACTACACATCCGTGCCGCCATTCTGAATCGATTTACCGAACTGGGCCGTCCTCAGACGGTCACCGTGGCATAGCGGCGTTTGGCGTTTGGCGTTTGGCGTTTGGCGTTTGGGGTCTATCGACCTAAAACGGATTTATGCAACAACGCCCTTGCAACCGCGATTTATTACCTTGCAGCCAGTTCATCCACATGACTCGATAAGCACCTTCAACTTCTTTGGTTCGAGCAACATAATCCATAAAAGGCGACTTTTTCATCACCTCTCTGACCCGTAATCGATGCAGCCTCAAGCTCTCTGGATCATTCATGAGCCGCAGCGCCGTGTCCACGTAGTCATCTTCATCTTGCGCAATCTCTCCAGTAATTCCCACTGAGCGCAATATTCCTGCTGTGCAAGCATCCACTCCACGCACCGCATCCATCGTCACTATGGGAAGCCCCATCCACAGCGCATGCAAAGTAGTAGTCCCCCCGGAAATAGGGGCTGTATCTAACTGAATATCGGCAATATGACCCAACTCCATAAACCGATCTAGTTGTTGCTGATGCAAAACCGAAACTCGATCTATTGGAAGACCAGCCGCCACAACCCGAGGCTGCATATGCTCTTGTGCAGCGGTCGACTCCAGTTCCTTGACCATGATGATGAGTTGCGCATCCGGGCGAGCTTGAAGAATGCGAGCCCAAACCATCAACATAGCATCCGTAATTTTGGATGAGCTATTTAACGAAATCAGTGTTGGATAGCCATTGCGGAGCATTGGAGGCTCTTCAAGCAAGGGAGCATAGCTTGGAGGAGTGTAAGTGGCCACACAATTAAGCTGAAACAAAGACTCGGAATAGTAAGGCGCATGACTTGGAGGAGCCGTCATTGCATCCGCAATCCGGTAGTCCATAGCTTTCATGCCCAATGTATTCATATAGCCGATCCAAGTAACCTGGACAGGGGCCGCTCTATGGCTAAAAACTGTCAATCGATGCCCTTGTGTAAAACCGGAAAGATCAACAAGAACATCAATCGCATCGCAACGAATTTGACCAAGCACTTGCTCATCAGTCAAATTTTCTATTTCATGCCAATAAGGAACAAGGCTTTGCAAATCAGCGGTAAACGCATCCTTGAGAGCTGAGTTGGAGTAAACGTGCACCTCCACCGCCGCAGGGTCATGATGAGCAAGAATGGGGCGCATGTAAAAAGCAACAGAATGCTGACGAAAGTCCGCTGTAACGTAACCGATCTTGAGCTTGCGGAGCGGGTCACGATCATGCCCGAGAAATGGTTTGGCGCGACGGGTCAGCGGATCGGAAAATCGGCGCCCCCAATCTCGAGCCGTCTCCAATGTCTTGGTGAGACTACTACTGCTGTGCGCATGAATGTAAGCCCGCATCATCCAGTTCACCTCTAGATGCTTATGTCTACGGCAAGAAGCATCAATCAAATCACAAGCTTGCTGCTTACGCCCCACACTAAAATATGCCAAAGCAAGAAGACGCTCTGCATCAGGTGTGTTTGGTGCAATCTGAAGACAAGCTTGCAAAGCGTCAATGACTTGCGGCCACAAACCTAGACGCGTGTAAACAAATCCAATGTTTAACCAAAGGCTGGGATTTTTCGCATAGCTCAGATCTTTGGCAGCAAGATCGCTCAAAGCACCTAAAGCCTCCAAAAAATGTCCCTTCTCAACCATCGTGAGGATCGGTACAAACTCTTTGCTGGCTGCAGTCAGAGGGGGGAGATCAAAGCTGAAGAGGGACTCAGACATGTTGATAAGACGGTCTACGGTGATGTTCTGATCTTGCCAATTTCTAGACCACAGCAACTATCAATAAAGCAGGTAAAGGGCTCACTTCTCCAAGCGATGCACCTCAGCACAAAGCATCCCCTACGAACGTGATAAGAATTCAAAAAAATATCTAAAGTTTGAATCTTGGGCTCCGATAACCCATTCATCAGGTGAAAAGCCTGTACCGCGCAGGTCCAGCTTCAGAGCGAAGCTCGA
The DNA here is from genome assembly GCF_036643215.1 of Comamonas sp. GTDB lineage: Bacteria > Pseudomonadota > Gammaproteobacteria > Burkholderiales > Burkholderiaceae_C > Comamonas. The sequence goes on along the minus strand of NZ_JAVXSJ010000009.1, from coordinate 114,685 downwards.
CTCGCACGAAATGGGTAACTGCCCAGCTTGTCTTCCTATACAAGCGGTGGCAATTTTTTGAGCTGACCAAAAGGAGCTATCACCATGGGCATGACAATCAACACCAATCTTCAGTCTCTCAACGCACAACGCAACTTGAGTTCCTCGCAGTCTTCGCTGGCAACTTCCATGCAGCGTCTGTCTTCTGGTTTGCGCTTGAATAGCGCCAAGGACGATGCAGCTGGCTTGGCCATCTCGGAGCGTATGAATGCCCAAGTGCGTGGCATGAATGTGGCAGTTCGCAATGCCAATGATGGCATCTCGCTGGCTCAGACCGCTGAAGGCGCGCTGGGCAAGATTGGGGAAAACTTGCAGCGCATGCGTGAACTCGCTGTGCAAGCGGCCAACGACACGAATGGCTCTGCTGACCGAACTTCTATGGACAAGGAGTTCAAGCAGCTGGCTGAAGAAAATGACCGCGTGATCAAAAACACCAAATTCAACGGACAAGAACTGTTGACAGGATCAGGCGGCGCTAGCGGTAGCTTCACATTTCAGGTGGGTGCTAATACCGCTTCCGACAATCAAATCAAATTGGCTACCTCAGATATGTCGAACCAGCTGACAAGCGCTACAGCTGGTTCGACAGCGACGCTGGGAACTACTGCAAGTTCTGCTTCGGCCGCCATGACAGCATTGGATACTGCGATTGATAAGGTAAATGAGCAACGCGCAACCTTTGGTGCAGCTCAAAACCGTTTCGATGCAGTGATTGCCAACTTGCAAGTTGCCGCAGAAAACACTTCTGCTGCTCGTTCGCGCATTACAGATGCCGACTTTGCCCAAGAAACTGCAAACTTGAGCCGCTCGCAGATTCTGCAGCAGGCGGGAACGGCCATGATCGCTCAAGCGAACCAACTGCCTCAAGGCGTGCTGTCGTTGCTGCGCTAATTGAACGCAGTCAGCGTAGTCTGACATCACCAACAACTCCTAAAGCCCTGAGCCACTGCCCAGGGCTTTTTTCATGGTCGAGAACCAGTAGGACACAGAAATAACGGCGGATACTGGCTTTTATTGACGCTTTAGTGGCAAGTGTCTTTCCGCACAATGCTGAGCATCAGATAGGCAAAGCTGGGAGCACTGGCCTGCTGTCTGACGTTGTGCGTGGTCTACTTGCAAAACGGTTGGCCATTCTTCATGTTTAAGAGGAGCTTTGCCCATGGCGTCCGTCATCAATACCAATCTTGCCTCGCTGAATGCTCAGCGCAATCTCAATACATCACAAGCATCGCTGTCCACCACCATGCAGCGACTGTCATCAGGCCTGCGTGTCAACAGCGCCAAGGACGATGCAGCAGGCTTGGCCATTGCTGAACGCATGAATGCTCAGGTGCGTGGAATGAATGTGGCCATGCGCAATGCCAACGATGGTATTTCCATGGCACAAACTGCTGAAGGTGCTTTGAGCAAAATTGGCGACAATCTGCAGCGTATGCGTGAATTGGCTGTGCAAGCCTCGAATGACACTAATGGGACGTCTGATAGAGACTCTCTCAATAAAGAATATCAGCAACTGGCTCAAGAAATTGCACGAGTCACGACCAGCACCAATTTCAACGGCCGTCCATTACTGAACAATTCAGCAGCCACTGTTTTTCAAGTCGGCGCTAACACAGGTGCGGACAACCAAATCACAATCCCAGCAGCGGATATGACCGCTTCCGGACCTAGCGGTCTGAATGTCATTGCAGGATCTTCGGGTGCACCGGACTCATTGGGTGGAGCACTTGGCTCGTTGGCAACATCTGGTTCGGGCACTTCGACCGAAGCCAAGAACTCCATGACGGCTATTGATGCAGCCCTAGATTTGGTCAATAACACACGAGCGACTTATGGTGCCGCCCAGAACCGTTTTGAGGCCGTTATCTCCAACCTTCAAGTGGCTGCAGAGAACACCGCTGCTGCTCGCTCTCGCATCATGGATGCGGACTTTGCGGCCGAGACCGCCAATCTGAGCCGTACGCAGATCCTGCAACAGGCAGGCACGGCCATGGTCGCCCAGGCCAATCAGATTCCTCAATCGGTTCTCAAGCTGATTCAGTAATTTTTAGAGGTCTGTGAAACAGACTTCTAAAGCAAGTCCCTCGATTGCCGATAAACAGATAAGTTTTATGGCGTGTACTGAATGGCTGTCATCGGAGTGATCGTATTCAGTCACGGGAGTCTATTTTCGGCAAGCAGTCTTCTGAAAGGCTGGACAACACAAAGGAGCCTGCAATGGGGTTAACAGCAGCCGGTATTGGTAGTGGTCTGGACGTTGAGTCGCTGATCTCGCAAATGGTGACATTGCAAAAGTCACCACTCAAAGCATTGCAGTCGTCGGCATCTTCGCTAGATACGCAGATTTCTGCTTATGGCAGGCTCAAGTCGCTGATGTCAACGCTCAACGATGCGGCCAAGGACTTGGCCAAAAAAGAGACATGGCAGACCACATCTGCGACGTCTTCCAGCAGTTCCGTGACCGTGTCAGTCACCGATGCCACGGCTCTGCCCGGTACTTCCGACGTGATCGTCGAAGCTTTGGCCCGCGGGCAATCACAGGCATCGGCGTTGCTAAATGCCAGCGCCACATTTTCTGGGACACTGAAACTGACGGTGGGCAAGACCAAACCAGTCACTAAAGAAGTCAAGATTGATCCAGATGCGTCCATGGATGATGTGGTCAAAGCGATCAATGCTGCAGGCGCCGGCGTGACCGCCTCTGTGATGACCAATGCGGATGGCAAGCAGCGCTTGGTGCTGCGCTCTCAGGGTACAGGCGAAGAGGCGAAATTCAGTGCGGCGGCTTCTGACGGCAATGACAACCTGAATGCATTGGCAACAGGGGCGCCTCTTTCGGTCAAGCAAGATGCCCAGAATGCCCGGATCAAGTTGAACGGAATTACGGTGGAGTCAGCCAGCAATGAATTTAAGTCGGTGCTGCCGGGGCTGAGTATTTCGGTTTCGCAGGTTTCCGAGACGCCAGCCTCAGTGACGATCAAGACGGATAAGGAAGCGCTGAAGAAGAGTCTGCAGACTTTCATGGATGCCTACAATGCTCTCAATGACATGCTGGCCACATCGACCAAATACGACTCAGAAAGCAAAACAGCAGGTACCTTGCAAGGTGACTCTACCGCAGTGAGCATGACAAATAGCCTGCGCACTGCGGTAGCCGGTACAGTGGAAGGCATTGGTGGTGTGAACCGGCTTTCAGAGTTAGGTATTCAGATCGCCAAAGGCGGAAAAATGACATTCGGCACATCAACCACCGACAAAGCGAAGCTGGAAAAGGCGCTGGACAACCCGGATAGCTTGAAAGCGTTGTTTGTGGGCAGCGGCACTACAGGGCAGGGCAATACACAAGGTCTGGCTGTACGTATGCAGGCACTTACCAAGGGCATGACGGATTATGACGGTACGTTTGATACCAAGACCAACAGCCTCAATGCCCTGAAGAAAAGCAACACCAAGGCGCAAGAACGTGTGAACGGCCAAGTAACGGCATTTGAAGCCCGTATGCGAGCGCAGTACACGGCCCTGGATACCAAGATGGCTAGCCTGACGACGCTGAGTACGTATATGTCTCAGCAGGTCTCACAGTGGAATAAGAGCTAAACGCTTCAGATTTCGCGATTGATGCCGATATAGACATCAGAATCACAAAGAACGCTTATGTACACCTCAATGAATCGCAGCGCAGCCAATGCCTACCGCCAGGTAGGCGTTCAGTCCGTCGTGGATGGTGCATCGCCTCATACATTGATTCAGTTGCTTTTCGACGCACTTGAAGCCTCATTGAATGCCGCAAAAGGTGCGATGCAGCGCGGAGAGATTGAGGAAAAAGGGCGTCAAATTGGGAAGTCAGTCCGCATTCTGGAAGAGGGACTGAAAGCATCACTCAATATGGAGCAAGGCGGAGAAATTTCGCAGAATCTGGTGTCGCTGTATGACTACTGCATCACTCAGATTACCCTGGCTAATTTACGCAACGATGTGGCCTTGCTGGAGACTGCGCAAAATCTACTGACTCCAGTGGCACAAGGCTGGCGCGAGATGGGCCAGACGGTTTGAATAAAAATGGAGCACACTTTGATCGACTTCTACCGCGCTATTGAGGAGAGCAGTGCCAAGATGCTGCAGGCCGCTCAGGACAAGGACTGGGACGGTGTTGCGCGTTATGAAGGCACTTGTGCCGTGCTGATTGAGCAACTACGCTTTCGCTCTCGTGATGAAAAGTTGGCCCCCGATTTGCGCAAGGAAAAGGCGCGCATCATGCAACGCATCTTGCGCAACGATGCTCAGATTCGCGTACTGGCCGAGCCCTGGCTGGCCACTTTTGAGCACATGTTTGACGGCCAGCCGCATGTGATGCACTAATCACCGGCTCTCCCACAAAAAAGCCCTGCTGCAGCAATGCATCAGGGCTTTCTCTTTGAGTCTTTATTCAGATGGATATTGGCCTCAAGCGCAATACCATCAATCGACAGCCGCTATCAAATTAAAAGTAATGACCAAAGAAAAGCCGCCTGGTTAACAGATCCATATCTGCAACCATAGCGGCTGGTTTCTGAAGAGGTTCGCCAACAGCGGACCAAGACAATCAATGCGCGCGCATCTTGGTACGCAACCGGGCGATGGCCTGGCTGTGCAGCTGGCAGACACGGGATTCAGTCACGCCCAGCACGGCGGCAATTTCCTTGAGGTTCATGTCGTGCTCGTAGTACATACCCATCACGTACTGCTCGCGCTCGGGCAGGTTTTTGATGGCATCGACCAGAGCCAAGCGCAAACGCTGATCGCGCAGCAGCGCAAAAGGGTCAGCACCCGCGTCGGCGACGTGGCGATCCAGATAGTCGTCGCTGCCGTCAGCGTCACTGCCACCAATGTCTTCAAGATAAACAAGCTGAGTGCCGCGCACCTTGCCCAGCAGAGACTGGTAATCGTCCAGCGCCATGCCTAGCTCAGCCGCGATTTCTGACTCCTGAGGCGAGCGGCCAAGACGCTGCTCCAGACGGTTCAGCGCATGCTCAATATCCTTCTGACTTTTACGAGAGCTGCGGCTCATCCAGTCGCCTTCGCGCAGCTCATCGAGCATGGCGCCGCGAATCCGCTGGCTGGCGAAAGTGTCGAATTGCACGCCTTGCTCACTCTCGAAGCGCGACAGCGCTTCGGCCAGGCCGATCATGCCGACCTGGATCAGGTCATCCAGTTCCACATTCGGCGGCAGTTTGGCAATCATGTGCAGGGCAATCCGACGCACAAGCGGAACATGCTGACGAATCAGCGCGTCGCGGTCGAGTTGGCCTTTGGCGGTGTACATGGCAGTCAATGGCTCCAGACAAGAGATTCAGGCGCAGCTGCTGCTGCGGACTGGGTGTGCATGGGCAGGATGCAGGCCGTCTTGAGCATGTGCAGTGTGAGCTGATGCAGGTCGCTGGCTTGGCGCCAGCGCAGGCGCATAAGCACCGGTGCATCGCCCAAGTGGCGCTGCGAACACTGTAGCAAAGCGTTCAGGCGCTGCAAGCGTGTCTGAGCATTTTGCTTGGCTGTGAGCACGCTGCTTTGCTGGCGACTCCAGTCATATTTTTGCGGGCCGCTTTCGGCAAGCGGAGCCTCAAGCGCGGCAATCGTGCACTCCACGCCAGCAAACACGGCAAGGTGCTTGAGCTGCCGATAGCTGTCAATTAAATGCTCTGCATCGGGCGGCACTACCAGCAGCGGTTGCAGGCCCTGGCCTTGCAGCAGAGGCGTCAACGCCTCACTGCTCGCATAGAGGATGACCGTGGTGTAGCCGCGCACATAGGCTTGCAGCGCCGTCAATAAATCCATGCCCATTTCACCGGCCGTGGCCTTAAGCTGTTTAAGCCCTTGGCGTGCCGGCAGGCTGGCGACGGACTGGGTATCACTGACGGTAGAACGCAGACCAGCCTGCGCCTGCCATGCGTGCTGCACCAGCAGTTGCGCAAGGCCCGGCGCGTGCAGGGATTCTGTCTGGCTGCCATCCAGCACCAGTACTTTTTGCCCAAGGCGCTGCAACTGGGCGCACAGCGGCCAGAGCACAGCCTGCTCTGCCGCCGCACCAGAGGCGCTTTGCAGCATGGCGAGCACGCGCAGACCTGCGGTGCTCGCATCGCTGACATGCAGGGCCATGCCCTGATGCAAGGGAGAGCGACGCTCAAGCATGAGCCGCCTCGATGCCGTTGGCAGACGAAGGGGTGAAGAAAAAGTCCAGATCCAGCGGCTGCGGATCAAACGCGGATTTGACCGCTGAACGCATGGATGCCGACACCAGCAACTGGGCGCTAGCGCGCTCCCAGTCTTCAGGCACGCGCTGGCCGTTGGTCACGCCGCGTAGTTGAATCTGGTGGCGAATCAGGGTGTCGACCGAGGGGCCGATCTTCACGGCTTCATCGACCTTGGTGAGGATGGCCTGGTGCGAGCCACGGGCCTTGAAGGCCTGCATGACGTCGTCCTGCGCATCGCCTTGCGCCGCCGCGTTGACGGCCAGCAGTTGCTGCACGCCGTCGATGGCCAGCACGTCCATGATTTCATCTTTACGCGGGTCGCGTGGGGCCACGCCTGTGGTGTCGATCAACACCATTTTTTTGCTTTGCAGCAGACCCAGCAGGTCTTGCAGTGCCGCCTTGTCATGGGCTTGGTGGGCCACCATGCCCAGCATGCGTGCATAGGTGCGCAGCTGGTCATGACCGCCGATGCGGTAGGTGTCCAGCGTGATCAGTCCAACAGATGCAGGACCGTGCTTGGCAGCGCACAGCGCGGCCAGCTTGGCCGTGGTCGTGGTCTTGCCCACGCCGGTTGAGCCCACCAGTGCGAACACGCCACCCTGGTCGTAAATAGCGGGCTGTGCAGCATCGGTGCGCAGATTGCGCTCAAGCACCTGCATGAGCCAGCGCACGGCGTCCCCCGCAGACAACGATGCCGGCAGGCGCTCAATCAGCGCGCGCGAGAGTGCGGGCGAGTAGCCTGCGCGGATGAGCTTGTGCATCAGGCTGGACTGAATAGGGTTCTGGCGCGTCTGGCCCAGCCAGGTCAGGGTGTTGAAGCGCTCTTCAATCAAGTCCTTCATGGACTGCATCTCAGCCATGAAGTTCTGAGGAGCCGCTGCGGGCGCTGCCTTGGCGATGCTTTCCTTGGTTTGAATCGGCTCGGGGCGCATCGGGTTGTGGCGTGCCACACCTGCATTAACAGGCGCTGCCTTGGCGGCCATCGCAGGGCGTTCGCTATTGCGATCCTGCACGCGCTGGGCGAAAGTGGGCAGTGCATCACTGCTCTCCAGCGACGATTCATGGCGGCGGCGCAGCATGCGTTCGCGCACATAGTCCTGAAAGGTCAGCGTGCTCATGGAGAGCTCTTCCACATCGTCCTGCACGGAGTGCTGTGCCAGCTCCTTGATGGGCTTGACTTGCGCGGCCTGGCTCTGTACCTGGCTTTTCATTTCGCGGGCCTGCTCTTCCTTCGCAGTCTGGCGGGCCAGCACATGGTCTAGCGTGCTCATGCCTTCGCTGCGGCCTTCGGCGCGCTTGGGCGCACGCTCTTTGCGCAAGCCCATGCTTTCATCAGCAGCACGGCGCTCCAGTGCTTGCTGCAGGGGAGAGCTGCTCTCAAGACCGGCACCCATGTCCTTCAGCGTTTCTTCAGCCGTGGCCATGACTTCCACTCCATCAGGCGTCTGACGGTTGGAGAGAATCAGGGTGCCATCGCCAAAAACCATGCGCGCCTTGGCCAGTGCCTCACGGGCGGTCGGGGCGTAAAAGCGTTTGATGTTCATGCGGATGCACCTTTAAGAATCGGGCCGATGCGAATGGTGTGCGTCTCGGGAATCTCGCTGTGTGCGAGCACCTGCAGACGCGGCGCCACACGGCGCAGCAGCTTGGAAAGAGAGTTGCGGATCGCGTCTGGCACCAGCAGGCAAGCGGGCAGACCCAGCTCTTCCTGTTGGTTGGCGACGTCGACCGCTTTTTGTGTGAGGATTTCCGCCACGCCGGGGTCCAGCGATGGGGCATTGGGATTCGACAGTGCCTGCACCAGCAGGCGCTCCAGACCGGGCTCGATGGCAATCACATTGAGCTCGCGGGTGGGGCCATAGATCTGCTGCACGATGGCAGGCGACAGTGCAATGCGCACGCGACGCGCCAACTCCACCGGGTCGGTCGTCTGCGTGGCGTTTTCAGCCAGCGTCTCGATGATGGTGCGGATATCACGAATGTGCACAGAGTCTTCCAGCAACAGCTGGAGTACTTTCTGGAACGTTGTGATGGGCACCATTTTCGGGATGACTTCTTCAATGAGTTTGGGAGCGAGCTTGGCCACGTGATCGACCAGTTGCTGTGTCTCGGTACGAGACAGCAGCTTGGCCGCGTGCACTTGCATCAAGTGTGACAAATGCGTGGCCATCACAGTTTCCGAATCAACGACGGTAAAACCGGCCATTTGTGCCGCTTCCTTTTGCCGTTCGTCGATCCAGTGGGCTGGCAAGCCGAACGCCGGATCGGTCGTGGCTGTGCCAATCAGCGGCGTGGTGATGCCACCGGGGTTGATCGCCAGAAACATGCCGGGGAAGGCCTCGCCCTCACCCACCATCACGCCGCGCAAGGTCATGCGGTAAGCGCTGGGCTTGAGTTCGAGGTTGTCGCGAACATGGACTGCAGGGGGCAGAAAGCCTACTTCCTGCGCAAATTTGCGGCGTACACCCTTGATACGGGTCAGCAAGTCGCCCTGGCGGCTTTTGTCCACCAGCGCAATCAGGCGGTAGCCCAGCTCCAGCCCCAGCAGGTCCACGGGCTGCAGATCGTCCCAGGTGGCTTCGCCATCGGCCTGCGCCTGTTGCTGCTGCGGCGCGGGGGCGCTGCTTTGCTCAGCCACGCGGGCTTTTTCTTTTTTATCGAGCGACCATGCGCCCCAGCCCAGCAGTGCGCCCATCAGCAGAAACACCGTGTGCGGCATACCAGGGATCAGGCCCAGCATAATCATCACGCCCGCTGTAATGCCCAGCACCTTGGGCGACATGAACAGCTGCTGCACGATCTGGCGGCCCATGTCAGACTCTTTGCCCACGCGCGAGATCACCATGGCCGAGGCCACCGAGATCAGCAGACCCGGAATCTGCGCCACCAGCGCATCACCCACGGCCAGCAGAATGTAGCTGTCTGCAGCCTGCCCGGCGGACAGGCCGTGCTGCACCATGCCGATGATCAGGCCGCCAATCACGTTGATCACCAGAATCAAGATGCCGGCAATCGCATCGCCGCGCACAAACTTGCTGGCACCGTCCATGGAGCCGAAGAAATTGGCTTCCTCACCCACCTCGGCACGGCGGCGCTTGGCTTCTTTTTCATCGATCAGGCCGGCGTTCAGGTCGGCATCAACCGCCATCTGCTTGCCGGGCATGGCATCCAGCGTAAAGCGAGCAGACACTTCAGCAATACGCTCAGCGCCCTTGGTAATCACCACAAAGTTGATCACCACCAGAATACTGAACACGATCAGACCCACGGCAAAGTTGCCGCCAATCAGAAAGTGACCAAACGCCTCAATCACCGCACCCGCAGCGCCGGGGCCGGTGTGGCCCTCCATCAGCACTACGCGGGTGGAGGCCACGTTGAGCGACAGGCGCATCAGCGTGGTTAGCAGCAGCACCGAGGGGAAGGCCGCAAAGTCCAGCGGCTTGATCATGTAAGCCGCCACCATCATCACCATCAACGCCACGGCGATGTTCAGGGTAAAGAAGGTGTCCAGCATCCACGGGGGAACCGGCAGCACCATCAGGCCGAGGATGGCAACGACCAGAAGAGGAGCAGTCAGCCCTTGCAGAGCGCCGGCATTGTTGCCAGACCATTTCTGAAAAATTTGCAGAGGATTGGACTTCATCACACATTACCTTCTTGCTGCGCAGCGGCATCTGCGTCTGCGGGCTGGGTTCGACCGCGCTGCGGATCCAGCTCCACCGGCACCGGGGGCTCGCCCAACTCTTCAGGCATGGGGCCTTGGCCGCTCAATGCAGCCTTGAGGCGATAAACATAGGCCAGCACTTGCGCCACCGCCGTGTAGAGGCCGGAGGGAATGGCCTGATCCAGATCGGCATGGGCATAGAGCGCACGCGCCAGCATGGGCGACTCCAGCACGGGAATCTTGTGCGTACCGGCAATTTCACGAATCTTGAGCGCCACCAGATCTGTGCCCTTGGCAATCACCTGCGGGGCGGCCATGGTGGCATCGTCATAGCGCAGGGCCACAGCGTAGTGCGTGGGGTTGGTCACCACAAAGTCAGCACGAGGCACGGCGGAAACACTGGCGCGATCAGCAATCTCGCGCTGCTTCTGGCGCAGCTTGCCCTTGAGCTGAGGGTTGCCGTCAGATTCCTTGTGCTCCTGCTTGACTTCCTCATGGCTCATCTTCAGGCGCGACTTGAACAGAAAGGCCTGCAGCGGCACGTCGATCACCGCCACCAGCAGCACCACGACCAGCAGCAGCGTGACGCCGGTACTCAACCAGGAGCCCACCATGGACAGCGCCATGGGCGATGGCTGGGCCGATACCGAGGCGATCTCCGCAATGTTCGCGCTCATGTACTTCCAGGCCACAAAGCTCAGAACAATGGTCATCAGCACCATCTTGACCACGGTGGTCATCTGCTGCTTGGAAAACAGATTTTTGAGACCCGACAGAGGGCTGAGCTTGCTGAATTTCGGCTCAATGGGCTTGAAGCTGAAGATCCAGCCGCCTGCGGCCACACCCGACAGCACCGATGCACCGGTAGTCACCAGCGCAAAAATCACAGCCACGCTCAGGCCCAGCAGCAGCATGGGCTGCATGCGCTCCAGCATCATGGCGGGCGTCTTCGCCGCTGCGGCGTTGAACACCAATTGCTTGGCCACGGCTTCGCGCATGTGATTGATCAGGGGCTGCGTGCCCATCAGCATCAGCAATGCACCAGTGCCCAGAATCGCCAGATGCGAGAGATCACGCGAACGCGCACCCTGACCGTCTTCTCGCGTTTTCTGCAGCTTGCGCTCGGTAGCGGGTAGATTTTTGTCTTGGGATTCGGACATGGCGCACGGACGGATGGGATACCCAGATTGTCCGAATATGGCGCCCGTGCAATGCGCGGATAAGCGGCAGCCAAGCCCTGTTTATGCGCGACTAAAGCGCAAGCGAAGCTATCGTTTTTGATAGCTACTTGCGCTTAATTCTTAAAGGCTAGAGCCTTCTTTTATGCAGAATTTCTGCTTAAGACTGAACTTGTGGCATACCCAGCTTCAGCGCGCTGAGCATGCGAAGCAGCATGCGATTGAGGTCTTCAGCCTCCCAGCCTTCTTGCTCGCGCAGCTGACGAATGGGAGCCGGGTCGCGCCCCTCCAGCGCCTGACTCATCTGCAGCACGGCCGCATAAGGGCCGGAGCGCGTGACGATGGCATCAAAAATGCGCTCGTTCAGCGGCGTGCGGCGCAGGATGTTGGCAACCGGCTCGTGCAGCATCAAATCTAGCTGCGAGAACAGGCTGCACAGATACATCTCACGCTGCAGGTCCAGACTCACCCCGGCTTCAATCAGCTCCTCGGCCAGCTTGGCGCGCAGCACCACCTGGGTGCGCAGCGGCACCAGGTCTTGCTCCACACAGGCATGGGGCAACTGGTCTGCCAGCCAGCGCTCCAGCGTGCCCAGCCCCAGCATGACCAGCCCGCGACGCAGCGAATCCACGCCTCGGCGCAGGCCCAGAGCGGCCGAGTTGGTATAGAGCAAGAAGCGATAGGCCAGCACCGGGTCTGAGCCCAGAATTTCTTCCATCACATCCAGCGACTGTTCTTTGTCGATAGCCTTCATCAGCCTGAACAGCGCATCGCGCGATGGCTGGGGCTGCTGCAGGCGATAGGCCTGCATGGTGTCAGCCACAGGCCAGCCGGCCACGGCAGCGGCTTCATAGTCATCAAGGCAGGCTTGCGCCAGCGCCAGACTCTGCAGCCCCTCATACATCTGCCCATTGAGCAGATTCAGCGGTGGGCTCGCAAAAAATTGGGCCACTTGCGGCTTGTCTGCGGTTTTGACGGGCAGCGATGCCTGGGCCGAAGCCCCTCTCACGCTATTGGCAATGCCGCTGGCGCCTTCAGGCGGCAGGCTCAGCAAACTGCTGGCAAAGCAGCGGGCGGCATCGGCATCGGGTACATCGGCCAGACCGCCAGCCCAGACCAGCATCAACCCACGTGCCTTGGCTTTTTGCACCAGCGCGTAAATGCCTTCATCTTGCGCCAGCCAGTCGCCGCGAACCTCAATCCACGGACTACCCTGCGGCGCATGCTCGAGCAGATTACACAACACCTGGCGGGACTGAGGAGAGATCAGCAGCGGCGGCGCTTGCCGGCTCCAGATTTCATCCACGCTGCGCAGAAAGTGCGCCATATCGGCGCTGGTGCCGGGGTCTTCATGCACATAAAGCTGAATCCCCGCCAGGCGCCGCGCACGGCCCCAGAGCGGCCGGTAGCCAAGAGTCAAAGAACTGAGAGCAGACTGGACCATGAAACGCGTGGGCTGGTGACATGCAAGCCATCAAGACGGGCCAGGCCCGCCGCGATCAGCTGATGTAGTTGAAAAGAGAGAGCTTCTGCATCTGCGCATAAGACTGCAAGGCGGCTTGCAAACCCACCTTTTGCGTCTCCACATCCGACAGCGCAGTGATCATATCGATATCTTCTGCACGTGAGCGAGCTCCTTCTTGCGTCAGCGCCTGATCTTTCATGTCCGACTCAAGTCGATCCGCACGATTGAGCTGGTCGCCCGCATAGCTGCGAACAGCATGCACGCGGTTCATGCCGGAGTCCAGCTCGCTCATGGCCCGGCCCAACCCCTGATGCAGCGCTGTCGATCCGTTGGTGCCTCTCTTGACTGTGCTGATAGCCTGATCAAGCACCGTGAAGATATCGGTGCGCTTGCTGGGTGCCATGGTGAAGCTGTCGCCATTGGCGGGCTCGCCCTTCAGGACGATTTGCTGACCATTGATGGCGATCGCCTCACCATCCTTATAAGCGGCCGAAGGCGTCGACGTACCAGCGCTGGAATTGATCACATAACTGACAGCCCCAGTCGCGGGATCCTTGCTAAACACCAGCGTATAGCTGTCGCCAGTCACCTTGCTTGGGTCCGAGATCGACCCCACATCCGCCCAGGCCTTGCCAGAGTTAGATGCGCCGCTACCAACTTCAAAAACACCGTTACCCGTAGGCACGTTGAGCCATGCAGCATGGCCGTCCAGCGAGACAGGCAGGCCATTGTCACTGCCGGTGTTCTGTCCGGGGTTGAGCGAGCTTTGTGCGCCCGGTGGAACGCTTTGCAAAGGCGTATCGGAGCTGCCCAGCCCACGGAAGATGGGCAAACCGTTAGTGTCCTTGGCGTTGGCGTAGCCCAGAATCTGCTCGCGCAGGCTTTCCATCTTCTGCACCAGCGCATCACGGGCCACTTGATCGTAAGAGCCGTTACCGGCCTGAATCAGCAGTTCACGAAAATCCTGCAAAGCTTCATGGGCCTTGCCCAGCTCAGATTCGCCCTGAGTAATCACGTCACGCTGGAAACCCAGAACGCGCTGCTCGTTTTCAGAGCGGGTGATGCGGGTGCGCGCACGCTCAGCCTGCGCTGCTGCAACAGGGTCATCGCTGGCGCGCAGCACGCGCTTGCCAGCGGTGATCTTTTCCATCTGCTCAACCAGACTGCTCTGACGCGAGCCCAGGTTGGTGATGGTGCTGTCATACATATTGGCCGTGCCAATGCGGTTAATGCTCATGCCTGTTCTCCGGCGGTCATGGGTTAACGGCCAACGGCCTGAATCACGCTGTCAAAAATTCCTTGAGCTACCTGCAGCATCTTGGCCGAGGCCTGATAGGCCTGCTGAAACTGCAGCAGCTTGGCGGCCTCTTCATCGAGATTGACGCCCGATACCGCTGTTCGGTCACCTTCCAAATTCTTGGCAATGGTTTCCGACAACTTGGCGGCATAAGCCGCGCTTTGTGTGCGCGTACCAATCTGCGCCATGGTGGTCGAAAAGCCATCGCTGAGCGTAGTGGCGCCATCAAAAATCACGGCATCGCGCAAGGACAGGAAGGAGCTGGCGTTGCCGGTGTCCGAGCTGTAGAAGGTATTGGGCGCAAAACTCACGCTGTCGCTGCTGGAGCCGTCGATAGCCGGTGTTCCGCTAAGCGTGACCTTGAGACCCGGTGCCAGCGCAATCGCCTGACCCGACACATAAGTGCCAGTGGCTGCAACACCTGTCGGCGCTGGACTGATGGTGTAAGTCACCGAGCCATTGGCACCAGCAGAGAAAGACAGGGTCGTGCCTGCCGGCAGAGCGCCTGAAAAGCCTTTTTCCACCGTCAGGCTGGACATGCGCAAAGCGGCATCCCCCAGCGAATTGATCTTGGCCGACACGGGGTTGGCCGCGGCCAGATCATTGCCGGAGTGCACCAGCGACTGAATATCATGTGCAGCCGTTGCCATGGGGCTGAACAGCACAGACTGGCCAGCCTGACCTTCATTTTTGAGATCAAACTGCAAGCCATCAACAGTCACGTTGTCGCGCAGGTCTGCCAGGTTATTGAACGGGGTGGCCTTGCCATCCGACAGGCGTACAACCTGCCCTTTGGGTGCATCGGCACCAAACACGATCTTGTAATCAGACGCCTTGAGCTGGCTAGCGTCCTTGACCGTGACCGTGGGCGTATTGGGTTGTGCCCACTGAGCGCCCGTGGTGGCACCCGTCGTCGTCATGGGAATATTGAACAGCGCCCCGCCCACCTTTCCAGACAAGGTCAAACCCAGCTGATTTTGCGTATTGAGCGTATCGCCAATGGCAATCGCCATGCGGCCCAGCAGGTTGCGGCCCTCGGCCAGGTCGTTGTTCTGGAACTGCAGCAGACCCGCAATCTCACCACCGCCAGCCATGGCGGGCGTCAGCTCTACTGGCTGGCCGCCCTGCTGCTGAAAGTACAGGCTCATCTTGCCGCTGCCAGGGTACTGGGTCGACTCCTGCATGCTGAGCTTGGCGGCATCCAGCCCCAGCACCAGCGGCTGGCTACCGCCCACAAACAGGCTGATAGAGCCATCACCCGCATCGACCTGCGAGGTCTGCACATATTTGTTGATATCGCGCACCAACTGGTCACGCTGATCCAGTAAATCGTTGGGCGTGTGGCCCGTAGCCATGGAACGACTGATCTGCCCGTTAAGTGCCGCCACCTGCTCGGACAGGCTGTTGACCACATTCACGTCATTGCTCATCTGCTGGCGCGTGCTGTAGTCCATCTCATCGAGCTGGGCCGATGCAGAACGAAAACGTGCGGCCAGCTCGTTCATGCGTGTCAGCACGACCTGACGGGCCGATGAATCGGTGGGTGCGCTACTCACATCGGAGAACGCATTCATCATGTCGTTTATCGCTGCGCCCAGACCATTGCTGCCGCCCGAGAACACTTCCTGCAACTGGTTAAGCGACTGCGAGCGAGCCGCATCGGCAGCGCCAGCCGCCTTGGCTGCCGTGGCCTGACGATTCAGCAGCTCACTGAAGTTGCGCATGACGGTGGCTACATCGGCACCATTGCCGATATAGCCATTGCCCATGTTTTGCCCGACCGATGTCTGAAACGCCACCGTCTGGCGCGAGTAGCCTGCGGTATTGACGTTAGCAATGTTGTGCCCTGCCGTCTGCAGGGCGAGCTGGTTGGCCATCAGGGCGCGTGCGCCCACATTCAAAAGACTCATGACTGGTTCTCTGTGATCTTGTTGATCTGGGCTGCGCGATTGCCGCCAATACCGGCGCTGATACCATCAGTAGCGCGGCTGGCGACCTGGGCAGCGCTGTTCACGTTGCTATTAGCTGCAGCGACATTGACCTGCTGCACGCTCTGAATGGCGCGGCCGAGCTTTTGTGCGTAAGCCGGGTCGGTGGCGTAGCCGGCTTTTTGCAGCTCGCTGGCGTAGGCCTGTGCAGAGCCCGTCTGGGCCATGGCTTTTTCATAGCGCGGGCTGCTGCCGATCAGGCGTGCATAGTCGCGGAACGACTCTTCAAACGAGTCATAGGCGCGAAACTTTGCCGTGATTTTTTTGGGTGCGCCGTTGATGTATTCCGTGGTGGTGACTTCGGCCACCTTGCCCTTCCAGCTACCCCCGGCCTTGATGCCGAACAGGTTGAAGGAGTTGCTGCCGTCCTTGTTGCGGATTTCGCTCTTGCCCCAGCCGGTTTCATGTCCGGCCTGACCAATCATGTAATGGGCAGGAATGCCGCTTTCACTGGCAATGCGCTGCGCGGCGCTGTTATGCGCCGTCACAAAGTTATCACGTCCCTTGGGCGCTGGTGCATAAGCATTCACAGACTGCGCGGCCTGCGTGCGGCTACCACTCAACGCCCCGTTGTTACCCACATTGCGCCAGGCACTGCGACTCATGCTCAGGGTAGAGGGGACCGCGATTTCCGCATCATCCGCCGCCTCTACACCCATGGTGCGCGCCAGCTGTTTGCTGATCGCGTCCGTCAGCCCACCGGGCTGACCGGCCATGGCCACGGAGAGCTGCTGATCGAGCAGGTCCGTGCTGAGATTGCCCTGCGCGCTGTCGAGCAGGCCGGACTTCATGGTCGCCTCGCGCATGCTCTTGATCATCTCGCGCATGAACAGCGATTCAAGCTGCTTGGCCGTCTCGCGCACCGCCTGCGGGTTGTTCTCGCCTGCTGCAGTTTTCAGAGCATTGAGCGATCGTGCATCAACGGCGAGCGCATTATTCGCCGCCAAAGATGAGGCTTGAGATAAAGACGTGCTCATATCACCTCCAGCTCAGCATCCATGGCACCTGCGGCCTTGATGGCCTGCAAGATTGCCAGCAAATCCTGGGGCGTAGCGCCCAGAGAATTCAGCGCCCGCACCACATCCGTCAACTGGGGCGAGTTAGTCATGTTGATAACCTTGCCCGGCTCTTGCTTGACCTGAATATCAGACTTCTGCGCCACCACGGTCTGCCCTTGCGAGAACGGTGCAGGCTGGCTGATAACCGGCGTGGTGCTGATGGTGATGGACAGATTTCCGTGTGCGATGGCGCAGGGGCCCAGCGTCACTGCCTGATTGAGCACGATGGAGCCGGTGCGCGCATTGATGACGACCTTGGCTGCGGGCTTCGATACCTCGATGGGCATTTCCTGAATTTCGGCAATCATGCGCACGCGCGAGCCGGGGTCTGCCGGTGCATTGACCTGCACCGTGCGTCCATCCAGCGCCGTAGCCGTGCCCGATCCCATGCGCTGATTAATGGCGCGAACCACCTTGTCAGCCGTCTGGAAATCCGTTTGATTGAGCCCCAGCGTGATGCTGTTGCCTTCATTGATGGGGCTGGGTACCGAACGCTCAACCTGCGCGCCCTTCGGCACGCGGCCCGCACTCAGGTGATTGACCTGAACCTTGGAGCCTCCGGCTGCAGCGCCTGCGCCGCCGACCACCACATTGCCCTGTGCCAGCGCGTAAATCTCACCATCCGCACCCCGCAGTGGCGTGGCAACCAAGGTGCCGCCCTTGAGCGACTTGGCATTGCCCATGGATGAAACATTGATGTCAATGGACTGGCCCGGCTGGGCAAAGGCAGGCAGCTCGCCGGTGATGATGACCGCAGCAACGTTCTTCAGCTGCAGCTGGGCCGCGTTGCCGGAAGCAGGCAGCGAGATGCCCATTTGTTCGAGATAGTTAGCCAGCGCCTGCTTGGTATAGGGCATTTGCGTGGTCTGGTCGCCCGTGCCATCAAGGCCAACGACCAAGCCATAGCCCGTCAACTGGTTGCTGCGCACCCCCTGGATGGCTGCAACCTCTTTGATGCGTGTGGCATGTGCAGGCAGGGTGAGCCCGCAAGCGCCAAGGACGGCAACCACCATCAGGGTAATGCGTGCCGAGCGCAGTGACAGGAGCGTGGACAGTACTTTCATACTGCCCATTCTCGGAAGAATCAGAACGGCATAACGTTCAAAAAGAACCGTGACAACCAGCCAATTGACTGGGCTTCACCTGCCTGACCACGACTGCGCGACTCGACCCGCAGATTGGCTACCTGGGTCGATGCCACGGTGCTGCCCGGACGCAGCGAACGCGGGTCCACCGTGCCCGTGAAACGCAGCACATCAACGTTATGGTTCACGCCGATCTGCTTCTCGCCGGCAATCACCAGATGACCGTTGGGCAGCACATCGATCACAGTGGTAGCGATGGAGCCTGTGAAGGTGTTGTTGCTGCTGGTACCGCCTGAGCCCTTGAAGTCATTTTTACTCGTCGCCCCCACTTCCAAAGCCTTTGCAATCTCCCTCTCAACTCCACCGCTTAACAGCGGAAGAGCACTGATGCCCGTCTTCAGTTCATTAGAGCGCCCCACCTTGGAGTCCGTACTTTGGCTCGCGGAAACACGCTCAACAATATTCACCGTGACCGAATCGCCCACCATGCGCGCACGCTGGTCTTCAAACATGGGGCGATAGCGTGAGGAATTGAACAAGCTGCCTGTAGCAGCAGCCTGCGCCACCTGCTCACGCGGCTGCAGCACGGGCGGCGTGGTGGCCACAGACATATCCACCGACGGGGGCGCGTTGGGCGAAAGCGCACAGCCAGAAGCCAGCAACGCCATTGCGATGGCGCTTGCGGTAGAGAAATTAAAAACAGTGGCTTTTAACATGGCAGCAAGTCCTTGGCAGTCAGGTGCTTGGCCCTTGTGCCCTTGGCGTGCGCACAGCACGCTATTGAATACAGAGCTTGCAGCGCTTTTTCAATAACGAATTCAATGGCAATTGCATATGAAAACACCATCAATCAAGCGCAAGCAGCTCCTTAATGCATAGTGATCAATCAGAGCTGTGCCAGCTTGGCCAGCATCTGGTCGGAAGTCTGAATGGCCTTGGAATTCATCTCGTACGCGCGCTGGGTCTGGATCATATTGACCAGTTCCGACACGACATTCACGTTGGAGTTCTCCAGAAACCCTTGTTTGATTTCGCCAAATGCACCGCCAGTTGATACATCTCCAGTTTGAGGAGCACCAGAAGCGGGCGATTCGCGGAACAAATTATTTCCAACAGGCTGCAGGCCTGCTGGATTGATGAAAGCTGCGAGATCCAATTTTCCATTCCCAACAGGAGTGTTCGCTTTGTCTAAGAAAATGACTACTCCTTCTCGTCCCACTGTGGCAGAAACTGCACCTGGTGCCTTGGTAATCCCGCCCACAAGCGGGTACCCGGTTGATGAAATAAGCTGTCCAGTTCCATCAATAGAGAACGATCCATCTCTTGTGTATGCAGTATTTCCATCTGGCATTTGAATTTGGAAAAATCCATCGCCATCAATCGCAAGGTCAAACGTATTTGTTGTGCTTTGCAAAGTTCCTTGACGAAACTCTCGCGAAATAGCGCCAGCATTCACACCCAAGCCGAGATGCATTCCTGTTGGCAATTGCGTTGACTCTGAGCTTTGGCCACCAACCTGCCTCAAATTTTGATAAATCAAATCCTGGAATTCAGCCCTGTTACGCTTGAATCCAGTCGTTGAAAGATTAGCAAGATTGTGCGAAACGACGTCTAGCTGAGTCTGCTGAGCAGTCATGCCGGTCTGTGCAATCCAAAGTGAATTCATCATGGCGATAGCCCTTTAATTAGCCGTTCAAGCTCAGCAGTTGGCTGGCGGATTTATCGTTAGTTTCTGCGGTTTGCAACAGTTTCATCTGCTGCTCAAACTGGCGCGAGGCAGCGATCATGCCGACCATGGTCGCAACCGAATTCACATTGGATCCCTCGACCGAGCCCGCCAGTAAACGTGCAGTTTCGTCATTAGGCAGAGCATCTCCCTGAGCCGCACGAAAGAAGCCGTCATCACCACGCACTAACGGTTCATCTTCAGGCGGTGTTACTAGTTTGATACGACCTATCGCTACTGGCGGGAAATTTCCACTCTTCGCAGACAAAGTGCCATCAGACGCCATTGCTATCGTGGACTCTGGCGGGATATCAATAGGCGCACCACCGTCGGACAACACAGCCTGACCATTGCTGTTGACCAGCTGTCCTTCAGGCGAAACCTCAAAGATGCCATTGCGGGTATAGGCCTCCTGCCCATCCATACCCTGCACCGCAAACCAGGCACGGCCCATGGCCATGGCATCCAGTGCGCGGCCGGTGCGCTGGGCAGGGCCGGGCGTGTCTTGATAGCCAGAAGTCGCTTCCAGCGCAAACACGCGTGTACCCGCACCACTGCCTTGAACAGGGACCGAGCGGAAGGTAGACATCTCGGCACGAAAACCATTGGTGCCCGCATTGGCCAGGTTGTGCGCCAGCACAGCCTGACGCTGCGCCGCCGCGTTGGCGCCGGTCATCGAGGTGTAAATGATGCGATCCATGCCTGATCTCCTTGTTCTGCTCGGTACTTAGTTCACGCCAGCGCTTGGCTTAGCGCAGATTCACCAGGGTGGAGAACACTTGGTCTTGCGTCTTGATCGTCTGCGCGTTGGCCTGATAGGAGCGCTGTGCCGTCATCATGTTGACCAGCTCTGCGGTCAGATCGACGTTGGACTCTTCCAGCGCGCCAGCCTGCAGCGAGCCAAAGGTGCCGGTCTGGGCCGAGCCATTGAGTGCAGGGCCAGAATCAGCGGTCTGCACCCATTTGTTATTGCCAATCGAGCCAAGGCCTTGTGTGTTGGTGAAGGCCGCCAGTGCAATTTGCCCTTCGGTGCGCGTCACGCCGTTGGAATAGGCTGCAACGATGGAGCCATCGCGCCCCACATTGATACCCGTCAGCGCGCCAGAGGTATAGCCATCCTGCTTGAGGCTGCTGACGGCAAACTTGGTGCCGAACTGGGTCAGGCCGCCAAAGTCCATTTCCACATTAAAGGCTGGCAGGCCGTTGGGATTGGCCGTGCCACCGTTAATACTCAGATTCAGCGAAGTACCGGTTCCAGGCGTTACGCCTGTGAGCTTTCCGCTGGCATCGAACGTCGCCTGACCGATGGGAGAGGCAGTCGCATCCAGTGAGTTGTAGATGTTCCAGGTATTGCCCGTGGCATCTTTTTCAAAGTACAGATTCACCGGGATAGCCGTTCCCTGTGTGTCATACACATTGAGCGAGGTGCCGTAAGTGGCACGCGGTGTGGCTGCAATAGGCGGCGTCGCGGTCGCATCACCAGCTGCCAGCGTGGCGCGTGAGTCCAGATTCAGCTCTACATTCACCTTGGATGTCTGCTTGGCAGGAATGGGCTGACCTGTAGGAAAGCTCAGAGGCACAGGTGTGGCGCCCGACTGGATCTTGCCCGTCGCCGGATCGACCATATAGCCCATGACGTTGTCGTTATCGACAGTCTTGAGGTTGCCCTCTTTGTCGAGACCGAAGTTGCCCGCGCGGGTGTATGCCGTGCTGCCATCCGCCTGCTTGACCACAAAGAAACCATTGCCGTTGATGGCGATATCGAGGCTGTTCCCGGTCGAAGTGATGGAGCCCTGACGGAACTGCTGGGACACAGCCGCCACATTCACGCCAATACCGCTGCTCTGGCCGCTGGCCGAGCCGATGGCGCTGGCCACCATTTCAGCAAAATCAGCACGCGAGGACTTGAAGCCCGTGGTGTTGGAGTTGGCAATGTTGTGACCAATAACGTCCAGATTCTTGCTCGCTGCATTCAAGCCCGAGAGGCCTTGTTGAAAACCCATGGTGTTCTCCTCTATCAGTAAACGGCCTTGACGCCGGAATAAGCCACGCTGTCGCCGTTGTCCAGCTCCAGCGACAAAGAGCCGTTGGATGCGCTGGTCGCAATCACGGCATGCGGCGCCAAGGTGGTGGACGCCACAGGTGTGGTGCCATTGGTGGCGACGACGTTGTAGCGCAGCTGCGATGCGTCGCCGCTGTACTTGTCTTTGCCGTCCCAGGTGAAGTAATTGCGACCTGCAGCACCCGCACCCAGGTCAATCGTGTCCACCAGCTCGCCCGTGGCAGTGGTGATCTGCACCTTGGCGCTGGCCGCAGGGCCTTCCAGATCAAAGGCCGCGGTATGTGTGCCATCAGCGGCTGTACCCAAGGTATTGCCCTCGGTCAGCACGGTGCGGCCAATCATCGAGGTGCCTTGCAGCGCCTGCATGGCCGTGAACTGACCGGACATGGACTGCATGGTCTGGTTCAGTTGCTGAATCCCGGTCACGGTGTTGATCTGCGCCATCTGCGAGGTCATCTGCGCGTTGTCCATGGGATTCATGGGGTCCTGATTGTTGAGCTGCGCCACCAGCAGCTTGAGAAATCGGTCCTGCGCCTCGTTGGGGTCGGTAACCGAGCTCTTGGTGTTGCCTGTGGTGGGGGCCGTGGTGGCGTCCACGCCGCTTGTGCCGTAGATCATGTGTGTGTTCCCGGGCTTACTGGCCCATTTGCAAAGTCTTGAGCAGCAGCGACTTGGCCGTGTTCATGACTTCCACGTTGTTCTGGTAGGAGCGCGAAGCCGAGATCATGTTGACCATCTCGTCCACAGCACTCACGTTGGAATGGGTGACATAACCCTCACCGTCGGCCAGCGGATGACTTGGGTCATGAATGCGGCGGCCAGGCGTGCTGTCTTCGCTGATGGCGTTAACTTTGACGCCAGCGCTGCCATCACCACCCATAGGCACGGTCTGAAACACCACTTGGCGTGCCTTGTAGACGCTGCCGTCGGGGCCGGCCACAGCATCGACGTTGGCCAGATTCGAGGCAACGACGTTCAGTCGCTGCGACTGGGCACTGACCGCACTGCCCGAGATATTGAAGATGGAGAACATCGACATGGTTTAGCTCCTGGGCTTACTGGCCTTGAATGGCACTGAGCATGGTCTTGGACTGACCGTTGATGAAGCGCAGCGTCGCTTCGTAGCGCACGGCGTTGTCCACAAAACTGGCACGCTCGCGGTCCAGATCCACGGTGTTGTTGTCCATGCTGGGCTGGGAATTGACCGAGTAACCCAGCTTGGCCTTGAGCGCCTCATCCGAGGTCTGAGCCTGCAAGGGGATATGCCCGGCAGCCGTGGTACTGGCCTGTGTCATCGCCTTGGGGCCGCTGGTGGCGGCCATCAAGGCTTCACGGAAATTGAAGTCGCGCGCCGCATAGCCGGGGGTGTCGGCATTGGCGATATTGCTGGCAATGGCTCGCTGGCGCTCGGCGCGCAGCAGCAGCGCCTCGCTCTGGAAGTCCAGTCGTTCAGTCATTTTGTTCAGCATTGCGGCCTCGCTTTCAGAAATTCAATGCGCCGGAGTCCACAGACTGCGGCATGCGAGGATTATGAAAATCACACCGCAAAACTAAAGCGTGAAGAAAGCTGTATTGCGCTTCTACTTCGGCCCATTGCCAAAGCGCACCTGCATCTATATTTGTGGCCAAGGTCTGCAGCTCTTGTCTCTGCAGATTGCTCCCAAGGATTGATTCATGCCTGCCCGCCTCGCCCAGCACCTCACACTTCGCCCCATGCAAGGCGTGGCTGCGGCATGGGGCCTGGGCGCTTTGCTGCTGGCCACAGGCGTGCAGGCGCAAGATGGCGTCGCCCAGCTCAGCCAGATCGGGCAGCGGTTTATTGACACTGCACTGCACCAGCCCGCCGCTGACCCGCCTCAAGCCAGCAACGGCAGCCCCTTGCGCATGGAAGTGCAGATGGGCCAGCTCGATTCACGCCTGCGTTTGGCTGCCTGTGCGCGGGTCGAGCCTTATCTGCCTGCGGGCAGCCGCCTCTGGGGTCGCACCCGGCTGGGCCTGCGCTGCGTGCAAGGCAGCGTGCCATGGAATGTGTTTCTGCCCATCACCGTGCGCGCCTATGGCCCGGCCTGGGTGGCACAGGGCAATATTCCCGCAGGCAAAACCTTGAGCGCTGAAGATGCGGCCCCCGCCGAAGTGGACTGGGCCGAAGACAGCGCCCCGGTTTTTGCCAATGCGCAGGACTTTATTGGCATGGTGGCAGTCCGCCAGTTGACATCCGGCCAGGCGCTGCGCCAGAACATGGTGCGCCCACCCACGCTGTTCAGCGCCGGCTCGCCCGTGCAAGTCATGGTCAACGGCGGTGGCTTCAGTGTTTCCTCTTCAGGCAAGGCCATGACCGCTGCCGGAGAAGGTCAGCAAGTTCGGGTTCGCATGGATAATGGCCGTCTTGTGACGGGTACGGTCAATGCCAATGGCGTGGTTTACGCTCAGTAAATTGAGAGCAATGACTCACATTCCTGAATCCATGTCAAAAATTCCTCAAGTTTCACGCGCCCTTGTCGAAAGCAAGGCTACAGCGCCCTACGCCGATACAGGGCGATTGGAGAACCAGCATGAAGATAGGTAACAAGCCGGAGCTGCCGCAAGCTGCCGCAGCCAAGCAGGCTCCCAAGTCTGCAACCACGGTGGCCGCCGAAGAATCGACCAAGGGTCTTCCCGAGCGCGCCGCCGGTGTGCCCGTGTCCTTCTCGTCCTCGGCCCGCGCCCTGGACAGCCAGAACCGCACCAACACCGACTTTGATGCCGATCGCGTCAAGGCCATGCGCGAAGCCATTTCAAATGGCAGCTTCCGCATCAACGCCGATGCGATTGCAGACAAGCTGCTGAGCAACGCCGAAGAATTTCTGGTTCACGCTCGCGCCTGAGCGATTGAACTGAGGCTGACACGATGACTTTGCAGGAAATGCTCGATTCGCTGGATGCGGTGGTTCAGACCGTATCGGCATCACTGCAATCTTCAGATGCCTCTGCGCTGGAGCAATCCAGCACCCGTCTGCGGGACGCCATGGTGGCCGTCTCCCAGCTCGTCAAACGTTTTGCCCCCGAAGACTGGACGCCCGCGATGCTTGATCGCGCCCAGCATCTGAACGCTGAAATTACGCTCATGCGCGATCAGCTGGCCCGCCTGACCGTGCTCAACCAGCGCCGTGCACAAGCTCTGGTTCCTACCGCAGACGACAGCACTTATGAAAGCAGCCTGCGCGGAGCCTCGCAAACCGGCCGTGCACGCATTTATCACGCCACCAGCTAAAGTGACGCGGTGCTTTTGCATCAATATTCATAGCTGCTTGCGCTTGATGGGCAAGCGATAACACTCAAAAAGTGCCTGTTTCATTACCGCTCAGCCAGCGGCCCCCTGCAGCCTTTTCACCACCCGCTCAAACACCCGCCAGAAAGTCGCATCCTGCGTGGTCGCAAAATTGATGCGCATGCAGGTGCTGGAGCCACGGCTGGCATGGAACATGGCGCCCGGCGCAATCATGTAACCCTCATCCAGCAGGTGCTGGGTCATCACTTCGGTATCGACACCGGTATCGACCCAGCCAAACATGCCAGCGGGCTCCGCCACAAAGCGGCAACCGGCTGCTTGGGCCAGCGCAACGCTTCGGGTGCGGGCCTTGGCCAGATGCTGGCGCAGCCGCTCGGCATGGCGGCGCAACTGGCCTTGCTCCATGCACAGGGCCAGAGCTTGCTCCATGGGGGTAGGAGTCGACAAGGTGGAGAGCAGCTTGGTATCCAGCAATCTCTCCACCAGATCAGGCGGCGCAGCCAGATAGCCAAGACGCCAGTTGGGCACCAGTACTTTGGCAAAGCCGCTGATATAGATGCTGCGTTGCAGGCGGTCCAGCACCGTCACGCGCGGGGCATGGTCAGGGGCGATGTGGCAGTAGCTATCGTCTTCCACCACATAAAAACCATAGCGCTGGGCCATCTGCAGCACCTCGTGGGCGCTGGCGGCGCTCAGGCTGTAGCCCGTGGGGTTGTGCAGCACGCTGACGCTGACATAGAGCTTGGGTGCCATGGTTTCGCAATAGCGCTGCATCACCGCCATATCCGGCCCCTCCGGCCCGCGCGGCACGGGCAGCACACGCATGCCCATGGCAGCCAGCCGCGCATATTCCACGGCCCAGCCGGGCTCTTCCACCATCACCGGGTCGCCCGGCTGAAGCAGGGCGCGGCTGACAATGTCGAGCGCCTGCGTGGCGCCCATGGTGGTAATAATCTGGCTGGGTGCAGCCGCAATGCCTATGCGCTGCATGCGCCGTGCCAAGGCTTCACGCAGGCTGCTGTCGCCCATGGGGTCGCCGTAGCGCACCAGCGATTCGCGCAGCGCCGGCCCGCTGGTGACCTTGCGCATGGCTGCCACCAGAAAGCCTGCATCCAGCCATTCAGCCGGCAGCACACCTGCGCCGGGCTGGGGTTTGCCGGCCACGCTTTCCACAAACATGCCGCGTATCAGCATGGTGGCATTGATGCGAGTGCCGGAGGCAATGCCGACCGGGGTGTCTAGCGCTCTGCCATTGATAGCTGCCAGCGCTTGCCTCTCCTGGGTTTGAAGCGGATTTTGCGCAAAGTCTCGAACAAAGAAACCGCGCTGCGGCCTGGCCTCTACCAAGCCCTGCGCCTGCAGCAAGTCATAGGCGGCCACCACGGTATAGGGGCTCACATTCTGCTGGCGTGCACATTCACGCACCGAGGGCAGACGTGCGCCCGCAGGCAGCAACCGCGCGCGTATGCGATCGGCCAGGCGCTCGGCCAGTTGCTGGGTCAGGGTCAGCGCTGCTTGGCGCGACAAGGAAATGGACATGGTTTTAAGGCGGCAGACTGTATTGATGCGAACACCAATACAGAAGCAATAATTGTGGGACTGTCTGTACTGGAACTGTAATGGTCTCAGGCGTATATTGATTTCATCAATTTTGCTTGGCCGCCCTCTACACAGGGCTATGGCCACCCCGTCGCAATGCCCGCCTGGCCCCACAGGCCAGCGTGGCGCGACACAAAAAACCACCTGCTGGTGCTCAGCGGCTGCGCTACCCGCGCCCCCGCTGTGGCGCAAAAAGCCCCAAGCTCCGCCCAGCACATGCCCACTACGGCGTGAGACCGCACACTGGCCAGCTCCCCAAGGGCTGGCAACGTAGAGATCAAGATATGACCAACTGGACGCTGGCAGAACGTGCTGCCAAGATGAATTCCTCCGCCATCCGCGAAATCCTGAAGCTGACCGATCGCCCCGGCATCATCAGCATGGCAGGCGGACTGCCCTCCCCCAAAGCTTTCCCTCTGGATGCATTCACCGAAGCCTGCCAGACGGTGATGCAGCGCGACGGTGCTGCCGCCCTGCAATATTCGACCACCGAAGGTTTTGCCCCCCTGCGTCAGGCCATTGCCGACTTCCTGCCCTGGAATGTGGACCCCGAGCAAGTGCTGATCACCACCGGCAGCCAGCAGGCGCTGGACCTGATCGGCAAGATCTTCTTCGACAAAGGCAGCCGCGTGCTGGTAGAAAAGCCCACGTACCTGGGCGCTCTGCAAGCCTTCACCCCCATGGAGCCTGTGGCCGTGGGCGTGGACAGCGATGACGAAGGCATGCGGATTGCCGATTTCGAAAAGCAAGTGGGCAGCGGCGCAGACAAGGCCCGTCTGGCCTATGTGCTGCCCAACTTCCAGAACCCCACGGGCCGCACCATGAGCGACGCGCGCCGTCAGGCGCTGGTGGAAAAGGCCAAGGAGCTGAATATCCCCCTGGTCGAGGACAACCCCTACGGCGACCTCTGGTACGAAGAAGAACCCCCTTTGCCCCTGGCTGCACGCAATCCCGAGGGCGTGATTTACATGGGTTCGTTCTCCAAGGTGCTGGCTCCCGGCCTGCGCATCGGCTTCATCGTCGCGCCCAAGTCCGTCTACGGCAAGCTCACGCAAGCCAAGCAAGCCGCTGACCTGCACACCCCCAGCTTCAACCAGCGCGTGGTGGCCGAAGTCATCAAAGACGGCTTCCTCGACCGCCATGTGCCCACCATCCGTGCCATGTACAAGGTGCAGCGTGACGTAATGCTGATGGCGCTGGAACGCGAGATGGCCGGCCTGGGCGTGAAGTGGACACGCCCCGTGGGGGGCATGTTTCTGTGGCTGACCCTGCCCAAGAACATGGACGCGCAGGTGCTGCTGGCCAATGCCGTGGAACGCCACATGGCCTTTGTGCCGGGAGCCCCTTTCTACGCGAATGATGCACAGACCAATACGCTGCGCCTGTCCTATGTGACCGTGTCGCCCGAGCAGATCAACCAAGGTATTGCAGCCCTGGCTGAAGCGATCAAGGCTTATGCATAAAATCCCCTGAGGCGCTACGCGCCTTCCCCCTATATCTTTGGGAGGGGACGGCGACTCTTGCTTGCTGTCTCTGATACCCCGTGGCATGCGCAATGCCTCATCAACCGGCCCTGCGCCGGTTTTTCTTTTTGCTGACAATCCCTGTCCATGTCTGCCCCAGCCCTTATTGCACCTTCTTCGCGTCCCTATATGACTGTGGACGTATTCACGCAAACCGCGCTGCTCGGCAATCCCGTGGCCGTGGTGCTGAATGCGGACGGACTGAGCGATGCACAGATGCAGGCTTTTGCCTGCTGGACCAATCTGTCCGAAACCACATTTGTGCTGCACCCCAGCGCCGAAGGCCAAGCTGCTGGTGCGGACTATCTGCTGCGCATCTTCACGCCGGCGGGCGAGCTGGCGTTTGCCGGCCACCCCACGCTAGGCAGCTGCCACTCATGGCTGGCCCAGGGCGGCCAGCCTCGCAACTCTGAGCAGGTGCTGCAGGAATGCAAAAAAGGGCTTGTACCCATTACTGCAAGCGCGCAAGGCGCTCTGTTTTTTGAAGCGCCTTCGCTGGACTCGCAAGCGGTTTCCGAAGAAGAGCTGACACCTGTACTGCAAGCGCTGAGCCTGGAGCGCGAACAGCTGCTGATGGCACGCCGCCTCTATAACGGCTCGCCCTGGCTGGGCTTGCTGCTTGATCACCCGGACACCGTGCTGGGTGTGGAGCCAGACTTTGCGGCGCTCAAGAAACTGAATGCCAAGGCGGGTCTGGCCGCGTTCTACGAAGCCGAAGAAGATGTCCCGCTGATTGGCCGCTCCAGCCGCGAAGCCCGCGCTTTTGCCAAGCAAGCCGAAGAAGCAGCGCAAGGCAAGCCTTCAGCCATATCGCCCAGCATGGAAGTGCGCGCCCTGATTGGCGAAACCACCAGCGAAGACCCGGTGACCGGCAGCCTGAACGCAGCGCTGGCCCAGTGGCTCACGGGTGAGGGCCTGCTGCAAACACCCTATATCGCCGCCCAGGGCGTGTGCGTAGGTCGTGACGGCCAAGTCCATGTGCAGACCGGCAGCAATAGCAAGCTCTGGGTGGGTGGCCACACGGTCACCGTCGTCAGCGGCGCGGTATTGCTCTGAAGTCAGCGCCCCCTCAAAGCAAAAGCCAGGCACCCTTTCGGATGTCTGGCTTTTTTGGAGTCGCGGACTAATTAAGCGTCCAGACGCACCAGCCAGCCGTGGCGGTCAGCGGCGCGGCCGTATTGGATGTCGGTCAGTTCCTTGCGCAGCGCCAGAGTGATCTCGCCAGCAGGCGCATTGAGGTCGCCCACGGAGAAATCCTTGCCCTTGAGCTGGCCGATGGGGGTGATGACGGCAGCCGTGCCGCAGGCAAACACTTCGGTGATGTCGCCGTTGGCCACGCCTTGCTTCCATTCATCAGCCGAGACCTTGCGCTCTTCCACCACCATGCCGCGGTCGCGCGCCAGTTGCAAGATGGAGTCGCGGGTGATGCCTTCCAGAATGCTGCCCGACAGCGCAGGGGTCACCAGCTTGTTCTCTTTGCCGTAGACCAGGAACACGTTCATGCCGCCCAGCTCTTCCAGATACTTGCCTTCGGCAGGGTCCAGGAACAGCACCTGCGAGCAGCCGTTTTCATAGGCTTGCTCCTGGGGCAGCAAGGAGGCTGCATAGTTGCCGCCGCACTTGGCCGCGCCCGTGCCGCCCTTGGCCGCGCGGGCAAAGTCGGTCGACAGCCAGATCGCCACAGGGGCCACGCCCTTGGCGAAGTAAGGGCCTGCAGGGCTGGCGATGACGTAGTAGCTGGCCTTGTGCGCGCTGCGTACGCCCAGAAAGACTTCGTCGCCAATAATGAAGGGGCGCAGGTACAGGCTGGCTTCTTCACCGCCGGGCACCCAGTCCTTGTCCACCGCAATGATTTGCTTGAGCGATTCGACAAAGATATCTACAGGCAGCTCAGGCAGCGCCAGACGCTTGGCCGAACGCTGCATGCGCTGGGCATTGGCCGTGGGGCGGAAGGTCCAGATGGAGCCGTCGGCGTGGCGGTAAGCCTTGATGCCTTCAAAAATTTCCTGGCCGTAGTGCAGCACGGCAGCGGCGGGGTCCAGCGAGATGGGGCCATAGGGCATCACTTCGGCGTCATGCCAGCCGGCTTCCTTTTCCCAGCGCACCGCAACCATGTGGTCGGTAAAGTGCAGACCAAAACCTGGCTTCTCAAGAATCTTGTCGCGCGCTTCGGCGCTGCGTGGGTGGCTCGAAGCAGTCAGCTTGAACTTGGTGGCAGAGGTAGACACGGGACGATTCCTTCCAGAAGGCATGAGGGCAATGCACCGGCACCGGCAGGGCGCCATGGCAGTTTGTAAGGGCGCCGCACAGCGAAGCCGCGCAGCAAGGCCGACAGCGTAGCATGGCATTTTTTGGTTCTTTACAGAATCGCGTGGATACCGTCACAAGTGTGGCGAACTTCCCCCAGTGAAGCCCCATGAACACCTGCGCAGCAGAAGTACCGGCTAACTCCGCGCCACTGGCGTCATCACGCAGATCTGGTCGGCCATGGTTTCGGCCTCCTGCGCGTTGTGCGTGACCAGAATGGCGGTCTGGCCTGCGGCACGCAGAATATCGCGCACCTCCAGCGTCAGGCGCTCGCGCGTGGCGGCATCCAGATTGGAAAACGGCTCGTCCAGCAGCAGCAAGGCGGGGGAGGGAGCCAGCGCCCTCGCCAGCGCAATGCGTTGCTGCTGACCGCCAGACAACTCATGCGGAAACTTGGCCCCGGCATCGCCCAGCCCCACCACGGCTAGCAGCTCATTCACACGCTTTTCGCGCTCGGCCTTGCTGCTGTGGCGCAGGCCAAAACCCACGTTCTGCACGGCGCTCAGGTGAGGGAACAGGCCGTACTCCTGAAACATCATGCCCACATGGCGCTGCTCGGGCGGGAGATGGGTTCTGGGGCCGGAGAGCAGCCGCTCGCCCAGATGAATGCTGCCCGCACGCACTGGTTCAAACCCCGCAATGGCGCGCAGAACCGATGTCTTGCCGCAGCCCGAAGGGCCAAGCAGGCTGGCGATATGGCCCGCAGGCACCTGCAGGTCAAAGCCCTGCAGCACGGTGTGCAGACCCTTGGGTGCTTCATAGCCCAGATGCAGCTGTGCAATATGTAGTGAGGCGGTCATGCTGTTACTTCAATTTCAATAGCTGCTTGCGCAATTTAGATAAGCGCTTGAGGCCAGTTTCATGCAGATTCATCGCTGCAAACTCATCGCTGTACATTCGACAGTTGCGAGCGCGCCAGCAGCATGACGGGGATCAGCCCCGCCACCACGATGCACAGCGCAGCAATCGCGCCTTCCTCATAGGTGCCGCGTGCCGCCTCGGCATAGAGCCAGGTGGCCAGGGTGTCAAAGTCCGCCGGGCGCAGCAGCAGTGTGGCGGGCAGCTCTTTCATGGCATCGACAAACACCAGCATGGCGCTGGTGGCCATGGCCGGGCGCAGCAGCGGCAGGTGTACACGGCGCAGTGTGGCCAGCCGCCCTTCGCCCAGCAGGCGCGAGGCCTGCTCCAGCGTGGGCGGTATGCGGGCCAGACCGGCCTCAATGCCGCCTACGGGCATGACCAGAAAGCGAATCACGCAGGCCACCACCAGCACCACGCCCAGCCCCATCAATGGCAGGCCTTCAGCGCCAAACAGACTGGCAAGCCCTGCATCCAGCGCCAGCGCGGGGGTCAGCAGGCCAATGGCCAGCACGGTGCCCGGCACGGCATAGCCCAGAGCCGCCACCTGCGCCGGCCAGCGCGATGGCGCCCGTGTACTGATGCCGGTGCGTGTGGACCAGGCCACCACTAGGCCAGCGGCCACGGCAATCACGGTCACGCCCGCCGCCAGCCCCAGCGTGTTGAGCAGGCTTGACACCAGACCATCAGAAATACCGGTGCCCTGCGCAAAGCGCTTGCCACTTTCCCAAGCCAGATAGGCGGCAGGCGCCACAAAGCCAATCAGCACGGGCACGCTGCAGACCAGCGTAGCCAGCCATGCGCTGTGGCCGGGCAGGCGATGCGATTCAATGCCGCGCATGCGCTGGGCAGAGCCAAAGCGCTGGCGGCTGCGGCCTTTGCGCTCCAGCCAGACCAGCGCCACCACGGCCAGCAGCATGGAGCAGGCAATCTGCGCCGCACCGGCCAGATCTGAGCGCGTAATCCAGGTCGTATAGACCGAGACGGTGAGCGTGTGCACGCCCAGAAATTCAGACGCGCCAATGTCGTTCAGCGTCTCCAGCAGCGCCAGACTCAGGCCCACGGCCAGCGCAGGCCGTGCCATGGGCAGGGCTACGCGCCAGAAAGCGCCCCAGCGCGTTTCACCCAGCGAACGCGCGGCTTCCATCAAGTGCGCAGGCTGGGTCATGAACATGGCCCGCGCCGTCATATACCCATAGGGGTAGAGCGTGAAACCCAACACAAAGATCGCACCCCCCATGGAGCGCAGATCAGGCAACCGCCATTGGCGCGGGCTGTCATACCCCAGCACCCAGCGCAACGCGCCCTGCACCGGGCCAATGGGGTGCAACAAATCAAGATAAGAAAACGCAACGATATACGCAGGCATGGCCAGCGGCAGCAGCAGCGCCCAGTGCAGCCAGCGCCGCCCCGGAAAATCATAGGCCGTCACCAGCCAGGCGCAGCCCGTGCCCACCAGAAGTACCAGCAGGCCCACTCCCGTCAGCAGCAAGGCCGTGTTGATCGCGGCATCGGGCAGCACATAGCGCAGCAGGTTCTGCCAGTGCGCAAAATCTGCCCCCAGCGCCAGCCACGCCAGGGAAGCAATGGGCGCAAACACCCCCAGCGCAATCAACCAGCTTGCGCCCTGCCACACCGGCCCGACGGGCCTCAGCCCTGAACGAATAAAAGAAAACATCAAGACAAAAAGATCACGCCAAGACCAAAGCCCAGAAACAGATATGCCCCAACGAAGGGGCTCAAACAAGGAGCGCAATGCTAAAACAAGCATGCTCCAAAGCAAGAGACAGCCAGCAAGGGCCGCCCCGCAGCGAGGCTGTCGTCCCCCTCCCGCAAAGCGAGAGAGGGGGAAGGCGCAAAGCGCCTCAGGGGGTGATTACTTATCGAAGCCTACCTTGTCGACCAGCAAGCTAGCCGCCTTGCGGTGCTTGGCAATCTCAGCCAGTGGCAGCGGGTCGATCTTGATCTCGCCAATGTTCTGGGCCACGACGGGGTCCAGCGCCACGCCCTTGCGCACGGGGTGCTCGTAATTGGCCTGTGCGTACATGTTCTGCGCCGGTTCGGACACCAGGAACTCCAGCAGCTTCACCGCATTGGCGCGGTTAGGCGCGTGCTTGGCTACCGATGCACCGCTGATATTGATGTGCGTGCCGCTCTTGGGGTCGTTGAAAGTAGGCTTGATGACCTTGATGGAATCGCCCCACTTGCGTGCGTCCGTACCTTCCTTCGCCGCCTTCATATGGCCAACGTAGTAGGTGTTGCCCAAACCCACATCACAGATGCCGCCCAGAATGTCACGGGCAATGTCGCGATCGCCACCTGTGGCCTTGCGTGCCAGATTGGCCTTCACACCCTTGAGCCACTGCTCGGTCTGGGCTTCGCCGTCATGGGCAATCATGGCCGCAATCAGCGCCGTGCTGTAGGGGTGCTGACCGGCGCGCGAGCAGACCTTGCCCTTGAACTGAGGCTTGGCCAGGTCTTCATAGCGGAAGTTACCGATCTTCATGTCCTTATCGGCATACAGCACGCGGGCACGCATGGACAGCGCAAACCACTGGTTGCCCGCATCGCGCAACTGGGCGGGAATGGCCGACTCCAGCGCAGCCGACTTGACGGGCTGGGTCACGCCGCCGTCAACCAGATCCAGCAGATTGCCAATATCCACCGTCATCAGCACATCGGCGGGCGAACGCTCGCCCTCGGCCTTGACGCGCTCCAGCAGGCCATCTTTGATGAAAACGGTCTTCACGCCCACCTTGGTCTGGGCTGTGTAGGCAGCCAGCAACGGCTGAATCAGCGCGGGCTCGCGCGTGGTGTAGAGCGTGATGTCCTCAGCGTGAGCGGACAGCGCAGGGGCGCACAGGCTGGCAACGGCGGCCAGTGCAAACAGGGGACGTCGAAACATGGAAGGCTCCAGAGGGTGAAAGCAGCAGACACAAAAAAACACGCTCCGCGTCAGAACCCCAAAGCCTCCTGCCAGCTAAGTGCAAGAGGGCTATGAACCAGTACCGAAAGCGGAGCGTGTTTTTATGCTTTTGAGAATCGCTCGCATCCATCTTAACCGAATGGAGGGGCTCAGCCTTGGCACTCAACCCGGATGGCTGATGCGGTAATGCGAACCAGTCCATATACGCGCTGTCGCCCAAGCGCCAGCAGGTCGCAGGCATGACAGCGCCGCCAGCGGCCAAGGCCCAACATCCGCCCCATGGGAACCCTCTACCTTGTGCGCCACGGCCAGGCCTCGTTTGGCGCGGATGATTACGACCAGCTCAGCGAGCGAGGCCAGGCCCAAGCGCTGCGCCTTGGCGAGTACTGGCGTGAACGAGGTCTGACGTTTGACGCCGTCTATGCCGGCACGCTCAAGCGCCACCAGCAGACGCTGGCCGGCATTGTGCAAGGGCTGGGCGGCGCCATGCCGGCGACTCAGAGCAGACCCGGCCTCAATGAATACAACAGCGAAGCCCTGCTGCGCGCCATTCACCCCGCGCCGCTGCCCAAGCCCGATACGCCCGAGCTGTACCGCCATCACTTTCGCCTGCTGTGCGACGCACTGGCGCAGTGGATGGGCGGCACCATCAGCCCCGAAAGCATGCCGGACTGGAACGGCTTTTCAGACGGCGTGCATCAGGTGCTGGAAGAAATACGCCACGAGCACAGCGGCCAGAACGTGCTGCTGGTCAGCAGCGGCGGCCCCATCTCTACGGCAGTCGGTCAGGTGCTGGGCACATCGCCCGAGGTGACGATTGCCCTGAATATGCGGCTGCGCAATATTGCAGTGACGGAGTTCACCATCAGCCCCAAGCGACTGATGCTGCAAACCTTCAACACGCTCAATCATTTGGACACCCCAGAGCATCGCAGCTGGATTACCAGCGCTTAACCTCCTGAGCCGCGCTGCCCTCTTTTCAGCTCCTCTGAGCCAGCTCGCATTCCATTGCGGCATAGCAGGCAGAACAGCTTGTGCCTGCCTGACGGCAGGTTTCAGCGGCACACTGTGTCCATTCAGTTTCAGACAGAAGGACAAGCATGAAACGCCGCAGTTTTACCCAATCCCTCATCAGCGCCGCAGCGGGGGTTGCCTTGCTGACCGGGTTTGCCGCCAGCGCCCAGGCCGAAGGCCTCTCCAACCGCCCCATTCGCATCGTCGTGCCCTTTGGCGCAGGCGGTGTGGCCGATGTGACGGCTCGCGTGGTCGCGCAGCAGCTCTCTACCCAGCTGGGCCAGCCCGTGGTGATTGACAACAAGCCCAGCGCGGGCGGCATTGTGGCGGCGGATACCGTGGCCAAGTCAGCGCCAGACGGCCACACCCTGTTCCTCATGTCCAACGGCAGCGCCGTCACGGTCAATCTGTTCAACAGCTTGCCGTTCGACATGGTCAAGGACTTTACGCCCGTTTCCACACTGGGCTACTTTGACATTGGCGTGATTACGGATGCCAAGTCGCCCTTCAAAAACCTTGGCGAGCTGGTGAGCTACGCCAAGGCCAACCCCGGCAAGCTGAACCTGGGCAGCATCAATGTGGGCAGCACCCAGAACCTGGCTGCCGAGCTGTTCAAAACCACCGCCGGTATTGACGCGCAGATCGTGCCCTTCAACGGCACACCTGCGGTG
Source organism: Comamonas sp. (assembly GCF_036643215.1). Classification (GTDB taxonomy): domain Bacteria; phylum Pseudomonadota; class Gammaproteobacteria; order Burkholderiales; family Burkholderiaceae_C; genus Comamonas. The sequence goes on along the minus strand of NZ_JAVXSJ010000009.1, from coordinate 78,730 downwards.
GTGACCGCCCTGCGCGGCAAACAGGTGGATGCGGCGGTGGAAATTCTCACGCCCATCATGGGACAGATCAACTCCAAGGCCGTGAATCTGCTGGTGGTGACGGGCGAGAAGCGATCGCCCCTGCTGCCCGCTGTGCCTACGGCGCAAGAATCTGGCGTCAAAGGCTTTGTGGCTTCTTCATGGAATGCGCTGGCAGCGCCATCCAAGACCCCAGCCGCCGTGATTGCGCGCCTGAACAAAGAAATCACAGCGGCGGTGAACAGCCCCGAAGTGACTAAAAAGCTGCGCGAGCTGAATGTGCAGGCGCAGGCCAGCACGCCCGAGCAGACCGCCAAACTGCTGCAATCCGAAATCAAACGCTGGGGCGATGTCATCATGACCGCTCGTATCCCTAAACAGTAACTATGCTTTCAGGAGCAGCTAGCGCCTGATTACATGGAGTTTCAATACAAAACAGCCTGCAAATGCAGGCTGTTTGTGCGCAAGGCGCTCATTGATTAAATGGGCTGCGGCTTGTTTTCAACCGTGCTCAAGGGCAGATCGTGAATCTCGCCCAACAACTTCACCAAACCCTCTGCCGATGACTGCACCATGGCCGCGCCGCGCTCTACCGTGGCTGCGATAGCGTTGCCTGCGGCACCGGCGGGGTTGTAATCCTCCATCGCCCAGCCCAGCTTGGCGCTGCGGCCATTGCCGATAAAGTGATATTTGCCGGCCCGCACTTCAGAGGTGGAAGCAAAGTTCTGCGCCCTCTCCATGTGCACGGTCTCGGGCGCGAGGTGCAGCATCATCGATGTTTCCACCTCGCCGCCATGAACGCCAAAACGGTTCTCATGCGCGCAGAACTGCTGGTTGGCGGCATCGTCCACCAGCCCGAACCAGCTGGCGCTGTAGACCAGCAGGCCGTGCTTGATGCGCAGCTCTCGTGCCACCACGTCCATCACGCTGACCTGCCCGCCATGGCCGTTGAGCAGCAGCAATTTTCTGACCCCGGCGCGTGCCACGCAAGCGCCCAGCTCCGTCCACAGCGCAATCAGCGTGGCGGGCTGCAGCGTCAAAGTGCCTGCGTAATTGGTGTGTTCGACGGAAAAACCGATGTTCTGCGGCGGCAAAAACAGCACGGGCAAGTCTGCAGACAACAGCGGCAGTGCATGGGCAATCACGCCATCAATCAGGCTGGCATCCACCGACAGCGGCAGGTGCGGGCCATGCTGCTCCACCGCGCCCACGGGCAGCACGGCTACGGTGTCTGCGGCCAGCCCGTTGGTCTGTGCCTGGGCAAAGTCGTAGGCAGATGCCTGCGCCCAGAAGCGTGAAGGCCATCGTGCAGAAGAAGACGGGATATTGCTCATACCCCGCATCGTAGCTGCGCCAGCAGCTCACCGCGAGGTCAGCGCTCGGGCTGCAGTCCGGCAAGCACGGCGGGGCGACCTCCTTCACAATCATCCGATGCCTGAAGCCACAACCAGCGCGCAGCGCCAGAACACATCCACAGACACATCCCGGGCAGCGGCCAGGCCGCAAACCCGTGATTTGACCCAGGGCCCCATTGCCAGCACCTTGCTGGTCTTTGCCCTGCCCATACTCGCTGGCAATGTGCTGCAGTCGCTCAATGGCTCGGTCAACGCCATCTGGGTCGGCGGCCATCTGGGCGAAGCCGCCCTGACGGCCACCGCCAATGCCAACAATGTGATGTTCGCGCTGATCGGTGCGGTGTTCGGCATCAGCATGGCGACCAATATCCTGATCGCCCAGAGCATGGGAGCCCACAACATCGGCCAGGCCAAGCGCGTGCTGGGCACCAGCGCCACGTTTTTCGGGGTGGTTTCACTGCTGATCGCCTTGTTGGGCTGGCCGCTATCGCGCCATCTCATGCAGTGGATGAGCACGCCCGAGGCCGCCCTGCCGCTGGCCGAGTCCTATCTGCAGGTCATTTTTCTGGCGATTCCCCTGCTGTTCATGTTCAGCTTTGTGACGGCCGCCTTGCGCGGCGCGGGGGACACCAAAACACCGTTCTGGTTTCTGCTCATCGTCGTGGTGCTGGACATGGCGCTCAACCCCCTGCTGATCTTTGGCTGGGGGCCCGTACCGCGCATGGGCATTCAGGGCTCGGCAGTGGCCACGCTGATTGCCAACGGGGTGAGCTTTTTTGCCCTGCTGGGCTGGCTGCGCTTTCGCCATCACCCGCTGTGGATAGGCCGCAGGCAGCTGGGCCTGTTCAAGCCCGATCTGACGATCGTGCGCACCCTGGTCGTCAAGGGCCTGCCCATGGGCGTGCAGATCGTGATGATCTCGCTGGCCATGATCGCCATGATTTCCATGGTCAACGAGCATGGCGTGCAGACGGCCTCGGCCTACAGCGCCGCGCTGCAGCTGTGGACTTATGTGCAAATGCCGGCCATGGCCATTGGCGCAGCCTGCTCATCCATGGCCGCGCAGAACGTGGGGGCGGGCCTGTGGAAGCGCGTGGATGCCACGGCCCGCGCAGGCATGCTGACCAACATTCTGCTGACGGGCGGACTTATCGCCCTCATCGTGCTGCTGGATCGCTATGTGTTGGGCTGGTTTCTGCCCACCGGCAGCCCATCGCTGGAGGTGGCGCGCCACCTCAACCACATTGCGATTGGTTCCTTCCTGTTCTTTGGCGTGACTTTTGTGCTGTCTGGCGTGGTGCGTGCCACGGGTGCAGTGCTGGCCCCCATGCTCATTCTGGGCATCGCCATGTGGGGCATTCGCGTGCCAGCAGCCCGATTTCTGCAGCCCGTGCTGGGTGTGGACGCCCTATGGTGGAGCTTCCCCATCAGCTCGGCCGCTTCGGTCGTCATGATTCTGGCCTACTACCGCTGGGGCAACTGGCGCAAGGCCGAGATGCTGCCCCGTACGGCAATGGCGACCACGGCACCCCCAACAACTCAGCCAGATGAAACCCATGCCGTGAACTGCGATGCGCTACTGGCGCAGTCCCCCGCCAGCGACAGCGTGGCCATTCCTGCAGAAGTCGCTGGCCAGCCGCCCGGGCCGGTAGCCAATCAAGCGAAGTCTTAAAGCGGCTAATGCAACTCAGTAAACCGCAGGTTTACGGTTGAAACGAGGCACGATGCCGCAGGCAGTACAGAAGCACGACAAGGCGAAGCAACGCCGTATCAAGGGTTGCGTTAGCAGCTCTTAATCTGCTCATACAGCCTTCACCTTGGCGGCGCATACTGCCTGACTGGAACCAAATAGCGCAACCCAGCTCCAAACACAGGTCATGCCGTCTCTTCCAATCCTCCGCCGCCTCAATCTCAGCCCTAGACTCAGTCCGTTTGCACTGTGGTTCTTTGCATTGATTTTGATAGCTGTCAGCGCTTTACCCATAAGCGCCAGAGCACAAATCAATCTGGGTTTATCCAGCAGCAAAACCAGCACCTCGGCCGCCGTGGTGCAGACGCCGCGCGTGCGCGCCGAAATAGTGGCGCAAGCGCCCGATGGCATTGCCGCAGGCCAGACCTTCTGGCTGGGCCTAAAGCTGGCGCATGAGCCCGACTGGCACACCTACTGGAAGAACGCCGGTGACTCCGGCTTGCCGACCGAGCTGCAGTGGCAACTGCCCGCCGGCCTGAGCGCTGGAGCCATTGACTGGCCCACGCCCCACGCCCTGCGCGTAGGCCCGCTGGTCAATTACGGCTACGAAAACACCGTGCTGCTGCCCATTCCGGTCAAGGTTGCCAGCGACTTCAAGGCGCCTGAATCCGGCATGATGGAGGTACGCCTGTCCGCCAGCTGGCTGATCTGCCGCGTGGAATGCATTCCCGAAAGCGGCGAGTTCGCGCTGCAGATTCCCGTGGGCGGCACCACCGCTACCCATAGCGAAGACTTCTTCAAGGCGCAGGCCCAAAAACCTGTAGCGCTGAGCGATAACGGCAAGGCCAGCATTCAAGCCGATGCCAATGCCTCCAAGGGCACGGTGCTGGACGACCGCATCAGCCTGCGCGTCACAGGCCTGCCAGCCGCCATTCAGGGCAAGGCGCTGCAGTTCTACCCCGAAAATGCCGAAACCTTCAGGCACGCCGCCGAGTCCGGCAAGGATTGGCAGCAGCGCTGGAATGGCAATGTGTGGGTGGCAGAGGGTATGCCGCTGTCTGACATGCGTAGCGAAACGCCCAAGCAATTGGCCATCGTCATCGCGCTAGCCGGCAAGGACCGCGCCGCTGCTATGGACAAGGGCGAGCCCATTGCCTGGCGCAGCACGCTGGATGTAGCAGGGCAATGGACGCCTGCCACGCTGGCCAGCGTCTCCCCCGCTCTGGCCGCAGCGCTTGAAGCCAACAAAAATGCGGCTACTGCACCGGTCGCCACCAGCAGCGCCAGCAACACAGGTATCTGGGCCGCACTGCTGGGCGGCTTGATTGGCGGGCTGATTCTCAACCTCATGCCCTGCGTGTTTCCCGTGCTGGCCATCAAGGTGCTGGGCTTTGCAGGCCACGGCCAGAATCGCCGTGCTCAAAAAATAAGCGGTCTGGCCTATACCGCTGGTGTGGTGCTGTCATTTGTGGCGCTGGGCGCGCTGCTGCTGGGTCTGCGCGCTGCGGGCCAGCAGCTGGGCTGGGGCTTTCAGCTGCAGTCGCCCATCGTCGTGTCTCTGCTGGCGACGCTGTTCACCGTGCTGGGGCTGAATCTGGCGGGGCTTTTTGAGTTCGGCAGCTTGCTACCCAGCCATATCGCCATTGCGCAGGCGCGCAACCCGGTGCTGGACTCTTTCCTCTCTGGCGTGCTGGCTGTGGCCATTGCATCACCCTGCACGGCCCCGTTCATGGGTGCCTCTCTGGGTTTTGCGATTGATATGCCCGCCGCACAGGCGCTGACGGTGTTTGCCGCCCTGGGCGTTGGCATGGCTTTGCCTTACCTGCTTGCCAGCTTTGTGCCCGCCGTCGTCAGCTGGCTGCCCCGCCCCGGCGCGTGGATGGAGACCTTCCGCCGCGCCATGGCCTTCCCCATGTTTGCGACCGTGGTCTGGCTGGTGTGGGTGCTGGGCCACCAAAGCGGCATGGACGCAGCAGCCGCCCTGCTGGCCCTGCTGCTGGTACTGGCCGCGCTGATCTGGGCACTGGGGCTGAGCGGCAAAAGCCGTCTGGCACTCAGCGCCATCGCCCTGCTGCTGGTGGCCGGCGTGGGCTATTACGCGGCCCCGCTGATCACCGCGCCGCAGGCCGAGCCGGTACAGGCGCAAAGCGGCGAAGGCGAACTATGGCAGCCGTGGACGGCTGACAAGGTTCAGTCTCTGCAAGCGGCCAGCCAGCCCGTGTTTGTGGACTTCACCGCCGCATGGTGCGTGACCTGCCAGGTCAACAAGCGCACCACGCTCAGCCATGCGGATGTACTGGCCGCTTTTGAGCAGCACAAGGTGCAGCTGCTGCGCGCCGACTGGACGCGGCAGGACCCAGCCATTACCCAGGCTCTGCATGCACTGGGCCGCAGCGGCGTACCGGTCTATGTGCTGTATGTGCCGGGCAAGCCGCCCGTGGTGATGAGCGAGCTTCTGTCTAAGAGCGAGGTACTGCACGCACTGCAAAAAATCTAGCTATCCGGCCTTCTCAGGCCTGCGCCAGCTCCTCGTGCAGGCAGAGATAATTGCCTTCCGTGTCCTTGAACCAGGCGGCCTTCTCGGACCCCAGCACACAGACATGATTGACGGTCTTGAAATCCGGGAAGTCGTAATCCTCGAAGACCACACCCCGGCTTTTCAGCGCCTCAATACTCGCAGCGATATCGGGCACCTGGAAGCTGATGACTGTGTGCTCGGCCTTGGTGCCGCCCGGCTTAGGGAACAGGGCCAGGGCACTGCCGCCAACCTGATAGACAAACTTCCCGTCGGGTCGCAGCGCCCCCGGCTCCAGCCCCAGACAATCTTCGTAAAAAGCGCGGGCGCGCACCATATCGATGACCGGCAGCATCGTCGTCACAGCGGAATGGCTCAGCATAAAAGCTCCTTTGCCCGGCGCTGCGGGATCATGGCCCTGAGTCGAGCAAGCCAAGCTTAGCCCCGGCTTTGCACAGGCGCCAGAGCCAGCCCGGCGAATGAACTGGGTGCAATCAACTTTACGACTGTGCACATCAGCCGCATGCTGCAGGCAGCATCAGACCTATGGCACAAACAGGGTAAACGTTCTAGACTGGAGCTGCCCACAAGCCAGGCTCAACTGCAGTTTCCAGCCTCTGCTAGCCATGCATGCTTTGTCCACTGCGGCCCGCCTGAACTGCACAGGAGGTCAGCCATGCATCTCAGTCTGCTCCATTCGTCCCCTCATCAACGGCAATGCCTGCTGCGTGCGCTGGCGCTGGCGAGTCTGGCCATTGCGGGCATCGCCTTGCCGTTTGTCTGGGACTTTCTTGCCGCCATCAACAGCATGCCCAAGATGCACTGGCTGCAGCAAATGCTTGAACAAATGCCTGCAACGAGCTGGCTAATGATGTTTGTCTGGGGCGCAGCCATTCCTCTGGTCTTGCTGCACAGCCTGCAGCAGACGCCTAGCCACAAGCTGCGCACCGTAGTGCTGATGCTGGTGCTGATGTGGATTGCCATCACCTGGTACGTACACATGCCCGCCAGCAACCAGTGCAGCACGCTGTACGACTCATGGGAGTGGGCCTGCTCCGTTCTGCAATGGGGCTTCAGCATGAGCCTGCTGCTGGCGATTGCGGCCTATGCCTTCCTGATGCTGGGACTGGTGATCAGCTCACTGGGCCAGCTGTCAGAAGGCATGGAGGATGAAAAAAGCCCTGCTGCCTGAAATCAACGGCGTCTGAACCAACAAGCCTGCGGTGACTTCCGCAGGCTTGTTTTGATTCAAAACCGCTCTCAGCTCTGGATTCGGCCAAACAGGCGGCGATAGCGCGATGGCAAATCCTGCATGCGCATCATGATGGGCAGGTCTGCCGTGTTGAAGTCGCAATCCCAGGCCGGAGCCCCCAGCACCTTGGCGCCAGCGCGCAGATAACCCTGAATCAGCGCAGGCGGCTCAACCTTCAACGCATCGGCCGACACATCGCTGATGTGCGCCAACTCTTCAGGCAGGGCCACACGCGGGCGAACCTGTAGCCCAGCCTCCGCCAGATGGGTCTGACGCAGTTGCTGCCAGATGCGCGCCGGGCCTTCACCATGGGCCAGACCCGGGTACTGCATGGGAATGCTGGCACAGCCCACCATGGCTTCGAGCTGGTTACGCTGCATGAACTCTGCCAGAGCGCCCCACAGCGCCAGAATCACGCCGCCCTGCCGGTGCTCTGCATGTACGCAGCTGCGGCCCAGTTCCACCATCTGGTCACGCCAGGCGTTGATGGGGGTCAGATCGAATTCCTGATCGCTGTACAGACCACCGGCACGACGGGCCTGTGCGGGCGTCAGCAGCCGGTAAGTGCCAATCACCTTGTTCTGCACTTCATCGCAGATCATCAGGTGCTCACAGAAGTCGTCGTAAAAATCGATGTCGTGGCCAGCCACAGGCGTCTGCAGCACAGCGCCCATTTCCTCGGCAAAGACCTGGTAGCGCAGGCGCTGGGCCTGTCTCACTTCATCCAGATGACGAGCCCAGCGCACCTGCAAGCGCAAAGCGGGCGCTGCAGCATGCGCGGGGCTGGGGAGAGAAGCAAGCGGCGATCTCGATGCCGAAGCCGATGCCTGGGATGTGGTAATCGCCTCAAGTATCTCGGGATGCCTCATGCCTGCTTACCTCTCAATGTTGGACGCAGTCGGCGGCCTGCCTGTGCCACACGGTATGTCTGCGTGCCCTCATTGTGAAAAGCGCAGATGAAGCCTCCATGGCAGTTGCATGACGTTTGCGTGACAGCCCCCCCCTGAAAGGCGCGAAGCCGCGGGCAGCTCAAAAGTACATCCTGGCGAAGCAACGACGTATCAATGCTTGTGTTCGCAGGTCTGAAAACGCTGCATCACCCAGAGGTGTGGATTGCTGCTCGGGAATGTGGTGAATAGAAAAGCCAGAGTGGGCGACAATCGAGTCATGAGCTTCGCCCCCCTGACCAATGACACCTTCCTGCGCGCATGCCGTCGCCAGGCTACTGACTACACGCCCCTGTGGCTGATGCGCCAGGCGGGACGTTACCTGCCTGAATACAAGGCCACCCGCGCCAAGGCCGGCAGCTTCATGGGCCTGGCCACCAATGTGGACTACGCCACTGAAGTGACGCTGCAGCCGCTGGAGCGCTTCCCGCTTGATGCCGCCATTCTGTTCAGCGACATCCTCACGGTGCCTGACGCCATGGGCCTGGGCCTGACGTTTGCCGAAGGCGAAGGTCCACGCTTTGCCAAGGTCGTACGCGACGAGGCCGCCGTGGCCGCGCTGGCCGTGCCCGACATGGACAAGCTGCGCTATGTGTTTGATGCCGTCACCAGCATCCGCAAGGCGCTGAACGGCCGCGTGCCACTGATCGGTTTCTCGGGCAGCCCCTGGACTCTGGCCTGCTACATGACCGAAGGCAAAGGCAGCGACGACTACCGCACCGTCAAGTCCATGATGTACTCGCGCCCCGACCTGATGCACCGCATTCTGGAAGTCAACGCCGACAGCGTGGCCCAGTACCTGAATGCCCAGATTGACGCAGGCGCTCAGGCCGTGATGATTTTTGACAGCTGGGGCGGCGTGCTGGCCGACGGCGCCTTCCAAGAGTTCAGCCTGACCTACACCAAGCGCGTGCTGGCCCAGCTCAAGCGCACCGGCGTTGATGGAACCGATGTGCCCCGCCTGGTCTTCACCAAGGGCGGCGGCATCTGGCTGGATGACATGAAGGATCTGGACTGCGAAGTGCTGGGTCTGGACTGGACTGCCAACTTGGGCAAGGCCCGCGCCATCGTCGGCGGCCAGGTCGGCGGCCCCGGCAAGGCGCTGCAAGGCAATATCGACCCCAACGTGCTGTTTGCCGCCCCCGAGCAAGTCGCTGCACAGGCCCGCGCTGTACTGGATAGCTTTGGCAAGCCCCACACAGACCGCAGCACCACCGGCCCCACCCACATCTTCAATCTGGGTCACGGCATCAGCCAGTTCACCCCGCCTGAGCATGTGGCCGCACTGGTCGAGGCGGTGCACAGCCACTCGCGCCTGCTGCGCACACAGGGCTAAACCCAACCAGCAACAAGTGCCTACGTGCACCGCGAAATGACACTTGTTGCTCACTTTCTGAGCTTTGGGTCCGGTTTTACCGGACTAACGGCTCAGTCAGCTAAAAGGTTATTGCGCGACAATCACTTGCTTTTAGCGTAACAGAATCAAAGCAAGCCTTTGATTTAAAAGAATTAAATTTCAGACCCTGAAAAATGAAGCGCCAATGAGATTTGGCGCTTTTTTATTTTTTCTTGTGGCTCTCACTTGATAGATAAAAGTTATCCACACGCATCGGGTAAAAAGCGGTACAGCCCCTTGTAAGGGCTTGGATTAGTGCTATTTATTAAGGAGTTGCAGACTTTGCGCAGGAGTTTGCACACATTTAGGTTTAGGGAGCTTCTCGGTTGACAGCAGCGCCAAGCCTGATTTATGCACAGATATGGCAAAGCAGACTCCCTGTAAGCGCTTTACCCATCAAAGTTTCAAGTAACACCAAAAATAAACATAAGTGTTTGTTTTATCTATATTTTTCAATTCATCAGATCTGTTGCAGATTGACTGAATTCTGACTTACAAGTTCCGGGTATCGTCTTCGGCATATTTTTCCTCACAAAGTTATCCACAGACTACAAAGCCTTTGCAGGCCTCAAAATCTGCTATAGCTCTTAGAACGCCGGCCTGACCGGTGACCCCAACCCTTCTTCCCGCTCATGTCCCACATCGTTCACGTTGCCGTCCAGACTCCTGCCCACAGTGCCGTTGGCGATCTGCTCAGCTACCGCAGCGATGAGGAACTGGCACCCGGCACGCTGGTGCGCGTGCCGCTGGGCAAGCGGGAGATGCTGGGCGTAGTCTGGGATCAGCCTGCGGGCGCAGAGCCCATCCCCGAAGGCATTGAGCTGCGCGGCATTGCCGGGGTGCTGGAAGGCATTGCGCCGCTGAGCCAGGAATGGCGGCGTCTGGTGGCCTTTGCCGCCCACTACTACCAGCGCAGCGTGGGCGAGATTGCCGTGTCAGCCCTGCCGCCCCATTTGCGCGACATGACGCCCGAGCAGCTGGCGCGGCGGCTGGCTCCGCCCAAAGCGGCCAAACCCAAAAGCCGTAGCAAAAAGGCGCAGGCCGAAGCCATAGAAGAAACCGCCGAGACCGTTGCCGAAGTCGCCGCCACGCCAGCCACTATCCCTTTGGTAGCACTTAGCGCAGAGCAGACTTTGGTTTTTGAGCAAATTGAGCAGAAATCTGGCCCATTTTTGCTCTACGGTAGCACCGGCAGCGGCAAGACCGAGGTCTACCTGCGTGCCGTGCAGGCCCTGCTGGATGCCAACCCCGAAGCGCAGGCGCTGGTGATGGTGCCCGAGATCAATCTCACGCCCCAGCTGGAAGAGCGCTTTGTCGCCCGCTTCACGCCGCAATACGGCAAAGATGCCGTGGTCAGCATGCACAGCGGCATGACCAACCCGCAGCGCCTGAAAAGCTGGCTAGCCGCCCACACCGGCCGCGCACGCATTGTTCTGGGCACGCGTATGGCCATCTTTGCCAGCGTACCGCAGCTGGCGTTGATCGTCGTCGATGAAGAACATGACGCCAGCTACAAGCAGCAAGAAGGCGCGCGTTACTCTGCCCGTGATCTGGCCTTGTGGCGTGGTCGTGCGGTAGGCGCCAAGGTGATTCTGGGAAGCGCCACGCCATCGCTGGAGAGCTGGCATGCCAGCACGCCCGAGGTGGGCCGCTACCTGCGCCTCAATATGCCCAGCCGCATTGGCTCAGCCAGCCTGCCCAAGGTGCGCCTGGTAGACATGACCCAGCAGCCCAAGCGCGCGGTGTTTTCCCCACCGCTGCTGGACGCGATTACCGAGCGCGTGAAGCGCGGCGAGCAAAGCCTGATCCTGCTCAACCGCCGTGGCTTTGCGCCCGTGCTGTTTTGCGCCGACTGCAGCTGGAAGAGCGACTGCCCGCATTGCAGCGCGCACCAGGTCTTCCACAAAGGCGACCGCACCCTGCGCTGCCACCACTGCGGCTTTACGCAGCGCGTACCCTTTGCCTGCCCGACCTGCGGCAACCCCGACATCCTGCCGCTGGGCAAGGGCACGGAGCAGTTGCAGGAAGAGCTGGAACGACTGCTGCGCAATGTGCAGCGCCCCGATGGCAATCCTGCCCGCGTGGGCCGCATTGATGCCGACACGACCAAGACCAAGGGCAGCCTGGAAAAGCAACTGGCCCAGGTGCATGCGGGCGATGTGGATGTACTGGTCGGCACACAGATGGTGGCCAAGGGCCATGACTTTAGACGCATCACACTGGTCGCCGCCGTGCAGCCGGACAGCGCCCTGTACTCCAGCGACTACCGCGCGCCAGAGCGGCTGTTTTGCCTGCTCATGCAAGCCGCGGGCCGGGCCGGGCGCGATGCGCAATATGTGACGGAGCAGGACAGCCACCCTGAGATGTGGATTCAAAGCCACGACGCACAAAACGCCGTCTACGCGGCGCTGCGCAAACACGACTACCCGGCCTTTGCCAAGCAGCAGCTCAAAGAGCGGCTTGACGCCGGCATGCCGCCCTACGCCTTTCAAGCCATCGTGCGCGCTGATGCCCGCACTCAGGAAGCTGCGCAGGCATTTCTGCTGGCCGCCACGCAGGTGGCACGCGATGCAAACCTACCCTATCTGGACGAAGTTTTCATCTACCCCCCCATCCCCATGGCGGTGCAGCGGGTGGCCAATGTGGAGCGCGCCCAGATGTTGCTGGAAGCCACCAACCGCAGCGCCCTGCTGCGTTTTCTGAACGCATGGCAGCAATATCTGCACTGGCTGCGCGGATTGACAGAGCACAGGCCGCTGGTGCGCTGGCTGGTGGATGTAGACCCACTCAGCATTTGAGGCGTCTGACTTCAAGCCTTTTTAGCCTCTAGCGCTTTATAAACAAGCGCAGGGCGCTATGAAATTTAAAGCACCCGGTGACGCTTGGCCAAATCCATCGGGATTTGCGCGAATGGGCATTCCGGCATGGCTATTGCATGGTGTGAGGCTCGGCTCCACAAGAGGCCGACCCATCACATCACGGAGCACTACTTCATGCAAAAGCAAGCCTTCCGCCAGACACTGCTGGCCGCCACCATTGCCGTTCTCGGCGTTCTGTCTGCACCCGGCGCAGCGCTGGCGCAGGATGCCTCTCCTGCTGCCATGCAGGCCGCCAAAGCCCAGACCGCCAAGCCCAATGTGGTGGTGCTGGCCACAGGCGGCACCATTGCAGGTGCGGGTGCCTCCACCGTCAACAGCGCAACCTATACCGCTGCCAAGGTACCTGTGGACAAGTTGCTGGCCGGGCTGCCAGAGCTGGCGCAAGTCGCCAATGTGCGCGGCGAGCAGGTCTTTCAGATCGCCTCTGAAAGCTTTACCAACGACAACCTGCTGACACTGGCCAAGCGCGTCTCGCAACTCTCCAAGCAGGCCGATGTAGACGGCATCGTCATCACTCACGGCACAGACACGCTGGCCGAGACCGCCTACTTCCTGAGCCTGACCGTGCACACCGACAAGCCCATCGCCGTGGTCGGCAGCATGCGCCCCGGCACGGCCTTGTCTGCCGACGGTGCGCTGAACCTGCTCAACGCCGTCAGCGTGGCGGGCTCCAAGGATGCCAAGGGCAAGGGCGTCTTCGTCACCATGAATGACGAGATCAACACCGCCCGCGATGTGAACAAGGACATCAATATCCAGACCGGTGCCTTCAAGAGCCAGTGGGGCCCTCTGGGCATGGTGGTCGAAGGCAAGAACTACTGGTTCCGCGCGCCCGTCAAGCGCCACACCAATAACTCCGAATTCAACATCGACAACATCGACAAGCTGCCTCAGGTCGACATCGTCTACGCCTACGGCAACGTGCAGCCCACGGCGGTGAATGCACTGGTAGATGCGGGCGCCAAGGCCATTGTTCATGCAGGTACCGGCAATGGCTCGGTGGCTGACCGCATGGTCAAGCCGCTGCAGGATGCGCGCGCCAAGGGCACGCTCATCGTTCGCTCATCGCGCGTGCCTTATGGCTTTGTGCTGCGCAACGCCGAGCAACCTGATGACAAGTACGACTGGGTCGTCGCCCACGACATGCGCCCCGAAAAGGCCCGCCTGCTGACCATGCTGGCGCTGACCAAGGGAGCGAATACCAAGGAACTGCAGCGGATGTTCTGGGAGTATTAAGCCCACCCCTGAGCCGCTGACGCGGCTTCCCCTCAAGGGGACGGCAGCCTTTGCCGCGAGGCGGCTCTTGCTGGCTGCCTCTTTGCTGGACCATGCTTGATTTCAGGTTAGAGATCAAAACAGCGGCTTGCGCAGGTGGTGCTTGCGCAAACCGCTATTGTTTTTGCTAGATCATCAAGGCCACAGCGGCGGAAAAAGTCAGAAAAGCCAAACTGGTCGAGACCAAGATGATGCGTGCCACACGGCCACTGTGAGCACCGTAGCGCTCGGTCAGCAACGAGACATTACTGGCGGATGGCAGTGCAGCCAGCAGCACGAGCACCACCAGTGTTTCTTGGCTCAGCGGCAAGCCCATGGCCATGGCGCTCATACCCACAGCCCAGACCAGCAGGGGGTGGACGATGAGTTTGGCCAGTGCAATCGGCACATAGTCACGCGCGGCTACGTTCTCGTGGCTATTCATCTGCGAGCGGGCCAGCACCGCGCCGATGGTGAACAGGGCGACGGGAGAGGCTGCCCCCGCCAGCATGGCCACGGTTTTATCCACAGGACCGGGCAGCACCCAGCCCATGGCAGATGCCAGACCACCCAGCAAGATGGACCAGGGCATGGGGTTGGCAGCCATGCCCTTGAGCGAGTTGCGCACCGCAGTCCAGACACCTTGGCCACCCGCCAGATCAAGCCGCGACAGCGCGATGCAGGCGGAGGTGGTGATGATCATGTCGATGGCCATGGTGACAATGATCGGCCCCGCACTTTGCGCGCCCAGCAGCGCTGCCAGCATGGGCACACCCATGAAGCCGGTGTTGGGAAAGGCGGCAACCAGTGCGCCAAAGGCTGCATCGTTCCAGCCCATGCGCCTGCGGGTCAGCAAGACCGTGGCGCCCACCATCACAGCGGCGCACAGCAGGTAGATCAGAGTGACGTTGATATCCAGCAGCTGATGAATGGGCGTCTGCGCGCCAAAGCGATACAGCATGCAGGGCAGCGCAAAGAACAGCACAAAGGCGTTCAGGCCGGGAATCGCCGCCTGAGGCAGTACGCCGCGCCAGGTGGCGATAAAACCGCAGGCCACCAGCGCAAAGAAGGGGAAGGTGATGAGTAGTACGGACAGCACGCACAAATTGTGACAGCGCTCAGGTTTCGCTCTTGCACTTGCGCCATGAAAAAATTTCAGCCGGAGCTGACACCAAAAAACAAAGCCTGCGCAAGGCAGGCTTTTGTAAACGGCGTAACTGAGCGCCTCAGAGCTTGAGCTCTTTTTCCACTTCGGCCACCTTGCGGCGAGCCAGAGCCAGATTGGCTCGAGTCTTGTCCAGCACCAGGTAAAAGAACACACCGTCGTTAGCAGGCACAGGACGGATGATGTGGTATTGCTTTCCCAGCGTAATCAGGATGTCGTCGATCTGATCGTTCAGGTTCAGCATGCGCATGGTCTTGATCTTGGCACGCACCACTTCGGTGTTGCCAGCAGCTGCCAGTTCCATGTCCACTCCACTGCCCACGCTCCCCATCAGCATGCCGCTAGTACTGTCGACCAGTGCGCCACAAATGGAGCCGTCAGAGGTCATCAGAGCATTCAGAGAATCTTGAATAGAGGCCATAAATCCACCTTATAAAAAAGCAAGACAAGGAACCCACGCAACAACTGCGCATACTTCAAACACAGAACCCCGGTGCGCCTGTTTTCAGGGCAGGAACCCGGTTGAAACCTCACCAGCCGCCCAGAGTGCGCGACCCAGCAAGGCGTTCTGATCGACAACCAGACAGAGAACGGCCGGGAATGCTCCGTTCACTGCCTGGAAAACCACCGTGCCCGACTCCGTCTCAAACGTCAGGCGTCTGCAATCCTTGTGACTTATTTCATTGGCCACGGCCTTGGCCATGGCCATGAGCGAGCCCGCCATGGCGGACAGCCGCTCGGTAGGCAACTCACTGCGAATGCGCAGCGCCGTAATCTCGAAGCCGTCGGGGGTGCAGAGCAACGCAATGTGCACGCCCGCCACAGGGGCCACCACACGCGTCAGAATTTCTTGGCCGGCCTCAATGACATGAGTCGGGATAACAAAAGGAGTATTGGTCTTCATAGGGTCTGACTTTGCAGGGACAGCAGAGATGCCAACACACCGAGGGCGTCCAGCATCTGCTGGCGATCACGGGGGTCTGCCTCGACAACGGGCACAACGTCATGGCCCTTGGCCATCAAGGCCGCACTGAAAGCTTCGAGCTGCGCACCATTGGCAGTGCGGCAGCTGAGGAGAATCATCAAAGGCGCCGAGTCCAGCTCTGCCGCGCCGGTCAACATCTCGGAGGCATATTCCACAGCATCCGCATCATTGACATCAACCATCAGCAGTGCGCCCACCGATGCAGAAAGCACCCAGCGCCGCACAAAGTCAAAACGGTCCTGGCCAGGGCTGCCTACAAGCTGCAGGCGTTCACCAGAACCCAGATCAATTTCGCCAAACTCGGCGCCGACGGTGGTGAACTCTTTGGCGTGCGCCCCTTTGTCCAGATTGCGAACATCGCTGCCCGCCATGAACTGTCCACAAAGACTGCGCAAAGCCGTGGTCTTGCCGATGCCCATAGGGCCTAAAAGGCTCACCCGCATCAAGCCTTGACCAGGCTGGGGCATAAAAGGTGTCATGAACGTCCTCCGCGCGTAATCCAGCCCGTCAACTTGCTCACCCATTGGCGCGTGACCGACGTAGCTGGCTGCGTTTTTGTTGATATGGGCGCTGCAGATGGCTCCTGAGAGCTTCGCAAACTGCAGCGCAATACTGCCTGCACCTGAGGTAGAGACAACAGAGTAAACAATTGAGGCATTTCAATGCCCGAGTGATCGCTGATGGACTTGGCATCAATCGGCCCACGTGACAGCAGCGCCAGCACTCGCATGTTCTGGGCCGTGTTCGCACTGCCGGGCAACGCGATCCACGAACGCAGCTGAAAGCGGTGCATGCAGTCAAAGCCTTGCTGCTGCAGATCTTCCAGAGCCCGCTGCAAAGTCAGCGTAACGCTGACTTTCTGGCGTGCTCTCCAGTCCATGAGAAAGACCGCCGCACGGTCGAGCATGTCAATCAGATCGGACAGTGTGAAGTCCACATCCAGATGCGCGGCCCAGCCCTGCGAAGAGCGCCCCAGCGGTTGCTTAGAGGCTTCGCCTCCCACGTAAACCACACAGGGAGCCTTTGTCTCGTCCTTCGACACCAGAGGCGCAAAGCCTTCAAGCACCAGCACTTCAGCCAAATGCCTGGGCACCTGACGCCAACCAGACAGTGACTTGCGTGCAGCCACAGCAAACAGAGACTCAAAGCGCTGCTGTACAGCAGGCGTCCAGAGCTCTGCAGCCAAGCTCACTTCACCAATGGTTCTCGCCATGCAAAGCACCCTAACTGTTATAGAAAAAATAAATAGCCCATATCAAACCATAGCAAACCCGCTTGATCTTCGGCATATTCAGACAAACATTACACAATCTTTCACACTACAAAAATAACACCTTATTACAACTAATTATTAGAGCTTCACGAATTCACAAATGTAGGCAAAGCGCTCACTGTGCCCCTCCTTTTTGTCAGTTGTGAGGAACGCGATCAGGCCTGTTCACAGTGAGGCGGTATGCTCCCAGTCCTTGTTTTTGATGATGGGTCACTCTGCGTCATGTCCGTTGGTCTCAATCTCGCTCAGCTTCAGGCCGTGCATTACACCGAAGGCCCCTGCCTTGTTCTGGCCGGTGCTGGCTCGGGCAAGACCCGTGTGATTACGCACAAGATTGGTCGTCTGATCGAGACCGGTCTGGCACCCCGCCGCATTGCGGCCATTACCTTTACCAACAAGGCTGCCGCTGAAATGCGCGAACGCGCTGCCGGGCTGATTGGCCGGCAGGCCAAGGAAGTGCTGATCTGCACCTTCCACTCACTGGGTGTGCGCATGGTGCGCGAGGATGGTCACATCCTCGGCCTCAAACCAAAGTTCAGCATTCTGGATACCGACGATGTGACCGGCATTCTGAAAGACTGCGCCGGGGGCACCACCGATGTAGCCACCGCGCGCCAGTGGCAGTGGACTATCAGCGGCTGGAAAAACAACGGCTGGGACAGCCGCAAGGCGCTGGCAATGGCCCAGGACGACAACGAGCGCAGCACGGCCCTCATCATGCAGCGCTACGAAGAACGCCTGACCGCCTATCAGAGCGTGGACTTTGACGACCTGATCGGCATGCCCATGCGTCTGCTCAAGGGCCACCCAGAAGTACGCGAGAAGTGGCAACGTCTGCTGGGCCATGTGCTGGTTGATGAATATCAAGACACCAACGCCACGCAATATGATTTGCTGAAGATGCTGGTGGGCGAGCGCGGCCACTTCACCGCGGTGGGTGACGATGACCAGTCCATCTACGGCTGGCGCGGCGCCACGCTGGACAATCTGAAGAAGCTGCCCGTTGATTTTCCGCAGCTCAAGATCATCAAGCTGGAGCAGAACTACCGCTCCACCAGCGCTATTTTGCGGGCGGCCAACAATGTGATCGGCCCCAACCCCAAGCTGTTTCCCAAGACCCTGTTCTCTGAACTGGGTGAAGGCGAGCCCGTGCGCATCGTCGACTGCGACACCGAAGAGCATGAAGCCGAGCGTGCCGTGGCCCGCATTCAGGGGCTACGCGCCAGCATGAACCCGCAGCCTGCGTGGAAGGATTTCGCCATCCTCTACCGCGCAAACCACCAGGCCAAACCGTTTGAAAAGGCTCTGCGCAAGGCCAGCATTCCGTACAAGGTCTCAGGCGGCACCAGCTTCTTTGACCGGGCGGAAATCAAGGACCTTTGCGCCTGGTTCCGCCTCTGGATCAACAACGACGATGACCCGGCGTTTCTGCGCTCCATCGGCACACCCAAGCGCGGCATTGGCCACACCACTTTGGGCAAGCTGGGCGAATTCTCAGGCGCGCACAAACTGAGCATGTTTGGCGCGCTGTTCAACGCCATGCTGGAGGACGCCCTGCCCAGGAAAGCCTTCGAGAGCCTGCTGGAGTTTGGCCGCTACATCAACGACCTGGAGTATCGCGCTCGCCATACCTTGGGAGTCGATGCTTCTCGTGCCTTTTTGATGGACTGGCTCAAGGAAATTGGCTACGAACAGTATCTGTACGACAGCGAAGACAGTGAGTCCGTAGCCTCTGCACGCTGGAGCAATGTGCTGGAGTTCTGCGACTGGATGGCCCAGCGCGCAGGCGGCAAGATTGAAGATGCCGCGGGGACGACCACAGAGACCGAGGTCAAGAGCCTGCTCGAGGTCTCGCAGAACATTGCCCTGCTTTCCACCATCAGTGAACGGGAGAAAGAGCAGGACATGGTCGTGCTATCCACCCTGCACGCCTCCAAAGGTCTGGAGTGGCCGCATGTCATGCAGGTCGGCGTGACCGAGGGCATGCTGCCCTTCAAGCTCGACGATGACAATGGCAAGCAGCTAAAGGTCAGCGATGAAACAGCGGCCCGCCTGCAGGAAGAACGCCGCCTGATGTACGTGGGCATCACGCGCGCCCAGCGCACGCTGGCCGTAAGCTGGACCAAACGCCGTAAAAAAGGCCGCGAAATGGTGGCCTGCATGCCAAGCCGCTTCATCAAAGAGATGGGGCTGGACGCTGCCACTGCCAAAGAAGACCCGCGCGAAAAGCTGCGCAAACTGCGCGAAGAATTTGCCGCACGCAAAAACCCGGCCGCACCGGGTGCCGCCAATTGATTCCGAACATGACTCTGAGAACTCTGCTTTTCATAGCTGCAAGCGCTTGTGCAACGGGCGCCTGGGCCCAATTTGACCCAAGCATTACCAGCACTTGCCCGCAAGACTGGCAGATGACCGACAAGCAACTGCAAGGCGAGTGGCTAGGCTCAATCAAAGACAGTGACGAAAGCATTCGTATCGTTCTGGGGCCGCACCCTGAGTGGGAGGGCAATGTCAAAGGCAGCGTCAGCCGCCTCGGCAGTACCCACCCCATGGTGGGCGATGTGAACCAGGGTTCTGTCACACTGGAAGAAAGTGCAGATGGCTCACGCATCACCGGCACCTGGCTCGGTGAGGTGACTAAAGACAGCTGCGGTACAGAAATTCACGGCAGTTACCTGGAGGGAGAAAATGTTCCATCCCATGCGTTCATCATGCGCAAGGCCAAGCCTTGAACGGCTTCTGACGTTGCCCTTGGCAACCCGCCTGCGAACCCATTTGATCCCATGAGCTACCGCCCTTTTATCCCGCAACCACTGCCGCTGAGCATCAGCCTGGCGCTGCTAAGCGGCCTGACGCCCGCCAGCGCCAGCGCAGAAATACCCGCGCCAGAGAGCTGGCAGCAATGCGCGGCCACCACCAGCAATACCGACCGCCTGGCCTGCTTTGATGCCTGGGCAATCAAGCAAAACCCGCAAACACCCCCACCGGCAACAACCTGGGCCGCACCCATTGCCAGCACGCAGGAGCCTGCTGCGCAAGCTCCCGCCAGCAATGCAGCCCCCGTGATCGCCCTGACCGAGACCGGCTTGCCCCTGACGCCCACCAACGGCGGCTGCCGCGACCCGCGCTACAGCGAAATGTCGCGTTACTTCGAGCTGGAACCCGGCTCTGACTGCGGCACCTTCAACTTCCGCGGCTACCGGCCCATGTCGGTCTCCGTGGCCATCGGCGATGAGGTCAATCAGCAGCCCTACTCGTCAAGCCGTGGCCTGGCCACCGAGCAGCCCTACCAGAAGCATGAAATGCGACTGCAGCTCTCGGCACGCACCAAGATTGCCTCCGGCCTGCTGACCGGCCCCACCTCCTCGGGCAAGGACTCGCTGTGGTTTGGCTACACCCAGCAGTCTTACTGGCAGCTGTTCAACGGAGACATCTCGCGCCCCTTCCGCACCACGGACCATGAGCCAGAAGTCTTCTACGTCTACCCCACAGATGCCAAGCTGCCCTTTGGCTGGCGCTGGCGCTATTCCGGCATCGGGCTGGTGCACCAGTCCAACGGCCAGAGCAATCCGCTCTCACGCAGCTGGAACCGCTGGTATCTGATGACCGGCGCCGAGCTGGGCAATCGCTGGCAAGTCAACGCCAAGATCTGGAAGCGCATGAAAGAAAGCGCGCTGGAAGACGACAACCCCCACATTCAGGACTACATCGGCCGCGGCGAAATCAAGCTGGGCTGGAACGTCAACGAGCAAAACTACCTGAGCCTGGCCGCACGCGGCTCACTAGGCCAAGGCAAGGGCTCGGGTCGCGTTGAATGGCTGCGCACGCTGGGCGACGGCTGGAACGGCGGCAAGAGCAATCTGCGCCTGCATGTCCAGCTGTTCAGCGGCTATGGCGACAGCCTGATCGACTACAACAAAAAACGTACGGTCTTGAGCGTAGGCCTGAGCCTGCTGGACTTTTAAACGCAGCAGTCGGGCTTCAGGCCAGAAAACCCGAAGCCTTGACCTGCGCCACCAGCAGATCCGTAAACCGGGCATAGCCAGCAGCATTGGCATGCACCTGATCAGCGCGCAGCGCGCTATCGCTGAGCACATCGCTCCATGCATCGGCCAGAAGCGGCACCTTCTTGTCTTCGGCCAGCGTTTTGTAGATGGCGTGATCTTTCATGCGCCCAGTCAGCGCGGCGCTCAGACTCAGCTCAGGTACCGCCACCAGCAAAACGGGAATGGCTTTGCTTTTGCACAACTGCAGCATGCCATTGATATCTGCCTGCACAGCTTGCGCGCTCTTGCGCTGAAGCCAGTCATTGCCACCGGCGCACAAGATCACCAAGGCTGGCTGATGCTCATCAAGCAAACCGGGCAGACGCGCTGCAATCTGGCTGCTGGTCTCGCCCGAGATACCGGCATTCACCACCTTCCAGCCCGTGCGCTCAGCCAGCACGCTGGGGTAGGCCGTGTCCGCACTGGCACCCACACCTTGCGTCAAAGAATCGCCCAGCGCCAGCACGGTTGAACCTGCAGAAATAGCCGCTGCTTTAGGCACTTTTTTACCGCAGGCAGTCAGCAACATCGCGCTGCCAGCCACGACTGCGGCGGCACGAAAACCTTGAAGAACATGGCGTCGGTACGGGTCAAATATCGGCTTCATGGCATCTCTCAAAACAATGGAATGGCAGCGACTAGGAAAGCCCCTTCTCGCCGAGGATAGCCCAGCTCCCACGTCCCAGAGCATGCGTTTCTGCACAACAGAAAAACAGCCCTTCATCAGCCATAAAAAAGCCGCTGCAGCCAAGGCCCAGCGGCTATGCAGATCAGGCTGAGGGATCAGTCTGGCACCACCGCCGTCACTTCAATTTCTACCTTTGCCCGGTCTTCAATCAGTGCTGCCACCTGCACCGCAGTCATTGCCACGCTGAAGGAGCCAATCAGCTCGCGATAGGCCTTGCCAATTTCGGCCTGCTTGGCCAGATATTCTTTCTTGTCGGTGATGTACCAGGTCATGCGCACAATGTGCTCTGGCTTGCCCCCGCCTGCCGCCAGTACCTCCACAATGTTCTGCATGGCCTGCCGGGCCTGCCCCGCCAGATCATCGGTGTGGAACTGCCCGTGTGCATCCCAGCCGATCATGCCGGCAACATAAATCTGGCGGCCACTCACGGCCACGCCATTCGCATATCCTTTGGGCCGGGGCCAGCCCGGTGGCAGCAGTACTTGCATGTTCAGCTCCTGTTTTCTGATGGATTGGATGAACTTAACCAGCGCTCCATGGCCTGGCGTATATGAGATGGAGCACTGATGGCCTGATGCGTCTGCAGACTGGTGAAGACCAGCACCTTCTGCGCTGCAACACGCAGCTGGCCATCAGGCCCGGTGCAGTCCAGCGCCAGCGTCAATGAACGGTTGCCCAGCTTGCTGATAGTCAGGCCCATATTCACCATCTCACCCATGCGGGTGACAGCGCGAAAATCGCACTCCAGATGAACAATGGGCAGGCCGACTTTGTCGGTCTGCAGCATGTGTGCATAGCTCACGCCCAGCGCCTGATCGAACCAGTCTTCCACCAACCCGTTAAACAGCACCAGATACTGCGAAAAGAAGATGATGCCCGCCGGATCGCAGTGCGCAAATCGAATCGGCACCTGCACCGCAAAGCGCTTTGAATTCACCGCCACGTCATTCATAAAAACCAGCTCTTTCAATCAAAACAGCCTGCATGGCTTACCACTCATACGCATGCAGCTTTTAAAAACATAGCAATCAGGTTTCATGCAGGCGAAAGCGCTGCAGCTTTCCCGTGGCCGTGCGCGGCAGCTGGGCCACAAATTGCACAGCACGCGGATATTTGTAAGGGGCCACCGTGCTCTTCACAAAGTCCTGCAGCTCCATGCCCATGGCATCGCTTGCGGCATAGCCTGCGCGCAGCACCACAAAGGCTTTGACGATCTGGCCGCGCTCGCTGTCTGGCACGCCAATCACGGCGCATTCAGCCACTGCGGCGTGCTGCATCAGCACCTCTTCCACCTCGGGTGCGGCGATGTTGTAGCCCGCCGAAATAATCATGTCGTCCGTGCGCGCCTGGTAGATGAAGTAGCCGTCTTCGTCCATCAAATACGCATCGCCCGTCAGGTTCCAGCCCCGGCTTACGTATTTGGCCTGGCGGCTGTCATTCAAGTAGCGGCAGCCCGTGGGCCCTTGTACGGCCAGCTTGCCCACGGTGCCTGCGGGAAGCTCATGGCCATCGTCACCCACCACCTTGGCGTGGTAGCCGGGCACGGCCTTGCCGGTGGCGCCGGGGTGCGCATCTTCTTCGCGGTGCGAGATGAAGATGTGCAGCATCTCGGTCGACCCAAGGCCGTCGATGATTTCAATGCCCGTAGCAGCCTTCCATAAGGCGCGTGTCGATACCGTCAATGCCTCGCCTGCTGATACGCATTTGCGCAGCTTGGTTCTGCGCAGGCGCTCGCTTTGCTGCGACATTACGCGGTACGAAGTCGGTGCGGTAAACATCACCGTGGCACCAAATTTTTCCAGCCCATCCACCAGTTGCATGGGGCCGGCTTTTTCCAGCAAGGCCATGCTCGCGCCAATGGCCATGGGGAACAGCACTTGCCCGCCCAGCCCAAAGGTAAACGCCAGCGGCGGGCTGCCAATAAACACATCGTCAGCATTGGCGCGCAGCGTGCTAACCGGCCAGCAGGCGCACACCGCCATCACATCGCGGTGAAAGTGCATGGTGGCTTTGGGAATGCCCGTGGTGCCCGAGGTAAAGCCCAGCAAGCAAGTGTCCGTCGCAGCTGTATCGACGGCGTTGAACTGTGTCGGTGCGGCTTCCATCAAGGGCTCCAGCGCATCGGCAGCGTTATTGCTATTGAAGAACAGCACATGCTGCAGCACCGCGCATTTGTCTTTGGCACTCACTACCTCGGTGCGCAAAGCCTCGTCGCACAGCGCATGGCTGATCTGCGCAATATCGACAATGGTGGAGAGCTCTTTGGCCCGCAGCAGCGGCATGGCCGCCACTGCCACACCACCGGCTTTAATGACGCCAAACCAGCTGGCCACCATCATCGGGTTGTTGGGCGCGCACAGCAGCACGCGGTTGCCCGGCACCAGGCCTTGCTGCACCAGCACATTGGCAATGCGGTTGGCCTTTTCCTGCAGGTCGGCATAAGTCCAGCGCACGCCTTCGGCCTGAATGCAGAGGCGCTCGCCTCGCCCTTCGCGCACATGCTTGTCGAGTAATTCCACCGCGCAGTTCAATCGCTCGGGGAATTGCAGCGCGGGCAGCTCGAAGATGAACTCTGGCTGCAGCTCAGGCGGCGGCAGATGGTCAGCCGCGAAGGTATCGATATGCGCGGTGTACGAAACGGTGTTCGACATGACTCCGACCTTTCAAGCAAAAACAGGCTCTAGCGCTTTAGCTGCGAGCGGCATCAGCTATGGTTTTTGATGACATCGCGCCCAATAATGAGCTGCTGCACCTCGGTCGCACCTTCGTAGATGCGCAGGGCGCGAATCTCGCGGTACAGGCGCTCCACCGGCTGCTCGCTGACCACGCCCAGCCCACCCCAGATCTGCACGGCCGCATCAATCACCTGCTGGGCGTTTTCCGTCGCCGTCATCTTGGCCATCGCCGCTTCGCGCGTCACGTTCTCGCCCTGGTCACGCATCCATGCCGCGCGATAGGTCAGCAGCGCGGCGCTGTCGATCTGCGTCGCCATCTGCGCAATCTTGGCCTGCGTCAGCTGAAAATCTGCCAACACGCCGTTGAACATCTTGCGCGTGGTCGCGCGGTGCAAGGCCTCGTCCATCGCCTTGCGCGCAAAGCCCAGCGATGCGGCGGCGACGGAGGTGCGAAACACATCCAGCGTGCGCATTGCGACCTTGAATCCCTCACCCGCCGCGCCCACGCGCTGGCTCACTGGCACGCGGCAGTTAGTGAACTTGAGCCGCGCCAGCGGGTGCGGCGCAATCACATTGATGCGCTCGGCAATTTCAAACCCGGGCGTGCCTGCCTCCACAATCAGCGCCGATATGCCGCGTGCGCCGGGTGCCTCGCCCGAGCGTACAAAAACGACATAAATATCGGCAATGCCGCCGTTGGATATCCAGGTCTTCTCGCCGTTGATGACGTAGTGATCACCATCCAGCATGGCCTCGCAGGCCATGGCGGCGACATCCGACCCTGCATCAGGCTCTGATAACGCAAAGGCCGCAATCGCATCGCCTTTGGCAACGCGTGTCAGGTAGCGCTTTTTTTGTTCTTCTGTGCCTGCCAGCGAGATTGCGCCAGAACCAAGCCCCTGCATGGCAAACGCAAAATCGACCAGCCCACTGTGCCGCGCCAGCGTTTCGCGAATCAGGCAAATGGCGCGCGTATCAATCTGCTCGCCCGCGCCACCATAGGCCGGGCCTGCCACGGCATGCCTGAGCCAGCCAGCCTCACCCAGCGCCTTGACCAGTTGCTTGCATTCGGCATCCACATCAGAGCCATGTTCATGCGCAATATTCTGCGTAGCCCAGGCATCAAGCGACTGCGCCAGACGGGCGTGGTGCGGCTCAAAAAAGGGCCATTTCAGATAGCTGGTGTCTGCCATGTCAATTCCCTTCGAACTGAGGCTTTTGCTTGGCCACAAAGGCGTGATACGCCCGCGAGAAATCTTCGGTCAGCATGCAGATGGCCTGCGCCTGCGCCTCGGCTTCAATGGCTTGCTCAATCGTCATGGACCATTCCTGGTGCAGCATGGTCTTGGTGATGCCATTGGCAAAGCTTGGGCCTGCGGCCAGATCGGCAGCCAGCTTCTGCGCCTCGGCCAGCACGTTGTCGGGCTCGCACAGACGGTTAAAAAAGCCCCAGCGCTCACCTTCTTCGCCACCCAGGCTGCGGCCGGTATAGAGCAGCTCGCTGGCCCGTCCTTGTCCAATGATGCGCGGCAAAAAGGCACAGGCGCCCATATCGCAGCCCGCCAGCCCCACGCGGTTGAACAAGAACGCCGTCTTGCTGCGTGCCGTTCCCAAGCGCATGTCTGACGCCATGGCCATGATGGCACCCGCACCGGCGCACACACCATCCACCGCAGCGATGATGGGCTGCGGGCAGGCACGCATCATCTTGACCAGCTCGCCCGTCATGCGGGTGAACATCAGCAACTCAGGTGCCTTGAGCGCCACCAGCGGGCCGATGATTTCATGCACATCGCCGCCCGAGCAGAAATTACCGCCCGAGCCCACCAGTACCACCGCTTTCACATCGGTCGCCCACTTGAGGTTGTAAAAAAGGTCGCGCAGCTCGGCGTATGACTCAAACGTCAGCGGGTTCTTTCGCTCAGGCCGATTCAGCGTAATCGTCGCCACGCCATCCGTCACTTGCCACTGAAAGTGCGTGGCCTGATAGCCAGCCAGCGGCTTGTGGTTGCCAGCGACCAGCGCCGGATCGATTTGGTATTCACTCATGCGTTTCTCCACCCATTCGGTACTACATCACTTCGCCACCGGCGACGGCTATGGACTGCCCCGTCATACTTGCTGCGCCTTTACCGCAAAGCCACAGCACCGCATCAGCCACCTCTTGCGGCTGGACCAGCCGACCTTGCGGGTTGCTTTTGACGAACTCGGCCAGTGCCTCATCGGCGCTGCGGCCGGTTTTCTCCACCACGCGCTCGATGCTGGTTTTGACAATGTCTGTTTCGGTATAGCCGGGGCACACCGCGTTCACGGTGATTCCTTTTTTGGCGTACTCCAACGCCAGCGCGCGCGTCAGCCCAACCACCCCATGCTTGGCTGCCACATAGGCCGCCACATAGGCATAGCCCACCAGCCCCGCTGTGCTAGCCACGTTGACGATGCGGCCCCAGCCAGCAGCCGCCATAGCGGGCAGCACTTGCTGCATGCAAAGCATGGTGCCGGTGAGATTGACGGCCAGCATCTGCTGCCAGTGCGCAGCATCCATCTTCATGAACGGTGTGCTGCTGGCTTGGCCTGCGTTGTTGACCAAGATATTGATAGCGCCTTGCGCGCTTACCGCCTGCGCAAACGCCGCTTTGACCTCTGATTCATTCGCCACATCGGCCAGCACCATCTGGCAGCGACCGTGGTACTCATCCACCAGTTTTTGCAGCGGCTCGGCACGCCGCCCCAGCACCGTGACGCGTGTACCGCTGGCCAGCAGCTGGCGGGCGATGGCCTCACCAATGCCTTGGCCAGCACCGGTCACCAACGCGTGTTGATCGTTCAAATCGCACGTCATTTCTGAGCCTTCTCACGCTCGAACAGGCTTTCCATCTGGCGCTTTCCTGCGTAGTACTGCTTGGGCCAGCCGATGGCGGTGTAGCCAATCTTGGCGGCCTCGGTCAGCGTCCACGCTGGGTTGGCGAGGTGCGGTCGGGCCACGGCGCACAAATCGGCTCGGCCTGCGGCGATGATGCTGTTCGCATGATCGGCCTCGCTGATCGCACCTACTGCCATGGTGGCAATACCAGCTTCTTGCCGCACGCGGTCGGCAAACGGCGTTTGGAACATACGGCCAAACACGGGCTTTTCGAGCTTACTGACCTGACCGGATGAGCAGTCGATCAAGTCTGCGCCCGCAGCCTTGAAGGCCTTGGCAATGTCCACGGCATCTTTCGGCGTGGTGCCACCCGGCACCCAGTCGTGGGCCGAGATACGCACGGACATGGGCTTATCTTTCGGCCACACGGCTCGCACAGCCTTGAACACCTCCAGCGGGTAGCGCAAGCGGTTTTCCAGACTGCCGCCGTATTCATCGCTTCGGTGATTGGTCAGCGGCGAGATAAAGCTCGACAGCAGATAGCCGTGCGCGCAATGCAGCTCCAGCCAGTCAACTCCAATGTCAGCTGCCATCTGCGCACCCTGCACAAACTGCTGCAGCACCTCATCCATATCGGTGCGGGTCATGGCTTTGGATATCTGGCTGACGCCTTGCAGATATTGCTGCTCTGACGCGGCCATGATGGGCCAGTTGCCCTGCTCCAGCGGCAAGTCGGTGCCATCCCATGCCAGCCGGGTCGATGCCTTGGCACCGGCATGGCCGATTTGCATGGCGAACTTGGCATCGGTATTGGCATGAATCCAGTCGCTGATGCGCTTCCAGGCTTGCTTTTGTTCATCGGAATAGGTACCGGGGCAACCAGGGGTGATGCGGCCCTCGGGGCTGACACAGGCCATCTCGGCAAACACCAGACCGGCACCGCCCATCGCCCTCGCTCCTAAGTGGACCAAATGGAAATCGCCGGGCACGCCATCTACCGCTGAGTACTGGGCCATGGGCGAGACCACGATGCGGTTCTTGAGCGTGAGGCTGCGCAGCCGGTAGGGCAAAAACATGGGCGGCGGCGCTTTGCCTTGCGTCTGCACGCCATTCTTTTCGGCCAGCCATTGCTCGTAGCCGCCCAGCCACTGCGCATCGCGCAGACGGAGGTTCTCGTGGCTGATGCGCTGGCTGCGCGTGAGCATGGAGTACATGAACTGTTCAGGTTCCAGCTGATCGCAATAGCGCTCGCCACAGACCTCAAACCATTCCATCGCATTCCAGGCCGCATTCTGGATGCGCAACGTCTCCACACGGCGCGCCTCCTGGTAAGCGGTCAGCACCGCAGGGATTTGTGCCGGCACATCGCCCATCTGCTTGAACTGGCGCGCCAGCTCAATGGCATCTTCAATCGCCAGTTTGGTGCCAGAGCCAATCGCAAAGTGCGCCGTGTGTACCGCATCACCCATCAGCACCACATGGCTGCCCTTGGCATTGCGCAGCCACCATTGATCGCACACCACGCGCTGAAAGTTGATCCACGCCGAGCCACGCAAATGGCGGGCATTGGTCATCAGCTTTTCGCCCTGCAGATTGTCTGCAAACAGCTTTTCGCAGAAGGCGATGGACTGCTCTTGGTCAGCGGTATCAAGGCCGCTGGCCTTCCAGGTTTCTTCCGTGGTCTCGACGATGAAAGTCGACGTCTCGTCGTCAAACTTGTAGATATGCGCCTGAAACCAGCCGTGCTCGGTGCGTACAAAGTCAAACGTGAACGCCTCGTACACCTTCTTGGTGCCCAGCCAGATAAAGCGGTTGGGGCGGGTGACGATATCGGGCTTGAAAATGTCGGCGTGCAGCGTGCGGATACGCGAGTTCACGCCATCGCTGGCAATGATGAGGTCGGCATCCGCATAGTCTTCATCGCTTTGCGCATCCGTCTCGAAGACGAGCTTGACGTCGAGCTGCTCACAACGCGCTTGCAGGATGTTGAGCAGGTGCTTGCGCCCAATACCCACAAAACCATGGCCGCCAGAGCGAATCTTGCGCCCCTTGAACAACAGCTCGATGTCGTCCCAGTGGTTGAACGCCTGCTCCACCTGCGCAGCGGTGACGGGGTCCCAGTCGCGCATATTGTCCATGGTGGCATCAGAGAACACCACGCCCCAGCCAAAGGTGTCATAGGGCTTGTTGCGCTCCACCACTGTGATGTCGTGTGCGGGGTTCATCTGCTTCATCAGCAGTGCGAAGTAAAGGCCAGCGGGGCCGCCACCTATGCAGACAATTTTCATGACAGCCATCCGCTCCTGACACGTTGAAAAATTACTTTATGTCTAAATTATTGATGTTTGAATTTTTCACTAAAATCAGGCCAAACCCTGAATCACAAAAATCTCAGCATGAGCACCATGCCATCCATGGCCCAGAAAAACTTGGATACATCTATCTCCACACCCGAAGCCTTAGGGCGCGAAGCCGGTCTGTCGCATGACGACCATCAGGCCGTGCGCCTTTGGCTTCGCCTGCTGACTTGCAGCACACAGATCGAGCAACTCATTCGCACGCAGCTGCGCAATGAATTCGGCACCACCTTGCCGCGCTTTGACTATCTGGCGCAGCTCAGCCGCTTCCCCAAAGGGCTGCGCATGAAAACGCTGTCTGAATACCTGATGGTGACTGGCGGCAATGTGACGGGTCTGACAGACCAGCTGGTCGCCGAAGGCTGGGTGGAGCGCGTGGCCGATGAAGAAGATCGCCGCTCCATGACGGTGCGACTGACGCGGACAGGGAAAAAGCAATTCAAAACCATGGCCGCCGCCCATGAGCAATGGCTTGAACAGTTGCTGGCCCCACTGGGCAGCAAGAACACCCATGCGCTGTACGAGCAGCTGGGGCGCTTGAGGCAGGTGCTGAGCGTCCCGGAAAACAGCTGAAACTCGCACCAAGGCCGAAAAACACCCTCTTTCAGGCGATTTCGTAGAGAATCCCTGCACGCAGTCTTGCGCGCCACAGGCTTGAGGGCATGCTTCATGGATTTTCTGCATCTGATGTATCAGCTCAGATCGGGGCACTACTATCTCTACGA
Source organism: Comamonas sp. (assembly GCF_036643215.1). Taxonomy (GTDB): domain Bacteria; phylum Pseudomonadota; class Gammaproteobacteria; order Burkholderiales; family Burkholderiaceae_C; genus Comamonas. The sequence goes on along the minus strand of NZ_JAVXSJ010000009.1, from coordinate 48,647 downwards.
CATGCGTGATGCGCCCAATGCCATCACGGGTGAGCGCCCTTACCGCCTCAAGACCGAGCTGGTAGCCATTGCTTTTGACCGCATCACGGGCCGCGTGCACCAGCACGGCCCGCCCACCCGCATCAATTCATGGGCCATGGGGGCACAGCGCCGCCTGCGCATGGCGGGCGACTGGGACGCTGCAGACCGGCTGGTTGTGGTGTCAGGCCCACTGCCTGAAGAAGAAATCAACAAATGCCTGCGCGTGCAGGGCTACTGCCGCTGGATGCTGATGCGCCTTGCCAGCATGCCGCATGGCAAGTTGAATGCCCACCGCAACGCCAACCGCAGCAGCTGGCAAAGACGCGAATCAAGCCAGCAGCGCCGCGCGGCCTGATTAAGCAAAAAACAAGTCTCAAGCGCTTACTCATAAAGCGCAGACAGCTATCAAATCAGGACTTCATCTTCCCCGATGTCTTCCTCGGCATCCTGCTCTTCCGGCATTTTGACGATCATCACCGGCAAGCCGCTATGGCGCGCTACCTCGCGTGAGACCGAGCCGATCAGAATGCTGCCCAACCCCCCCTTGCCCGTGGCGCCGATAAGAATCAGCTCGCACTCGGTACTCGTGGCAATGTCGATCAGGGTGTTGGCCTCTTCACCCAGACTGATCTCGACTTCATAAGAGGCACCAGCCGCTCTGAGCAACTCCTGAGCGGGAGCTACCAGGTCCATGCCTGCATCGATGCTTGCATTGGCAATCAGGTCAGAGTCCGTCGTCGCCAGCTCCAGCAGCGTTGCTTCTTTTTGCACATGAGCTATGACAAAGTGAGCGTCCAGCCCATTCTTCAAAAGCTTGATGCCTTGGCGTACCGCCTCAATCGAAACATCCGACCCGTCAACCGCAATCATGATTTTGAGCATGGCTTTCTCCTGTTCGAAGTAAGCCCCAGTGTAGGCGCAGGCAACAAAAACGGGTTGCGAATCTGGGGCAAGCAGCGGCTATTGCAGCAGCCCGCCCGGGCATCTGGGAAAATAGCAGGCTATGTTGCAGTTTGACCTCCTCAAGACCGACCCGAGCAGCCATGCGCGCCGCGGCACACTCACCCTCAACCACGGCAAGGTGCAGACCCCCATCTTCATGCCCGTGGGCACCTATGGCACCGTCAAGGGCGTGATGCCGCGCAGCCTGGAAGAAATGGGCGCTCAGATCATTCTGGGCAACACCTTCCACCTGTGGATGCGCCCCGGCCTCGACATCATGAAGAGCTTTGGCGGCCTGCACGACTTTGAGAAGTGGGACAAGCCCATCCTGACCGACTCGGGCGGCTTTCAGGTCTGGTCGCTGGGCTCCATGCGCAAGATCACCGAAGAAGGTGTGCACTTTCAGAGCCCCGTCAACGGCGACAAGCTGTTCATGTCGCCCGAAGTCAGCATGCAGATTCAGACGATTCTGAATTCGGACATCGTCATGCAGCTGGACGAATGCACGCCCTACGAAACCAACGGCAAAAAAACCACTGAAGCCGAAGCGCGCAAGTCCATGGAGATGAGCCGCCGCTGGGCCAAGCGCTCCAAAGAAGAGTTTCAGCGCCTTGAGAACCCCAACGCACTGTTCGGTATCGTGCAAGGCGGCATGTTCCTCAACCTGCGCGAAGAATCGCTGCAAGGCTTGCTGGAACTCGACTTTCCCGGCTATGCCGTCGGCGGCGTCTCCGTGGGTGAGCCCAAGGACGAGATGCTGGAAATCATGGCCCACACGCCACACCTGCTGCCCGCCAACAAGCCCCGCTACCTGATGGGCGTGGGCACGCCAGAAGATCTGGTGCAGGGCGTGGCCGATGGCGTGGACATGTTTGACTGCGTGATGCCGACCCGCAACGCGCGCAACGGCACCATCTTCACCCGCTACGGCGATCTGAAGATGCGCAACGCCCGCCACAAGACCGATCACCAGCCCATCGACACCACCTGCACCTGCCACGCCTGCGCGGGCACCAGCGGCGTGAGCTGGGACGATGGTGGCCGCGAAGGCTTCAGCCGCGCCTACCTGCACCACCTAGACCGCTGCGGCGAAATGCTCGGCCCCATGCTGACCACCATCCACAACCTGCACTACTACCTGAACCTGATGCAGGAAGTGCGCAACGCACTGGACGCAGGCACGTTTTCCCAGTTCCGCGCCCAATTCAAGGCAGACCGCGCACGCGGGGTTTAAAGGCTTAAGGGCTTCAACCCTCCATCTGCTGCAACACCTTCCAAAAAGCCAGAGCCAGTCTCTGGCTTTTTTTCGCCCTCAGGTTTCTACCGACTTTAAGAGTCATTAATGGTATCGATTGAAATTAATAGTCAATAAAGCCTTTAAATGCCCTATGTCAGCCTGCAGGCCGACATGATTTTTATTGAAACATGGTCACACTCCGTGTAACCAAATCACACCCATGGCCAGTCACAAGACCCGAATGCAGACCTTGTTCATAGATTCCAGATAGCCCGCCGCATTTGTATGACTGACGCTTCTTCATCTCCACCACAAACCATGACGTCGCCCAAAGCCTCAAGCACAAGCACGTGGACTGCCGCCTGCGCTTTGGGCGGCATGGTATTTGCGGCGGCGTGGCTGGGCATCTGGGGCCGCCCTATCGGTTTTCTCTCCGCCATCTGGCCTGCCAACGCCTTGCTGCTGGGGCTGCTGCTGCACAAGCCCGAATGGGTGCGCCCGGGCTCTGCTGTGGGCGTCGCCATCGGTTACATATCTGCCGACCTGATCACAGGCAGCCGCCCTGAAGTCGCCGTGCTGCTCAGCCTCGCCAATATGGCCGGTGTCGGTGCGGCATGGGCGCTGATGCACAAGCAGGCCGGTGCCACCTTGTTCATGCAGCGCCAGTCCTCGGCCCTGTTGCTGTTCATAGGTGCAGGGCTAGGCGCACTGACCTCTGCCGCCATTGGCGGGCCGGTACTGACGGCATCCTTCAACACTCCGCCCCTGCAGGCGTTTTCGATGTGGTTTGGCGGTGAGTGGCTGAACTACATGATCTTTCTGCCCATGATTCTGGGCTGGCCCACACGCAAGCTGCGCGGCCCTGCCTCAGACCAGCTGCACCCGCTGCTGCGCGCCATGCCGGTGCTCGCGGTCATTGCGCTTGAACTCATCAGCTACTGGCTGGGCGGCCCGGGCGCTCTGGCCTTTTCTCTGCCCGCGCTGCTGTGGTGCGCACTGAGCTACCGAATCTTCACCCTGACGGTGATTACTGCCGCGTTGTGCCTGAGCAAGATGGCGGCCATCTCGCTGGGCGAGTTTGACTTTACGCCCGCGCACTTTCTGGAGACTGTGTCGTTCCGCATGGGGCTGAGTATGCTGGTGCTGGGCCCGCTGGCCGTGGCCGGTTCACACATGGCGCGCACCGAACTGATGCGCCAGCTGCGCCATGCCGTCAATCACGACTTTCTGACCGACATGCTGGCGCGTGGCGCCTTCTTGAAGCAAGGCCAGCGCATTCTGGAGCGCTGCAGGCATGACCACCAGTCCGTCGCCATCTTCATGCTGGACCTTGATCACTTCAAGCAGGTCAACGACCGCTACGGCCATGCCGGTGGCGACCAATTGCTGCGCAGCTTCAGCCATACGCTGACTCAGGTGCTGCGTGGGCAAGACATTGTGGGTCGCATGGGCGGAGAGGAATTTGCCGTGGTTCTGCCCCATGTGGACAGCAAGACAGCGCTGGAGATTGCCGAGCGCATTAATCAAGCCACCAGGGAACTGCGCGTGCCCTCTGGCGACAAGATCATCACCGCCACCGTCAGCATTGGGCTGGTGCATATCGCCAAGCCGGGAGAGCACCAGGATCTGGGCATGCTGCTGCAGCACGCCGATCAGGCTCTGTATGACGCCAAGGCAGCAGGCCGTGATCGCGTCGAGGCGCGGCTCTGGTAAGCCGCGCTCTCACTTCTGTTTTCAGCCAGCTCCTGCGCCTGAAGCTGCACCGTCTGGTTTGCTGTCAGCGGTCGCCTGAGTTTCAACGGCAGGCTGCGCAGTCAGATCAGTAAACATCTTGCTGGCAGAGGTGCCGCAGCTATGGCAAAAGCGGGCAAATGCGCTCTTGCGGGTGTGGCAGTGGGCGCAGTGGTCAAACAGGCCAATGCCGCAATGGGGGCAGAAGTCGATCTCGGTGTTTTTGAGATCCACAGGGCGCTCACAGCCCGGGCACACGCTCTTGGCCAGTCGCTCCAGCGCCACGTCGTAGCTCAGCTCTTCGCGGCGCTGCACTTCGGGCAAGGCTTCCTGCAGCTTTTGCTTTTCAAGGTAGCGATTCAGCGCCACGATGGCATAGCGCCCCAGCAACACCGTGACCAGAATCCCCACGATGTAGCGCACATAGCCGCCGTAGTCGGGCAGATAAGGCACCAGCTCGACAAAGAAGGCAAACAGTGCAAAAAAGATAAAGCCCCAGACAAACGGCCACCAGGTGCTCTTGCGCTTTTTGGCAAACAACCAGCCCGCCAGCACCAGCAAGGGCAAGGTAATGGCCAGACGGAAGAGGAAAACGCGCAGCTCGCTGGCGCGGGCGGCGGCCTGATATTCAGGGTAGGCCTGATCGCGCAGGCCGCTCATCTCAGACTCGGCAGCCGAGAGCGCCTGCGAGGCCTCCAGACTTTTCATCGATTCCTGCTCAAGCACTTGGCGAGCCTTGCTCTCGCTTTGCTTGAGCTCATCCAGTGCCTTGGTGCGCGCAATCAGTTCGGCATCTTGCTCGGGGCGCTCCGTGGCTCGGCGAGTGGCGATCCAGTTGTCAAACGTCTCGCGCGCCGATTGATAGCGTGAGCGCTCTGCGTCGTATTTGAGCTGTGCTTTGTCCTGCGCTTTGGACGCCGCACTGGACAGCTTTTGCGCCTTGTCGATTTCAGCCTGCACCCGCTGCACATCGGCCTGCGGAATAAAGGATTCGACTTCCAGCGAATGATTGGGTTGCGGCAAATTGCCAACCACCAGTCCGCCAAGGCCGATCAGAAAAAAGGCAAACGCCAGCGCGACCAGCCACAGGCCGCGGCGAAACCATTTTTCAGGCAAACGCAGAGATTTACTCATGACAAGTCACTCCTCAATCAATAGCTGCTAACGCAATACAGAAAAGGGCTAGCAATCTATTTGTCTTGAATTTATTGCACCACACGAACCGCAGCGGCCATCTGCGTGCGCTGCAGCCACTGGGTGACGGAATCTACCGTCACGGTCTCGATACGGCTGGCATAGCGCTTGTCATTTGGGTGATCATCAAACGCGATATTGGCGGCCGTCATGCGGCCACCCAGTCGCGAAATAGCGCGGATGATGAGCGAGCTGGGCTCATAGCCCTTTGCCTGCAACCATGCCTGCGCCTGTGCACGGTTTTGAATGGCATTGGGGTCCAGAGCCGCGGCCAATGTCTCTGTCGCCCACTGGTTGGACTGCTGGTACTTCATACCCCAGGCATAGCTGACCATGCTGTAAGGCTCACTTTGCAAGCGCAGCACTGAAGGCGCAGTCAAAAAATTGAGCAGCGCCTGCTGCACCGCAGGCACAGGCACCTGAATGACGGCTTCATAACGCCACATATCGTCGAGGAAGAACTCACCCAGACCCTGCCGGTACACATGCCCGCCCGCCGTACCGCATTCGTTGAGCTTATGCGCCACACGCCATGGGCCTGCGGGCGTTTTGTAGGCCCAGCCATAGTGCGAGTACTTGAGGTCGTACTTGCTCAAATCCTGCCCCTGTCTGGCCAGCAGCACCACCTGTGTGCCGTTTTTCTGAAACTCGGCATCCAGCGCCTTGGATGTGCGCGCCGCCAGATTGAGGCCCTTGGCCATGACCTCGGGCGTCAGTGGACGATTTTCGCAGCTGCGCCCAGCCTCTGCCGAGCCTGCCCATGCGATGAGCGCCGCGCCCAGCGCCAGTATCAGTGGGTTAGGAATATGCGAGCTGGTGCTCTGCATGGGGGCCATGGCCTGCACGATGCTGGTGTTTTCTTCTGTCATGCGAGTCTCCGGTCAGGCTGGTTTACAGACGCTCGTTGTGCATCAGCGACTTGCCGATTTCATTGGGGATAAAGGCCAGCACCTTGCCAGCGGCAGACAAGATCACGCCCGCAGCCGTGGCACTGGTCTGCACCACTGTGCCCACGCCAACCGACAGCGCACCGGCAGCCTGCCCCGAGACCTTGACCACGGCTGAAGTGCCGTCAGCCACGTTTTTGAGCACATAGGTCACGCCCGTGGCGCTGCTCTCTACCGCCTCGATCACCACGGATGCGCCGGCTGCCGACAGAAACAGGGGAATTGCCACGACTTCCTCCGAAGCACCACCGGATACCGCTGCAACCACCGATGCCACAGGCAGGGCCGACAGCACCAGAGAGGCTTCGCTCTGGGCGTGGGCCACGCCACCGCCCAACAGAGCAAAGGCAGCGCCCAGTGCGCAAAGGCTGTTGCGAAGAGGACGGATAAAGGTCAAGGCGTTGATCACAGAGTGCTCCTGGGTGTTGTTGCAATATGCCGCCGCTTTTTGCTGCGACGGACGAATCATCTCTAAGCCGACAGAATTCGCTGGCCAATTTGTCAAAATAAGCGTGTTGCAGATCTAGCAGTATCGCCAATCGATACTTCTTCCCGCATTCAGCCCATGTGACCGAATCCGGCACTGCATCTTGCCCTGTTCCCGCGCCCACAACTTTTAAAAATCATCAGGCACATCATGCGAATGGACTCCAGACAATGCGCAGTGCGCAGTTATTGGCTCAAGCCACGGTATCTGGCCGCACTTTGTTCGGCTGCGCTTGCACTACCGGGCATCGGTCATGCTCAGGGCGATGCCATCGCCGCTTTCTCGCAGACGCCCATCGGCCCTTTGGGTGCCCCCTGGCACTTTGCCACCCTCCCCAACAAGAGCCCCACGCAATACAGCGTGGTGGAAAAGGATGGAGAGCATGTGCTGCGCATCAGCACCCATGATGCCTACGGCAATATGGTGCACACCTTGCACCAGACACCGACACCCAGCCTGCAGTTGCAGTGGCGCTGGCGCGTAGATCAGCTGATAGACAAGGCCGATATCAAAACCCGATCGGGTGACGACGCCGCTCTCAAGCTGTGCGTGTCATTCGACTTCGACAAATCCCAGCTGAGCTTTGGCGAACGCTCCAAGCTGAGGCTGGGCAAGATCAGCACCGGCGAGGACATACCGGCCGAGACGCTCTGCTATATCTGGGACAACAAGCAGCCTGTGGGCACGGTGTTGCATAACGCCTTTACCCACCGCATGCGCTTTATCGTGCTGCAAAGTGGCAGCGCCCATAAGGGCCAATGGATGACGGAACAGCGCCACCTTGAGGCTGATTACCAGCAGGCCTTTGGCGATGAATCACAGGCCATGCCCATGGTGATTGGCATCACCGTCTCGGCCGACTCGGACAACACCCATAGCGAGGGACTCGCGTACATGGGTGATATCCGTCTGCGCCCCTGATTTCACCCCCTGATCAGCCGCGCTGCAGCAAATCGGCCACGCGCTGCTGCAGCAAACCGGGGCTGACCCCGGCAGCAGGTACCGGCTCGCCCACCTCCAGCCCCACGCGGTTGAACAGGCCGCGGCGCATGGGTTTGACCATGGCCACATTTTTGCCGCCGCGCAGCTCAATACGGCTGAAGTACGAACCCCAGAGGTTGGTCAGCGCCATGGGGACGATGGGCACATCCAGACCTTCAGCCTTGGCGTGTTCCAGAATCTTCATGATGCCGCCCTTGAAAGGCTGCAGCTCGCCATTGGAGGTGATACCGCCCTCTGGAAAGATGGCCAGCAAGTCCCCCTCTCGCAGCACCTCGGCAGCACGGGCAAACGCGGCTTCATAGGTCGCAGGGTCTTCCTTGTGCGGCGCAATAGGAATGGCCTTGGCCAGCTTGAACAACCAGCCCAGCACGGGCGCCTGAAAGATGCGGTGGTCCATCACAAAGTGAATGGGGCGCGGGCTGGCCGCCATGAGCAAGATGGCATCGACAAAACTCACATGGTTGCAGACCAGCAGGGCCGCGCCTTCACGCGGAATATTCTGCTCGCCGCGGACCTTGAAGCGATAGACAAAGTGCGTGATGACCCAGGCTACAAAGCGCAGCAGATATTCAGGCACCAGCAAGAACACATAGAGCGCCACGATGGCATTGGCAATGCCAGTCATCAGGAACACCTGCGGAATGGTGCAGCCCGCTGCCAGCAACCCACCTGCCAGCACGGCAGAGGCAATCATGAACAGCGCATTCAGGATGTTGTTGGCCGCAATGATGCGTGCACGGTGCGTGGGCAGGCTGCGCATCTGAATCAGCGCATACATGGGCACGCTGTAAATGCCGGCAGACAGTGCCAGCATGCCCAGGTCCACCATCACGCGCCAGTTTTTATGCTGGGCAAAAAAGGCACCAACCCCCATCAGTTCTGACGGCGGCAGCGCGCGGGTGGCAAAGTACAAATCAATGGCAAAAACGCTCATGCCAATGGCACCCAGCGGCACCAGACCAATCTCGACCTGACGGCGGCTGAAGACCTCGCACAGCAGCGAACCAATGCCAATACCTACCGAAAAAATCACCAGCAGCAGCGATGCGACATGCTCGTCGCCATGCAGCACTTCTTTGGCAAAGCTGGGGAACTGCGAGAGAAACACAGCGCCAAAGAACCACATCCAGCTGATGCCCAGCAGTGAACGAAACACCACCACATTGCCATGCGCCAGCTTGAGGTTGCGCCATGTCTCGGTTATGGGGTTCCAGTTGATGACCAAACCAGGATCGGTGGCCGGCGCATGAGGGATGAACTGCGCGCAGATGCGGCCCACCACGGCCAAGGCCACGCAGGCTATGGCCACCTGCATATGCCCCACTTCAGGCACGGCAATCAGCAAGCCACCAGCGACTTGCCCCAGCAAGATGGCGACGAAAGTGCCCATCTCCACCATGCCATTGCCGCCGGTCAGCTCACGGTCGTTCAGCACCTGGGGCAGATAGGCAAATTTGACGGGGCCAAACAGCGTGGAGTGCAGACCCATGAGAAACACGCACAGCAGTAGTACAGGCACATTCGCTTCGACAAAACCCCAGGCGGCGATCAGCATGATGCCGATCTCAAGGTTTTTGACGAGGCGGAACATGCGCGTCTTGTCCCACTTGTCGGTCAGCTGCCCCGAGGTAGCAGAGAACAGCAAGTACGGCAGCGTGAACAGCGCCCCAATCACCAGCCCCGCCATGGCGGGCGGCAGCCAGGAGACACTGAGCTGGTAGGTCACCATCACCGTGAAGGCGAACTTGAACAGATTGTCATTGCCCGCACCGGCAAACTGCGTCCAGAAAAACGGCGCAAAGCGGCGCTGGCCCAGCAAGGCAAACTGATTGGGGTGTGCCTGCGGGTCTGAGTGTTGATCTGCGGTGGCGGCCTGCTCACCGGTCGGCGTGGAATTCATGCATCTCTCCCTTTTGCGCTGCAGGCATTGTGCCTATTTGCTCAGATTTTTTTGTAGGTTTTATGCCGTAAGCGCTTGATGAACATGCGCAAGCCGCTATGAAAATCATTGTTTCAACGAATGCTCTCGCGCCACAGGTGCAAAGCACGCAGCACCGGCAGTGCCGCAGCTGCCGCCACCCAGTGCTTGAGGCTGTGGCCCGACACCCAGTTCGCCGTGACATCAAACACATCGCTGTCCGACACCTCCAGCAGCTTGGCCACGGCATAGAGCCCAATCACCCAGCCCAGCTCCACCGGCAGCGCATTGCGGCGCGGAGCCATAAAGGCCAGCCCAAAAATAATGAGCATGCCGCCCGCCTGCACCAGCACCCATGGCAAGAGATTACTGGTTTGCACCCAGACAGCCACACTGATGGGTGCTGCCAGCAGCATCAGCACCGCCGTTACGCGGGCGCTGATGTCGTCCATCCGGATCTGAACCGCCAGGCCCAGCAGACCCGCAAAGGCCACGCTCATACCCAGACGGTCCCAGACCAGCGTCGTGTTCTGCGGCGCCCAGTGATAAAGGGCAGAGCCTGCGCTAGAGCACAGCAGCCCCGCAAAAAACAGCGCACACAGGGCGCGAGCCGTGCCGTTCAGGCGCTGATAGTCGGCACGCCACAGCAGGGTAAAACCGGCCAGCCCTGCAGCCAGAAAGCCCAGATTACTCAGCACATTCGCCGCATGGGGCAGGCCCGCCAACCCGCGCTGATCGGCAAACGCGTGGTAATTCTCTGACTGCGCCATGCCGGGCATGAGCAGCGCCATCGTGAGCAAAAAGGCCATGCCGCCAAACAGCGCAAAGCGCTGCTCCAGCGAGCCTGAGGCTTCAGAGGCGGTGATCTCCACCACGGCGGCGGTTGAGGGGTGCAGGCGCATGGCGCGGCTCCTTGTTCGTGTTGACTGCCACGCAGTATGAAAATCAGCCACTCAAACAGCATCGATCTTCTACACTTGCCCTACACTGCTGCACCAGCAGTACTACCAATCGATACTATGAGCACGACTGCCGACCTCGTTACCGCCATCAAAAAGGAACTCAAGGCCGCCCAGATGACCTATGCCGATCTGGCCAAAGCCATTGATATGGCGGAGTCCAGCGTCAAGCGCATGCTGGCCAAGGGCGATATGCCGCTGTCGCGCATCGACGAAATCTGCCGCGCCCTGCATCTGGACTTTGCCGATCTGGCGCGCAGCGTGGCCGACAGCCGCCCGCTGCTGCAGAAAATCACCCGCGAGCAGGAAGTCGCCGTAGTGGCTGACCGCAAGCTGCTGCTTACCGCCATCTGCGTGCTCAGCCAGTGGACCCTGGAGCAGATCGTCGCCACCTACCGCATCAGCGAGCCCGAAGGCATTGGCTACCTAGCGCAGCTGGACCGCATTGGCATCATCGAGCTGCGCCCCGGCAACCGCTACAAGCTGCGCCTGGCCAAGACCTTCCGCTGGCAGACCAATGGCCCGGTGATGGACTTCTTCCGCGAGAACGCCGTGCTCGACTACTTTGGCGGCACGTTTGCGGGCGAAGACGAAACCATGCTGCTGGTGCACGGCTCCATCACCCCCGGTAACGCCCCCGCATTTGTGGAGCGCATACAGCGCATCGGTCAGGACTTCTCTCAGCAGCACCTGCAAGACCAGCGCCTTGGGCCCAACAAGCTGGATGGCTACACGCTGGTGCTGGGCATGCGCAAATGGGAGCTGCCCGCCTTTGCCACGCTGCGCCGCTAAGCAGCGGACGCAAAAACTACTGATTTCATAGCTACCAGCACTTACAAACAAAGCGCTGCAGGCCAATTGCATACAAACTTCACCGAGCAGACACACAAGATTGCAAGACTTCGCACAGTGGCAACCGACGGTTGACGCTGGCCTTCCATCATTGAGCCCAAGGGATGCCTGAACCGGCACCCCAACTACCCATGAAGGAGGCAAGCATGCTGTCAATTCGCACCACTGTTCAAACCATCCTCGGCGCCAGCGCAATGGCCCTGCTGGGTCTGGTCGGCACGGCACAGGCTCAGAGCCCTCACTGGGCTCCTGCCAGCCAGGGCTCTTATGTCAACGCGCAATTCAATGCACCGCCCGCTCCCCGGTATGAAGCCGTTCCCGCACCCCGCCGCGGTCATGTCTGGGCACCCGGTTACTGGGAACCACGCGGCCACCGCCATGTCTGGCGTGCAGGTCACTGGGTGCAGTCTCGCCCCGGCTATGTGTACCGTCAGCCCGCCTGGAACCATCACGGCAACCGCTGGGATTACCAGGGCAGCCGCTGGGACCGTGATGGCGACGGCGTGCCAAACCGCCACGACCGCAACCCCAACAACCCCCACCGCCGCTAAATTGACTCTGTCCCTCCTCTGCTGACGCCCCCGGATTCGAGTCATCTGGTATCAGCAGATTTCAGGCCTGTACCGTCTTGGTGCAGGCTTTTTTTCGTTTACCCACACAGGCTTCATGCCGCATAAGCATATACAAGCGAGGCATTAAACAGCATTCACAATAAGCGCATTCCATCGTTCATCTGGTCATCACTCACCATGCGCTTGCTGCCTCGCTCTTTTACTGGTTCCCGCGTTCTGGCAACCGCTGCCATCGCTGCCCTGATCCCTCTGGCCAGCCAAGCGGCAGACCACGGCGCAGCAAACTATCCACACCAGCCCATCACCATGATCATGGGCTTTAACGCCGGCTCGGGTGTGGACGTGATCGGCCGCGTGGCGCAAGAGCCGCTTGGCAAGCTGCTGGGCCAGCCCATCATCATTGACTACAAGACCGGCGCGGCCGGCAATATCGGCAGCGAGTACGTGGCCCGCGCCAAGCCAGATGGCTACACCATCTACTTCGGCACCGCCGCCACCCACGGCAGCAATGCATCGCTGTACAAAAAGCTGCCCTTTGATGTGGAAGCCGACTTTGTGCCCGTCGCCCCGCTGGTGGACGTGGCCAATGTGCTGACCATCAACCCCAATGTCATCAACGTCAAGAACCTCAAAGAGTTTGTTGACGAGATCAAGGCCAACCCCGGCAAGTACAACTACGCCTCCACCGGCAACGGCGCAGGCACGCATATGGCGTTTGCCGAGTTCAACTCGCGCCTGGGCCTGAACATGGTGCACGTGCCCTACAAGGGCGGCCCTGAAGCCATTACCTCCGTGCTGCGCGGCGAGACCTGCTGCATCATGAATCAGGTGCAGACCGTGTTGAGCCACTACAAGGCTGGCAAGGTGCGCCTGCTGGGCGTGACCACGGCCAAGCCCGTGGAAGCCGTCAAGGAAGTGCCCACCATTGCCGCCAGCGGTCTGCCCGGCACCAAGGGCTTTAACAGCTCCATCTGGTTCGGCATCTTTGCGCCCAAGGGCACAGACCCGGTCATCATCAAAAAGCTCAACCATGCCGTCAACGATGTGCTGAACCAGCCCGAAGTGCGCGAGCGCTTTGTCTCTCAGGGCAACACCATCCGCGAGGAAACGCCAGAACAGTTCAAGAAGACCGTGCACGACGACCGCATCAAGTGGGCCAAGGTGGTGAAGGACGCCAAAATAACGATCGATTGATTAACACCCCCTCTCTGCTCCGCAGAGGGGGACTGCACCTTCGCCGCGAGGCGGCTCTTGCTCGGTGCTCTGGCTTGTAGTGCGCCAGTTTTAAGCCGAAACAGTTTTAGGTACAGTTTGTTTCGGTGTTAAGTTCTTGGTATTCGTTTGATGCGCCTGCTGCCCCAAGCCGCAGGCGCTTTTGGGTTTTAGCTATGTCAATTTCTCCTTCTACGGCGACCTCCGCTGCGGGACTTGCAGCGCTGGAAGAACGCCTGCGCGATGATCTGCTCACGCTGGGCTGGCCTGCCAAGGCCTGGATTTCTCCCGCCACACGCAATGACCGCCCCGTGCATGACGTGATCGTCATTGGCGCAGGGCAAGCCGGGTTGGCTCTTAGCATGGCACTGCAGCAAGTCGGCATCAAGCCAGTGCTGCTGGACCAATCCCCGCTGGACTTTGAAGGCCCGTGGGCCACCACGGCGCGCATGGAGACGCTGCGCTCCCCCAAGGAGCTGACCGGCCCGGCCATGGGCATTCCATCCCTGTCCTTCCGCGCATGGTTCATCGCCCAGTTCGGCAGGGATGCATGGACGGCGCTGGACAAGATTCCCCGCCTACAGTGGATGGACTACCTGCGCTGGTACCGCCGCGTGACGAATGCCGATGTACGCAACGGCCACCAAGTCATCGCCGTGCGCCCGCAGGCCGATGGTGTGGTGGAAGTCGATGTCAAGGCCAACAACGTCGTCGCCACCTGGCAGGCCCGGCGTCTTGTGCTGGCCACAGGCCGCGATGGTCTGGGCGGCGCCACCATTCCCGCCTTTATGCAGGGTGTGGACAAAAAACTGTGGGCGCATTCATCCGACGAGATGGACTACGCCACGCTGGCCGGCAAGCATGTGGGCGTGGTGGGTGCCGGTGCATCGGCCATGGACAGTGCTGCGACGGCGCTTGAGAGCGGTGCCGCCAGCGTTGACATGCTGATTCGCCGCAGCCAGCTGCCGCAGATCAACAAATCCAAAGGCTCGGGCGTGCCCGGCCTGACCCACGGCCAGTACCTGCTGCCCGACGCGTGGAAATGGCGCATTCGCCACTACATCAACGCCCAGCAAGTGCCGCCGCCCCATGGCAGCACGCTGCGCGTATCGCGCCACAGCAATGCCTTCTTCAACTTGGGCAGCGCCGTACAAGGTGTTGAGCAAGTGGGCAGCAAGCTGCATGTGCAGACAAGCAGCGGTGTGTTTGTGCTGGACTTTCTCATCATCTCCACCGGCTTTGCCGTGGACTGGAAGCTGCGTCCCGAGTTTTCCGACATCGCCCCGCATGTGAAGCTGTGGAACAGCCGCTTCACCCCCGAAGCAGGGGACGAAGATGCCGAGCTGTCGGCCTCACCCGATCTGGGTGCGCTGTTCGAGTTTCAGGGCGATCTGCCCGGCCTCGATCACATTCACTGCTTCTGCTACCCCGCCGCACTCTCGCACGGCACGGTGTCTGGCGATATTCCCGCCATCAGCGATGGGGCGCGCAAGCTGGCCCAAGGCCTGGCCTCCGTCATCTACCGCGACGATATTGAGCAGCACTTTGCCAAGCTGCAAGCCTATGCAGAGCCCGAGCTGGACGGCACCGAATGGACTGCCGCCGACAGCGCCGCGCGCATTCGCCAACTTCAACAATAAAAGACCGCACATGACAGACACCACTACAGACACGATCGACCGTCTGGCTGGCCTTGCCGAAGGTAACCCCAGCTTCACCACCCGCCACGAACGCGAAAAAGTGGCTCTGGCCACACAGGCCTGCGAAGACCTGCTGCTGGGCAATCAGCTGGACAGCGCCCTGACCCAGGCCGAGCGTCTGGTGCTGGCCGCAGAGCAGGCCCGCGTCAGCGGCGTTGCCGCGCTGGAGGCCGACTACCGCGCCCGCGCCGAGGCGCTGAGCGATGCCATCACCCCCGAGCTGCGCACCATCCTCGACCAGCCAAGCGCCCAGACCGGCAACGCCCGCATGGATGCCATGCTGCACTTTGTGCGCACGCTGGCGCTGAACCCCGCCGAAAGCGATCAGGCCGCGCTGCTGGCCATTCCTGCCGCAGGCCTGTCACTCAACGACACCGTGCTGCTGGCTCAGCTGATTGGCTTTGTGGCCTATCAGGCCCGCCTGCTGGTCGGCGTCAAAGCCATGAGCGATATGGGTGGCGTGGCCGATACCCCGGCGGCCGAACCTGTGGCCACCGCACCGTTTGTGCACCCTGCCAATCTGCCGCCCCCCGGCGAGCCGCTGCGCCGCAACGGCTTTACCAGCGAAACGCTGGACTGGAAGGCCTGGCTGGAAGTACTCAACCCCGACACCGCCACGCCCGAGCAGCAGCATGTGCTGGAGGTCAGCCACCCCAAGGCCAAGACCATGGACTTTTACCTGGTGCTGGCCCGCCAGCCACAGGTGCTGCTGGAACGCTCACAGGCCTTTAACGCCATCATGTATGCGCCCGGCGGCCTGTCGCGTGCCGAACGTGAAGTGGCTGCAACTGCCGTGTCGCGATCCAACGGCTGCGTGTATTGCGCATCTGTCCACGCTCAGCGCTTTGAACAACTGGCCAAGCGCAATGATGTGATGGCTCAGATGTTTGACGACCCCGACACCGCAGGCACCAACGCCCGCGAGCGCGCCATCATTCAGTCCTCACTGGTGCTGACCCGTGCGCCCGGCAGCTTTGGTGTGCAGAACGTGCAGCCGCTGCGCGATGCGGGCCTGAGCGATCTGGAAATCCTGGACATGCTGCACTCGGCAGCGCTGTTTGGCTGGGCCAACCGCTTGATGCTGAACCTGGGCGTAGAGATTTACGTCTCCCCCTGAGCGGTTTTGCCGCTTCCCCTCTCTCTACGCGCTTCGCGCTACGGGAGGGGGACGACAGCCTCGCTGCGCGGCGGCGCTTGCTCGCTGTCCCTTGCTTGGAGTGCGCCAGTTTTTTAGCTGGCGCTTTCTTTTTTGATAGCTGCTTGCGCCTTTCAATCCTTGGATTGATGGCAAATATGCGCTGAAACTCTTTGAAATCAAGCGCTATGAGCTATCAAGTTCAAGGCTGCTTTCCGGTAAAGACCGTGAGCACTCCAGCCAGTTGATGCACACGCGCATCCATCAACTGCGCCTCTGTCACCAGGCCGATCAGCGGCACGGGGCCTAGTGCGTGGCGCAGCA
Source organism: Comamonas sp. (assembly GCF_036643215.1). Classification (GTDB taxonomy): domain Bacteria; phylum Pseudomonadota; class Gammaproteobacteria; order Burkholderiales; family Burkholderiaceae_C; genus Comamonas. The sequence continues at coordinate 32,414 of NZ_JAVXSJ010000009.1, read as the reverse complement.
GCTTCAGCTCGGCATCGTCGCCACCAAACAGCTCGCTTCCCCGGCCTTTGCTGCTCATGTAAATCGCGCCGCGAATGTACAGCGGCGCTTGCTGCTCGGTCACTGTTTCGGGGGCTGCATCGGCAAAATCGGGTTGCAGCGCATCTTTCAGGGCCGCGCCCATCTGCATCAGTTCATGGCGGGCCGCATGACTCTGGCGCTGGCAGAAGATCACCGTGTTATCCGGCTCTACCGATGCGGACAGCGCCACACCCTGACGCACCGGATCAAGTCCCACGATATGCAACACCTGCGCCTCATCGGTCAGCGCACCGCGCTCCAGCCCTCGCCCCAGCGGGGCAATAGCGGCCAGTGTCTTGCGCAGCTCTGACAACGCAGCCTGCCAGCCCCCGCCAGCGCTGGAGCTAGCTTCCACATCCAGCAACTGCAGCAAGCGCGGCAGGGCGGGTTCGCCCTCCAGCTCCAGCAGCATCGGGCCCCTGGCTTCGGTAATCTCGATTCCGGCACCCAGTGGTGCGCAGCCCTGCGCCATGCGCGAAAAGCAGCCCACATCGCTATCAAAAGCCACGCCAGAGAAGCCTGCATGAAAGACGCCTACCGCCGCTTCTGCACGCAGGCGCGGCAGGTCTTCAGCGCGGCAGGCGAACTGCACTCCATCCTCTGCACCCAATGCGCCAAAAAGATTGCCAGAGGTCGTGCGCTCAGACAGTTCAAGCAGCAGCTCGGCCAGATCGGTCTGGTCGATGCTGGAATGCACCAGCGCCGAATGCGCCTCAAACCCCGCCTCTGCGCCCAGCATGGCCAGCGGCGCCACGCCGGAGTAAACGCGGTAATGCGCGGCAGGCACATCCAGCAGCATGACAGCCAGCGATGAGTCCTCGGTGTATTCATGCTCCATGGCCAGCACCGCATGGCCCGAGCCACCCGCCCAGTCCGTGACCTGCGGCAACTCGCGTGCCAGCAGCGCCAGCAACTGCTGAGCGTGAGGCGCCAGCTTTTGCGAAACATAAGCCAGCCCCAGCCGGTAAGGCTGCTGCTTTTGCTGCGGCGACAGGCGCAGCAACTGGCCACGCAGCTGCTGCACGACTTGCTCTACGGCAGAGCGCCAGTTCGGGTCACTGGCATGACCGACGGGAAACAATGACATAAGCCCTCCTGTCCTTGCTGGCGTGGATGCGCGCTTGCACCACGATTTTCACCCCTCTTGCCCTCTAACGGGTCAAGACTTACGCGGTGATGCAGAGGCTTTAGCTGACGTTTTTTTGGCTGCAGGGCTCTTGGGTGCTGCTGCCTTGGTGGCGGTCTTTTTAGCCGCAGGAGCTGCGGCCGTTGTTTTGCGCGCTGCACTCTTGGGTGCCGGCTTTTTCGCAGCTGCTGCATCAGGCTTGGCGGCAGCCTCTGCCGCACCTGCGGAATCTGCTGCAGCGCCCGCGCCAAACTGGCTGGCCTGCGCCATTACCTTTTCCATGGCGGTCTTGGCAAAACCACTGGCTGCCTCGGTCGCGCGCTGTGCGGCGGCCATGGTCTGGGGCGCCACAGGCTCGGCCATGGCCTTGGCGGCGATCTGCTGAAACTGCTGCGTCAGCGCACCCCACCATTGCATGGCCTGACCAATGGCCGCCTGAGAGGCTTGTCCAGTCTGACCGCTGGCTGGCTCATCAGCGGTCTGTGCCTTTTGCTCATGTTGCGGTGCGGCCTGAGGTTCAGGTTCGGGCTGCGGCTCGACCTTGGGTGCGGGCTCAGGCTCCGTCTTGGCGCTACCGCCCCACATGGGCCAGCCGCCATGGCTGGTTGCGCTGGCAGCCTTCGCGGCTTCAGCAGCCGCCGCGCCCGGGAAGGGAAAGGACTTGGCCAGCTCGCTCATGCTGACGTTCATGTCCTTAAGGGTTGAAAGCGTCATGCGCTGTACTTCCAGCGCCTGAATGGTGGCATTGAGCGCACGGCCGTTTTGCTCCAGCCAGAACTGCACGGCTTTCAGCTCGGCAATGCGTTTGTCCACCTCTTCCACGCTCACAGTGGGGGCCACCCATTGCGGCACACGGCCCATGGGACTGGATGCAGTGCCAGCGCTTTGCGCCAGCCCCTGCAGAAAATCAAAGCCCGGAATGAACTTGCCAAAACCAAATGCCGATGCGTCGCCGCTCATAGTGCTCTCCACTGCAGGGATGGGTACCAATCTCCGTATCCAGACCTCTCTGGATACGGGACTAGCTTACTGCACTTGCACTGCTTGCTGCAAACAAAGGAGCAGGCCGCGCCCCAGTCCAGACATTAATGCTGATGGTCGCCATGCCCGGCGTGCGAATGCCCACCTGCACCCGCAGCACCGGCTGGTGCTGCCATGCGCACCGGCACCTGCAGGCTCAGGCGCGAGACAGCGCCCTTGGCATTTTTGAACACCAGCGTGATGGGCACTTGCGTATCTTTGACCAGCGGCGCCTTCAGCTGCTGCAGCATCAGGTGGTAGCCGCCGGGCTTGAGATCCACCGCCACGCCCTTGGGCAAATCCAGAGCCTCAATGGCACGCATGCGCATCACATCGCCGTCCATCTTCATCTCATGCACCTCGGCCACTGCGGCAGCAGGCGTTTCCACACCCACCAGCTTGAGCGGCTCTTGGGCCGTCAGGCGCATGAAGACACCCGAAGCCTGCTGCCCCTGCACGCTGGCGCGAGCCCAGACGTTGTCAGCCTTGACATGGGCTGCATCGGCATGGGCAAAGGCAGCCCCGGAAACCATCAACGAACCCACGAGGGAACCCAGAGCCAGCACGGTAAAACGACGCATATTCATGAAATCTTCTCCATTCAAATTCAAGATAAATCAGGCTGCAGCGCTTATCAATCAAGCGCTTGCAGCTATGGTTCTGAGAGTTTCAAACGGCGGTGCACGCACAGGTGGCAAAAGGCGAACAAAGACCCGGCTGACGGCTGGCGCCCACTGCGGCGCAGTCAAGCTCGCACCGAGCCAGCTCAGACGCTGCTGGTGCGCTGGCGGCGGGGCCAGCAGCGGCAGGCACAGCGCGCAATCGAGGCCATGCGGCAAGGCAGATGCTTCGTCGCTGGCAGGGCTGGGCACCCAGTGCGTGGAACCTACGGCGCTACATAGCGCCTCCCAGCCCGCTGGCGGCGTGGCTCTGGCAAACGGCGCCGCCACGCTGGTCAGCAGCACGCACAGCCAGGCCGCCAGTACCCAGCGAGTGAGCGGCCCCGCAGCGTTCTGCGGATGATGGAAGGTGCGCCAATGCATGCAGCGATTGTAGAAGCCGCCCCGGTATCCGCTTGGTGACGCTAGTCTGGCGGCACTTGCCTCTACCATGGGAGTTCCAACCACCTATTTCAGGAGACAAGCATGCTGACTCTCTGCGGCTTTTCGGCCAGCAACTACTACAACAAAGTCAAGCTGGCTTTGATGGAAAAGCAGATTCCCTTTGCCGAAGAACTGGCCTGGCTTGGCAAGACCAACCCCGCTGAATCGCCACTGGGCAAGGTGCCCTATCTGCGCACCCAGCATGGAGCTATCAGCGAATCCGAGGCCATCATTGAATATGTGGAGACACTGTCCTCCAACGTGCCGCTGATACCCGCAGACCCCTTTGCCGCAGCCAAGGTACGCGAGCTGTGCGTATACCTGAACCTGCACCTGGAACTGGTCGCCCGCAACCTCTACCCGCAGGCCTTCTTCGGAGGCAAGATCAGCGATGCCACGCGCGACAAGACGCTGGAACAGCTGAAAAAGAACATTGCCGGCTTTGCCCAGCTGGCCCGCTTTGATACGCCCTTTATCGCTGGCGACACCTTCAGCATTGCCGACTGCAGCGCCATCGTGCACCTGCCCCTCATCAGCAACGCCAGCAAGATCATGGGCGGCACCGACCTGCTGGCCGAGCTGCCCGTAGCCGACTATCTGGCCCGCATGAGCGAACGCCCCACGGTGCAAAAAGTCAACGCCGACCGCAAAGCCAACACGATCGAGCTGATGGAGCGCGTCAAGGCCCAGTCGGCACGCTGATTGCCGAGAATCTGAAGCAGGCAATGCTACGCTTACAAGCACTATGCAAAGCCTGTTTCATCTCGCCTATCACGTCACCGACCTGAACGAAGCCCGCAGCTTCTACGGCGGCATCCTCGGCTGCCGCGAAGGCCGCAGCACCGACACCTGGGTCGACTTCGACTTCTTCGGTCACCAGATCTCCCTGCACCTGGGCCAGCCCTTCGCCGTAGCCAACACCGGCAAGGTCGGCAACCATATGGTGCCCATGCCCCACCTGGGCGTGATCCTGCTCAAGCCCGACTGGCTGGCCCTGGCCGAACGCCTGAAGGCTGCCAACACCCCGTTCATTCTGGCGCCTCAGGTGCGCTTTGAGGGTGAGCCCGGCGAGCAGTGGACGATGTTTTTTACCGACCCCAGCGGCAATCCGATTGAGGTCAAGGGCTTTGCCAACTGGGAAGCGGTGTACGAGCACTGAGGTCATGTGCCAGCACAAACCTTCACTCAACCGCTGAAGCCCATGGCCGCTCCCCGCAAAGCACTTCCAGACATTGATCCGCAGCGCTGCACGGGCTGCGGCTGGTGCATAGGCGTGTGCCCGCCGCATGTGCTGTCGCTTCAGACTCAAACGCCTACCGGCTTCGGCCCCAAGCGCTCCACCCTGCACGATGCGCCCGGCTGCACAGGTTGCGCGCTGTGTGCCGTGCGCGGCCCGTTTGATGCCATTCAGATGGTGAAAATCGCCAAACTTTAGCGGGCAGAAAATGCTGGTGGCAGCTGGACCTGTCCTCGCCTTAATGGAAAGCAGCGCCCTCCAGAAACCCCAGCAATCCACTGCTGCGCTGCGTAGGGCTACCCATGGCCGAGCCCAGCAAGCCTGGCACTTCTGACCACAGCGAAAACGCCTTGCGCGCCCGCGTGATGCCGGTGTAGACCAGCTCGCGACTCAGCACGCTGCCGCCTTGCTTGGACAGCACCAGCGCCGTGTGTTCAAACTCCGAGCCCTGGCTTTTATGTACCGTCAGCGCAAACGCAGTTTCCACATGCGCCAGGCGTGCGGTGCTGACATGGTGCAGCTGGTCGCCCTGCAAAAAGTACACGCGCAACCGCGCCGGGTCAGCAAAGCTGGACAGCGCCATGCCAATGTCGCCGTTGAACACGCCCAGCTGCGCATCGTTGCGTGTCACCATCACTGGGCGGCCCATGTACCACTCGCCATCTTTGCGAATGGAGCCGCGTTGATGTAATAGCGCCTCTATGGCGCGGTTCAGGCCGGCCACGCCCCACTCACCCTCTCGCACAGCGCACAGCAGGCGATAGCGATCAAAAGCGGTCAGCACCGCCTTTACCCAATTCTGGTGCTCCGCTTCAGAAGCAAAATGCAGGCCCCGGCCCTGCGCCAGCACCTCGGTATACAGCGCATAGCTGGCAGCGTTGCCACGGCCTTGCACGGCGCTGCGCACCACTGCCTCCACCGATCCGCCTTCGCGCGCCCACAGCTCGGCGTTCAGGCCCGACTGGGTTTGCGCATTCAACAACGCCGAAGCACCGGGGGCATCGCCCGCATTCACGGCCAGTGCCAACTGGCCGATGGGGCCACCAAAACGGCGGCTTTCACGCAGCATGACGGTGTGCTGGGCCAGCGGCAGCGCCGCCGCGCGGGCCTTGAATGGTGCGGGCAGGACTTGGCCCGATACGCGTTCGGCATAGGCCAGCGTGTCTGCCGTGTAGTGGCCTTGCTGGGCATCGCGGCACAGGTCGCCCAGCACGGCTCCGGCCTCGACCGAGGCGAGCTGGTCTTTGTCCCCCAGCAAAATCAAGCGTGCCGTGGGCGGCAGGGCTTGCAGCAGCGCGGCCATCATCTCCAGATGGATCATGGATGCCTCATCGACGATGAGCACGTCCACATCCAGCGGGTTGCCCGCATGATGGGCAAAGCGCCGCGTATCGGGCCTAGCCCCCAGCAGAGAGTGCAGCGTGCGCGCTGCGCCCATGCGCTTGACCAACGCCTCCAGATTCAGGTCTTGGCCCACCGCGCCCTTCAGCTCCAACAGCGAACTGTCGATGGATTGCTTGAGCCGCGCCGCCGCCTTGCCCGTGGGCGCAGCCAGCGCCACACGCAGCTGCGCGGCATCGGGCGCGGTGGCAAACAGCAGCGCCAGCAAGCGGGCTGCGGTATAGGTTTTGCCCGTGCCCGGCCCGCCGGTGATGACGGACAGCCGCCCGCGCAACGCCAGCGCGCAGGCCAGCTTTTGCCAGTCCACCGCGTCAGCAGAAGCATGAAAAAGGCGGTTCAGCCAGTTGCTCACCAGCGGCTCGTTCACTTCGGTGCCAGCCGTTGCCGTGCGCTGGGCGATGTGCGCCGCCACATTGCGTTCGTAATCCCAGTAGCGGCGCAGATAGAGCAGCGGCGCCGGGCCATCGAGCAATACCAGCGGCTGGCCTTGATCCTCGGACGGTTCACCCTGCATCACCACGCGCACCACCGGGCTGCGGCGCAGGGCCTGTAACCAGTCATTCAGCTTGGAGGGCAGTTGCTCCCACAGTGATAGCTGCACAGGCATAGCCTCTTTGGGCCATCCCAGGATTTCATTGGGATTGTGCGCCAGCGCCTGCAGCGGCAGGCAGCTGTGGCCCCGCCCTTCCATCTGCGCCAGCACGGCAGTGGCGATCAGCAGCGCAGGTTCGGCGTCGGTATCTTGCTCGGCCACAAAGGCGGCCAAGGCGCTGTCCAGCCGGCGCAGCAGGCCGGCATCGGCCAAGCGCTCAAGCGCAGCCAGCAGTCCGGCGGTCGTCAGGGTGATCGTGTCGCCGTCTTCGGGGGCGGTCGTAAATCCAGTGATAGGTGTGGCGGTTGCAAACAAGTCCAGCGTTTGCAGATCGGCTTTGCGGCGGCCCTTCATGGCTGCACCTCCTCGGGGTGTTGGGCCTCGTCACTGAGCAACGCGTTCAGGCCGTCGAGCAGCGCCAGCGGCGGTGCCAGCACATGCATGCCGGCGGCTTCGCCATCCAGCCCACGCATGAAAAAATAGAGCGCGCCGCCCAGCTGCTGGGCGGGGTCGTAGCCATCACCCAAACGGCTTTGCAGCAGGCGGTGCAGCGCCAGCAAATAGAGCGCGGCCTGCACGTCGTAGCGGTGCTCCAGCATGGCGCGGGCCAGTGCGTCGGGCGCATAGGCCGCACCGTCGTTGCCCAGGTGGTTAGTTTTGTAATCCAGTACCCAGTAGCGCCCACCGTGGCTGAAGACCAGGTCGGCAAAGCCCATCAGCATGCCGTGCAGCTCACGCTCAGGCAAGGTGGGGCGCGGCTGGCCCGGCAAGATGTACTGGCGGCACAGGGCATCAATGCGCTGGGCAGACAGGCGCTGCGCGGGCAGCCAAAACTCCATCTCGGGCAGCAAGGCGTCGCCCTGCCCCAGTTCGGCTAGCGATACGCCAATGGGCGCCAGAGGCTGGTGCACCGCAGCGCGCAGCCACTGCAAAGTGTCTGCCGCCTGCTCTTTGCGGCCCGCTCGTTCGCAGCGGCGCAGCAGGCGCGCGGCCAAGGGTTCGCTGGCCTCGGGGTCCTCCTCGGCTTGCAGTGCAAAGTCTTCGCCCGCCAGCCATTCCATCTGGTCGTGCAGAAAATTGCCCACCACGGGGCCACGCATAAAACGGTGCCACACGGCTGCATCGCTGCGGGCTCCAGCGGTCAAAGGCATAGCTGTGATGGCGCTCAAATCCAGCGCACCGTCGCCTGCGTTATCGGCCTGCAAGGCGCGCTCATCTTCGGCCGGGTTTTGTGCGGCCACGGGCAACACCGGCAAGCTGGGCGCAGCCATGGCGCGCGTCAGCGACGAAAAGCTGCCAATGCCCCAGCGGCGGTCAAACTGTGCGTCGTACAAAGGGGCATCGACCAATGCAGGTAATGCCTGCGCGGGCACATAGCGGGTGGGCACGGGCAGATCGGCTGGCAAATCGACCACCGCAATGTGCGGGCAGCTGTCGCTTAACTGCTGCACGCTGGCCCGCCAGCCTGCGATGGATTGTGAAGCACCACCCGCAAGCAGGTAGCCCGCTGCGCCCTGTTCGTTCACACAACTCTTGCTGCTACCGCGCTTCATGGGCGCCAGCCCCATCCACAGCGCATGGCGCGGGCGGGTCAGCGCCACATACAGCAGGCGCAGGTCTTCCCGCAGGCGCTCCTTGTCGGCCTGCGCCAGCTGCGCGCTGTCGTAGTCCAGCACCAGGTCACGCGCTGGAGCGCCGTCCACCAGCACGGGCAGCGACAGGTAAGCCGCCTTACCATCCACAGGTCGAAAGCTGCCCCCAAACGGCAGGCAGACCACCGGATATTCCAGTCCCTTGCTCTTGTGCACGGTGACGACCTTGACCAGATCGGCGTCCGATTCAAGCCTCACAATTTGCGCATCGCCCGTTGCGCCCGGCGTTTCGATCTGCGTGGCCAGCCAGCGGATCAGCGCTTGCTCTCCCTCCAGCTGGGCGCTGGCGCTTTGCAGCAGCTCGGCCAGGTGCAGGTAGTTGGTCAGGCGGCGCTCGCCGCCCATGCCCTGCAGCCAGCGCGCGGGCAATTCAAACCGGTACAGCGTCTGGCGCAGCATGGCCAGCACACCCAGCCGCAGCCAGAGGCTGTGCAGCTCTTTCAACTGCTCGCTGCGCGCATCAAAAGCTTCGTCATCGCTGGCGAGCCATGCCAGCTCATCAAACGACAAGCCCATCATTGGCGTTGCAAGACCAGCGCGGGCGGCCAGGCCGTCCAGCGGCGTGGCCACGGCACGCAACCACAGCAACAAGTCCTGCGCTTCGTCGCTGGCAAACACCGAATCCTGATCGGACAGATAGACCGACGCCACATTGCGCCTGGCCAGTGCGCGGCGCATGGCGGCAGCTTCTTTGCCGGTGCGCACCAGCACGGCAATATCGGCCGGGCGCATGGGCTGCAGCGGCTGACCGTCTTCGGCAAAGCCCGTGCCTTCGTCCATCAGCCACTGCACGATCTGGCTGGCGCAAAACTCCGCCCCACGGCGGCGGATGTCGTCGTTGCTGAGTGCGGCTCTGGGTTCCTCGGCGCCTTCATCCCACGCCACCGTCAACGCGGCCATGGGCTGGCTGCCTTGCATCAGCCGCTCTTTGCGGCCATTGGCTTTGACGGGCTCGAACGGCAGCGGATTGCTCTGCCCGGCGCAGAACATGAAGGCACCTTCGCCATCCCGCTCTTCGGCCTGCACAAACCACTGGTTGACGGCATCGACCAGCGCCTGTGTAGAGCGGAAGTTGGTGTCCAGAACATAGTGCCGGCCTTCGGTCGCCGTGCGGGCCTGCAGGTAGCTGTAAATGTCCGCACCGCGAAAACCATAGATGGATTGCTTGGGGTCACCAATCAGCAGCAAGGCGCTTTCCTGGCTGTTGTCTGCCGTCTGATAAATCTGATCAAACAAGCGGTATTGCAGCGGCGAAGTGTCTTGAAATTCGTCAATCAATGCCACCGGATACTGGGCCAGAATGCTGGCGCGCAAGGCCGGGCCGTTGTCGCCTGCCAGCGCGGCATCCAGCCGCTGCAGCATGTCGGCAAAGCCAAAGGTACCGGCCTGGCGCTTGAGCCACAGCAGGCGTTGCTGCACATGGACTGCTGCATGCAGGCGCAGCGTCACGCTGGTGGCAGGCAAGGAATCCAGCGCTTGCAGCAACTGCGCCAGCTCCGCAAATTCGGTGGGCAGCAGCAAGTCCATGGTCGAGCCTTTGAAGGCCTCGGCCATGCCTTCGGGGCACAGGCGCTTGCGGGCGGAATCGCTCAACTCCAACGGCTGGTTCAGCGGGTCTTGTGCCCACGCGGTAATGCGGGCGAACCAGTCTGTGTAGTAACGCGCTTGCAGCTTGCGCTTGTCCCACAGCGCACCGCGGCCATCCATCTCTGCTTCCACCCAGTGCAGCAGGCGCTCTGCCTTGCCCACCCAGCCATCGGCTAAGCCTTGCAACGTCTGCGTCCGCTGTGCTTGCGCCTGCTCAATGCAGTCAGCCAGTGAGCCCGCACCTGCAGCAGCTGGCACGGTTTCGCGCAGCAGCGCCTGCATGTCTTTGACCAGCGCGTGCACGTCGGGCCAGACGTTCAGCGCAGCTTCCAGCACCTCGCCAGACAGCGGGTAGCACTGCTGGCGCCAGTAGTCCTGCGCGGCCTCGGTCTGGCGCTGACTTTCATCGGCCTCCAGCGCTTCATCAAACAGGTTGCCGCTGTCAAAAGCGTGTTCGCGCAGCATGCGCTGGCACCAGGCGTCGATGGTGTGAATGGCTGCATCGTCCATGCACTGCGCAGCCATGTCGAGTCGCCATGCGGCGGTGTCGCGCGCCTTGCCTTCGGGGTAGGCATCGCGCAGGTTACGCAAGAAGCTATCGTGCACAGCCGGTTCGGCCTCGCCACGAAAACACTGCACGGCCTCAATCAAGCGGGCACGAATACGGTCTGACAGCTCACGCGTGGCGGCGCGCGTGAAGGTCATGACCAGAATATCGGGCGGCATCAGCGGTCGGGTAAAGCCTTCTGCTTCACCATGACCCAGCACCAACCGCAAGTAGAGCGCTGCAATGGTCCAGGTCTTGCCCGTGCCCGCACTCGCCTCGATCAAGCGCGAGCCCCAAAGCGGGAAGTGCAACGGTTGCAGCACATGGCCGCTCGATTGATGGGCGCTCATGCCTGCTCTCCTTCGTGTTCGGTCGTAGTGACGGCAGGCAGGGCCTCGGTTTGCACTTGACTGGCCAGCCAGTCATGCAGAGGGCCATAAACAGCCTTGGCCAGCCCATGGAAGCGCAAATCCTCCGTCAGCGCTTCCCAGCCCTGGTAGCAGCGCGCCCAGCTGGGGTCTTCGCGTTCACCCGTCACCATGTAGCCGCCTTCATAGGCTTGCGTGGCGGCCAGCAAGTCATCCTTGCCTGCCGCCATCGCGCTTTTCAAAGGCAGTGGCAGTGGGGCGTTCTGCCCCTCCAGCCACAAGGCCATCAGCGCCAGCAAGCGGGTGCGGGCTTCTTCGGCCTCCAGCGGCTGCACCCAGACAATGGTGTCGCGTGCCACCACGCCCATCAGCGTGTCTTGACCGGTGGCGGACAGCGCCAGGCTGCGCACATACACGGGCAGAAGCTTGGCGGCCTGCAACTCGCCCTTGCGGTTGAGCAAAGTACGTGGTTCCAGCGCCAGCCAGCAGCGGGCAAAGCGGTCGCCCTGATCGCCTGCCGCATCCTCGCCCCGCTCTTGCAGGCCATCGATCCAGTCATCCAGCAACAGTCCGCCTTGCTCCAGCCGCAAACGCTGGCGCGGTGCGGCCTGCGGCCACTGTTGCATTTGCGCCTGCCAGGCCAGCAGCGAGGGCGTGGTCTGCGCCTGCAAGGCCTCGGCCTCACGCACACCCAGCCCAGCCAACGGCAGCGCGCCTGCACGGGCCAGGCGCTGCACCTGGCTGTGCACTTGCGCGCTCACATCGACCTGCGTGCTTTGGGCCAGCTGCGTGCGCACGCCTTGCTGCAATTGCTGAATCAGGCCGTATGCAGTCAGCCCGTCGACGGTGAACAGCTCGTCGTCGTCCACCACTTCGTCTTCTTGCTCAAAGCGCACCAACAGGCGATTGCGCAAAAAGCTGCGTGCAGGGTTGCGCAAAAAATCGGTCAGGCGCGCCAGCGTCAACGGTACTTCGGGATCGGGCTCGAACGCAGGCACGGCGGGCACGGCCTGCACTTCGCTCTGCGCATAGGCTCCATACCATTCGCGAGCGAAGGTCGAGAGACCCGAGGCTTGCTCAAAATAACGACGACTGAAGGGCTGCAGCGGGTGCTGCTGCGTGCGCTGGGCGAGCAGGCTGCCACCACCCTCGCCTTGCCAGCCCTGCGCCAGATAGTCGCGCAGCTGCGAGACCAGCACCGAAGGCGGCTGCACGCTGTTGTCGCGCACATGGCGGCCCGCCCAGCTGATGTAGAGCCTGCAGCGCGCGGAGAGCAACGCATCCAGCATCAGCTGGCGGTCATCATCGCGGCGCGCGCGGTCGCCGGGGCGTTGCTGGCCCGGTTGCGCCATCAGGTCAAAGTCCACGCGCGTGGCACGGCGCGGGTAGTCCCCGTCGTTCATGCCCAGCAAGCAGACCACCTCAAACGGAATAGCGCGCATGGGCATCAGCGTGCAAAAGGTCACACCACCGGCACGAAAACGCTGGTTGAGCGCTGGCTCAGACAGCGCTTGCAGCCAGGCTTCTTGCGCCACTTCCAGCGGAATATCGGCATCAAACCCGGCTTGCTCGCAGGCGCTCTGCCAGCTGACCAGAGCCGCATCCAGTGCGGACACCAGCGCCTGGTCTTCATCGGTCTGCGCCACAAAAAAATCGTCCAGCAGCGCACGAAAGCGCTGCGCCCACACATCCGGCGCTGCGGCAACGCCCGCCGCTTGCCACCACTGCAGCATGCGCGCCAGCAAGCTGGCCAGTGAGCCCGCCAAATCGGCCGTCAGGCCACCCACTTCGTCATACGGCTCCATGCCCGCAAAGGTCTGCACGCCGGCCTCGCCGTCGACGCCCACCGCCGGGCCGCTGGCGTAGCCCAGCAGCATGCGGCGCAAACCAAACCAGGCGCTGTTCGGGTCTCCACAAGCGGCCAGACCCAGCTGCGCACGCTGTGCATGGTTGAGCCCCCAGCGAATGCCCGCACCTGCCATCCAGTGCGTGAGCTGGGGCAAATCATTGGCGTCCAGCCCCACCCGCGCCGCCACGGCGGGTACGTCCAGCAAGTCACACAGCTCGCTCAAGCGGCAGCGCTGCTGCGGCAGCTTCAGCAGCCATTGCAGCGCCGTCACCAGCGGGCTGCTGGCGCGCGCACCCACGTCGGCAATATCGAAGGGGATATGACGCGCATCGTGACGGCCATACTGGCCAAACACAGCGCGGATAGCGGGTGCTGCCTCTTCAATGGCTGGCAGCATCACCACGACTTCGCGCGGTGCCAGCGCCGCCTGACCCGGCGCTGCAGGCTGAGCCAGCCAGTGCAGCAACTGGTCGTGCAGTACTTCCAGCTCGCGCACCAGGCCATGGGTCTGGTGGAAGACGATGGACTGGTCGTCTGCCGCAATCTGCAATGGCGGATGCTCCGACATGGGGACCAGGTCACGAATGCGCTGCTGCACCTGCACCAGCAGCGGCGCATCCGCCAGATCGCTGGCATCGGCCTCGTCATACACATCCACGCGCGGCCAGTTCCATTGCACAGCGGTGTCGCTGGTGGTGTCGAAGGCATCCAGCTGGCGCACGTAATCGCGGCTCTGGCGGCCCCAGGCAGCCAGCAGCGGGTGGGCGTGGGCGTGCATGGCTTCAAGTGGAATCTGCGCCAGGTCCTGCCCACCTTTGTTGACATGGCGGCGACGCTGCTGACGCAGCAGCTCACGCCCATCGATCGCATCGGCCCAGTGAAAACGGCAGGGGTTGGGCACGGCAATCAGCACCTGACTGTGTTGGGCAATGCCGCTCAAAAATTGCATCAGCGACAGCGGCATCTGACTCATACCAAACACCACCACGCGGCGCGCCAGCGGCGTCACCGGCGGCTGGCCGCTTTGCAGCGCAGCCAGAATGCGTGCCAGCAAGGCGGGGCGGGTGGCTGCGCGCTCTGTGTCATTCAGCTCGGCCAGCACCTTGCGCCACAGCAAGGGCTGCCACAACTGCCCTTCGGGCACCGGTACATCGGGGCGACCAGGGGTGCGCAGTACGTTGTCTCCTTGCTCCCAGGCGGCCAGCCAGTCAGCGCGGTAGATCTGGTACTGGTCAAACAAGTCGGCCAGTTTTTCGGCCAACTGCAGCAGACGCTGCGGCTCACCAGGGCGCAGAAAATTGGCAATGGGGGTGAATTCAGCCTCTTCCAGACACAGCGGCAGCAGGCGCATCAGCCGCCAGATCATGGGCGTCTTGTCCAGCGGCGATTCACGGGGCACCTCGTGCTTGCCCAGAATCTGCCGGTAGCTACGCCACACAAAACGCGCGGGCAGTTCCACCTGCGCGGCTGCGCACACGCCTTGCTCTTCGGCCATGCGCATCTTGAACCACTCGGCCATGCCGTTGCTCTGCACCAGCACGATTTCGGGCTCTAGCGCCTGCAGCGGGTGGGCAGCCAGCCAGGCCATGACCGTGTCAGCCAGCGCCTCGGTTTGATTGCCGTGCAGGGCGATCAGGCCCGGCTGCCAGTGACTTGGCGCTATTGATTGCTGCTGTGCTGCCACACACGCTCCTGTGCTTGTCTGTGCCGATGAAGCTGCAAGCTTAACGGCTGCCGACTGATGGGAGGCGTCACTGATTCGCTATCAAAAGAAAAGCTGCTCGCACCTGTCAGCTCTTGAGTACACAGCGAATATCCTAAAAATACGCCTATCCGTATGCGATAAGCGCTCTGATTTTTGAATATCGCTCTTACTCGAAGCGCGCTAGTGACTTATCGAGAACAAGCGCACGCGCCATGAGAAAAGCCCCAGACCATTGCTGATCTGGGGCTTTAAATCTGGTGGCCTGGGACGGAATCGAACCGCCGACACAAGGATTTTCAATCCTCTGCTCTACCGACTGAGCTACCGGGCCTTTTTCTATTCAGCGCATGTGTTCGCTGAAGCCATGATTATAGGCATATTTTTCGGTCTCAATTCCGACCCGGGCAGGTGCACCCAGCTCATCACACCGCTTGTGCAGAAAAATCCGGCCTGAGATGCAGAAAAGCCTCAGAACTTTACAGTACTGAGGCTTTGAATTTGGTGGCCTGGGACGGAATCGAACCGCCGACACAAGGATTTTCAATCCTCTGCTCTACCGACTGAGCTACCGGGCCTTTTTTCAGCACCCTTGAGTACTGAAGCCACGATTATAGGCATACTTTTCAGCCTCAAATCGAAACTCGCGATTTTTTTGAAAATTATCCTCGGCGGTTGCGACCGAGGTCCACACCCAGCTGTCGCAGTTTGCGATAGAGGTGGGTACGCTCAAGACCTGTTTTCTCGGCCACACGCGTCATGGAGCCACCTTCGCGCGCCAGGTGAAATTCAAAGTAGGCCTTTTCAAAACCATCACGTGCCTCGCGCAGCGGGCGGTCCAGGTCAAAGCCTTGGTGAGAGTTGGGCAAGTTGTCTTCAGCGGCCTGTGCGGTAATGCTTGCGGTGGCTGAAGGTACTGCGCCGTTGCTGCTTGAAGACGCGGCCTCCGCATTCTGGCTTGCTGTGCTGCGGGCCAGACCCTGCTCCACTGCCTTGAGCAGCTTTTGCATGGTGATGGGCTTTTCGAGGAAGGAGAGTGCTCCGATGCGTGTTGCCTCGACCGCCGTTTCAATGGTGGCGTGGCCACTCATCATGATGACGGGCATGGTGAGCTGGCCTGCGGTCGCCCACTCTTTAAGCAGAGTAACGCCGTCCGTATCGGGCATCCAGATGTCGAGCAGGACCAGGTCGTAGTTATGGGTTGCTCTGGATACGCGTGCCTGCGTGGCGTTTTCTGCCACGTCCACACTATGACCTTCGTCGTTGAGGATTTCCGACAACAAATCCCGGATCCCCAGTTCGTCGTCGACCACCAGTATGTTTGCCATGTGTCTAAAGCCTATTGCTGTGCATTGTCCAGAGGCGCAATCAAGCGTCCGCCTCTGTGCGATCGTTGGGTACAAATGATAGCGACACTCGCGCGCCTTGAACTACCCCGTCTTCCTCTCGATTACCCAGGTCTACTCTTGCGCCGTGTTCATCTGCAATTTTCTTGACGACAGCCAAGCCAAGACCCGTTCCGCGAGTCTTGGTTGTGACGTAGGGCTCGAAAGCTCTTTGCAAAATATTAGGTGCAAAACCCGTGCCACTGTCGCTGATGCTCAGGCGCACGCGCTGAGCCGCATCGTTCCAGCGGGTTTCGATTGTGACGGAGCCCGGAGTCTGCCCTGTTTCCTGGGCTCTCTGCGCAGTCGCATCTTGTGCATTTTGCAAAAGATTGTGGATGACTTGGCGCAATTGCTGGCTGTCGCCTTGAATCAAAGGGCAGGTTTCGTCCAGCGACACGTCCACACGCACCGTCGCATTCTCTTCACCGTAGAGCTGCAAAACATCTGCAACCAGTGCATTCAGGTCTAGCGGCTGCAAGTTGGCGGCGGGCAGTCGCGCGTATTCGCGGAACTCATCGACCAGCCGCTTCATGGCGGCAACCTGATCGACGATGGTTTTGACGGACTTGGCCAGCAGTGCCTGCTCTGTGGGCTGGAGCTTGTCAGTCAGCTTCATGGCCATGCGCTCGGCAGACAGCTGAATTGGGGTCAGCGGATTCTTGATTTCATGGGCGACGCGGCGGGCCACTTCGCCCCATGCCTGTGCACGCTGGGCCGAGACAATTTCTGAAATATCGTCAAACACCAGCAGGCGCTGGTCATCGGGCAGCTCTGCACCACGCATGACGAGGCTTGTGGTGTTGTGCACCACATCGCCATTGCCGCTGCCGCCATCAAGCTCATAGACCTGCTGCCAGCGGTCACGGCCCTGCTCGCCAGAGACATCGCCAAGAAAGATATCGAACTGCTCCTGCACCACGCGGGCAAAGTCTTGCAGACCAGAAACATCGCGCAGGCGCTTGCCCTGAAACACCGCCATAGGCGCTCGCAGAATGCGTGTGGCACCCGGATTGCTGAGCACAATACGCCAGTTTTTATCGAGCACGATGACGCCCGATGTGAGGTTATCCAGAATGGTCTGCAGATTGCTGCGTGCAGCATCGAGCTGGAGCAAGTTGCGGTTGGCATCAGAACGGGCATCGGCCAGCTGCTGCGTCATGACAGCAAAAGAGCGCGTTAGCCCACCAATTTCATCTCCGGTTTGCAGCGCTGGTTTGGGTCGCAAATCACCGCGCGCCACATCACGCATGCCCTGCGCCAGCAGCAGCAACGGC
The DNA here is from genome assembly GCF_036643215.1 of Comamonas sp. Classification (GTDB taxonomy): domain Bacteria; phylum Pseudomonadota; class Gammaproteobacteria; order Burkholderiales; family Burkholderiaceae_C; genus Comamonas. The sequence continues at coordinate 15,508 of NZ_JAVXSJ010000009.1, read as the reverse complement.
TTGGCCAGTTGATTACCCAGCACCACCGCCAGCACCACCGCGCCAAACACGGCCAAAAACAGCGCCAGCGTAAGCGTGCCGATATACATGCGCTGCAATCCAGCGCGAGCAAGCGCTCGCTCCTGATACTCGCGATTAGCGTCTTGTACGGCCAGTGCATTGATGACCAGTGCCTCTGGCAGCGGGATCATGGCCTGCAGATAACGAGCCTCTTCCAGCAGATTTACCGTGGAGCTGGGGACCAGCGCCAGCGTGCGCACCTTGGCATTGATAGCGGTTTTTTCGGCGGGCGCATCCCCTGCGTCATCCAGCCCTTCGATGCTGGCAACGGCACGCTGACCGCCTTGTTCACGCAAGATGCGTAGCTGCTGGGGAGTGGGGCGATCGGGTGCCAAACTGAATTGCGATTGACCGGCGCTGGCAATGGCTTTACCCGATGCATTCCAAAGCACCACATCCGTCGCACCAATCTGGTCACGAATGCGTTCCAGCATCAAAGCTGCGCCTGCATCCGAAGTCTGGGACAGCTGCATGCCCGCAGTGCGGGTGTTGTTGGCCATATCGTTGGCCACCGTATCCAGCGTTGAGCTGGCCAGGCTCACGCCCGCAGACAGTGCACCTTCAACCTTGACATCAAACCAGCTCTCAATGGAGCGCGAGACAAACTGGTAAGACACCACATAAATAAGCAAACCCGGCAGCAAGCCCACCAGCATGAAGATGCCTGCCAGCTTGAGCAGCAACCGGCTGCCAAAGCGCCCGCGCTTGAGCCGCAGCGCCAGCCGCAGGCCGCCCCACAGCAGCACCAGCAGCAGCAGACCTGCAGCCACCACATTGGCGGCAAACAGCCAGTTGTAATTGCGCTCATAAGCCAGGCGGTTGTTGGTCGCCATGGTCAGCAAGAACAGCAGCAAAACGCCGACCACCACCATCAGGACCACGCCCGTCCCCACGGCCCAGCGCGTGGTGCGTGACCAGCGCCCTGCAGTTGCCGTGCGGCTTTCCGCATCCAGATGCTGAAACTCGGCCATCAGGGCGCAGCCTCCAGAGCCTGGGTGCGAGAGAGCTGCAAATTCCAGCCCGAGCGGCCCAGAGCGCCTATCTGCAAGGGTCTGGGCAGCGAAGAGAGATCGACTCGAAAGCGCAGTTGCACGGAAACTCCAGAGGTCGAGCTGAGCTGCCCAGGCTCCAGAATCTTCCAGCGATTAATGCGCTGAATGGCAGCCACAGCGTCTTCCAGTTGTTCATAAGTCTGCCCCAGCGCCAGCCCCGTTCCGGAGCTGGTAAAGGCCGTATTGGAGATATGCAGGCGCCAGCGGCGTGTGAGCGGCTGGTGCGTGAGGCGGAAGTACCGCGTTGCCACGCCCAGCTGCTGATCAGACCAGTACCAGCGCTCACGCTGCACCTGCGCATCAGCAACAAAATACATGGGGATGCCCTGACGCAGAGCATCTTCCACTTGACCGGGCAGCTCGAATTGCAAGGTGGCAGAGAGGAAGACGCCTTCATCAGTGCGGGTGACCTGCATGGAGCTGATGTCCGGAACCACGGTATCTGCATGTGCCTGTGACAGGCTGCCCCACAGCAGCAGCGCTGTAAGACAGACCCAGACCATACAGCGCACAGCCCTCGCCGCAGCGTTAGCGCGATTTTTCCAGCAGAGCGTAAAAAAAGCCGTCGTGGTCACCTAAGGGATTGTCAGACACAGAGCCGTCTTTTGCCGAATTACCGGGCAATAAATGCCCCGGAGCAGGCAAGCTGGTCACAGTAGTGTTGCGTGTAAGAAACGCTTGCATCTGCACATCGCCTTCGGACTTGAAAACGGAGCAGGTGCAATAGACCATGCGACCGCCTGGCTGCAGCAGCGGCCACAGCGTATCGAGCAGCTTGGACTGGATGGCGGCGAGCTGGGCCACATCGCTTTCGCGGCGCAACCAGCGCACATCGGGCTGGCGGCGAACAATGCCCGAGGCCGTGCATGGCGCATCCAGCAAAATGGCATCAAAAGGCAGGCCACCGCATTGCGACTCAAGCCAGTCTTGAGGCTTAGAGGCATCGGCCACCACCACCTTGGCTTGCAGACCCAGACGAGCCAGCGTCTCGCCAATACGGCGGGCGCGCTCGGGGTCAATTTCCAGCGCTGTCACCTCAATGCTGCCGGGCGCGGCGTGCTCCAGCAGGTGAGCGGTCTTGCCACCGGGGGCGGCACAGGCGTCCAGCACACGCAGGGGGCGGCCTTCGGGCAATGCCAGTCCGTTCAGCAGCAAAGGCGCAGCAGCTTGGGCTGCACCGTCTTGTACCGAGGCCCAGCCTTCTTCAAAGTGCGGCAGCTCTTGCACGGGAGCGGCATGCTCCAGCTGAAGGCCTGATTCAGCAACGGCCTTCGCCTTCAAATTCATAGCTTCCAGCGCTGACTGGTATTGCGCTGGAGTGCATTTTTGCGTATTCACACGCAAGGTCATGGGCGGCTGATCGTTATTGGCCGCCAGAATGGCCTGCCAATCCTGAGGATGGTCTTTCTTGAGGCGTGCAATCCACCAGGCGGGATGGTTCCACACCGCAACCGGATCGTTTTCCGTGACCGAGACCAGTTCATCGCGCTCACGCAAGAAACGGCGCAAGCAGGCGTTGATAAAGCCAGATTGCGCACGGGCGGCACCGTTCTTGGCGGCTTCAACGGCCTGATTGACCAGCGTGAACGGCGGGTAAGGCGCATGGGCTTCATCCCATGCCAGTGCCAGAGCCGTGCTCAGCAAAGCGCTGACCTTGGGTGCGGGCGCACGCGACACCAGCTGTTTTTGCAGCGCCTGGGCACGGCCCAGATTGCGCAGCACCTGAAACAGCAAAGCCTGCACACCCGGACGCAAACGCTGCGGCACCTGTGCCAGCACGGTCTTGCTGGACTGGCCACCCAGAATGCCGTGCAGGGCCTTGGCCACCGCATCCAGCTGTTGCCACAGGGCAGGCGCATTGGGCGTGGCAGCACCTTGGCTGGCGTTCTTGGGTTTGGACGGCGTGGAAGTCATGAAATGCAGGCCTGAAAATTTTGAATCAATGAAAAACGCTCCCGTCTGCACAAGGCAGAGCGGGAGCGCGGTGCATCAGCAGTGATCTGAAGCCGTTGTCAGCTTCAGATCAGGGCTTTGCTTACTCAGCCGATGCGTTGCCCGCAGGAGCAACTTCAGCGTCGTCGGACAGAACACCGGCCAGCTCAGCTTCTTCAGCCTCGGCAATGGCGCGGCGCTCGGCGTCGTCCATTTCGTCCTTGGCCTTGCGAGCCTGGTGGTAAGCCAGACCGGTACCGGCAGGAATCAGACGACCCACGATCACGTTTTCCTTCAGACCACGCAGTTCGTCGCGCTTGCCCATGATGGCAGCTTCGGTCAGAACACGTGTGGTTTCCTGGAAGGAAGCCGCAGAGATGAACGAGTCGGTCGACAGCGACGCCTTGGTAATACCCAGCAGCACGTTGGAGTACGTAGCAGGGATCTTGCCTTCGCGTTGCATGGCTTCGTTGGTGTTGAGCACCTCGGAACGCTCGACCTGTTCACCCTGGATGTAGGTGGTATCGCCAGAGTTCTCGATGATCACGCGACGCAGCATCTGGCGAACGATCACCTCGATGTGCTTGTCGTTAATCTTCACGCCCTGCAAGCGGTACACGTCCTGCACTTCGTCAACGATGTAACGAGCCAGTTCTTCGATACCCAGCAAACGCAGGATGTCTTGTGGGTCGGCTGGGCCGTCCACAATCGATTCGCCCTTGTTCACCACCTGGCCTTCGTGGACCAGAATGTTGCGTTCCTTAGGCACCAGCTCTTCAGAGACCTTGCCTTCCAGATCAGTGATCTGCAGGCGGATCTTGCCCTTGGTTTCCTTACCGAACGACACGGTACCGGTCATCTCGGCCAGAGTACCCTTGTCCTTAGGCGTACGGGCTTCGAACAGCTCGGCCACACGTGGCAGACCACCGGTAATGTCTCGGGTCTTCTGACCTTCAACAGGGATACGGGCCAGCACTTCGCCTGGGCCCACTTCCTGGCCGTCACGCACTTGAATCAGCGCGCCAACCTGGAAGCCAATCGTCACCGAGTGATCGGTACCGGGGATCTTGACTTCCTGGTTGTTGGCGTCGATCAGCTTGACCTGAGGACGAACCACCTTGGCAGAGCCGCGGCGCTTGGGATCGATCACCACCAGAGTGGACAGACCGGTCACTTCGTCGACCTGCTTGGCAACCGTCAGACCTTCTTCCACATTTTCGAAATTCACGCGACCGGCGTATTCCGTAATGATGGGTCGAGTCAGAGGATCCCAGTTAGCCAGGATCTTGCCAGCCTTGATGGCTTCATCAGGCTTGATCGTCAGGATGGCGCCATAAGGCACTTTGTGACGCTCACGCTCACGGCCGTTTTCGCTGATCACGATTTCGCCGGAACGGGAAATCACCACCAGCTCGCCCTTGGTGTTGGACACATAGCGCATCGTGCTGTTGAAGCCGATGGAACCATTGGACTTGGCTTCCACGCTCGAAGCGATAGCCGCACGCGAAGCCGCACCACCAATGTGGAACGTACGCATGGTCAGCTGTGTACCGGGTTCACCGATGGACTGAGCAGCAATCACACCCACGGCTTCGCCGAGGTTGATCATGCCGCCGCGACCCAAGTCACGACCGTAGCAGGTTGCGCACAGACCAAAGCGGGTTTCGCAGGTCAAAGCGGTACGCACCTTGATCTCGTCCACGCCATGGGTTTCCAGCTCTTCCAGCAGGTCTTCGTCCAGCAAGGTGCCAGCAGGCAGCAGCACGGAACGGTTTTCTGGATGCAGCACTTCTTCAGCAGTGGTACGGCCCAGCACGCGGTCGCGCAGGGACTCGATCACTTCACCGCCTTCGACGATGGCGCGCATCAGGTAACCGTTGGAGGTACCGCAGTCTTGTTCGTTCACGACCAAGTCTTGCGTCACGTCCACCAGACGACGAGTCAGGTAACCCGAGTTCGCTGTCTTCAACGCCGTATCCGCCAGACCCTTACGAGCACCGTGGGTGGAGATGAAGTACTGCAGCACGTTGAGGCCTTCGCGGAAGTTCGCGGTAATAGGCGTCTCAATAATCGAGCCATCAGGCTTGGCCATCAGACCACGCATACCGGCCAGCTGACGAATCTGAGCTGCGGAGCCTCGGGCGCCGGAGTCAGCCATCATGTAAATGGCGTTGAACGATTCCTGGTCCACCACGTTGCCGTGACGGTCAGTGGTCTTTTCAACCTTCAGCTGGTCCATCATCACCTTGGACACGTCGTCACCGGCCTTGCCCCAGATGTCCACAACCTTGTTGTAGCGCTCACCGGAGGTCACCAGACCCGAAACGTACTGCTGTTCGATTTCCTTCACTTCGCCTTCGGCGCGTGCCAGGATGTCGGCCTTTTGTGGAGGCACCAGCATGTCATCGATGGAGATCGAGATACCAGCGTGGGTGGACAGACGGAAACCGTTTTGCAGCAGCTTGTCCGCAAACACAACCGTTGCCTTCAGACCGCACTTGCGGAAGGAGGCATTGATCAGCTTGGAGATTTCCTTCTTCTTCAGCGCCTTGTTCATGTTGCTGAAAGCCAGGCCCTTGGGCAGGATTTCAGACATCAGAGCACGACCCACAGTGGTTTCCACGAGCGAGGTCACGGGCTCGAATTCGCCCGATTCCTTGTTCTTGCTCCACTCGGTCAAGCGAACGCTGATCTTGGCGTGCAGTTCGGTCTCACCGGCGTCCAGAGCGCGTTGCAGCTCCATCAGGTCGGCAAACACCATGCCTTCGCCCTTGCCGTTGATCTTTTCACGCGTGGCGTGATACAGACCCAGCACCACGTCCTGAGAAGGAACGATGGAGGGTTCGCCCGAAGCGGGGAACAGCACGTTGTTCGAGGCCAGCATCAGAACGCGGGCTTCCATCTGTGCTTCCACAGACAAAGGCACGTGAACAGCCATCTGGTCACCGTCGAAGTCGGCGTTGAACGCAGCGCAAACCAGCGGGTGCAGTTGCAGGGCCTTGCCTTCGATCAGGATGGGCTCAAACGCCTGGATACCCAGACGGTGCAGCGTAGGCGCACGGTTGAGCATGATGGGGTGTTCCTTGATGACTTCTTCAAGGATGTCCCACACCACGGGCGTACCGGCTTCCACTTCCTTCTTGGCAGCCTTGATGGTCGTGGCAATGCCGCGCTGCTCGAGCTGCGCAAAGATGAAGGGCTTGAACAGCTCCAGCGCCATCAGCTTGGGCAGACCGCACTGGTGCAGCTTGAGGTAAGGACCCACGGTAATCACGGAACGACCGGAGTAGTCCACGCGCTTGCCCAGCAAGTTCTGACGGAAACGACCGCTCTTACCCTTGATCATGTCGGCCAGGGACTTCAGGGCACGCTTGTTGGCGCCCGTCATAGCCTTACCGCGACGACCGTTGTCCAGCAGCGAGTCAACCGCTTCTTGCAACATGCGCTTTTCATTGCGAGCAATGATTTCCGGAGCCTTCAGCTCCAGCAGGCGGCGCAGACGCGAGTTACGGTTAATAACGCGGCGGTACAGGTCGTTCAGGTCGGAAGTCGCAAAGCGACCGCCGTCCAGAGGCACCAGAGGACGCAGATCGGGAGGCAGCACAGGCAGCACTTCCATCACCATCCAGCCGGGCTTGATACCAGACTTCTTAAACGCTTCCAGCAGCTTCAGGCGCTTTGCATTCTTCTTGACCTTGACTTCAGAGCCGGTCAAGTCGTTGCGCAGGCGTTCGATTTCGATGTCGATATCGATGCCTTCCAGCAGGTCCTTGATGCCTTCAGCGCCCATCTTGGCGGTGAATTCGTCGTAGCCGTATTCGATCTGCTTAGCGTCGTAGTCGTCCTCGGTCATGATGCTGAACTTCTTCAGCGGAGTCATGCCGGGGTCGGTCACCACGTAGGCTTCAAAGTACAGCACGCGCTCGATGTCACGCAGCGTCATGTCCAGAACCAGGCCCAGGCGCGAAGGCAGGGACTTCAGGAACCAGATGTGAGCGCAAGGCGCAGCCAGGTCGATGTGACCCATGCGTTCACGGCGAACCTTGGTCTGTGTGACTTCAACGCCGCACTTCTCACAGATCACACCGCGGTGCTTCAGGCGCTTGTACTTACCGCACAGGCATTCGTAGTCCTTGATTGGGCCAAAGATCTTGGCGCAAAACAGACCATCACGCTCAGGCTTGAAGGTACGGTAGTTAATCGTTTCAGGCTTCTTCACTTCACCAAAAGACCACGAACGGATCTTTTCGGGAGAAGCCAGACCAATTTTGATCGCATCAAAATGGTCGTCAGGCGTAAATTGCTTGAACAGGTCGAGTAGCGATTTCATGTAACTCTTTCCCTTTTCGTCAAAAATCATTGCAGCCACCGCTGGATTTGCCTTGGTTTGAGGAAAGAACCAAGCGCAAATCCTTTGTTTTCAAGCGGTTGCAGCTCTCTGTTTAATAGGCGTTAAGAACGCTCGAGCTCGATATCCAAGCCCAGAGAGCGGATTTCCTTGACCAGCACGTTGAACGATTCGGGCATGCCCGCTTCGATCGAGTGCTCGCCCTTGACGATGGACTCGTACACCTTGGTACGACCCACCACGTCATCGGACTTCACAGTCAGCATTTCCTGCAGCACATATGCGGCGCCGTAAGCTTCCAGCGCCCACACTTCCATTTCACCGAAACGCTGGCCACCGAACTGAGCTTTACCGCCCAGAGGTTGCTGCGTAACCAGCGAGTAAGGACCTGTGGAGCGGGCGTGCATCTTGTCGTCGACCAAGTGGTGCAGCTTCAGGTAGTGCATGTAGCCGATGGTGGTCGGACGCTCAAAGCGCTCGCCAGTACGGCCGTCATACAGGTAGGCCTGAGTGCGGGGTTCGGTCAGGCCCTTGGCCTTTGCGACGTCCTCAGGATAGGCCAGTTGCAGCATGTCCTTGATTTCGGCTTCAGAAGCACCATCAAACACAGGGGTTGCGAAAGGCACGCCAGTGGTCAATTCCTTGGCCATGGACATGACTTCGCCGTCGTCGAGGTGAGACAGCTCTTCCTTGCGACCGCTGCGGTTGTAGATCTCTTCCAGGAAGGCGCGCACTTCAGCAGCACGGGCTTCCTTTTGCAGCATGTCACCGATGCGCTGGCCCAGACCCTTGCCGGCCCAGCCCAAGTGCACTTCCAGCACCTGACCGATGTTCATACGCGAAGGCACGCCCAGCGGGTTCAGCACGATGTCGGCAGTGGAGCCATCAGCCAGGAAAGGCATGTCTTCCACGGGAGTGATCTTGGAGACCACACCCTTGTTACCGTGACGACCGGCCATCTTGTCACCAGGCTGCAGACGACGCTTGACGGCCAGGTACACCTTGACCATCTTCAGCACGCCAGCTGGCAACTCATCGCCTTGCGTGAGCTTCTTGCGCTTTTCTTCGAACGCCAGATCAAACGTGTGACGCTGCTGCTCGATGGAGTTCTTGATGGACTCCAGCTGAGCGGCCACATCGTCTTCTGCAGGACGAATATCGAACCAGTGGAACTTCTCCACGCCGTCCAGATACGCCTTGTCGATCTTGGCACCCTTGGACAGTTTCTGAGGACCGCCGTTGGCCACGCGGCCAGTCAGCAGCTTCTCGATACGGTCAAAAGCATCAGCCTCAACAATACGTAGCTGGTCGTTCAGGTCCAGACGGAAGCGCTTGAGCTCATCATCAATAATTTGCTGAGCACGCTTGTCGCGCTGGATGCCTTCACGCGTGAACACTTGCACGTCGATCACGGTGCCCGAAGAGCCCTGATCCACACGCAAAGAAGTGTCCTTCACGTCGGAAGCCTTCTCGCCGAAGATGGCGCGCAGCAGCTTCTCTTCAGGCGTCAGCGTGGTTTCACCCTTAGGAGTGACCTTGCCCACCAGCACATCGCCGGGTTGCACTTCTGCACCCACGTAGATAATGCCCGACTCGTCCATGCGGTTCAGTTGCTGCTCGGACAGGTTGGGAATGTCGCGTGTGATTTCTTCGGCACCCAGCTTGGTGTCGCGAGCCATCACAACGAGTTCTTCGATGTGGATCGAGGTATAGCGATCGTCAGCCACGATGCGCTCGTTGATCATCACCGAGTCTTCGTAGTTGTAGCCGTTCCAGGGCATGAACGCGATCAGCATGTTCTGGCCGATAGCGATTTCACCCAGATCGGTCGAAGCGCCGTCAGCCAGCACATCACCCTTGGCCAGCTTATCGCCACGGCTGACGATAGGACGCTGGTGAATGTTGGTGTTCTGGTTGGAACGCTGATACTTGATCAGGTTGTAGATGTCCACGCCAACTTCGCCAGCAACGGCTTCGTCGTCGTTCACACGGATCACGATACGGGTCGCGTCGACGTAGTCAACGATACCGCCACGCTTGGCCGTCACCACAGTGCCGGAGTCAACCGCAGCAACGCGCTCGATACCGGTACCGACCATGGGCTTTTCAGGGCGCAGCACAGGCACGGCCTGACGCGACATGTTGGCGCCCATCAAGGCACGGTTCGCGTCATCGTGTTCCAGGAAAGGAATCAGCGAAGCAGCCACCGACACGATCTGCGCAGGCGACACGTCCATGTACTGAACGCGTTCGGCCGACACCAGTGTGGAGTCACCCTTTTCACGGGCCGACACCAGATCACCCACCAGATTGCCAGCGGCATCCAGCTCGGCATTCGCCTGGGCGATCACGTACTTGCCTTCTTCGATGGCCGACAGGTAGTCGATGTCCATCGTGACCTTGCCATCCACCACGCGACGGTACGGGGTTTCAATGAAACCGTACTCGTTCAGGCGGGCGTACAGAGCCAGCGAGTTGATCAGACCAATGTTTGGACCTTCAGGCGTTTCGATAGGGCAAACGCGACCGTAGTGGGTCACGTGCACGTCACGCACTTCAAAGCCTGCACGTTCGCGAGTCAGACCGCCTGGGCCCAGAGCGGAAACACGACGCTTGTGCGTGATTTCTGCCAGAGGGTTGGTCTGGTCCATGAACTGCGACAGCTGCGACGCACCGAAGAACTCCTTCAGAGCAGCCGAGATGGGCTTGGAGTTGATCAGGTCGTGAGGCATCAGGGGCTCTTGCTCAGCCTGACCCAGACGTTCCTTCACAGCCTTTTCGATACGCGCCAGACCAGTGCGGTACTGGTTTTCGGCCAGTTCGCCCACGCAACGCACGCGGCGGTTGCCCAGGTGGTCGATGTCATCGACTTCGCCGCGGCCATTGCGCAGGTCCACCAGAATCTTGACCACAGCCAGGATGTCTTCGTTGGACAGCACCATGGGACCGGTCGCGCCTTCGCGGCCAATCTTGGCGTTGAACTTCATGCGGCCCACGCGCGACAGGTCGTACGTGTCAGCGTTGTAGAACAGGCGCTGGAACAGAGCCTGCACTGCATCTTCGGTTGGCGGCTCGCCGGGGCGCATCATGCGGTAGATGGCAACGCGGGCAGCGAACTCGTCCACGGTTTCATCGGTACGCAGAGTCTGCGAGATGTAAGCGCCTTGGTCCAGTTCGTTGGTGTAGATGCACTGAACATCTTGCACACCAGCGCTGCGCAGCTTCTTGAGCAGCGCTTCGGTCAACTCTTCGTTGGCCTTGGCAATGATTTCGCCAGTGTCAGGATCAACGATGTTCTTGGCCAGCACGCGGCCCAGCAGGAAGTCCTCAGGCACGCTGACGAACTTGGTGCCAGATTGCTCCAGTTCGCGAGTGTGACGCGCAGTGATGCGCTTGTCCTTAGCGACGACAACCTTGCCAGCCTTGTCGGTGATGTCGAAACGAGCGACTTCGCCCTTCAGACGATCAGCCACAAATTCCATCTGCGCACCGCTGTCCATCAGGCGGAAGTTGTCGTTCACGAAGAACGTCGCCAGGATGGTTTCAGGTGTCAGGCCAATAGCCTTGAGCAGAATGGAGACAGGCATCTTGCGACGACGGTCAACACGGAAGTACAGCAAGTCCTTGGGATCGAACTCGAAGTCCAACCAGGAGCCGCGGTAAGGGATGATGCGTGCCGAGAACAGCAGCTTGCCCGAGCTATGGGTCTTGCCCTTGTCGTGTTCAAAGAACACGCCAGGCGAACGGTGCAGCTGAGACACGATCACGCGCTCAGTACCGTTGATGATGAACGAACCCTTTTCGGTCATCAGGGGCACTTCGCCCATGTAGACCTCTTGTTCCTTCACTTCCTTGACCACCTTGGACTGTGATGTCGAAGACTCACGGTCATAAATGATCAGCTGAACCTTGGCGCGCACAGCGGAAGCAAAGGTCAGACCACGGGTCTGACATTCACGAACGTCGAAAGCGGGTTTGGCGAGGTTGTACTCGACAAACTTCATCTCCACAAAACCATTGTGAGAGACGATAGGGAAAGCGGAATTGAAGGCCGCTTGCAGGCCATCAATGGTGCGTTTTTTGGGGGCTACATCTGCCTGCAGGAATGCTGTATAGGCATCTTTTTGCATCTGCAGCAGATAAGGCACTTCGAGCACGCTATCGCGGCTCCCGAAGCTTTTGCGAATTCGCTTGCGTTCGGTGTAAGAATAGGCCATGAGATCTCCGGGCAAAGACATGAGTCCTGGGTCTGCGACGACTGCCCCACAGGGGATCACCCTGCGGGCTTGGCGGTTGGCCACTACCAACCATGGCTGACGGCGATGCGTTGCACACCGCCCGAACCAAGGCATCTTCTGCTGTCGGATTGTCAGAAGACACTAAAAAGCAGACTCCCAAAGAAACCTGCTTTCTGGTGTGTTCTTTCAGCGCGTTCCACAAGCGCCAAAGGCTGGAGACCCTTTTAAGAGTCTCCAGCCCTTGATTTTACTGAATTACTTCAGTTCAGCCTTAGCACCGGCTTCGATCAGCTTCTTCACAGCAGCTTCAGCGTCAGCCTTGGCAACAGCTTCCTTGACAGCCTTAGGAGCGCCGTCAACCAGATCCTTAGCTTCCTTCAGACCCAGGCCAGTGATTTCACGCACAGCCTTAATCACGGAAACCTTGTTCGCGCCAGCTTCCAGCAGCATGACGTTGAACTCAGTCTTTTCTTCAGCAGCAGCAGCGCCGCCAGCAGCGCCGCCAGCAGCGGGAGCAGCCATAGCAGCGGCGGACACGCCAAACTTCTCTTCAATAGCCTTGACCAGGTCGTTCAGTTCCAGAACAGTCATGCTGTCCAGGGCGGTCAAGAATGCGTCTTTATCGAATGCCATTTTGATTTCCTAAAATTTGTTGGTTACTTGCCGAGCGCTTAGGCTTCGGCTGTTTCGGCTGCCACTTCGGCAGAGCCTTCGCTCTTCTTTGCCGCCAGAGCGCCCAGCACAACGGCTGTACGCGACATGGGGGACATAAGCAAGCCGCACACTTGTGCCAGCAGAACTTCCTTGGAAGGAATGCTAGCCAGTTGCTTCACACCGTCCACGTCCAGGGCTTTGCCACCGAAAGCGCCACCGCGAATCACCAACTTGTCGTTGGTCTTCGCGAAGTCGGCCACCACCTTAGCGGCAGCCACTGCGTCTTCAGAGAAGCCATAGATCAGAGGACCAGTCATCTGGTCAGCCACCACGTCAAACGCGCTACCGGCGACAGCACGGCGGGCCAGGGTGTTCTTCAACACGCTCAGGCTCACACCCTTGCTGCGAGCATCAGCACGCAGTTTGGTCATGTCGGCGACCGTGATGCCACGGTATTCCGCGATCACAAGCGTTTGAGCTTTAGCGGCGAGGCTGGTCACTTCATTGATGACCGCTTCTTTCTCACTGCGATTAAGACTCAAGGTCTACTCCTTAAATGCACACTCAGGACAAGTCCCTCATGCGCGCTCTTGTTGCAGCGACCAACTGTTTAGGAAAGAATTCCATCTGCAGCGGGATCGCCATCTGCGTTGGCCTTCGTGATTAAGTGATCCAATCACACCAACGGTCTTGGATGACCTGCAAGAGCAACAACTCTCGCAGCCCACCACACCAGATGAGCTAGGCTCATCTGACGATTTCTAGCAATTACGCCGAGATGGATTGTGTATCGACGCGAACGCCCACACCCATAGTCGACGACACTGCCACCTTGCGCAGGTACTGACCCTTGCTGGTAGCAGGCTTAGCCTTGTTCAGGGCATCGATCAGAGCAGCCAGGTTACCCTGCAGCTTGTCGGAGTCGAACGAGCGACGGCCGATGGTGCCGTGAATGATACCGGCCTTGTCCACGCGGAACTGCACTTGACCAGCCTTGGCGTTCTTCACAGCCGTAGCGACGTCAGGAGTCACAGTGCCAACCTTGGGGTTAGGCATCAGGCCACGTGGGCCCAGGATCTGACCCAGCTGACCCACAACGCGCATCGCGTCAGGAGCAGCGATCACCACGTCGAAGGGCATGTCACCGGCCTTGACCATAGCGGCCAGGTCGTCCATACCGACCACGTCAGCGCCAGCAGCCTTGGCTTCTTCAGCCTTGGCGCCTTGTGCGAACACAGCCACGCGAGCAGTCTTACCAGTACCGTGAGGCAGCACAACAGCGCCGCGAACCACTTGGTCCGACTTCTTAGCATCCACGCCCAGTTGCACAGCCACGTCGATGGATTCATCGAACTTGGCAGTTGCAGCTTCCTTCACCAGCGCCACAGCGTCAGCGAAAGCGTACAGCTTGTTGGAATCAACCTTGCCCTGGAGAGCTTTTTGCTTCTTGGTCAACTTGGCCATTTACACGCCCTCCACAATCACGCCCATCGAACGGGCAGAGCCAGCCAGCGTACGCACAGCAGCGTCGACGTCAGCGGCGTTCATGTCCTTCAGCTTGGTGTTAGCAATTTCTTCCAGCTGAGCACGTGTGATCTTGCCGACCTTGTTCTTCAGAGGATTCGAAGAACCCTTGTCCAGCTTGATAGCCTTCTTGATCAGAACAGTTGCGGGAGGCGTCTTGATGATGAACGTGAAGCTCTTATCAGCAAAAGCCGTGATCACCACAGGCAAAGGCAGACCTGGCTCGACACCTTGGGTCTGGGCGTTGAACGCCTTGCAGAATTCCATGATGTTGAGGCCACGCTGACCCAGCGCAGGACCGATGGGAGGGGAAGGGTTGGCCTTACCAGCTGGCACTTGCAGCTTGATGAAGCCGACGATTTTTTTCGCCATGTTGAGCTCCTTACGGGTATAACGCCACTTGCAACCTGTGCAAGCAGCTCCCCGAGGTTTCTGACTCTATAAAAAAGCTTCGCGTCGAGTCAAAAAACGCGAAGCCCTAGATTCTATTGCGAATCTCAAGTTTTCTCAACTTGAGAGAATTCCAATTCCACAGGAGTTGCTCGGCCAAAGATGGTGACCGATACGCGCAAACGATTCTTCTCGTAGTTGACTTCTTCAACCGAGCCATTGAAGTCTGCGAACGGACCTTCCTTGACGCGAATCAATTCACCAACCATGAACTCGACCTTGTGACGCGGCTTTTCAGTACCTTCCTGCATCTGGTCGACGATCTTGCGGATTTCTTCTTCAGAGATGGGCGCAGGACGATTCTTGGCACCACCCACAAAGCCAGTCACCTTGCTGGTGTGCTTGACCAAGTGCCAAGTGTCATCTTCCATGACCATCTCGACAAATACATAGCCTGGGAACAATCGGCGATCTGTAGTGCGGCGCACGCCATTACGCATTTCCACCACTTCTTCAGAAGGCACCAGAATGCGGCCAAACTTGGACTGCATGCCCGAACGCGCAATGCGCTCGGTAATATTACGCTCGACAGCCTTCTCCATACCTGAATAGGCATGGACGATATACCAGCGAAGATCGGGATTGGCGGATGCCGCTGCCCCACCATTCACATCTGTTTCGACAGTATCAGCCATTACTTCCTCCAGCCCAAAATCAGGTCGTACAAGACCCATTCAAGCGTCTTATCGGTGAACCACAAGAACAAGGCCATCACCACTACAAAGGCAAAGACATACAAAGTCATTTGCATCGTTTCTTTGCGGGTTGGCCAGACGACCTTCTTCACTTCACGCCAAGCATCACGGGCGAAGCCGATGAAGCGCTTACCTGGCTCAGAGATCAGAAAAACGAATGCAGACAACACCAGACCAACGATCAAGGCCGACCATTGCACCAGTGCACCTTGCTTGCTCAGCAGATAAAAGCCAGCAATAGAAGCAACAACTAAAGCCGCAACTGCGGCAATTTTTGCTTTGTCAGCAATGGAGCTGACTGTTTCAACCTGAGTAGTGGCCATATTTCGTTTCAAATGCACAAAACTTGTGCAATTTCAAGACACAAAAGCCCGCCAAAGGCGGGCTCTCGTTGATTCCACCATTAAGAGGTGGCAGGGGCAGTAGGAATCGAACCTACAACCTTCGGTTTTGGAGACCGACGCTCTGCCAATTGAGCTATACCCCTACAAATCTATTATGCAATGATCTTGGCAACCACACCGGCGCCAACAGTACGACCACCTTCGCGGATAG
>NZ_JAVXSJ010000008.1:0-146119 GCF_036643215.1 Comamonas sp. | reverse complement strand
TTGCTCATGCGGCGAGCCTAGCGGCTCGCGCAGACTGATTTATGCAACAACGCCGGAACTAAGCAATAAAAAGAGCTGCTAGCGCTTATGGAAAGGGCGCTAGCAGCTCTTTTTTGAAGCACTCAATGTGCTTCAAGCGTTCTTGCTGAAGTGGGTCAGAACATATCCATGGGCAGTGCCATCACGCTAGCGGCGCCGTTGACCACGGCATCGGCCTGGCCGGGCACGCGGGTCAGGATGTGCTCTGCATAGAACTGCGCAGTGGCCAGCTTGGCCTGCATGAATGACGCGTCCTGGCCGTTTTTTAGTTGCTGCTCTGCCACCAGAGCCGAACGGCCCAGCTGCCAGCCTGCCACCAGATTGCCGGTCAGCATGAGATAGGGCACGCTGCCTGCGTACACGGCGTTGGGGTTCGTCTTGGCTTGTGCGGCGATGAATTCCACCACCTGTACAAAGGCCTGGCGGGCTTGTGCCAGATGCTTGGCAACCGTTTGGGCCACGGCACTGTCGCTGGCATTGAGTTCGGCCTCGGTCTTTTCGATCTGGGCGGCGATGGCTTTGGCGGTTTCGCCGCCGTCACGGGCGGTTTTACGGCCCACCAGATCGTTGGCCTGAATGGCTGTTGTGCCTTCGTAGATAGTCAGGATCTTGGCATCGCGGTAGTACTGGGCAGCGCCGGTTTCTTCGATAAAACCCATGCCGCCGTGCACCTGCACGCCAAGGCTGGTCACTTCCAGACTCATTTCAGTGCTGTAGCCCTTGACCAGAGGCACCATGAATTCATAGAAGACAGCATTGGCCTGACGCACCTCGGCGTCGGGGTGATGGTGGGAGGCATCGTAGGCCGCTGCGGCCGTGGTGGCCATGGCACGGCAGCCTTCGGTGAAGGCGCGCATGGTCATGAGCATGCGGCGCACATCGGGGTGGTGAATAATGGTGGCGCTGGCCTTGACGGAGCCATCCACAGGGCGGCTTTGCACGCGCTCTTTGGCATAGGCCACGGCATGCTGGTAGGCACGATCGGCCACGGCAATGCCTTGCACGCCCACGGCGTAGCGGGCGGCGTTCATCATGATGAACATGTATTCGAGGCCCCGGTTTTCTTCGCCGACCAGATAGCCGACGGCACCACCGTGGTCGCCAAACTGCAGAACGGCCGTGGGCGAAGCCTTGATGCCCATCTTGTGCTCGATGCTGACGCAGTGCACATCGTTGCGCTCGCCCAGAGAGCCATCCTTGTTGACCAGAAACTTGGGCACGACGAAGAGGCTGATGCCCTTGACACCTTCAGGCGCACCGGCCACACGGGCCAGCACCAGGTGGACGATGTTGTCCGCCATATCGTGTTCGCCGTAGGTAATGAAGATCTTGGTGCCGAACACCTTGTAGCTGCCGTCGCCTTGCGGGTCGGCCTTGGTGCGCACCAGCGCCAGATCGGAGCCCGCTTGTGGCTCAGTCAGGTTCATGGTGCCGGTCCACTCACCGGTCACCAGCTTTTCCAGATAAGTGGCCTTCAACTCATCGCTGCCAGCCGTCAGCAGAGCTTCAATCGCGCCATCGGTCAGCAGCGGGCACAGGGCAAAGCTCAGGTTGGCGCTGTTGAGCATTTCGATGCAGGCCGCGCCAATGGTCTTGGGCAGGCCCTGACCGCCAAAGTCGGTGGGATGCTGCAGGCCTTGCCAGCCGCCTTCTGCGTACTGCTTGAAGGCATCGGCAAAACCGGGCGTGGTGGTGACTTTGCCGTCCTTGAACGACGATGGATTCAGATCGCCTGCCACATTCAAGGGGGCGACAACAGTTTCGCAGAGCTTTGCGCATTCTTCCAGCACCGCCTGAGCTGTTTCCAGTCCTGCATCTTCAAAGCCGGGGAGCTGAGCGACTTGCTCGATCTGGGCCAGGTGCTCCATGTTGAACAGCATGTCTTTGATGGGGGCGGTGTAGGTCATCGTCTCGGTTTCCTTGAAAGTTTGTCCATGCGGTGGCGGGTTCAGGGCCAGGCCTCTGTTGTGCTTTTCAGGAGGGTGCGAGCCATGACAGCAGCGCTCCTCCTTCGACTTCATGCCCAGACTGTGAGCGTAAAGCTTAAGTCTGATTATTAAGTTGACGTTTACGTAAACGGAATGATTCTAGAGCTTGGATAAGCCCAGTTGCAGTCGCAGATGCGCAATATGGTGCTTAAGGCTTGCGCTAAGCTTGCAGTCAAAGTGAAAACATCTGGTAAATTTTTAATGATTAAGTGTTTACCCTTGCTGTCGCGTAAAGACAAGAAGCCGGCGTTCTCGGGAAATGCGTGAAAAGCGAATTCCTCTAAATTCTTGGAAGTTTGAATAAGAAAATTACCGGTGAATAGCCAGCAGGTTATTGATTTGTATTCATTTTTATTCGAGGTGAGGCAGTTTTTGCATCATCTGTCGCTTGGTATCTGACTGGAGTTTGTATGGCTAAAGTAATCCGTTATCACGAAGTTGGCGGCCCCGAAGTGTTGCGCCAAGAGGAAATTGAAGTCGGTCAACCTGGTCCAGGTCAGGTCCGTCTCAAGCAAGACGCTGTGGCGCTGAACTTTGCCGACACTTATTTCCGCTCCGGTCTGTATCCTTCGCCCCTGCCTGCTGGCGTGGGCAGCGAAGCCTGCGGCACGATCACCGCCGTGGGTGACGGTGTGACGGATTTCAAGGTCGGCGACCGCGTGACCTACACCGGCGCGCTAAACACTCTTGGTGCCTACGCAACTGAGCGCCTGATTTCTGCCGCCCCTCTGATTCGCCTGCCAGACAGCATCAGCTTTGAAACCGCAGCAGCGATCACCATGCGCGGACTGACAGCGGCTTATCTGATGCGCCGCATCTGGGACTTCAAGAAGGGCGACACTATCTTGCTGCACGCTGCAGCGGGTGGTGTGGGCCTGCTGGTGTCGCAATGGGCCAAGCTCGAAGGCCTGAATGTGATCGGTACGGTCTCCAGCGATGCCAAGGCTGAAGTGGCCAAGGCCCATGGCTGCGATCACACCATCAACTACAGCCATGAAGACGTGGCCAAGCGCGTGCGTGAGCTGACGAATGGCGTGGGCGTGAATGCCGTCTTCGACAGCGTGGGCAAGGACACCTTTGAAGGCTCGCTCAACAGCTTGAAGACACGTGGCTTGATGGTTTGCCTGGGCACGGCTTCTGGCTCTATCCCTCCGTTCAACCCGCAAATTCTGGCTGGCAAGGGCTCGCTGTTCCTGACCCGTCCCGCTTCGGCACACTATATTGCCGACCCCGTGGAGCGTGCAGAGCTGGCCAACGAGCTGTTCAGCCATGTGGCCGAAGGCCGCATCAAGGTGGACATCAGCAAGCGCTACGAACTGGCAGACGCAGTGCAGGCGCACCGTGACCTGGAAGGTCGCAAGATCGTCGGCTCGGCCATCTTCACGCTGTAAAAGCAAGCCTGGGGCAGGAGTGCAGGGTGAGCCTGCGCTTTTGTCGCCAGGTTTTTTCTTTGGGCATGTGCCGGAGGCTGTGCCTGTGCGATCGCGTACCGAACACGCCTCACGCCTTATTTCGTCAAAATCTCGTCAAAAGATTCGCCATGACACCAAGCCCCAACTCTTCCGCCTCACCTGCGTTGCAGGTTGATTTTTCGCTGGACCTGATTTGCCCATGGTGCTGGATTGGGCTGCGCAATCTGCTCGCCGCCCGTGCAGCGCTGATGGACAAGTACCCCGGTCAGCAGCTTGCGATTGCGTGGCATGCAGACACCTTGCTGCCCCATATTCCAGAGCAGGGCGTGCCTTATCAGGCCTTTTATGAAGCGCGACTCGGTGGCCCCAAGGCGGTGGAAGCCCGCCGTGCGCAGGTGCGCGCCTCTGCCGCCGCTGCAGGCCTGCAAATCAACCATGCAGCGATTCAGATCTTCCCCAATACGCGGCTGGTCTGCGCGCTGGTGAATTACGCACAGACTCAGCTGGGTGGTGAGGCCATGATCGGCTTTGTTGAATCCATCTTTGACGCCTACTTTGTGCAGGGCCGGGATATTGGCTCAGCAGTGGAGTTGCAGCAGCTGGCTGATTCGGCTGCGCTGGACTGGGACTCTGTCAGCTTTGACGCGGTGCGCTACCAAAGCGAGCTGGGTCACGCAGGGGGCGTGCCGCACCTGGTGTTCAACCAGCGCTTGCAAGTGACAGGGGCTGTGCCGCCTGCTGAGTTGCTGCGCGCCATGGAGCATGCCCGTGCTGCAGACCAATCTCTTGTCTGATTCCCCGCTGCTGGCCGCTGGCGCTGTGCAGGATTTGCCACCAGGTGGGCGCAAGCTGGTCTTTGCACCGGGTGGCGAGACGATCTTGCTGCTCAATGTCGAAGGCGAGTTCTACGCCATGGAAAACAGCTGCCCGCACGCAGGCGCATCCTTGGCCAGCGGAGCCTGCGACGCGCATGTGCTGACTTGCCCAGCGCATGGGCTCAAGTTCAACATCAAGAACGGGCAGTGCACGGCATCGCCGCAAATGATGATTCCTCTGTACGAGGTTCTGGAGCGCGAGGGGCGACTTTGGCTCAAGCGGCCTGACACTGTCATGTGATGGGTGCTGCGGGTGTGCAGCCCCACACAGCCTACGAAAAGCCAACGAAAAAAGGCCCGGATATGAGTTCCGGGTCTTTTTTATGGGTTCGATTATTTTTGCGCCGTAGCGTGCAACCAGCCTGCGCTGGCTGCTATCAAAATTGCGTTTTAGAAGCTGTGGCGCATGCCGATGTCAAAGCCAGAGGCATTGCCGCCAGCCGTGGGGATAGGGCCGTTGACTGCACCGGAAGCCACGGGGAGATTGATGCTGCCGCGATTGTCGACGTAAGCGTAAGTGCCGTAGAGGGCCGTGCGCTTGGACAGGTTGTGCACATAGCCCACGGCGTACTTTTGCGAAGAGCTGCTGGCGCCGTCGTTGCGTGTAAGGCGCATAAAGCTCATGGGAATGGAGCCATTGCCAACCTTCCACTCTGCGCCCAGCTGCCAGTAACGAACGCGATTGGCGTTGCCGACCGCGGCAAGACGGTTGCCAGTGCGGTTTTCAGCCGCCAGAGCCATGAATCGATGACCGTTCCACAGATAGGAGGCCGCAATATTCATCGAGGTGTAGTCGTCTGCGATGCGGCTGCGGGTCGTGGTCACTGCGGCGGCGGCATTCCACTGCTCACCGCCATAGCCTACGCGCAGACCATAAAGATTGCCGTCCTGGCGGTCAGGGCCTGCGCCGTTCTCACCGAAGGCGACCATGCCTTGATAGAAAAATCCTTGGCAGCTTGGACCCGAGCAGCCGGGTGAAAAGTAGCCAACGCTGTTGGATGCGCGAAAGCCTGTGACCGTCGTGCCGTGCAGCACATGGGTGCTGGCACCCACGCCCACGCGGAAGGGGTCAAAGAGAAACGTGTTCCAGAACGCGGGCGTGTAGTCGCGGCCCAGGCGCAGCTCACCCCATTGCTTGCTTTGCAGATAGACGAAGGATTTGCGGTTGAAGGTCAGTCCACCCCCACCGCTATTGCCCGAGGCTTGGTTGTTGGTGTTGGTCAGCTGACCGGTTCCTGTGTCGGCATTGATACCCGACTCCATATCGAAACCGGCAACCAAGCCGCTACCCAGGTCTTCACGACCTCTAAAACCCAGGCGGCTGGCTTGATTGCCGCCGGAGGTCACCATTTGGCGCGAGCCCGCGCCATCGCCCTTATAGGACGAAACGCCCATATCCACCACGCCATAGAGCTGTACCGAGGACTGGGCCGATGCGCCCAGCGGCACAAATGGCAGCAATGTGCAGGCCAGAGCGCCGATGGCGCCGAAAGTCATTTTTTTAGTAGTCATTAATGTCTCCTTGAACCGGTAAAAAAAGAGTGAAACCAAACAGACGAGAAACACAGGTGAACGGCATCCGTGCAGACACGGACGCCAGGAAAGCTGGATACAGTGGGGCGGCTGCCTGGTTGCCGCTAGGGCGCGCAGGGCAGCGATTGAAATCAGAGGGGCTGGGGCGTGATGGCCGGCAGGGGTCTTAGTTTTCGGGCTTGTAGCCTATGGACTTGAGCAAGGCAGCCTGCTTCTGGCTGGCATCCTTGAGGTCGGCGATCATCTCTGCGGTGGTGACGGGCAGGCCGGGCTCCATGCCGATGCTGGCAGTCTGTTTGAGCACAGCCTCTTTGCTGAAATGAGCCAGTGCCGCATCACGCATTTTTTGCTGAATGGCGGCAGGGGTCTGCGGGTGGGACCACAGGGCAAACCAGCCGGGTTTGGACAGCTGGGGGTAGCCCAGTTCCTTGAAGGTGGGGACGTCGGGCAGGGCCTGCAGGCGCGTGGGGTAGATGGTCGCCAGCGCCTTGATCTTGCCACTGCGAATCAGTGGCAGCGAGGTGGTGACACCATCAAACATCACCGGTATATGGCCGCCCATCAGGTCAACCAGCGCGGGGGGGAAGCCCTTGTAGCCCACGTGGCGCATATTGATCTTGGCTAGCTGACCCAGCTGCATGCCCGAGGTATGGGCCTTGAAACCGGTGGCATAGGAAGCAAAGGGCACGCCGTCGGGCTGTTTCTGGGCGTAGCTGATGAATTCCGGCAGATTCTGGAAAGGCAGGTCCTTGTTGGCCACCATGACTAGGCCTGTGCGGGTGAGCTGCGCCAGTGGTGTCAGATCCTTGAACGGGTCATAGCTGACTTTCTGGGCGAGCGGAGCTTCACTCAGCGCACCATCCTGAATCACCAGAAAGGTATAGCCGCTTTTGCCGCTGGCCTTGAGCTCATGGATGCCGAGAGCACCCGAGGCACCGGCCTTGGATTCCACGATCACGGGCTGCTTGAGGTCTTGTTGCAGACCTTCGGCCAGCAGTCGCGCGAGGATGTCGGCCGTGCCACCTGCGGGGCCGGTGACGATGATGCGTATGGGCTTGCTGGGCCAGTCGGCGGCTTGCTGTGCTTGTGCGGGCAGCGCAAGACTTGCTGTCACGAGCATCACGGCCATGCCCCGGCGGCGCAGTGCAAGAGCGGGCGAGGCGGGTGTTGTTGCCTTCATTTTTTGTCTCCTTCTGTGGGGCGCTTTCGTTCCCCAGCTACGCGCACCCTTGGTTTGTTTTTGGTGGGTGCACGTGCTGCATCTTAGGGTTGATGTTTCAGCCTTGCGCAGCCGGCTCGGTCTGCTGCGCTTGAATCTGCGCCAGCAAATCCTGAATCAGCTGCTGGGCCTCAGGCCAGTGGCCATGGCCCGAGGCCGGGTTGAGGTGGCCGACCGGGCCCAGCTCCACCAGCTGGCTGCCCCAGTCATTGGCAAAGCGGCGTGCGCGATCAAGCTGGGTCAGCGGGTCGTTGCTGCTGGCGGCCAACAGCGTGGGAAAGGGCAGGCGCTGGCGCGGGATGGGCGTCCAGCCGTTGTCAGCCAGCACATCCTTGGTGGGGTAGCCGTCGGGCATCTGGGTTTCCACATCGGCAGGGGCTGCCAGCACGGCTCCCAGAATGGGGCGGGCGCGGCGCAGCGCCCAGTGCGCAACCATCATGCAGCCCGCGCTGTGGGCGACGATAAGGACGGGGCCGTCAATGCTGTCAAGCGCGCGGTCAATGGCATCCAGGCGAGCCTGGCAGCTGAGCTTGTCCTGCTCCAGCGGCGGCACAGTCACGCAGTTGGGCAGCTCTTTGGCCAGATAGGTCTGCCAGTGCGCTTCCACATGGTCGCGCAGGCCGGGGATGATGAGAATGGTGGGGTTCATAGACATGGCGCTTTTTCTTCTCAATCCGTCGGTCCGCCCATGATGGCGGTGCGTTCCATCTTGCGGTGGCAAGGGGCGTAGTCCATGACTGCGTAGTGCTGGGTGGAGCGGTTGTCCCAGAAGGCCATGCTGTTTTTCTTCCAGCTGAAGCGCACCTGATATTCAGGAATCATGGCCTGGCTGGTCAGGTAGTTCAGCAACTGAGAGGAGCCGGGAGACTTGTCCAGACCAAAGCGCACGTTGGACGGCGTGTTGTAGTTGGTGAAGTGCGTGGTGAAGCTGCTGTTGACGAACAGAATCTTCTCGCCCGTTTCAGGGTGAATGCGCACCACGGGGTGCTCTGCATCGGGGAACTTGGCCTTGAGCGCCAGACGCTTTTCTATGGGCATGGCCGCGCCAAAGCTGGCTTCAATGCTGTGGCGCGCACGCAGGTGCTCGATCTTGGTCTTGATCTCGTCTGGCAGGTTCTCGTAGGCCATCACCATGTTCACCCACATGGTGTCGCCACCCACGGGCGGGCATTCCACGCAGCGCAGCACGCAGCCCATAGGAGGCTGATCACGCCAGGTGGCATCGGTGTGCCAGGAATTTTCGTTGCGGTCGATGGGACTGTCGGGCGTCTTGTAGATCTGCACCAGACCGGGATGGTCGGGGTGGCTGCCGACCACGGGGTGGTCTTCCAGTTCACCAAACTTGCGGGCAAAGGCCACATGCTCGGCGCGGGTGATGTCCTGGTCGCGGAAGAAGATCACGCGGTGCTTGAGCAGCGCCTGGCGAATCTCGGTCATCAGGCCTTCATCTTCAGCGGCGGCACCCAGGTGTACGTTGGAGAGTTCTGCGCCAATGGAGCAGGTCAGCGGGTTGACCTCCAGAGTGCGCGTCAACGAGCTGGAACGGATAACGGCGGGTGCGGCGCTAACGTCTGTTTTCATTGTGAAGTCTCCTTATAGAATTGATGCTTCCCAGTGTGAAAACTACCTCATAACAGCGCTTGTCATTAGATGACTGGTGCTTTGCAATTAGTGCCAACTAAGTGAAACCCATGGCGTCTCTTGTCCGCGCAGCCTGTCTGACCAATTACGAAGCAGTGGCGACTGCCTCGGGGTTGAACTGCACGCGCATGCTTTTCGATGCGGGCCTGAGTCCGGGTGTGCTTGATGAGCCGGATTTGATGATTCCCGTCGACAAAGTGGGGCGCTTGCTGCAGGCCTCGGCCATGCAGTCGGGCAACGAAAGCTTTGCGCTGTGCATGGCGCGCTCGCGTCTGCTGTCCAACATGGGGCCGGTGGGCCTGCTGATTCGGGATCAGGAGACGCTGCGTGACTCCTTGAACCTGCTGGTGCGGCACCTGACCTTGCTGAACGGCGCCATGACGCTGGAGGTGGACGAGCAGGCCGATACGGTGCTGATTCGTGAGCTGCTGCTGGCTGGCCGCGCCCATGAGCCCACGCGTCAGCGGGTTGAGTTGGCGCTAGGGGTGATCGTGCGGGCCATTCGCCAGCTGATTGGCCGCGACTGGCAGCCGCGCAGGGTGTGCTTTGAGCATGCTGCACCCAAGGACTTGAGCATGCATCACCTGGTCTTTGGCCCGCGTGTGGAGTTCAATCAGGAGTTCAACTGCATCATCTGCGCCAAGTCCGATCTGGATACTCGCAATGAATTTGCCGACCCTGCCATGGCGCGCTATGCGCAAAAGCTGCTGGATACGGCGGCACCTGCCAATGATGAGGCGGTGCTGGATGATGTGCGTCGCACCATCGTGCTGCTGCTGCCCAGCGGTCGCTGCAGCATCGAAAAAGTGAGCGAGCATCTGGGCGTGGTGCCGCGCACCATTCAGCGCCGTTTGACGAAAAAAGAGCAAAGTTTTTCGTCGCTGATGAACGATATCCGCAAAGAGCTGGCCGCGCGCTATGTGTTTGAGACCAATCGCTCTCTGACCGAAGTGGCCGAGCTGCTCGGCTTTACCGCTCCCAGCAGTTTCTCGCGCTGGTATCTGAGCCAGTTTGGCTGCAGCGCCAAGGACAGCCGCTCCAAGTCGCCAACCGGCGGCGTTGGCGGCGCGGCATAAAAAAGCGGGCCACAAGGGCCCGCTGAACACACTACCAAAAATGCCGCGCTCAGAAAAAGGCGCGCGGCTGCCCCTATAGTCCTTAGTTGCCGGCGACTTTGAGCTTGCTCATAATTTTGCGGTTCTGCTCCACCGTGGCCAGCATTTTCTGCTGCAGCTCCTGCATGCTGCTGGGCTGGGGCGCATCAAAACCCTGTGCCTTCAACTGCGCTTGAAACTTGGGCGATTGCGTGATTTTTTCCATCTCCTGGCGAACCTTTTGCGTCAGTGCGGCCGGCGTGCTGCTCAGCACGAACAGGCCCACGCTGGCATCAGGCAGCACAAAGTCGGGCATGTTCTGCTCGGCAAAGCTGGGCACATCAGGCAGAAGGCGTGAGCGGTTAGGCGAGACCACACCCAGGGCCTTGAGCTTGCCCGCCTTGATCAGCGGAGCGGCATTGGTCACGACTTCAAACGTCATCTGAACCTGGTTGCCAATCAGATCGACGATGGCCGGGGCCGAGCCCTTGTAAGGCACGGTGGTGATCTTGCGGCCGCTTTTTTCGCTCAGCAACTCGCCCAGCATGTCAGAGCGGGTGCCGGGGCTCAGATTGGCGATATTGATGGGCTCTTTGCTCTGGCGCGAGTAGTCCAGTACTTCCTGCAGTTTGTTGGGTGGGAAGTTGTTGTTGGCTACCAGCATGTGCACCATGGAGGCGACATCCGAGACATAGGTGAAGGTCTTGTGCACATCAAAAGGCGTCTTCACGGTCAGCGGAAAGTCTGTCCAGACGCTTGAGGGCGCAATCATCAGCGTGTGCCAGTCGGCGGGCGCATTCATCACGGCGCGTTCGGCAATCACGGCAGAGCCACCGGGCTTGTTGTCCACGACCACGGGCTGGCCCAGATTGGTCTGCAAATGGTCTGCTACCAAGCGGGCCACACCGTCGGTGATGCCGCCCGGGGGCGCAGGCACGACCAGGCGGACGGGCTTGGTGGGCCAGGGCTGGGTCTGTGCGTGGGCTGCGGTTGTGGCGACCACGCCAAGGCAGAGTACGGCGGCGCAGGAACGCAGGTTTTGAGCAATGTTTCGCATGTTGAACTCCTGAAAGGTGGCTGCGCTTAGATGGCGAGGATGAAAGAGCAGGTGGGCTGGGTCTGCTTGGCCTCTTTGGCATAAGCAGGCTCATGGCACTGGCTGATCTCGATCTGGGCGATGGCGCTGCCACCGGCTTTCTTGAATGTCGCAACGGTTGTCATTGATGTCTCCTGTATTTATTCCTGATGCTCAGCGCAGTTTGAGAGAGCGCTGGCCTCTATCGTGAAAGGTGGCAAGTCAAGCGGCTGAGAGCCACGTGTGGTTGACTGGCATGCCCTTTTTTCTTGTGCCTGAGGTGTATGAATGCACGAGTTCATGATCGATTGCAGCCACCAGTCGCACTTAACGCTTCATGCCTGTGACTTCGCATTTGGTGACTGCATGCCCCCGCACTTACCCGATGCAGAGCGGCGAAAAAGAGGGGCTGAACGGCTCTTGAGTGCGGTGCCTGAAAACGAATTTTTTCAGAGTGAAATGCGTGCTGAACCGGAGGCCTTTCCAGGCCTGCCTGATGAGCAGACGATGGGCTAAATCAGCCTTCCCCCACACTTTCCCCGTGTTGTCGCGATTGAGAAAGCGTGTGTCTTGAAATGCAAAGTGACTTTGGAAACTGCGTTTGATACTGGCTTCACAAATCAGCAATGGTCTGGCACTCAGAGACCCGAACCTGATCCCCTCGCACTCAAACCGGAGACAACAACCATGAACTTTCTTGACGGCCACCTGTACCCTGAAAACCAGCAACCGCTGATCATCACTGCAGCTCCCTATGCTCCGGGCTGGATTCCTGCGGACTTCCCTGAAGACATCCCCATCACCATGGAAGAGCAGATTCAGAAGGCTGTGGACTGCTACGAAGCCGGCGCCACTGTGCTGCACCTGCATGTGCGTGAAGACGATGGCAAGGGCAGCAAGCGCCTGTCCAAGTTCAATGAACTGATTGCCGGTGTGCGTGAGCGCGTGCCTGAAATGATTATTCAGGTCGGCGGCTCCATCAGCTTTGCCCCAGAAGGTCCGGACGGCGCAGCCAAGTGGCTGTCGGATGACACCCGCCACATGCTGGCCGAGCTGACGCCCGTGCCCGACCAGGTGACCGTGACCGTGAACACCACGCAGATGAACGTGACAGAGCATGCTGGTGAAGACGACTTCCGTGGCGTCTCGCGTGGCTTCCCCCATCTGCACAAGACCTACAAGGACATGATTGTTCCTTCGAACCCCAGCTTCATCGAAGAACATATCCGTCGCCTGTCCGAAAAGGGCATCCAGAGCGCATTCCAGGTCTACAACATCAACAGTTTCGAGACCATCGAGCGCATGATTCGCCGCGGCGTCTACAAGGGCCCGCTGGTAATGAACTGGGTTGCCATCAGCGGCGGTATGGATCAGGCCAACATCTACAACCTGGCCAATATGCTGCGCGCCGCCCCCGATAACGCCATCATCACGGTGGAAAGCTCGGTGCTGAACGTGCTGCCTATCAACATGATTGGCATGGCTCTGGGCCTGCATGTGCGTTGCGGTATTGAAGACGTGCTGTGGAACCAGCAACGCACTGGCAAGATGAGCACGGTTGAGCAGATCAAGCAGCTGGTGCGTATCGCCGGTGAATTTGGCCGCCCCATTGCCACCGCCCAGCAGGCCCGTGAGATCAAGCAGATCGGCGTGTTCTATGAAACGGCTGACGAAACGCTGGCCAAGAACGGCTTCTCGCCCAACCGCAACGGCGGCAACCAGGGCTTCCTGCGCAAGCCTATGGATGCAGTAGCCTGAGTCAAAAGGCCCAAGTGATTGGGTCTGTAGGCTAATGGTGGCCGCTGTGCTTTATTGAAGCGCTTGCACGCACCGACCTGGTGGGGGCGTGATGAAGCGGCTGCCCAATTCAATGAGCTGTTTGCCGACTTCTTTGGAAGTCGGATTTTTTATGCCCGAAGGTAGATGGCTTCACCTGCCGCGTTGTTTTCTTTCTGGATTTGATCCGCCGCCAGCAGCTCATCCAGATGTTGAGAGATGCTGCGCGCCTCGGCTCCCAGAACCCAGGGCGCATCAAAGCCCAGCGGGTAAAGCAGGCGTTTTTCCACCATCTGCGAAAGCGTCAATGGCTGCTGCGCCAGCCAGTCCAGAATACGTTGCTCACGCGTATCAATGGCAGCGGCAAAGCGCTGCAGGTCACGCAAAAACGCTGGGCGATCGGTGTAGATGCCTTTGTGGTGTGATGTGACCCATACCTTGGCATCGACCTCGGGCAGGCGTGCCAGACTGCGGCGAAAGTCCGCTAAATTGGAGCAGGCATCGCCGTAATAGGGTCCAAAGCCTGTCAGATCGATATCGCCAATAAAGGCCACGCCTTCGGGCTCGATCAGCAGTACGGTGTGGCCCGCTGTGTGGCCTGGCATGTGAATGGCACTAATTCTCGTCTCGCCCAGCTCCCAGGCTTCGCCATCTTCGTATCCCTTGGCATCGGGTCTGGGGGCGTAGAAGAACTCGGCCTCCAGCTTGGCGCGCAGGGTCTCGGCCAGTGCGCCGTCGGCCCAGCCAAAGGTGGCCAGCAGCCCTTCCCAGCTTTGCGCGGCGGGCAGGTCGGCCTGGTGCACAAAGACTTTGGCTTGAGGGATGCGGTTCAGGCCAGCCATATGGTCCTCGTGCACATGGCCCATTACCACCAGCTCGGTGGCATCAAATTCCACACCGATATGGTTGGCCACGAGCGGTGTATCCAGCGCAGCCAGCGTCTCGCTGCCAGCAATCATGATTTGATTGCCATCGGGGTACTTGCCGCCCTTTGCGCCGCGAAACACGGTCACGCGGCCAAAGTGCTGGCGCTGTATTTCGACGGGGGCGTGATCAGTGGTCAGTGTCATGGTGTGGGTGGCAAAAAGTGAAGCAGGCTTCTGCGAAGATTAGGGCCGAGACTATTTTTACGCTGTCACCACAGCGCGGGCATGAAATGACACAGCAAGACAAAGAAGCGCACCTTAAAGAAGCGCATCTGATTGAGCATCCCATCAAAAGCGAGGTTGTGCATCAGGGCAGCTTTCTGCAGGTAAGGCTCGACACCGTGCGCCTGCCCCATGGCGGCGAAGCCACGCGCGAGTATGTGGTGCACCCCGGTGCTGTAGTGGTGATTGGCCTGCTTGATGACGGGCGCGTGCTGCTGGAGCGCCAATTTCGTTACCCCGTGGGCAGGGTGATGACGGAGTTCCCCGCAGGCAAGCTAGACGCGGGCGAGCAACCTCTGTTCTGCGCCCAGCGCGAGCTGCTGGAAGAAACCGGCTACACCGCCCGCGAATGGGCTTACGCCGGCCCCATGCACCTGGCGATTGGCTATTCCGACGAAGTCATCCACGTCTTCTTTGCCCGAGGCCTGACGGCAGGTGAGCGGCAGCTGGATGCCGACGAGTTTCTTGACGTCTGCAGCATGACGCCCGCCGAGTTGATCGACGGCGTACGCACTGGGCAGGTGACAGACGCTAAAACCTTGAGCTGCTGCCTGTGGCTGCAGAACGTGCAAAGCGGTGCGTGGGCGCTGGACTGGAAAGCAGTTTGAGTTTTTTGATAGCTGCTTGTGCTTGATTTATATGAGTTTGAGAAAGAAAACCCTAAATATTTGAGCTGCAACAAGCGCTGCATGTTCTCTTTATAGGATGCACCGCCTGTGGTTCTATGGCACAAGAAGTGCCAAAGGATGCAATGAAACACGGCCATCCGATAAACTGCAGCCATGGCATGAGTGCACACAGCCCCGGGTTGGAGGCTGCATGCGCCTAGCGTGCTCAGGAGTGTTCCATGGAATCGTCAGAGATTGAGGATGACCGCGTTTTCGAGAGCGCCGCTGAATTGTTCAAGGCCATGGCTGCGCCCATGCGGCTGAAGATCATCAGCGCCCTGTGCAATGGCGAGAAAAATGTGTCCGAACTGCTGGCCGCTATCGACACTACCCAGCCAAACATGTCCCAGCATCTGAACACGCTTTACCAGTCCGGCATTCTGGGCCGCAGGCGTGAAGGGGTCAGCATCTATTACTTCATTGCCAATGAGAAGGTCGTGCACATGTGCCGAACCATCTGCGTGCAGATCGCGATTGAGCAGAATTGACGGCTGAAACAAAAAGCAAAGGCGCTCAAGAGCGCCTTTTTTCATGGGTGTGTCTCTCAGGGCTTGAGGTAGACAAAGCCTTCTTTGGCCTGCAGGCGGGCGACTTCGGCAACACCTGAGGGAACGATCGAGGTTTCCATCAATAGATTAGATGCGTTAATTTTGCGCGTCTGCAGCGTGTTGTTGCAGACCTTGAATTCCACGCCGCGCCCGGCCAGAGCACTGACCTGACCGCTGAATTCCCGGCCCTTGCTGTCCTTGGTGCCGTTGAGCAAAAAGTCTACGCCCGGCCCATGCGTGACCACCACGATCTTGTCGGTGGGCGAGGCATTGAGTTCATTGCTGATGTTGTTGAGGATGGCTGCGGCTGTCTCCACATCAGTGTTGACGTGGTAGACCACCTTGATGTCCTGCGCCGCCGCGATGGCGGTGCACAGCGCAAAGCTCAGGGCGAGAAGTTGACGCTTCATGAGGGGTCTCCTGTGGGTTCGAGGTCATCAGGGAAGATGCCGTCTGTTAAATATTGCCACTTGCTTATATTAGTGATGACAAAAGCATTCACAAATAGGGCAAGCGCTAGTGCGGGTCTCGCAGGGCCGCTGCACTGGCCGTCAAGCGAGGCAAGGGCATATGGCAAGGACCGATTCAAGGTGGGTAAGAAGTGCAGTGAACGTTGCGGTGTGCACAGCGCTGATATGGGTGGGGGCTGCTGCGGCGCATGACGCCAGCGCACCTGATAGCAAGACGCAGCCATTTGCCGATGTCTCCGCGATGCGGCTGCAGAAGGTCGCTGCCCATGTGTACTTTGTGCAGGGAGAATCGGCGCTGGGCAGCACGGCCAATCGCAACTTCATCTCTAACGCGGGTTTTGTGATCACGAATGACAGCGTGGTGGTGATTGATGCACTGGGCTCACCAGCCCTGGCGGAGGAGCTGGTCAAGCAGATCAAAACGGTCACCAGCAAGCCCATCAGCCATGTGCTGCTGACCCACTATCACGCCGACCATATCTACGGCCTGCAGGTGTTTGAGGCGCTGGGCGCAAAGATTGTGGCCAACGCGCAGGCACGGGAATACATCAACTCTGAAACCGCGCACCTGCGATTGGATGCTTCGCGAAAAGACTTAGCGCCTTGGGTCAACGACAGCACACGCATGGTGCCAGCCAGCCAGTGGCTGACTGCCGATAGCTCGCAGTTGACGGTGGGCGGCGTGGGCTTTGTGCTGCAGCACATGGGGCCTGCGCATACGCCCGAGGACACTGCGGTCTTTTTGCCGCAAAGCGGAGTGCTTTTTATTGGCGATGTGGTGTTTCGTAACCGCATTCCGTATGTGGGGCAGGCAGACAGTCGCCACTGGATTGCAGCGCTGGATGAGCTGCTCAAGCTGCCCGTCAAAATCATGGTTCCCGGTCATGGCCCGGCTTCAGACAATCCGCGCCAAGACATGCAGCTTACGCGTGACTATTTGCGGTTTCTGCGTGATGCCATGGGCAAGGCTGCAGCCAATCTGGACCCGTTTGATGAGGCCTACCAGAAAACCGACTGGTCAAAATTTGCAGGCTACCCCCTGTTCAAGGAAGCCAATCGCATGAACGCCTACAACACCTTCTTGCTGATGGAGCAGGAAAAGCCGTGATGCCACGCCTTGAGGCTTTTCACGGCACACGCAGGCTCTGGCTGCAAAGTCTTGCGGTCATCGCTGGGCCGGCCTTGGCGGCACCTGATGCCTCTGAGCAATTGCTGCTCAGCAGTCAGAGCCTGCAGCGTGATCTGGCTGTCGCACTGGCCAAAAAACAGCCGCTGGTGGTGATGGCAACTTTGCATGGCTGCCCATTCTGCAAGGTGGTGCGAGAGCATCACTTGCTACCGTTGCAACAGGCGGGAGCGTTTGTCACGCAGATTCATTTCTTGTCCGGTGAGCCTTTGCTTGACTGGCAAGGCAAGGTCAGCACGCATGGCGGCCAGGTCAAGCAGCTGGGGATTGAAGTGGCACCCACTGTGCTTTTTTATGGCGCGGGAAATAAAGAAGTGGCCGAGCGCTTGGCTGGTAGCTCCATCCCAGACTTCTACGGTGCTTATCTGGATGAGCGTATGAAGACAGCGCGTGTAGCGGTACTGAAGCGCTGAATTGCGATGAGTGGATGTCGTTGTTCTAAATTTGAATAACGAGGGTTAGCGCCAGATTTCAAATCGTGACCTGTGTCAGATACTTTAAATAACAACATGCTTATATATAAATATAAGGAGACAAAGAGATGAGGCTTGCATCCTGGATGAGTGGTTTGACGGTGGTGTTGGGACTGGTCGCTCCGGCGGTGGCTGCAGCCGATCAGGCACTGGCGCAGAAGAACGCCTGCCTGGCCTGCCATGCGGTGGACAAGAAGCTGGTTGGCCCTGCCTTCCAGGATGTGGCCAAAAAATATGCCGCGCAATCCGATGCGCAGGCACAACTCGCCAAGAGCATCAAGGCCGGTGGCGCGGGCAAGTGGGGTCCTGTACCCATGCCAGCGCAGCCTGTACTCAGTGATGCGGATGCAGGACTGCTGGCTGCCTGGATTCTTAAAGGCTCCAAATGAAAACAGCTTGTAGCGCATATCCGATGTGCGCTTGAAGCTATTAAAAAGGGAGCTTATGCAAGAGCAGATAACAGGGGCGGTGCGCAAGGCCCCCGAGAACTTTGTACGCCCTGCGGATGTTGGTACCGTGTTTGCCGAAGCCAAGGCGGGCCGCCGCAGCTTTATTCGCGGGGCTTTTGCCGCAGCGACGGCAGCCGCTGGGACGGTTGCCATGCATGCTCAGGCGCAAGCAAAGGGTGACCCGAATATTCTGGAGCTGCCAGCCCACACCAAGGGGCTGGGCCAGGCGGTGGTGACGGATGGCTATGGCAAGCCTTCCCAATACGAAGCCAATGTGCAGCGCCGCCAGAGCCCGGGTCTGACACAGACCAAGCAGGCATCGGTATCGTTTGCGCCGCTGCAGTCGCTGTTCGGCATCATCACGCCCAGTGGTCTGCACTTTGAGCGCCACCATCAAGGCTGGTGGGACATTGATTCTTCCAAGCACCGTTTGATGATCAACGGTCTGGTGAAGAACTCCATGGTCTTCACCATGGACGAGATCATGCGACTGCCGTCGGTGTCTCGCTTTCATTTCATCGAATGCGGTGCCAACACGGGCATGGAATGGGGCAATGTGGCCGTGCCCACAGTGCAGTACACGCACGGCATGCTGTCTTGCAGTGAGTTTACGGGCGTGCCGCTGATCACTTTGCTGGAGATGGCTGGGGCGGATCTGAAAAAAGGCAAGTTCATTCTGGCCGAAGGGGCAGACGGCTCGTCGATGACGCGCACCATCCCCATCGAGCTGATCACCTCGGGGGAAGTGCTGGTGGCTTATGGCCAGAATGGCGAGATGCTGCGGCCCGAGCAGGGCTACCCGCTGCGTCTGGTTGTGCCAGGAGTGCAGGGCGTGAGCTGGGTGAAATATCTGCGCCGCATCGAGGTGGGCGACATGCCTTATGCGACCAAGGATGAGGCGATTCACTATGTGGATCTGATGCCTGACGGTCAGCACCGCCAGTACTCCAGTATTCAGGAGTGCAAGAGTGTGGTGACCACTCCGTCCGGCGGGCAGATGCTGATGGACAAGGGTTTTTACAACATCACTGGCTTGGCGTGGTCGGGGCGCGGCAAGGTCAAGCGTGTGGATGTGAGCGTGGATGGTGGCCGCAACTGGCGTACAGCCCGTCTGGAAGGGCCGGTGATGAGCAAATGCCTGACCCGCTTCAATCTGGACTGGGTCTGGAATGGCGAGGAATGCATTATTCAAAGCCGCGCCATGGACGACACCGGCTACGTGCAGCCCACATCGCAGCAACTGCGCGCCGTGCGTGGCACGCGCTCCATTTATCACAACAACTCCATTCAGTCTTGGGCGGTACGCGCTAACGGGGAGGTCGCCAATGTTCAGCTTGCGTAAACCTCTGGCCGTGCTGGCACTGGCCGTGATGAGCACGGCTGCCATGACCTCTGCCGCGCAGACCAAGACCCCGGATCAGCGCTTTCCGGGTGTGGGGCGCAATGCGACCACGCAGGAAGTGCAGGCCTGGGATATTGATGTGCGCCCAGATTTCAAAGGCCTGCCTGCAGGCTCTGGTTCGGTGCAAAAGGGTATGGATGTGTGGGAGGCTAAATGCGCCTCCTGTCACGGTGTGTTTGGTGAGTCCAATGAGGTCTTCAGTCCGCTGGTGGGCGGCACGACGGCCGATGACATCAAGACCGGCCATGCCGCGCGGCTCAAGGACCCGGCCTTTCCCGGTCGCACGACCATGATGAAGGTGGCCACGGTCTCCACCTTGTGGGATTACATCAACCGTGCAATGCCGTGGAATGCGCCCAAGTCGCTCTCCACTGAAGAGGTGTATGCCGTCACTGCCTACCTGCTCAACCTGGGCGGGGTCGTGCCTGAAAACTTCACACTCAGTGACAAGAACATTGCCGAGGTGCAGCAAAAGCTGCCTAACCGCAATGGCATGACGGCGCAGCACGCGCTGTGGCCGGGCAATGAGTTCAGCAAAAATGCCAAGCCCGATGTGCAGGCCGCTGCCTGCATGAGCAACTGCGGGCCGGTGCCAAAGGTGCGGTCAGCCTTGCCTGAGCATGCCAGTAACAACCACGGCAATCTGGCCCAGCAAAACCGATCTGTAGGTGCGCAGCATGGCATTGAAACGGATGGCGGGGCCAGCAAGGCGGCAAAACCTGCCGCCGCAAACCCTAAAGCTGCCGTGCCCACAGCGCTGCTGGAGAAAAACGCCTGTATTGCCTGCCACGGCATGGAGCAAAAAATCGTAGGCCCGGCCTTTAGCGATATCGCCAAAAAGTACGGCGGCCAGCTGGACTATGTGCTGGGCAAGGTCAAGGCCGGTGGCTCGGGTGTCTGGGGTTCTATCCCTATGCCGGCTCAGCCCCAGTTGAGTGATGCTGATGCCAAGGTCATCGCCCAGTGGCTGGCTGGCAGCAAGCCTTAAACAGAAGTGCAAGAAGCAGGCGCGCAGCGCATGTGTGACCGTTAATGAGAAGGAGACAACGATGAAACGTAGAGATGCCCTGAAAAACAGTGCTGCCGTACTCGGCATGCTGATGGCTGCTGGTCTGTTGCCGCAGGCTGCGCATGCGGCCTATAACAAGTCTGCATTTGATGCGAAGACGGTGGCCGAGGTGCTCAAGGCCTTGGGTGCATCAGCCCCGGCTGAGAGCAAGGATGTGACGCTGACAGCTCCCGATATTGCGGAGAACGGCGCTGTCGTGCCCCTGGGCGCAGCAACTACTTTGCCTAATGTGAAGCAGATGCTGGTGCTGGTGGAAAAGAACCCCAACACGCTGGTGGCATCTTTTGCTGTCAATGACGCGGTGGAGGCCAACTTTCTGACCCGTGCCAAGCTGGGCCAGTCTTCGGATGTGTATGCCGTGGCCATCACCAACGATGGCAAGGCCTTCTACGCCAAGAAGGAAGTCAAGGTCACTCTGGGTGGCTGCGGCGGTTAATTCATCAAAGACAAGGAGAAGAACATGGCAGATCCGATGCGAATTCGCGCTCAGGCCGCAGGTGACAAGACAACTGTGCGTGTGCTGATGTCCCACGAGATGGAGACCGGCCAGCGCAAGGATGCGGAAGGCAAGACCGTGCCCGCCTGGTTTATTCAGGAGGTCACAGCTGCCCACAACGGCAAGCAGGTGCTGCAGGCAGAGTGGGGTCCAGCGGTGTCAAAGAATCCGTTTTTGCAGTTTGTCGTCAAGGGGGCCAAGACGGGCGACAAGATTTCGGTCAGCTGGAAGGACAACAAGGGCGAGACCCGTACTGACGAAGCCACGGTCAGCTGAAACCGTTGATTGGGTGAGGCCGCTGTGAGCCACCTGCCTCGCCAGAGTCCAAATCCATAAAGAGAGGTGCCCCATGAGACATAGCCCCTTGAGAGGGTCGCTGGCTGCGGTGCTCGCGCTGTGCGTCAGCGCGCCGGTGCTGGCGCAAAAAAGTACGGCGGACGGCATTGCCGAGTACCGGGAGATGCTGCAGGACGGCAACCCCGCCGAGCTGTTCGAGATGAAGGGTGAGGAGCTGTGGAAGCAAAAGCGCGGCCCCAAGAAAATGTCTATGGAGCAGTGCGATCTGGGTAAGGGCGCTGGCGTGGTCAAGGGCGTGTTTGTCGAGCTGCCGCGCTACTTTGCAGACACGGGCAAGGTGCAAGACCTGGAGTCGCGCCTGCTGACCTGCATGGAAAAGCAGCAGGGGCTGGATGCGCAAAAGATTGCTGCCACGCCTTTTGGCAAGGATGAGCAAAAGAACATGGAAGGTCTGGTGGCATGGATCTCCTCCCAGTCCAAGGGCATGAAGTTTGACCTGCCCCAGAGCCATGCCCAGGAAAAGCAGATGTACGAAGCGGGCAAGCGCCTGTTTTACATGCGTGGTGGCCCGCACGACTTTGCCTGCGCCTCCTGCCACGGTGCCGATGGCAAGCGCATTCGCATGCAGGACCTGCCCAACCTGACCAGGAACCCCGGTGCGGCCGAAGGCTTTGGTGCATGGCCTGCCTACCGCGTGTCTTCGGGCGAGCTCTGGAGCATGCAGCGCCGCCTGAATGACTGCTTCCGCCAGCAGCGCTTTCCGTATCCCGGTTATGCCAGTGATGTGACCGTGGCGCTGAGCGTGTTCATGGGTGTCAATGGCAAGGGCGGCGCCTCTACGGCTCCGGCCATCAAGCGATAAGGAGGACTGCATGAAAACACAAAAATATGTGCCTTATCTGGCAGTCGCTGCATCGTTTGTGGTGCTGGGCTGCGCCTCGGTTGATAGCGGTGCAGATATGGACGCTTTGACAGCCAAGATGGTGCAGACCTCTTTTCGTGATCAGGGCATTGCCAAGGTGGACAGGCTGACGCAGGACGAATCGAACGCGGCCTGCAGCGCGGCCGATGCAACTGGTGTGCCGCTTGCGCCTGCACGTGCGCAGGCCATTGAAGCAGCCAATCTAAAAACCGTGCAGTGGCCCAAGGACGGCAAGTGGGTTGGTGACTGGAAAGAGGGTGAAAAAATTGCCCAGAATGGCCGCGGCATGACCTGGAGTGACAAGGCAGGCAGCGCCAATGGTGGCAACTGCTACAACTGCCACCAGATCAGCAAGGAAGAAATCTCTTATGGCACTCTGGGCCCCAGTCTCTACAACTACGGCAAGATTCGCGGCATTCAGAACCCGGACAGCCCTGAGTCCAAAGCCATCGTCGAATACACCTGGGGCAAGATCTGGAATGCCAAGGCCTACAACGCCTGCTCGGGCATGCCCCGCTTTGGTCACTCCGGCATCCTTACCGAAGCGCAGACACGCGATCTGGTCGCATTGCTGGTTGATCCCCAATCGCCCGTGAACAAATAGCTTCCCCTGAACGGTGGTGCCGCTTCTCCCTTTCGCTTTGCTTTGCTATTCGAAAGGGAAGCGATACCTGCGCTGCGGGGCGGCCCCTGATCGGCACTCACCAGCCATATGCGACGCACAGCATCATGGATAACTGATATTGATATGAGCCTTTCCAAACGCGAATTTTTGCAGGTGCTGGCTGCGGCCAGCGTCACAGGCATGGGGTTGCAGCGCTACGCTTATGCGGACCAGAAGCTGGCTAACAAGGCTTTGTATGAGGTTGCACCCTTCGGCAATGTGTCTTTGCTGCACATGACGGACTGCCACGCTCAGCTCAACCCCATTTACTTCCGCGAGCCCAGTGTCAATCTGGGCATCGGTGCGATGAAAGACCAGCGTCCGCATCTGGTGGGCGAGCATTTGCTCAAGTCTGTGGGTCTCAAGCCGGGCACAGCATCGGCCTATGCTTTCAGCTACCTGGACTTTGAAGCAGCGGCCAAACGCTACGGCAAGGTGGGTGGCTTTGCGCATCTGTCCACGCTGGTCAAGCGCATGCGTGCTTCACGCCCTGGAGCGCTGTTGCTCGATGGTGGTGATACCTGGCAGGGATCGGCTACATCGCTGTGGACGAATGCTCAGGACATGGTAGACGCCTGCAAGCTGCTGGGCGTAGATGTGATGACCGGCCACTGGGAGTTCACCTACGGCATGCAGCGCGTGCAGGAGATCATTGACAAAGATTTCGGCAACAAGCTGGACTTTGTGGCGCAGAACGTCAAGACGGCGGACTTTGGTGACCCGGTGTTCAAACCCTATGTGATTCGCGAGATTAACGGTGTGCCCGTGGCCATCATCGGTCAGGCCTTCCCGTACACGCCGATTGCCAACCCACGCTACATGGTGGCGGACTGGAGCTTTGGCATTCAGGACGAGAACATGCAGAAGATGGTGGATGAGGCCCGTGGCAAGGGTGCCAAGGTAGTGGTCGTGCTCTCGCACAACGGCATGGATGTGGACCTGAAAATGGCCAGCCGCGTGCGCGGAATCGATGCCATTCTGGGCGGTCACACCCATGACGGCATGCTCGTGCCCACGATTGTGCAGAACGCAGGTGGCAAGACCATCGTGACCAATGCGGGCTCCAACGGCAAGTTTCTGGGCGTGCTGGACTTTGACGTCAAAGACGGCAAGGTGCGTGACTTCAAATACCGTCTGCTGCCGGTGTTTTCCAACATTCTGCCGGCTGATGCCCAGATGCAGGCGCTGATCACCAAGGTGCGTGTACCCTATGAGAGCAAGCTGGCCGAGGTGCTGGCGACGACGGATGGCACGCTGTACCGCCGTGGCAACTTCAATGGCACGGGCGATCAGCTGCTGCTGGATGCCATGATGGCGGTGCAGGATGCGCCGATCGCCTTCTCGCCAGGTTTCCGATGGGGAACTTCACTGCTGGCTGGGCAGGACATCACCCGCGAGTGGCTGATGGATATGACGGCCACGACGTACTCCTACGCCACGGTGACGGAGATGACGGGCGCCACCATCAAGACCGTGCTGGAAGATGTGGCCGACAACCTCTTTAACCCCGACCCCTATTACCAGCAGGGCGGAGATATGGTGCGTGTGGGTGGTTTGCAGTATCAGTGTGAGCCGACGGCTGGTGCTGGCAAACGCATCAGCGAGATGCGGCTGAATGGGCAGCTGCTGGAGGCCGATAAAAAATACAAGGTAGCTGGCTGGGCTCCTGTGGCAGAAGATGCCAAGAGCGCTGGTCACAAACAGATATGGGAAGTGGTTGAGCCCTGGCTTAAAGCACAAAAAACCATCAAGCCACGCCAGCTCAATGTGCCGAAACTGATCAATATCGGCAGCAATTACGGTTTGGCAAAAGCGTGATTAAGACAGCGTTATTGCACGGGCAGGGGTATGTTCCATTGCTCGATTACAGCGCGCGCCTTCCAATGCGCGCATGAGCCTTGCCGAGTTTGAATCCCTGAAGGCCACCGTTCTGGTGGCCATTTTTTTGCTGGCCGCCTTACTGGGTTTTGTAATGCGTGAGACGCGCTTTTGCACCATGGGCGCTATCAGTGATGTGGTCTATCTGCAAGACTGGACGCGTGTGCGGCAATGGTGTGCGGCGATTGCCGTAGCCATGCTGGGCTTTGCAGCGCTGGCGCTTTTGGGGCAGTTGCAG
This sequence comes from Comamonas sp., assembly GCF_036643215.1. GTDB lineage: Bacteria > Pseudomonadota > Gammaproteobacteria > Burkholderiales > Burkholderiaceae_C > Comamonas. The sequence goes on along the minus strand of NZ_JAVXSJ010000008.1, from coordinate 121,559 downwards.
GTGGGCGATGCGCTCTATGCCAGCCGCCGGCTGCTGTGGTTGTCCGCCTTGGTGGGTGGCGTCTTGTTTGGTGCGGGCATGGTGTTGGCATCGGGTTGCAGTGCCAGAAATTTGACCAGGCTAGGCGGCGGTAGCCTCAAGGCGTTGGTCGTGCTGCTGGTCATGGCTGTGGCGGCCTTTGCCACGCTCAAAGGCATTACGGCCGTGGCGCGTGTGCGCTGGCTTGATAGCGTGCAACTGGAACTCACCACGCTGGCCTTGCTGCCGGAGATATTGTCTGGCGCAGCGCAGTGGTCGCTGTTTGCCACGCGCGCAGGTCTGGGCTTTGGCGTGGCCCTGATTTTGCTGGTTATGGCCATCAACCCCATGCGTGGAGCGGATCGCCGCTGGGGCGTATTGTTGGGCGGCGTTCTGGTTGGCTTGTGCGTGACGGTGGCCTGGTGGCTCAGCGGTCATCTGGGGCTAGTGGCCGAGCACCCCGAAACGCTGGAGCAGGTTTACGCCACGACCTATAGCGGGCGTATCGAGGCATTCAGCTTTGTCTCGCCCATTGCGCATACGCTGGACTGGTTGATGTTCTTCAGCGACCGCAGCAAGGTAGTGACCTGGGGCATCGCATCGGTGGCGGGCATGGTGCTGGGCAGCTTTATCCATGCGCTGTGGCGCAGAGATTTCCAATGGCAAGGCTTTGCGGACAGATTGGACTTGTCTCGTCACTTGACCGGGGCCGTGCTGATGGGCATGGGCGGCGTAACAGCCATGGGCTGCACTATAGGCCAGGGAATCAGTGCGATTTCCATGCTCAGTCTGGGCAGCTTTATCGCTATTGCGGGCATTGTATTGGGGGCGGTGCTGATGCTGCGCTATCTGGCATCCAGGGTTTGAATATTTGATAGCTGCTTGCGCTTACCAAGCATAGGTTTCAGTATTGAATAGGTTTGAAAACTACAAAAGGAGCGCGATGGGCGCTCCTTTTTTATGAGATGAAGGGCTTTACAGCTTGCGCAGTCTGGCTGCGGCTTCGATCAAGGTTTCATCCTTTTTGGCGAAGCAGAAGCGCACCACGCGCTGATCGAAACTGTCGCCGTAGAAGGCCGACAGCGGAATGGCGGCGACGCCGACTTCCTTGACCAGCCACTTGCAGAACTCGGCTTCATTCAGGTCTGAGACCGAGGAAATATCGGCACAGAGGAAGTATGTGCCAGCGGTGGGCAACAGCTTCAGGCGTGAGCCTTGCAGGCCATTCAGGAACAGGTCGCGCTTGGCCTGGTAAAAGGCCGAGAGGTTCATGTAAGGCGCGGGGTCTTGCATGTATTGCGCCAGACCGGCCTGCATGGGCGTGTTCACTGTGAACACGTTGAACTGGTGGACCTTGCGAAATTCGGACGTCAGCGCGGCGGGGGCAGCCACGGTGCCAACTTTCCAGCCTGTGACGTGAAAGGTCTTGCCAAAGCTGGAGACGATAAACGCGCGCTCTGCCAGGCCCGGGTAGCGGGTGCTGCTCAGGTGCTGGGCGCCGTCGTAAACCATGTGCTCGTACACCTCGTCGCTGATGAGCAGCACATTGGTGGGGGCGAGCAGCGCCTCCAGCTGGCGCATCTCCGCATCAGTCCAGATGGTGGCGCTGGGGTTGTGCGGGCTGTTGATGATCAAGAGGCGCGTGCGCGGCGTGATGGCGGCAGCGATCTTGTCGAAGTCCGGGCGGAAACTGCCAGGCGTGAGGGGCACGCGTACGGGCACGCCGCCAGCCATCTCGATATTGGGCACGTAGCTGTCGTAGCAGGGGTCGAGCACGATGACTTCATCACCTGCATGGACGGTGGCCAGAATGATGGTGAGGATGGCCTGCGTGGCACCGGCGGTAATGGTGATTTCGCTGCTAGCGTCGTAACGGCGCGCGTGCAGTGCTTCAATTTTTGAAGCAACGGCTTCGCGCAGCGCTGGCCAGCCAGTCATGGGCGGGTACTGGTTGTGGCCGGCGCGCATGGCGTCGTTCACGGCGTCCAGCAGTTTTGGGTCGCAGCCAAAGTCCGGAAAGCCCTGGCCGAGGTTGACGGCCTTGTGCTCGGCGGCCAGCGCCGACATGACGGTGAAGATAGTGGTGCCCACATTGGGCAGCTTGCTGGGAAAGGTCGGAGTCACGGTAGTCTTGCAGTGCAGGCACGGGGGTGGCCCCGTGCCGGTGAAATTACAGTCCGAAGTCGTCCACGCTGCCATTCATGGCGCGGATGATGAGGTCGCGCGAGAGGCGGTCGCTGAGCAGTTCGGCAAACTTGTAGACGAAGTTGCGCAAGTATGCGCCGCGCTTGATGGCCACGCGGGCCACGCTGGTGCCGAACAGATGGCCGACGGGGCGCACGACGAGGTCGTTGACGGGGTCATCGCGCATGGCCATTTCTGCCACGATACCGATACCCAGACCCAGGCGTACGTAGGTCTTGATAACGTCAGAGTCAATGGCTTCCAGCACGATGCGCGGGTGCAGGCGGCGCATTTCAAAGGCACGGTCAATCTTGCCGCGACCGGTGAAGGACGGGTGGTAGGTAATCAGTGATTCCTGCGCAATGTCTTCCAGCGTGATGCGCTCTTTTTGGGCCAATGGGTGGCCTGTGGGGAACACCAGTACGTGCTGCCATTCATAGCAGGGCAGAGTGACCAGCTCGGGGTAATCGGCCAGCGATTCGGTGGCCATGCCAATCTCGGCGACCTCGTCGATCACCATGCGCGCCACTTCGGCGGGCGTGGCCTGGTGCAGGCTGATGGTGACCTTGGGATATTGCTCACGCAGGCGGGCCACGGCCGGGGGCAGCACATAACGCGCCTGAGTGTGGGTAGTGGCAATGCTGAGTGTGCCGCTGTCTTGGGCGCTGTATTGCTCGCCGATGCGCTTGAGGTTGCCCACTTCGCGCATGATGAGTTCAATGCTTTTGAGGACTTCCTGACCCGGCTCGGTAATGCGCTTGAGGCGCTTGCCGTGGCGGGCAAAGATGTCAATGCCCAGCTCTTCTTCAAGCTCGATGATGGCTTTGGAGACACCCGGCTGAGAGGTGTGAAGGGCTTTGGCTGCCTCAGTCAGGTTGAGGTTGCGGCGGGCTGCTTCTTGAACGAAGCGAAATTGATGCAGGTTCATGACGGCATGGACTAAGAACTTGCATCATTATGCTTCAAATATCTAAAGAATCTATTTTTTATCTAGATTCTGTATGTTTGAACCTGAATCGCTACTTTGGGGCTCAATCGCTTCAATGGCTAGCTGGGCAAGCAGCGCCGTGACTCTGGGGTTCTCGCCCGCAGCGGTTTGCAGATCGAACTGGCAAGCGGGGTGCTGCAGGCACAACTCGCTCAGCAGGCGCGGAATGTCTTCACGGGCATGTTTGCCTGTGCCGAGAAACAAGGGGAGCACCGTAAGCCGGTTGACGCCTTGCGCGATCAGCGCGTTGGCGGCAGTGGGCAGGTCGGGTGCGCAGGCATCGAGATAGGCGCAGGCGCAGGGCAGATCGGGTTGGCTGGCCTGCACTGCGAGCAGCACGGCCTCAATCGGCTGGCGCCAGAGTGGGTCTCGGGAGCCGTGGGCCAGCAAGATCATGCCAGCCCGGTTTGATGGAGAGAATTGGTCGCTTGACATGACTTAGCGCCTGAGTACCAGCCAGCCAAAGGCGGAGAGAGATAGCGCCGTATAAAGCATGCCCGGCGCTGCCGCTGCCAGCCACGGCCACCACGATTGCAGCGTGCCGATATAGCCAAACACGTTGTTGAGCAGGAAGAAGCTGATGCCCGCCATCACGCCTCCAAACACATAGGCAGTGATGCCGCCCGAACGGAAGTGCAGATAGGCAAAGGGCAGGGCCAGCACCACCATCACAAGGCAGCTGAGTGGGTAGAAGACCTTGCGCCAGAATTCAATTTCGTACTTTTGCGCAGCCTGACCGTTGTCCTGCAAGTGCTGAATAAACTGGAACAGCGCAACCGTGGTCATGCGGTCAGGCTTGAGCAGCGCACCAGAGACCATGGACGCCGTGACCTTGGTCGGCCAGTTCATGGTCTCTTCATTGCTGCGGACCATCTTGGTGCGGTCACCGTCTTGTGTGACCTGGGTGGACTGCACGCCCTGCAGCGTCCACTGATCGTTTTCTTCGTCCACCTGTGCGGACTGGGCATTGATTTGCGCGGCGATGCGGCCGTTGGCATCAAACTCGAAGATGCGCACGTTCACAAATTCGCCAGGCTTTTTAATGGCGCCGACATTGATGGCGACCGAGTGCTGGCCTTGCTTTTCTTTGAGCCAGGCACCGGTTGCTCCGCGAGAAATCTGGCCTTTACCAAGGACACGCAATTTCTGACTGATGTTGTCAGCAGCCGGGGCGATATAGTCGCCCACCGCCACAGTGAGCACCACAAAGCTCATGCCCAGCACCAGTAGCGTGCGCAGGGCAAGCCAGGGGCCCATGCCACTGGTGCGCATGATGGTGAACTCAGAGCTTTGCGCAAACTTGGCCATCACAAAAATGGCACCAATCAGCACGGCAATGGGCATCAGCTCATAAAGGTGGCCAGGAATGGCAAGCGCCACCAACAGCAGGGCATGTGTGGTGGTGTAGCCCGCGTTGCCACTGCCCACCCAGCGCATTTCATCGACCAGGTCAAAGAAAAAGAACAGCGCGAGAAAGGCGAGCGTGACATAGAGCACCGCCTGAATGACTTCGCGGTAGATCAGATTGCGAAGAACTTTCATCGTGCAGACTCCTGGCGAGCATGGGCGCGGCGCAGCAGATCGCGTGGCGACCAGCGGAAATGGCGTGCCAGCAGCACGAGGGTGCTGCAGACCAGAATGCTACCGTGCAGCAGGCCCAGAATGCCCCACATGCCAATTTTGTTGGCACTGACCCAGCTTTCGCCCAGCGTCATGAGGTTGTAGTAAACGATGAAGGCAAACAGGGCAATCATCAGGCTGGTGCTGTTGCCAGCGCGTGGGTTTACGCTGGAGATGGCGAGGCCCAGAATGACAAAGTTCAGCGCCGCAAAAGGCAGACCCAGTCGCCAGGCCAGTACTGAGCGTGCAATCGGCTCATCGCGGCCCAGAAGGTCCTTGGTGGGCATGCTGCGTGCTGCTATTTCTTGCATGGTCACGGGGTTGTCGTTGTCCACCTTGACGCCGTATTCCTTGAAGTCGGTCACGCGAACCGAGCCATCGTCGGTACGGGTTTCCATTCGCTGGCCGTCTTCCAGAATGACCATGCGCTGGCCTTTGACGGTGGCAATGTGTGCGCCTTTGGCGGATGTCACGGATTCCTTGCCGGGGTCACGCGAGACCACAAAGACGTTGCTGGCCGCCATGTCCGATGGGGAATCTTTGTCTACAAAGAACACGCGTGTGCCGCCAGCGGATTCCTGAAACTCTCCGGGTGCGATGCGATCCAAGTCGCTGCGCTGCTGAAATTGAGTCTTGATCTGCTCAATTTGCTGATAAGACCAGGGCAGAACGCCAAGAGCGAGTACGGCGGTGATCAGAATCACGGGCCAGGCAAAGCGCAGCAAGGGGCGCAGCAGGCTGGCCAGACCTTGGCCTGCGGCAAACCAGATGACCATCTCGCTGTCGCGATACATGCGCGAGAGTGAGCCGACAATGGCTACAAACAGGCTCAGGCCCAGAATGGTAGGGAGTTGCCCGAGCACGGTGAAACCCATGACCAGCATCACGTCGGAAGGGCTGACACTGCCCTTGTAAGCCTGACCGAGCGTGCGAATCAGCATCATGGTCATCACCACAGTGATCAGGACCACAGCCGTCGCACCAAAGCTGCGAGCTAGCTCTTTGCGTATGGATGAATCGAATAACATTGGCTAAAAGGAAAACACCGATTATGAACTTTGAACTGAAGGCTCTGACCGCTGCTGCTGCAGCACGGGAAAAATGTGACCTGCTGCTGGTGCTGGTTTCCGAGCACGCTGCGCTGGGCAGCGATGCGCTGGGAGCCATGGCGGCCCACGCAGTCAAACAGGGTGATTTTGCCCTGTCTTGCGGCAAGCAACTGGCTTTGTACCAAGTGCCCGCGATTGCCGCGCGCCGCGTGGTGCTGCTGGGTGTGGGTGCCGGTACGGCCAAGGATGTGCGCAATGCACTGGCTAGCTGCGCTTCCGCACTCAAGTCTGAGGGCGTCACCAAGGCCGTTGTGAGTCTGACGTTCGAGGCCAATGCGCAGATCGTTGCTGCTGCCGTGCAGGCCGTGGCAGATGTAACCTATCTTTACACCCATACCAAATCACAGGCCAAGCCCATCGGCCTGGCCAAGGTGGTGCTGGGTGTCCCCTCTAAAAATGCCGCCGTGGCCTCTGCTTTTGAGACTGCCGTTGCGCAGCAAGAAGGCGTGTCCGTGGCGCGTGAATGGGCCAATCGCCCCGCCAACCATTCAACCCCCACGATGCTGGCCAATGCTGCCAAGAGCATTGCCAAGGCAGCGCGCATGAGCTGCAAGATTCATGGCCCGGCCGAAGTTGCCAAGCTGGGCATGGGTGCTTTCATGGCCGTGGCTCAGGGCTCGCGTGAGCCGCTGCGCTTTATCGAGCTGCACTACAACGGCACTGCCAAGACCGAAGCGCCCATCGTGCTGGTGGGCAAGGGCATTACGTTTGATACCGGTGGTATCTCGCTCAAGCCTGCTGCCGAGATGGACGAGATGAAGTACGACATGGGCGGCGCTGCCAGCGTGCTCGGCGTGTTCCAGTCTCTGGCCAAGCTGCAGCCTGCCATTAATGTGGTTGGCCTGATTCCTGCCTGCGAAAACATGCCTGATGGCGCAGCCGTCAAGCCCGGCGATGTGGTCACCAGCATGAGCGGACAGACCATTGAAATTCTTAACACCGACGCCGAAGGCCGTCTGGTTTTGTGCGATGTGCTGCACTATGCAGCGCGCTTCAAGCCTACGGCGCTGGTGGATATGGCCACGCTGACAGGTGCTTGCGTGATTGCGCTGGGTGGCCTGCGCAGCGGCCTGTTCTCGACCAATGACGAACTGGCTGCCGCGCTGCAAAGCGCTGGTGATGCGGCGCTGGACCCCTGCTGGCGCATGCCGCTGGACGATGAGTACGCAGACGGCCTCAAGAGCAATTTTGCAGACATGGGCAACGTGGCCGGCCGCGCTGCGGGTGCAGTAACTGCTGCAAAGTTCTTGCAGAAGTTTGTAGGCAATATTCCCTGGGCGCATCTGGACATTGCTGGCACCGCCTGGAAGAGTGGCGCCGCCAAGGGCGCAACGGGCCGCCCTGTGGGCTTGCTGGTTCAATACCTGCTGAATCAGGCTCAAGCCCCTCGTGCGGCACAACCGGCCAAGACTGCTGCACGCAAGAGCGTAGCAAAACCAGCGACCTCACGTCGCACTACAGCCAAGGCATCGGCTTAAAGGAAGTCAGCTGGCGCGGCCTTGAAAGAGTCCGTAGCCAGCTGCAAGTGATGTGACAGAAATTGCCTTTCATTTCAATGCTCCAGACAAGCTGGGCTATGTGTGCCGATTTGCGCGCAAGGCCTTGCGCCATGGTGCGCGTCTGGTCGTCGTGGGCGATGCCGCTGTGCTGAGCCGGCTGTCAACGCGGCTCTGGAGCGTATCGGCCACGGATTTTCTGGCTCATGCCACGGCGGCTGATGGCGGAGAGCTTCTGGCGGTATCGCCCATCGTACTGGCCGAGCAGTTGCAAGATCTGCCGCACCACGATGTGCTGATCAACCTCACGGCGCAGGTGCCGGAGGGTTTTGAGCGCTTTGAGCGTGTGGTGGAAATCGTCTCGTCCAGCGATGAAATGGACCGCCACGAGGCGCGCACGCGCTGGCGTGATTACGAAGCGCGTGGTTTTTCCATCGTTCGGCATGATCTGAATCTCAAGGGCTAGGCCATGAACTCTTCATCCAAAGTCCCTCCGCGTTTTGTCCCCACGCTGACCGACGTGGTGTCGCCAGCGGTTGATGCAGAGACAGTGAGTGACTTAAGCGAGATAAGCACGGAAAGCGGAGAGGGTGATATCAATAGTCACGCCACCGCGCTGGACGAATCCCTGGGGCGCGTGGCGCATGTGCTGAGCCAGTCAGAGGCGCAGCAGAGTGCAGAGCCTGCCGCGCCTGCTGTTCCCAGTGCTCCCGCTGCACCCATTTCACGCGCATCGTTTCACTCCCCGTGGCTGGCCGATGGGCTTTATGTTCGCAGCAAACCTGCAACCATTCCTCACCAGTTGCCGCCATTGCCAGAGTCGTTGCCGCCTCAGCAGCCTTTTGCCGAAAGCGCTGAAATGGATGTGGTTAGTGAGCAAGTCGCTACATTGGCTGAACAGCAGGAGCTGGCAGAGATAGATGCGAGTGACATTGCCGAGGTTGGTGAGATGCCAGAGCCCGATTTGCCTGTCGCATTTGACGCTGAAGCCTTGCCGTTGCTGTCGGATGAGTATGTTGAGAGCACAGAGCCTGTGGCCTCTGAGGAGACTCCCGTTGCAGCTCCAGCGACTGAGCCAGCAGCTCAGGCCCTGAAATCGGATGAGGTTGCAGCTGCTGAAGTTTCACGTCTGGATGAAGCCTTGGACGGGCCGCAGGCGCAGATTGCACAGTCGGCACAGACTCCGCAGCTTACCGAGGATTACCTGGTTCATCGCCTGATGCAGCGTGTCGATTTGGTGCTGGAAAAGCGCCTGAAAGAGGCGATTGAGCAGGTGGTGGAGGCTCAGACTCGCTCTCTCGTGCTGCGCTTGCGCGAAGAGCTTGAGTCCGTGGTGCGCCACTCGGTGTATGAAGCCGCTGAGGCGGAGCTTGCATTACAAGCGCAGGAAAACGAGAAATAAATCCAGGTTCAGCGGTTCAGTCGAATCGGGCCGCTGAAAATTTCCGGGTTCAGAATATTGGTGGGCTGTCCATTGACAAAGTTCACCACGTTCTCAAAAGCCGCGCGGAAATACAGCTCATAGCTGTCCTGCTCCACATAACCAATGTGGGGCGTGCAAATGCAGTTCTCCAGTCGCAGCAAAGCATGGCCCTGCAAAATGGGTTCGCTCTCGAACACGTCAATTGCAGCAAGACCGGGGCGGCCACGGTTCAGCGCGCAAAGCAGGGCCTCTGGCTCGACCAGTTCAGCGCGCGAGGTGTTGACGAACAAGGCCGTGGGCTTCATGCGAGCCAGGTCTTGCGAAGTCACCGCACTGCGCGTGGCCTCATGAAGACGAAGGTGAAGCGAAATCACATCGCATTGCTCAAAAAATGCTTCCTTGCTTGGGGCCGACAGAAAGCCATCGGCTTCGGCTTTTTTGCGCGAAGCCTCGCTACCCCAGACGCAAACCTGCATGCCAAAAGCCTTGCCATAGCCAGCCACCAGCTGGCCAATACGGCCATAGCCCCAGAGACCCAGCATGCGCCCGCGCAGAACGCTGCCCAGCCCAAAATTAGGCGGCATGGATGCGGCCTTGAGGCCGGACTGTTGCCATGCACCGTGCTTAAGGTTGGCGACGTACTGTGGCAGGCGGCGCATGGACGCCATGATCAAAGCCCAAGTCAGCTCTGCCGGGGCGACCGGGGAGCCGACCCCTTCGGCAATCGCCACGCCGCGGTCGGTGCAGGCTTGCACATCGATATGCGCGCCGGCCTTGCCTGTTTGGGCAATCAGCTTCAGGCGTGGCAGCTTTTCGAGCAATTGGCGGGAGATATGGGTGCGTTCACGAATCAGGACGATCACATCGGCATCGCGCAGGCGCACCGAAAGCTGGCCCACGCCCTTGATCGTGTTGGTGTAGACCTTGGCGTTGAAGGTGTCCAGCAACCTAGCGCAATCGAGCTTGCGGACTGCATCTTGGTAATCGTCCAGAATAACTATATTCACCACTGGAATCCTTTAGTAAGTGGCTGAATTGATTGAAGAATTTCCAATGTTATCAACGCTTTACGCATAAATTTTCAACAGTCTACGCCAGTTCTTACGCCAGCTCATAACCACCATATACCCTATACACTCCAGCATCTAGCGTAGGTTTTGGCGTAGGTTTTAAAAGCTACGCCGTCAAAGGAGTGTGCATGTATTTTGATGCCCGTGCTGCCAAAGCATTGCCGGCGGGTTCCTCTATTGTTATTCAAGGATGCCCCGGTTTGCGTCTAGAGGCAACGGCGTCAGGGAAAAATTGGGTTTACAGATTCAAGTCACCCCTTGATGAGAGGATGCGGCAAGTGAAATTTGCTAGTTGGCCTGCCACAGACTTTGTGGACGCGACTAGGCTCTGGAAGGACCTGCGACAGATCCGCGAGGAGGGGAGAGATCCATCCTTGGAGCGGAAGCAAGCGCGACTCACTAAAAATTCGGCGACTCAAGCGGCAAATGATGGCATCTACACCGTCGGGAAGCTGGTCGAGGACTATCTGAGCAGCTATATCGACAAGCAGCGTGATCCGTCCAATGCCAGAGCATTGCGTTCTCGCATGACAAGGGGGGTGGAGTCGATTGCTCATCTTGAGCCGTCCAGCATAACTCGCAGCGTAGCTTTTGAAACCATTCAGGCGTTGTCCGACACTCCGACGGTGGCCACCAGCGTGAGGCGAGAGTTGGGTGGAGCGTGGGAATATGCCTATGACTCAGGAGTCTTGGCAGACGATGTTCCTAACTGGTGGACCCAGGTGCTCAGGGGGAAGCTGAAAAGCAAGGGTGCTTTGAGGGATGGAGAGCACAAGGGAACCGATAAGCGCGTTCTAACGGATGGGGAGATTGGGCGACTGTTTACAGTCGACTTTCGGCGTTTCTCGCCTGCCATTCAGGACGTCTTGACCCTGTATATGTGGACTGGTGCCCGAGGCGGCGAGATCTGCGCATTGCACGCAAGCCATATTGAAGAAGATGAGGGCGTCTTGTGGTCGACCCTGCCAAAAAGTCAGACGAAGAACAAGAAGCGGGATAGGGCAACCGACTTTCGCATTCCCCTCGTGGGTCGAGCGGCCGAAGTTGTGCGGCGTCGACTTCATGAGAATCCCAAGGGGTATCTATTCCCTGGAAAGCATGCTTCTGGGCATATCCAACAGACCAATGTGCAGACACAGGTTCATTCCAAACAGCCTTACAGCAGGACTCGCCCAGACTGGGAGCGTGAGCGCTTAACAGTGACTCACTGGTCGCCGCACGACCTGCGCCGCACTGCGCGAACACTTTTGGCCCGCCTGGGTTGCCCGGAGGATGTGGGCGAGGCCGTGCTTGGACATGTGATTCCAGGCGTTGCAGGCGTCTACAACCGGCACAAATATGATTCTGAGAAGCTGCAATGGCTCCAGACTCTGGCAGAGAGACTGGAGACCATTGTTCAGCCTGCCGAGGCATGAGGCCGGCGCGGCTTTTTTGCGCCAGTGTTTTCCGGGGGAAGAATCTGAGACGGGGGCCTTTTAAGAGCCCATTCGTCTAGCTCGACCACCAACCAAGCCACGCGTCCGGCGCTTATCTGGCGTGGCTTGGGAATGTCACCTTGTTGCACCAGGCGCTCAAAGGTTTTCACGGACAGACTCAGTACTTGGGCTGCAATTTCTTTGGCAACGAGTCGGGGGGTGATGGCTACTGTGGTCATTTAGCTCTCCAGAAATGAAGAGCCCGCTCTATGGCGGGGCTCGTGAATAGCGTTTTGCATGTCAATAATCCATATAGATCATTGGCTTACAGTTAATGTGAATAAATCTATGAATAGATTTGTGAATATGGTGAATCGCCAAAATCTGGGGTAGACGCTCGCTTGCTCATGTCGTCCTGCCTTTATTGATTTGAGCTCCAATGATCTGGCCTGCTTGATACACGCATTCGCGGGCTTCGTCAGGAACGGGGTAGAGGGTGACACCCTTGTCGGGGTTGCTCTGATACGCCGAGAGCATGCTGACGAAGATCTGCGCAGATTCGGGAGCGATAGGAGCTAGGCACAGGCGGCCATCGAATTCCACGAAAACACTGATGGCCGTGATGCGGGGCTGCTGGTCAGTCGGCATTGGTGGCTCCTAGTTCGTGGGTCAGTTCCTTTCCGTCGCCAAGCCACATCGGTACATGAAGGCAGTTGTCGCAGCGGTGGAAGTCGTTGTATCCATTACCGTCTGCGCGGTATGTGCCTGTCTTGCAATGAGAGCACTTCAAGCCAATGCGAGAGCGGTACAGCTCATCTTTGGCCGCGATGAGGCTTTCTTGGGCTGCAATGATTTCGCCATCCGTCAGAGGCTTGCGCGTCTGCGCTCGGCCCTCGTCAAGTCCTGCGAGCCATGCAGATTGCTCAGCGGCTGTGATTTGTGTCTTCTCTTGCATATTGGCTCCCAGAATGAAAAAGCCCGCTCAGTGGCGGGCAGGATCAGTGATGTTTGCGGAAAGCCTTGTTGAGGTGAAGTCCCTCAACGGCATGACCGCGTTTGAGTAACGCTCTGCAAATAAGCGCCTGCTCGTTGTGGCTTGCGCTGGCTTGTCGCACCAGGCCGAGATAGCTGTTTCCGCTGGCGTAGACCTCATCGGCAGGCATGACCTCAATGCGGGATAAGGCTTGCTGCAGGGTTCGTGGGCGGGTAGTGCGGTGCCATGGATAGATCGTTTGCCCCACATAATCAATGCCGCGGCTGATTGGTTGCAGCACGGTCTTGCTCGGATTCAACTGCAGGCCAAGGCTTGGCAGGAATGCATTGATGCAGGCCAGCGCGCCATTCAGCCACTGCGGTGACTCGTGCAGCAGCACCATGTCATCGACATAGCGGGTGTAGTGCCTGGCCTTGATGCTGTGCTTGATGTGCTGGTCTACCTCGTTAAGTAGAACGTTTGCAAAGAACTGGCTGCTCAAATTGCCGATGGGCAGGCCGCAGTAAGGCTTCGCATTGGCAAGGCGCTTGTGCACTGGCACGGCGGCAAGAGTCTCGACGCTGCCGCGCTGCTCAAAGTCAATGCGCGGGTCGTTGAAAAGAATGACCTTGGCCAAGCCCCGCCACCAGCGCTCCGGGATCTGCTTGATCAGCAGAGGCCAGACGATGCGCTTGTCGATGGAGACAAAGAAATTGGCCAGATCGATCTTCAGGTAATGCCCGGGCACTGACCAGTTCTGTGTCTGGCTTCGCACCTTGGTTTCGAGACGCTTGGCCGCATAAAGGGTGCCGCGCCCAGGGATGCCTGCGCAGGAGTCCGCGATAAATCGGCGATGAAACCGATCGGCAATCTGGTTGTAGAGCAGATGGTGCACGATGCGGTCTCGGAGTTGGGCGGCCCAGACTTCGCGCGGCCGTGGTCGGCTGATCGCAAAGCAGATGGATGGACCGGGCCGGTAGCTGCCATCCTGCAGCTCTTCATGCAACTGCATGAGGTTGTGTTCCAGCGCCTGCTCGAAAAGCAGGGCGCTGGCCGTGGTGCGTTTGTGCTGGCGGCAGTCAAAATAGGCCTGCACCAGCTTCTCGAGCGAATAGCCAGTATCCATAGAGTTACTCGGTGGAATATGCGGACGGGACGAACACGGAACTCGTTGTTCCGGTTGTTGTTGTTCGTGTTTCCGTTCTCAAAATCGACGGCCCAGGTGTGCCGAGCTGATCACGTCGGCCCGCCGAAACTTCAGCGGGCAAACTGCGCGGGATCACTGCAGATGCGTCTGCCGATATCCTTGCTGCGCTTTTCGGTGGGCTTGTGGCCCAGCGGCTCGACCAGATTCCAAGGCGCTTTGGCCGGTCTGCCTTGACAAACCGGCAGCGTGCGCGCGTTCCGAGTACTTTTGCCAGCCGGTGGCTTGCTTGCCGATGCTGTCCGTGATGGCGATGGCACGGCTGTACTGATTGATCGAAATCAGCCGCAGATCCACAGCCAGGCGCAGAGAGAGATTGACAGTCTCAATCTCCATGCGCATGCGCTGCAGAACTGCGGTTCTATCCTCACTGGTGTTGGCCTCGTAGGTGCGCATGACCAGCGCCATGCACCGGCGCCGCAACTCGGCGCCAAAGTCGGCCTTAAAGTTCCTGGGCATGTTGGCCACCAGTTGGGTGACCAGCTTGCTCAGGTCGTAGGTGGATTTATAGATTTCGGTATCAGTGTGGAGTGCCATGCCGTGGCGGGCTACGCCCGCAAAGTGTTAAATCGCTGAAGCGGGAAAGCTGCGGACGGGACGAACACGGAACTCGTTGTCCCGGTAGCTGTAGTACGTGTCTCCGTACTCAAAAACGACGGCCCAGGCCCAGTTTCCACCTTCTGGGGTGCGCGACCAGTACCAACCGTCCGTATCGAAGTGCTCGCGGGCATTGATATAGGCCAGCATCAGGTCTTCTTTGTCAGGCGCGCGCCAGTCGCTGAAGCCGTTCAGTTCATCGCCTTCGGCCACCACCAGCTCCACCCGGCTGAATGGGATGTCGGCGTGGTCGAAGTCAGTGCCGCCGGGGATGATGATGTGGTGCACCTGGCCGTCGATGAGGCGACTGCCGATATAGATGCCGCCTTGCTCTGGCCAGTGCTGGTTGATTGCGGGTGTGGTGCTCATTGGGTGCTCCGTGGTGGGGTTGAGAAGAAAGGGGTGAAGGGATCAGTAGATGAATCTGCGGACGGGACGAACACGGAACCCGATGCTCCGGTAGTCGTTGAACGTGATCCCGCGCTCAAAATCGACGGCCCAGGCGGTGCTCTGCCCGTAGTGAGTGCTGCTCCAGTACCAGTTCTCGCTGCCGAACAGGTGTGGAACCGTGGCGCAGGCCAGCTGCAGCTCGCGTCGGGCGGGAAGGTAGAAATCCTTGTGCTCGTCAGCGGCGTGGCTGGTGGCCAGCTTTGCGGCTGGACATTCATTGACCAGGCGGCGGGTGTTGTCCTGGCCATCCCACTGAGACAGGTCTCGCTCGCCATCCAGACCCCACTTGGCGCGGCCGGCGTCCTTGGCGTCGCCACAGTCGGCAACGATCAGGCCGTAGACCGTGTCGTCATCGCCGCGCATGTCGCCAGCGTAGAAACCGCCCTGGCTGGGCCAGTAGTCGCCGATATGGGGTTTGCCGTCGGGTTGACCAGCAACTGCAGGCGTTTCGGCGCGGCCAATGCTTTGCATCAGGCGCTCCATGCCGGTAAGTGCATCAGCGGATGCGTTGGGCGGCAGGATGATGACGTTCTGGGTATGGATCTGCACAGGGGTTCTCCTTGGGGCGAAAAAAAGCCCGCTCAGTGGCGGGCTTTGGTGAAGTAGATGGTGTTAGCGGTCAGGTTTTCGCAGCGCCTTCGGAATGGATAGATCTGGCGCATAGACCTCGACGGTCGTGAAATGACAGCCGCATGCCGTGGATAGGCACTTGCGCACACGGTGGTAATAGATGGGGTTGCCGTCGCCTGCGCGGGTTTCTTGCACCTTGGTGGAGGACCCGCACTCTGGGCACTTGGGTTTGCTGCTCATGGCCCATTATTCATTGGCAGAGGACAAGGTGCTGTTGCCATTGGCGATTTGGATGGCAGCGGGATACACAGGTTGTAGTGAGCCAGCCAGTGCAGGCCACAAGTGCTGTGAAATGGGTAGGGGCACGCATCGTTAGGCTTGAGCCCTGCAGCGTAAGCCTCGCGTGCCTCGCGCTCGACGGTGGACTTCAACAGGGTGAACTTCCCCTTCACCGATTCGCAGTGATCCTTGTCAAGCACGGGCAGCTTCCTTGCTGCGCGGCGGCACCATGGCGCAGCTGACGATGCTGGCATGCACTTCACTGCGCGGCGGTCTGCAGTTGAGGGTGTGCACGCGAGCGCGCTCCAGCTCGATGACCATGGCGGCGCCTGGCACCAGAGCCTGCTGATACTCCGTCCAGAAGCGCTTGGCGCTGTGGCCGCTCCATGTCACTCGCCATGGCTCAGTGTGATGGCTGCCGATACGGTCATAAACCAGTAACTGCAGCTGGAATGCGCCGCAAGCGGCTGGGCTGGCCTGTGGTGGTGTGCGACTGAGAAAAACGGTACCGGTGTGGCGCATGATGGCCTCCTTTCATCTGGCAAGCACCCGCCTGGCAGGTGCTTGGCGGATGCCCCTCAATTGAGGGGCGGCTGGTCAGTGGAATGGATAGCCGGGTGGCTCGTAGCGCAGGCGGCGCAAGGCTTCATCGATATGCAAGGCGCGGCGAGTGTCCTCGGGTGCAAAGATTGTCAGAACGAGTGCGCCGGTTGCCGGCGTCTTGCGTACCTGATGGGGCGCATCGGCCTCAATCACCGTCTGCAGCTGGAAGTGCTTGCGCAGTGCCTCGGCATGGAGAGTCTTGCCAGACCCTTGCGGGCCGTAGACAACGACTGAGTTCTTGTCGTTGCCCATGCTTACTTCTTCCCGTAGGTGCCAATCAACACGGGCACCGTGTTTTCAACGGCTGCGCGAATGTCATTGGCAAATTCGGTGGCCATTTCCTCGATCACAGACTCCCAAGCCATAGGGCGCAGCACCAGCATGGGCTTGCCATCGGTCAGCACGCTCAGGCGCAGCACGAATTCGCGCTCTTTGAGGTCGGGGTAGGGCTTGCACGTGAAGAGGAAGTGGCTGGGCAGCGTTTCTTCGCTGCTGGCCTTCACGCTCTCGAAGGCCGAGCGGGTTGCGCTAAGCGATTGCTCTTCATGGTGGATTTTGTTGAGGCCTTCAATCGTGATGCTGCGCACGGCCTGAATGGCTTTGCGAATATCAATTTCTTGGCCATCTGCCTGGGCCTTGAGGATGGGGGCCCAGTCTTCCAGCCATTCAGCAGTGTCCTTCTGGTTGCGCTGGCGCTCGATCACCGACTTGAGCGAGGCAAATGCCGCCGTGGCCTTGGGGGCCAGCGCGGCGGTATTGGCGCAGTGGCCGGGTGCCGTTGGGGTGCCAAGGTCCAGCACTGCCAGGCCCCGCATCTGATCGGCGTCGACAAAGATGGTGCAGCCATCCTGCTTGTGCTGCTCGACATAGGCGACGAAGTCGTTGATGAAAGGTGTAGTCATCAGGCCTGCAGCGCGGCGGCGCGTAGGCATGAACTGCTCCAGATCTTCGACCTTGAAGTCATGAGGGATGGCGGCAGCAGTGACGTACTCGCCATCCATAGGGCGCGCCAGTTGCAATGCAGTGTTGACCTGTTCAATGCGGGTGTCGCGTTGATCGTTGATGTACTGGGGCGGAGCGAAGGGTAGGGCTTCAATGCCGCTCAAAACGTGAGTTGTTTCAGAAGCTTGCTGCTCGGCTGTGGACTGTTCGGTGTTGTTCATTGCTGGTTTCAGTTGAGGTCAAAAGAAAGCCCGCGAGGCGTCATGCCTGGCGGGCTGGTGTGGTTGCGAAGGTGCGCTCAGGCCTTGACTGGAACGCCGGGGATATTCATCTGGTTGGCGGGCATCAGCGACATCACGCCGTTCTTGCCCACGTGCATGACGGTTTTGCGCGTGGCTTCTTCGCCGCGCTTGCCGTCAGAGGTCGGGCGCTGGAATTTCAGCGTGTGCTCCACCGTCACCTGGCTGGTACCGGGGATGCGCTTGATGTTGAACTTCAGCGCGACTTCGCCCACCTTGTCGTTGTCGACCACGCCCGCGGCGACTTCGCCCAGAGCCACGGACAGCATGCGGTCAAACTGGCCGCCGTCCAGGTCGGTGATGAACTCGCTCACATCGGTCTGTGCAGCGCTCGTGTTGGGGACTTGATGCATGGCTTCTCTCTCCAGTGTTGTGGCTTGCGCCGGGTTGAAATCGTTTAGGCGGTTGCTCGCTGTGCTGCGGCCGCTGCGTGAAGGAGCTGAAATGCCTCATCCAGCTTCTGGATGGCGCGGCTCAGTTGTGCTGCTTCGTGCTTTGCGTCGTGCAGCGCGTGGTGCTTGATGCCCTCAAAGGGCAGCATCTTGAGGACTGGCATCAGGCCGGTGACTGTGCGCATATCGCGGTCGTTCCAGAAGCTCCAGGGCCGCTCGCGGTGCCAGTCGTCATACAGGCTTGCCAAGATCACGTTGTCAAAGCTGCAGCCATTGCCCCAGACCAGCACCTGCTTGGGGTCGGTGATGGATTCAACCCAGTCGCTGAACCCATCTAAGGCGTCTTCGACAAAGGATGTGCACACCGTGGGCTTGTATGCAGCCTGCTGTGCTTCAGTTGACTGCTGCTCCCACCAGGCCACGGTGCTCTGAGAAATGTGGCGCACAGCGCCTTGCTCATCCTGCTTGAGCACCACGTAGAAATTGCCACCCTCGACCGGCGTGCCAGAGCTCGTCAGCGCCACAGCGCCAATGCTCAGCACCAGGGCGTTGGGTTGAGTGCTTAGAGTTTCGAGGTCAACCACGATGTGCGCGGCTTGCTCAGTAGGCAGATTAGGAAAATGTTGGGGCAGCATTTGCTCTCCTGTTGATGGCGCGCACCGCACGCTGTTTCTCGGTTTGAAAGTAGTTCTCTATGGAAAGCATCGATTCGCTTGCGCTAGATGCTTTGCTTTCCATAGCGCGCAGCAACTGGCTGCGCTGGCGGTCGTGGCGCTGCAGCTGATGCAGCACGGTGTCTATCGAATGCATCGGCAGCTGATCCCATGACCAAGGTGGCCCAGCTCGTTGATGCCGTGGTCGATTGCTTCAGCGGCTGTTTCTGCGCGGTGCTCGATGGAGAGGGGGCCGCAGGTCAGGATGAAGGTGCGCATGGCGATGCTCCTAAAACAGTGGCAGGGTCAGGTGGTTGGTCGTGCCGGCGCGCACGCGGCGAATCTGCATCAGGGCCGGGCGCTTGCGCTGGGGCTTGGGTGTGGCGGCTTCCTGTGCGGCCTGCGCTGCGATGCGCTCACGGGCTTTGGCAAAGGTGTCTGCCAGATTGGTGCTGTATGAGGCGCGGTACTCAAAGGCCGGGCTGGTGCACGGCACGCTGGGCAGGGTGATACGGGCTGCTTGCATGGTGTTCTCCGGTAGTGATCCATGAAAAAGCCCGCACTGCGCATTTGCAGGGCGGGCTTAATGCCTTGTCACAATTGCTACCGCAGCTATTGGCTGCAGACATACAACTCAATAAGGGAAGCAAATGCTTGACGTAACGATGGTGAACGGTAAAGCCGGTGATCAGGCTGCCGACTGGATGCTGGCGGCGGTGCGTGAATTGGATGAGCGTTTTCGTGAAGGCTATGCGGAGCGCAACCCCTCACTGGTAGCTGCCATGGTGCAGGCTGCATCAGCGGATCAGCACTTCCAAGGGATCAATGTCCTTGCCTTGGCAGTTCAGGACTTGGCCGAGGCGATGCGCTCGACAAAGTGAATGCCGGACGGCCCGCAGTTATTGCCGTGGTTAGCAAAGCGCTCGTTCTTGCACGATGTACCGATGATCTGTCCGTTAATGGGATTGATGGGGTTTTCAGGGCGATAGCAGCGGTCTGCAAATCTGTTGGTGCCGTCATCTTGATGGTTCTGGCAATTGATGCAGAGATTGGTTGTTGCAGCTTTGGGATGCATTAGGTTCATGGACGTCTCCGGAGATGCCAAGAAAAAGCCCACGCAGCTGTCACTGGGTGGGCTTTAGGGAAGGTAGATGGCACAGCTTTTTTGCCTGATGAGGGTCAAGCAAAAAATGCGCACTTGGGTTAATAAAAGGTGCTGCGCCATCTGGTGTGACCACTTTCGCCAACGACGCGGAGGCCGCGCCGAAGACCATGAATCGCCGCTTGCTCTGGCTAATTCCAAAGATCAAACGACCTCGCTAGAGTGGTCACACCGGATGGCCCCGCTAAAGCCCTGCGGGGGTAGGCTCAAGATCAAGGCTCCTGTCGGCCGTTCATCGCATTTCAAAGCTCCCGAAGGTCTGCTATTCAGAGAGGCTCACTCAGCGATAGCTGCGTGAGCTTGGGGGTGTTGAATTACGCGGCTACGAGTTCCAGTTGGTCTTCGCACCACCACTGCTCGGTTGCCTCGCCTTGGGCCGTTTTGTAATGCACCAGATATTGATTCGCGCGCTCAACGCCATCGCCTCGGGCGCGCACCTGGCCTTGTTCTCCGCTGATGCTGATCTGAACCAGTTGACCGAGATTGAACTTGAAAGTGGGTTGCTTGATGGGCACTGCTAACTCCTTTTTTTCTAGAGAGACGGCGCTCCAGATTCGCCATGAAAAAAGCCCACTCAGCGCTTGCTGATGGGCTTGGGGTGAAAAGTGCCGATGCCTTGCGGCGTGCCGGGGGAAGTTAATAGAAGGAGGGCGGAGACGCTCCCCGGCGCGGCGGAAACGAAAAAGCCCGCGAGACGCTGTCTGGCGGGCTGTGGTGGATTAGTTTTTAAAGCTCTTTGGGAGCTTTTATTCGTTCACCATCTTCAAAAATTACTTCAGATGGAGTGAATGAGGTTTTGTATTTTCCCTCTTCTGCTTCCCAGAGCATGCGATGTTCTCGCATGAATTGGTTGTAGTCGCGTACTCCAGTCCATGTGTAAGTCTGGCCGGGCATGATTTTTTCAGCGACAGAAAAACTCACATCACCAATCTGCTTATCGAAGATATCGGTGAAAACTACGCGGCCTGATATGCCCGCCATGTTTTTCTGTGAGTTGTTTTGGATGGCGACAATGAAGACCTGCTGATCGCTGTATCGACGTGCGTTGTAGTCTTTTGGTCGTTGATCCAGCTTCACAAGTGCAACAGTAGCTGCAGATGCGATCTTCTTGTGCGCTTCTAAAGCTTCCTTGTGAATCTTTTCCTTCAAGGCAAGCTCTTCAGCAGCTTTGATTTTTTGCTCTTCTTCCCATTTCTTTTGACTGGTAATTGCATCACCGATGGTCATACCTAGCGGGATGGCGTTGCCTTTGCTGAAAATTTCAGACATTTTGGCGCGCATTACAAAAGAGGTAAAAGCTTGGCGATCTTCCTCAGAGAGTTTTTTGACAGAAGGGGCCAGCTCTTTATCCCATTGACTCATGTCAGTAGGAATGATGGTTTCTTGAGGCTTTGAACAGCCAGAAAGTGCGACGACGACAGCTAATGCAATAAATGTGGTTTTAAACATGCTTTCTCCTCCAATGGATAAGCATAACCAACTATTAGCTTGGGCAATTTGGTAATTTCTTGATCGTATTTCTCTGAATAGTTGCACAAGGTGCTATCAGCCCGATAGCACCTTGCACTCCAACCGTTACCGCGCCACGGTTGGTGATAGGCGCTGCACCGAAGTGCAGACCACCGCTGTGAGCCTCAGCACACGCCGTTCAGGGCATGCCCAGCGTGCTCAGCTCAGGGAGCAGTGATTTACCCGTCTTTGCGCAAGCGCCTGCAGCGGGTGGGAGCAGATTTCCGATGGCATCGCGGCGCTTCTCAGCGGGGCGAGCTGGACACATTTATCCGGCAGGGCGAGAGTGGTGATTGCTGAAGGCTGATCAGATGGGGCATTCAGCGATGACAGCCCCGGTGGGTGAGTATTTGATGCGCATGATCCAGCCGCTTCCCAGTCTGTTTTCCAGTAGCTGTTTTCTGATCTGGCTGGCTTGTGCTTGGCAGATTGCATCAATGTTCGTGGGCAGCAGGTGCGTCGAAACACTGACGCTGTTGCCCTTGAATAATGAAACATCAATCTTGCAGCGGTGGTCTGGTAGCTTCAAGACATTGCAAGCCTCGTAGATGACGCGCTCGCTGCGTTTCTGTTTAGCGGCCTCGTGCTGCGCTTTGAGTTGCTTGTTTTGCTCGTCCCACTGCTTCAGGCGCGCTGAGATTTCGGCATCTTCCTTGGCGTTTCGCTGGAGGGCTGCTTCTTCCTTAGAGGCCTGTATCTGCGCAGTTGCAGCCTGGCCTTCCTTGGTGTCCTTGGGATTGCCAAGTGGTTTGCCATCCAGCGTGTATGCCGCCTTTGCGTCATGCGGGCAGTTACCAAGCTGTTTGATGATGCTCACGCCATTCGGCATGACGCACTTGACTTGAGCTTGCGCGCCAATGGGTATGGCCGCTGCGGCGGCTGCTAGTAGGTATCTCCTCATCCTGCTGATCTTAGCGGACAAGGAGATTTGAGTTGCGGCTTGGGTAGCCTGCAGTAATCACCACTCTCTTTTTAAAGACCGGGCTGGTTCCCGGTCTATACCGTGCGGCCCATTGCAATTCGTTTGCAATGGATGCATTACACCAATTAGTGTATTCAATGTCAACACCGTTTGGTGTATTTTTAAAAATCTTCGCCTTTCCACACTTTGACCACTCGCGCAAAAACTTCTAGGTCCATGCCCTCAACGATGTCGAAGGGGTCGTAAAGAGGGTTGTAGCTTTTGGCTCGAATGATGAGTCCATGCACGCTAGGTATGCGTTGCAGCTGCTTGACAAAGCCTTCATCCCCAACGCGAAAGAAGTAAATCCCGTCTTGATCAATTGTGTTAATTCCTCTGTCGACAAGAAGTGGGTCGCCCGGGTTGAAAAGTGGCTGCATGGATGGGCCAAAACCAGTGACTATTGCTAGGTTGGATGGGCTGGTGATCCGATGAACGTTCAAATGCAGCCAGCGCTCCGATACGCGCCATTCCTTGATGACGCCCGGTTGGTCTGCCAGAAAGATGCCTTTGCCCATGCTTCCGCCAGTTTCGTACTGAGGAATGGTGAAGTCTGACATTGAGTACATGGCGCGAGGTTCCGCAGCAATTGGGCTGGTGACAGTCTCTGACGTTCCGTCTAGTGGATGATCAAGCCACCCGGCAGTGCGGTACGGGTCGAACGCCTGTTCCATGCGGCGAGCAACCTTCTCCCCAAAGGACTTCCGCCCAGCAAGCATGTCAAGCAGCTGTCGTGGGGGCATGCTGAATCGATTGGCAGCAACTGTAAGGGTCAACTCGTCAACGATACGTTGGGCAACAAGGCGGCGAATGTCTGCAATTTCCATATTTTGATTTGACCAGCTTGTAACCGTTTGGTGAATTCCCCGAATGGTGATTGAGTGAATACACTGTCTGGTGTATATTTCTCGACCATGAGGACCCTTAAGGAATACCTGTCTGGCTTAAATGTTTCGGAGCGAGAAGCTTTTGCTGTCCGCTGCGGTACCACTTATGGCCATCTGCGCAACGTCACCTATGGGCAAAAGCCCGCAGGCGAGAAGCTGTGCATCCTGATCGAACGCGAAAGTGGCGGTGAAGTCCGCTGCGAATCGTTGCGCAGTGACGTCCCTTGGGATGTTCTGCGTCAGTCACATGCAGTGGCTGTGCAAGTAGGTTTGTCTGGTGAGGCGTCATGAGAGCAAGTGTCTCTGTATCCCTCCAAGAAAAACACGGCGAATTCGAAGCCGACGGCAACACCCCCTCTGAAACAGACGTCATCGACGCAGCCTTCCTGATCGCGAATCACCACAAGGGTGGCGTGCGCGACTTGGCTGCTCGCATGGG
The DNA here is from genome assembly GCF_036643215.1 of Comamonas sp. Classification (GTDB taxonomy): domain Bacteria; phylum Pseudomonadota; class Gammaproteobacteria; order Burkholderiales; family Burkholderiaceae_C; genus Comamonas. The sequence continues at coordinate 98,316 of NZ_JAVXSJ010000008.1, read as the reverse complement.
GGTGAGCGCCAATGTTCTGCAGCACAAGCTCAACCCCAACAACACCACCCATCACCTGACCCTGCGCGAGTCCATCGCGCTGCAGGTGATGGCGAACAACCCCGCCATCCTGCACGCCATGGCTGCCCAGCTGGGCTACACCTGCACGCCTGCTATTCCCGATCAGTCCGGTGGTGACCCGGTGGAGGCTTTCATGGCCATGCAGCGTGAGCAAGGCGAATTCACCGCTGCTGCAGCCGATGCACTGCATGGCGCAGCCCAGCCCAACCGCAATGAGCTGAGGCGCGTCAAGCACCAGGCCAATGAGCTGATGGCTGCCGTTGGTCATCTGGTCGCCACGGTCGCGGCCCGCACACCCAAGGGCTGAGTTTGTTTTCAACGCACACCACCTATCAACACCAGCGTTGCCGGGCACTGTCAGCCCGCGTGGCCTGTGGGGTTGACTCCTCACTGTTTCGCTCTGGTGGTGGTGTGCGTTCTTTCCTTGCCACGGCATTGACAGTCAGCACATCCGGGGGTGACAGCCTGGGTGCAAGCACTACAAAAGGCATAGCAATGATTCACCATACAACGGGCCGCGTCGCGTCGCGCCGTGCCTCCCCGTTCCCCGCCCCCCTTCACGGCAAAAAAGGGAAACACAAGCGGTCAGTTAGCGAGCGCTCCTCTCAAAGTGAAAATGTAGGACAAGTCCTACAGCCAGACAGCGGGTCCTCCCCCTGTTCCCTCAAAGCGGGTAATTCGCACCTCGTCAAGTGTGTAGTCAGTGAGGCTGGGAGTTACTGACATGGCCTCGAACTATGACGACGTTCTGGGGCAACTGCAGGTCTTCGGCCTGGATGTTGACTCTCTGGAGATTGGCCGGTTGCGTCGCTGCCGCACCGAAGAGGGCGGGCGGGAGAAGCGCGGCTGGTATCTGCTGCATGAAATCCGCCTGGATAACGGCAACGACCTGATCGTGGGCAGCTTCGGCATCTGGCGCGGTGCTGAGAACAATGCCCAGAAGGTAGAGATTCGCAAGAGCGATGTCAGCCGCGAGCAGATTGAGGCTTTGCGCAAGCGTCTGGCTGATGACAAGCGCCGTGCTGAAGCCGAGCGCAAGGCCGAGGCCGAGCGAGCAGCTGCAAAAGCGAGTGCCACATGGAAAAAGTGCAAGCCCACGGGCGATAGCGAATACCTGCAGCGCAAAGGCGTTGCGGGCTACGGCGTGCGCTACTCGCCCAGCGGTGCCATGGTCATTCCGCTGCTGGACACCTCGGGCAACATCCACGGTCTGCAGATCATTCGTGGCAAGAACCGCAAGCCCGGCACGCAGGAAAAGGAATACTGGCCTGTTGGCTTGATCAAGAAGGGCCGCTTTCATCTGATCGGCATGCCCCAGGCGGGCGGCGTGCTGCTGGTGGCCGAGGGCTATGCCACTGCGGCCAGCATTCACGCAGCAACCGGCCTGCCGGTGGCCGTGGCTTTTGATGCCAACAATCTGGTGCCGGTGGCCGAAGCCCTGCGTGCTCGCTACAAAGGCGTGCGCATTTTGGCCTGCGCCGATGACGACAATACGCAGAAGTGCCATGCCGAAAACAAGGCAGAGACAGAGCGCACCGGTAAGCGCGTGGAGTGCAAGAGCCGCGTCTGGGTGGCTGATGGCCCCAAGTGCCCCGCCTGTGGCGAAGACCACAAGGCAGGTAACGCCGGCATCAGCATGGCCAGCACTTGCGCGATGCAGGTGGGCGGCTCATGGCTGGCGCCAGCCTTTGCTGATCCTGCGGCCGTGCGCAATGCATGGCTGACCAAGGGCGAGAAGGCCAACGACTTCAACGACCTGCACCTGGCCGAAGGCCTGCATGTGGTGCGCTCTCAGATCGAGACCCGCCTGCTGGAATTGAACTGGCGCTCGCGCAGCGCGGCCAAGGCCTTGCCCAGCACACAGGGGGGCGGGGTGGCCGGCACGCTGGCACCTCTCAGGCCGATTGATAGCCTGGATGAGCTGCTCGAGCGTTACGCGCTGGTGTACGGCCAGGGTGGCGCGGTGTTTGACCACGATGAGCACCGCCTGATCACGCTGACTGATATGGGTCATATCTGCCTGAGTCGTGACTTGTTCCGCACCTGGGGCGAGCACCCAGAGCGCCAGATCGTACGCCCTGAGCAGGTGGGCTTTGATCCTGCTGAAACCGACAAGAGCATCACCTGCAATCTGTGGGATGGCTGGCCCACCAAGCCCAAAGCAGGCAGCTGCGAAAAGCTAATGGACCTGCTGTGGCACATGTGCTCTGCTGAGTCCGAGAAAGATGACCTGTTCATGTGGGTGCTCAGATGGCTTGCCTACCCGCTGCAGCATCCCGGCGCCAAGATGAAATCGACCATCGTCATGCACGGCCCACAGGGCACGGGCAAGAACATGTTCTTCGAGGCGTACATGGACATCTTCGGCAAATACGGCTGGACGATCGACCAAAGCGCTATCGAGGACAAGTTCAACGACTGGGCCAGCCGCAAGCTGTTCCTGATTGCCGACGAAGTGGTGGCGCGCTCTGACCTGTATCACGTCAAGAACAAGCTCAAGGCCTTCATCACCGGGGACAAGATTCGCATCAATCCCAAGAACATGGCGGCCTACTACGAGGCCAACCACGTGAACATGGTCTTCCTCTCAAACGAGGCCCTGCCCGTGGTGCTGGAAGAGGATGACCGTCGCCATGCCGTGATCTGGACACCCGAGAAGCTCACGCCAGAGTTTTACAAAGCGGTCAAGGCTGAGATTGACGCCGGTGGCGCTGCAGCGCTGTATGACTTCCTGCTGCAGCTGGATCTTGGCGACTTCAGCAACGCCACGAATCCGCCCATGACTGATGCCAAGCGCGAGCTGATTGACCTCAGCCTCGACAGCCCCAGCAAGTTTGCGAAAGCGTTTGAGAGTGGTGATCTGCCGGGCTTCCCTGCCAAGGCTGCACCAGCCTTGCTGACGCCATGCCTGATGTCGGACATGTACGAGCTCTACAAGTGCTGGTGCGCCAGCACGAACGAGCGAGCTCTGACCTTGCCACGCTTTTCCAACGCCATGACGCGCAAGCACAAGGGCGAGGTGCTGCGCAAGCGCTACCGCCTGGACGTTCACCAGGTCAGGGGGCCTGTCAGCGTTTGCTATCTGCCCGGTGGTCATGAGTTGCCAGCTGGTCAAGCCGAGGTGGATTGGTTGGGCGACCGCATCGACATCTTCAAGCGCGCGCTGCGAGACCTGAAGGGCGGTGTTGCATGAGCGCCGTGACCATTCGCCCCGATCTGTGCGCTATGTGCGGCAACGTGTGCGGCATGGTGTGCGCTATTAAGTCATTGATTTTAAAGGGTTGTGTGCTATGTGTGCCATCCACCTATACGGGGGTGCAGGCGGGCGCATGCACACACATGCATGCAGGCGTGTGCATGTGTGTGCGTTTGCATGGCGCACATAGCGCACATGGCGCACACCTCATACACATCAAGCACTTACGTGAATGTCACGGCGCACACATTGCCGCACACCATGGCGCACACCACTCCACCACCCCATTTTTGAAAGAAGAAGAGATGGATGAAGAAAAGAAGAGGGTGATTGGCTGCACGCCTGAGAACGCTGCGCAGATTAAGCGCGTAGTGCAAGGCTGGCCCCAGCTGCATGGCCTGGTGAAGCAGCTGCAGGCTGCTGAGTTGTTCCCTGGCATGCGCGCCCTGCAAATCACGCTCACAGGCAGCGCAGAGTTTGTGGGGCAGGGGTTGGATGCACTGGACCCTGAAAAGCGCGCTCAGGCCGTTTTGGCAAATCAGCAGGAGGTGGGTAATGGAAATTAAGCTCAGTGCGCAGGTGATTGGTCAGGCTGAATTGCTGGCCCAGTTGCATGGACTCACCGGTGCGAAGGCGGCGGCGTCCTATGCGAAAGCACTCAATGACACGGCATTTGAGGTGCGCCGCGCCATGCAGGATGAAATGCGGGCAGTCTTTGATCGTCCTACGGACTACATCCTGCGCAGCCCCAAGTTTGTACAAGCCACGCCTAGCAATCTGTCGATCTACATTGCACCAACCAATGGCCGTGCGGATCGCTTGTCGTCGACCGGTGGCAAGTCAGGGATTGATCCACAAAGAATTCTGGATGCGCAGGCTTGGGGTGGGCGCCGCGCTGACAAGCGTATTGAGTCAGCGCTGCGTCGGGCAGGCATTCTGCCGAATGGATACCAGACCGCGATCCCGGCCCAGCCCTTCCCTGGTTCGGATGATGGCAAGGGCAACCTCAAGGGCAGCTTTGTGGGGCAGCTGGTGAGCTACCTGCAGGCGTCTTCCGAGCAGGGTTACCGGGCCAATATGACGGACAAGCGCAAGGCTGCAGTGCAAAAAGGCAGCAAGCGTGCGGCCGGTCGCCGCTACTTTGTCGCCTACGGCAAGCTGCGTAGCGGGGCGCGCACTACCGTAAAGGGTGACTTTGATGGGCGCACTTCGCACCTGGCCCCGGGCATCTGGGCGGCCAGCGGTACCGGAGGCGTTGATGTCCGTCCGGTGGTGATGTTTGTGAAGGCTGGCCGATACCAGCCGCGCTTTGATATGGATAAGGTGGCCAAGCGAGCAGATGTCGAGAACTACCTGGCTCGGCGCATTCGCTATCGCATTCGGGAGGCCGCAGGCGTATGAGCGAAAAAACCATTCCAGAGATCATGTCCCTGAGTCAGTTCAACAAGCACATGGGTTTCAAGGGGCGCTACGTGTACCAGTTGCGCGATGAGGGACGGCTGGTGCTGGCCACTGATGGTAAGTCGGTGCTGGTGGCCGAGTCACTTGCCCGCATTCAGGAAACCAAGGACCCCAGCCGTGCGGCGGTTGCTGATCGCCATGCGAAGGCTCGCGGCTATGAAATTGGGGCTTCTGAAGAAGCAGAAAAAATTGACTCTAGCGCTGATGAGACAAGCGCTTCTAGCTATGATTTTCAAGGCGGAAAAGCCAAGAAAGAGCACTATGCTGCCCTGCGTGAAGAGGCTGCATATCACAAGGAAATTGGCAACCTGATGGATGCTGACGAGGCCATGGGCGCATTTGCTGATGCAGGTGCCAAGGTGGCTGCGGTGCTGGATGCGGTGCCTGCCACGGTGGGCCCGATGCTGGCCGGGCTAGATCAGGAAAAGGTCATTCTTGCGCTGACAGAGCAAATGGACATTGCCCGCTCAGAGTTGTCGGGCGCCATGAACAAGCTGGCAGAAGAAATTGCCAAGCGCCGGGTGGGAGGCGCTGAGCAATGAGAGCCATCAGCAACAAGCTGGCCAAGCCGGAGAGGGCGCTGCACGCCATGGCCCGTGCACTGGCACCGCGCAAGCGCCGCACAGTTAGCCATTGGGCTGACAACAATCGTGACTTGTCCACCAAGGGAAGCAGCATCACCGGGCGCTGGCGCACCAGTCGTAACCCGCCGCTGCAGGAACCTATGGACGTTTGCAGTGCAAAGACTGGCGTGCGTGAAGTGACGCTGATGTTCCCCATCCAATTCGGCAAGACCGAAGTGGAGGTGAATGTCCTTGGCTATGTGATGACTGAGAACCCGGGCCCAGTGATGGTCTGCTTGCCGGGTGAGGTCAGCATGGACAAGTGGGTCAACCAGAAGCTCAACCCTCTGATTGAAGAGACGGAGTCTGTGCGCAAGGCTCTGCGTAGTGTCAGCAGCCGAGATGCCAGCAACACCAAGACTTTCAAGGATTTTGTGGGCGGCCAGCTCTATATCGAGCATGCGGGCAGCCCGTCGCGCCTGAAGTCCACCACCGTGCGCTTTCTGCTGGTGGACGAGCTGGATGAGTTCGCTGGCAACCTCAAGGGTGGCGATGACCCGTTGGCCATGCTGGAAGGTCGCACCAGTGCCTTCCCCGCCACCAGCCTGCGCGTTTATATCAGCAGCCCCCAGATTAAAGGGCAAAGCCGTATTGAGGAAAAGTTTCTCGCGGGTGATCAGCGCCGCTTCCATGTCCCTTGCCCGCATTGCGAACACATGCAGCATCTGCAGTGGTCTGGCCTGCAGTGGTCGCCAGACTTAAGCCGGGCCTGGTATGTGTGCCAGGACTGTGGCAGCCACATCGATGAGCACCACAAGACGGCCATGATTACGGCTGGGCGTTGGGTGGCGGGCAATCCCAATGCGCTGCCGGGCCTGCGCAGCTACACCATCAACTGCCTGTATTACCAGTTTGGTCTGGGCCCGACCTGGGCAGAGCTGGCGCGCATGTGGGTTGAGGCGCAGAACGATCCTGCCAAGCTCAAGACGTTCATCAACGATCGCTTGGCCGAGTCATGGGAAGACGCCAGCATGCGCGCTGTGCGGCACAACGCCATTCAGGAAAGATCAGAGCCGTACCTGTTGCGTACTGCGCCACGGGGGGTGCTGTGGGTTACGGCTGGGGTGGATAGTCAGGATGACCGACTTGCTGTGCACCTGACGGGCTGGGGGCGCGGCATGTCTTTCTGGGCGCTGGACTATGTGGAGCTACCAGGGGACCCCGCTGCTGGCGCGGTGTTTGTGGCGCTGTCGGAGTTGCTGAACAAGCCCATCCAGTCAGAGGCGGGCTACAGCCTTTCCATTGAGGCTGCCGCCATTGACATGGGCGGACACCGTGGTGAAGAGGTCAAGCACTGGGTGCGCCAGGCGCTGGTGCGCCGGCCCATGGTTATTCAGGGTGCGATCCCCAACAACGCGCCAGTGCTGGGCAAGCCCCGCCTGCTGGATGTGACTAATGGTGGCCGCACCGACCGTAAGGGGGTACGTGCCTACTACGTTGGCACGGTGGCAGCCAAAAACTGGCTGTTCGGTCGCCTGAGCGTGGATGCGGAGCGCGATTCTGAAGAGCGCCAGACCCACTTCAGCAGCGAGCTTGATGCCTTCTACTTCAAGGGGCTGGTCAGCGAAACCTACAACCCGGCCAAAAACCGCTACGAAAAGCGGCGCGGCACTCGCAATGAGCCGCTTGACACATGGGTCTACAGTTTTGCAGCTGCGCACCACCCCGAGCTGCGACTGCACCGCAAGCGCTCGGTCGACTATGAAATGCGTGAGCAGTACCTGAAATCGCTGATCGGTGAGGTCAGCGTGGCCGATGTAGAGCCCAAGCAGACGGTCATCGTCCCAGTGCGGGCGCGGCCGCAAGTGAATACACCCAACCCTTTTGCCTCTGATGATTGGAGTACCCGCCTATGAATAACAACACGATGACAGCTGGTCAGGCGGAAGATTCTGTGCTGCAGCTGCAGTACGACTTGGTTGAGATTGCCACAGCAGAGCTGGGCATGCATGAGGTTGATGCATCACGGGTGGCTGTGGCTTTGGTGGCCGGCTTGCGCAAGCGATACGGCGGTGAGCGGCTGGGGCGCCGTGGCCTCTACATTCCTGCTCCCAGCAAGCAAGAGCGTAACGAAGCTATTCGACGGGACTTCGACGGCACCAATGCGGAGGCGGTGATGAGGCTCTACGGAATTCGGCGCAGTACGTTCTACAGGGTGATTGGCAAGGCCCGCGGCATTGGCGTCTGTAGCCCGGCAGCCCCGAAATAGTCCCATCTCTTCCCATGACTTGGGACGCGAAGCCCCTTAGCTTCGCTTCATTCTTTGCTGAGGACCCCATGGCTCTGACCCAACAAGACCTTGAAGCGCTGGACGAAACTATCGCCAGTGGCACGCTGACCTGTACCTTCAATGGGCGCATGGTCACCTATCAGACAACTGCTGCGTTACTTCAGGCGCGTGCCCATGTGGCCAGTGTGCTAAAGGCGCAGAAGGGAAGTCGGACACCGACCTTCGGCGGCACTTCTTATGCGCTTGCTGACTTCAGCACGGATTGAGAGGTTGTCATGTTCAATCCCATCGACAGCATTACCGCCTGGATCAACCCCGTTGCGGCAGTGAAGCGTGCGCAGGCTCGCCAGACCTTGGCCCACTATGAGGCTGCCAAACCCGGGCGCTTGCGCAAGGATCGCAACAAGAACCCCGCCCCCAACCAGCTGGTGGAGCGCAGTGCGGTGGCCTTGCGCAACCATGCGCGCTACCTTGAACGAAACCACGACATTACCCGTGGAGTGCTGCGCACTCTGGTCAACAACGTGGTGGGACCAAGTGGCATTGGCATTGAGCCGCAGCCGCGCCGTGCCGATGGAAGCATTCACACCGAATATGCGACTGCTTTGCGCGCCCTGCACCGCAAGTGGTGCCGTCGACCCGAGGTGACCGGCAAGATGCATTGGGCCCAGGCCGAGCGCATGTTGGCTTACACCTGGCTGCGTGACGGCGAAGGTTTTGCGCAGCAGGTGGTGGGGCCGGTGGCAGGGCTGCAGCACGCCACGGCAGTTCCCTTCAGCCTGGAGTTGCTGGAGCCGGATTTCATTCCCATGAATTTTTCCGACCTCAGTCGCAACATTCGCCAAGGCGTGCAGCTCAATGCCTGGGGGCGCGCTACGGCATATCACTGCTTTAAGCGTGACCCGCGCGAGGCCGGTGCTTGGGTTACCCCATCAGACCTCAAGATTGTGCCGGCCGCCAATATGCTGCATGTCTCCACCATGGACCGCTTGCACCAGGTGCGGGGCATCAGTGAATTCGCCAGCGTGCTTACACGCGTCGAGGATCTCAAGGACTACGAAGAAAGCGAGCGCATTGCGGCCAAGGTGGCAGCCAGCATGGGTGCGTACGTCAAGCGAATCCCAGGGCCAGATGGGTATGAGCCGCCTGATGGAAAGGCACAGGAAGAGCGCCATTTGCGCATGCAGCCGGGCATGATCTTTGATGGGCTGAAGGTGGGTGAAGAGATCGGCATGATCGATACCAACCGCCCCAATCCCAATCTGGTGGCATGGCGCAGTGGGCAACTGCGTGCTTACGCGGCGGGTGTGGGTGCAAGTTTCAGCAGCATTAGCCGCGACTACAACGGCACCTACAGCGCCTTGCGGCAGGAGCTCGTGGAGCAGTGGGTGCACTATGCCGTGCTGACCGATGACTTCGCAGGTCAATTCAGCCTGCCGGTCTACGAGACGCTGGTGCGAGTAGCCCATCTGTCTGGTGTGCTGCCCATTCCCAAGGATGTGCAGGCGGGAACCGAGACCGAATGCTTGCTGGTCGGCCAGCAGATGCCCTGGATTGATCCGCTTAAGGAAGCCACTGCATACGAAAAATTGACTCAGTCTGGCTTTACCAGCGAGGTGGAAGTCATTCGTCGCCGTGGTGGCAATCCACGAGAGGTCATGGATCAAATTGCTGAATGGCGCAGGCTGGCAGGTGAGCTGGGGCTTCGATTCACCAGTGATGGTGCCAATGCCAGTGGGGCACCACCGGACCAGATCGATCCTGATGCTGGAGACGATACGCCACCTAAAAAGCCACAGCACTGATCTGAAAATAGTCCCAATCCTTCCCGTGAAATGGGACGGCCAAAACCAGAAACTGCCTGCATTCCGCCAATCCGGCGTCAACGAATGCAGGCAGTTTTTTTATGAGCACATCCCAAAAGTGGTACGCCATCCGTCGCAAGACCGCGCAGGCAGCGGCTGCGGCTGGCGTGGTTTCTGCTGCTGAAATCCTGATCTACGGCGATATCGGTGAATCCTGGTGGGATGAAACCACCAGTGCTCGCGACTTTGTAGCCGAGCTGCAGGGTCTCGATGTACAGGCCATCACTGTGCGCATCAACAGCCTGGGTGGCAGTGTTCCCGATGGATTGGCGATCTACAACGCCATGAAGCGCCACTCGGCCACTATCACCACCGAGATCGATGGCATGGCCTTCAGCATTGCCAGCCTGATCGCCTTGGGCGGTGACAAGGTCTGCATGGCTGAAAACGCTGTGTTCATGGTGCATGCGCCCTGGACTTATACCGGTGGCAACGCTGCCGAGCTGCGCGCCACGGCGGACCAGCTCGACACCTGGGCCTCTGCCATGACCACCAGCTACGCCCGCAAGACAGGTAAGGCCGAAGAGGTTGCGGCTTTGCTGGCCGATGGCAAAGACCATTTCTACACTGCCGCCGAAGCGCTGGCCATGGGCTTTGTCGACTCCATTACCGATGCGTCGCCTGCGGTTGAGGCCGCCATGCGCGATATGCCTGTTTCCCGTTTCCGCTCTCTGCCTGCAGCTGTGCTGCGCGCGGCGGGCATTCCTGCGGCTTCTGTCGCGCAATCCGCTCCTGAAGAGGACTCTATGAAGAAACCCCGCAATGCACACGCCGTAGTGCAGAACGCCATTGGCGCATCCGGCGCAGCAGACGCAGGTGGCGGAAGCGCCGCCGCTGTACCTTCTGCTGCTGCAGTCTTGGCTGCTGACCAGACTCGCCGTTCTGGCATCCGCGCCGCCTTTACTGCTTTTGCAGATCGTCCGGGCGTGAGCGCTTTGCTGCAGCAGTGCGAAGATGACCACACGGTCACCCCTGACGCTGCTGGCTTCAAGCTGCTGGCCCATCTGGGTTCGCAGGCAACACCGGTTGCGGGTGCCCATGTCTCCACCGTCGAAGACGAAACCGACAAGCGCCGCGATGCAGCTGTCAGCGCGCTGCTGGTGCGCTCGGGCTACGGCAGCAAGGAACAGGTTTCGGCCCAAGGCTCCAATCCCTATCGCGGCATGAGCCTCGTGGAAATGGCCCGTGCATCGCTGGAGTCTGCGGGCGTCAGCGCCAAGGGTAAGGATAAGCGCGAGCTGGTAGCTGCTGCTTTCACGCAGTCCACCAGCGACTTTCCCATTCTGCTCACCGATGCCATCCATCGCGTGCTGCTCAGCGCCTACTCGGTGCAGGCGCTGACCTGGCAGCGCTTTTGCAAGCGAGGCGAGGTGACCGACTTCCGCGCACACCATCGCTTCCGCGTTGGTTCGCTGGGCAACCTTCAGCCCAAGAATGAGCTGGGCGAATACAAGACCGTGGCCATTCCCGACGGTGAAAAGTCTTCCATCTCTGCTGGCACCAAGGGCTACATCATCAATCTCTCCCGCGAGATGGTGATCAATGATGACCTGGGTGCATTCACCGACCAGGCTGCAGCCATGGGCCGCAGCGCTGCCCGTACGGTGGAGGCTGATGTTTACAAGCTGCTGGCTGAAAACAATGGTCTGGGCCCGGTCATGGAAGACGGCTTGACCCTGCTGCACGCCGATCACAAAAACATTGCTGCGACGCCAGCGGCTCCATCGTCCGAAGCTTTCGAAGCGCTGCGAGTTCTGATGGCCAAGCACAAAGACGTTTCTGGCAATGACTTCCTGGACTTGCTGCCTGCGATCTGGCTTGGCCCCATCGGCCTGGACGGCGTGGCAAAGATTGTCAATCAGGCTCAGTACGAAACCAGCACGGGTAAGAACCCACTCACGCCCAACATCAGCTTGGGTACGTTCCGCGACATCGTGGGATCGCCCCGTCTGGACGGAACGCGCTATTACGCGCTGACCGACCCCAATGAATGCGCAGCAGTGGAAGTGGCTTTTCTCGATGGTGTGGACACGCCTTACATCGAGCAGGAAGACGCTTTCGATTCCGATGGTGTCCGTTACAAGGTCCGCCTGGACTACGGCGTGGGCGCACACGACCCTCGCGGCATTGCTACCAACGCTGGCAAGTGATTGCTGGGCATCGCATCAACGCTATCTAAGGAGTAGCAAAAAATGGCAAAAAACCATGTGCAGCCTGGCAAGGTGCTGGACTATGTAAATGACACCGGGGCAGACATTGCCTCGGGTGATGTGGTCAAGGCGGGTGCCCTGCTGGGCGTTGCGCTCAAGGACATCCCTGATGGTGAGACCGGCTCTGTGGCCGTGGATGGCGTTTTCGCCGTTCCCAAGGTTGCAGGCACTGCCATTGCGCAGGGCGCGGCCGTGGTGTTCAAGGCAGCCACCAAGGCTTTCACTGTTGGGGCGACTGCCGCAGGTGATGTGTCTGGTGCTGCCGCTGTGGCTTTCAACGCGGCTGCAGCGGGTGACACCGTGGTGAATATCAAGTTCACCGGCTGCCCTGGCACGGTTGCTGCCTGACGCCATGCGCGCACCGGACCCTTTTAAAAAAGCACATGACCGCGCCAACGCGGCGGTGCTGCGCCACTTGTCCAATGCCTCTGGGTGCTGGCAGGGTGGGGAGGTGTTCGGCGTGATCTGGGATACCGAAGAGGGTGATGGCTTCTCCGAAGCGGTCACCTCTGTTCGCCACACCGTTGCCATGCATGTTGCGGTTGCCGCAGGTATTTCAGAAGGTAGCACCGACCTGGCGGTCAACGGGAATCCGTGCCGGGTGACTGGCCCGGTGGTGCCCGATGCCAGTGGCTGGGCATCTTTCCCCATTGTGTTTACGGAGCCATTCCATGCTGGTCCTTGAGTCTTTGATCGCCTCACGCTTACGGGTTCTGTCGGCATTCGTGGGTTGGCAGGTTCGTGAGGGCTGTTGCGATGTCAACCGCATTTCGGTGCCTGCAGTGGATGTGCGCATGAGTGGGGCTTCGGTCGCGCAGGTGCGTAAGCCATCGGCGTCTGTGCAGCCAGAGTGGGTTGTCACGCTGGTAGTTCGCCGTGGCGACGTCGCTGCGAAGCAGCTGGATGCGGCCTTTGCTGCGGTCATTGGTGATCTGCACAACTGGCGTCCATCTGATCCCTCTGGGCGCGGATGGACCGAGTTGCAGCTTGCACGTGTGCAGCCAGCAGATTTTGCAGACGTGGCTCTGGTGGGCTACGAAATCACTTTCACCACGGTGGCCGTCTTCGACGGCCAGACCTGATCAACCCAATTACGGAGCATTGCAATGCCCATCGTCCACACCAAAAGTGATTACCTCATCCCGCGCGGTCGTGCGTACTTCGATCCCTACGATGCCAGCGAGCGTCTGACAGGTGAGATTGACCTGGGTAACTGCCCGGGCATCAGTCTGTCGATTGAGACAGAAAAGGCAGAGCACTTCAGCAGTCAGACTGGCCTCAAGGAAAAAGACGGCAGCTGGGTTGTGCAGGTGCAGCGCACCGGCAAGCTGCAGTGCGACAACTTCAGTCCCAGCAACGCTGCGCTGTGGTTGACAGGCTCGCATGAAGTCAAGGCCCAAGTGGCTGCAACCATCACGGATGAAGAGCGCACAGTGCTGCCGGGTCGCCAGTATCAGCTTGGGGCGACTGCTGCCAACCCCCTGGGTGTGCGCAATGTGTCTGACATCACCGTGTCCCCCAAGGGTGGTGGTGCTGCCTATGTCGCAGGCGAGGACTACAACGTCGATAACGAGACCGGCCGAGTGCAGATCCTGGGTAGTGGCGCGATCTCGCAAGCCACAGTAGTGCTGTTTGGCTACAAGACCGTGGCTGGCAAGTTTGACTCCATCAAGTCTGGCGCCAAGTCCGAGCTGACAGGCGCACTGCGCGTGGTATCCGACAACGCGACAGGCGGTAACCGCGACTGGTACTTGCCCAAGGTCACGCTGTCCGCAACGGGTGACCTCAGCCTCATCGCTGATGGCACCGATGTGTCGGCAATGGAGTTTGATCTCGAAGCGCTCAAGCCTGCCAACGCGCAAGCCATTTACTGCGATGGCCGTCCTGTAGCCGAGTAACCCTCTCCCTCGAATCGCAACCGCCCGGCCTTGTGTCGGTGCGGTTTGCACTGTGGCCTGCAAGGCTATAGCGCAAACCGTAGTACTTACTTACATGGCATTCAAACCCATCCAGATTGTTATCAACGCCAAGGACAATGCGTCTGCTGTTTTGGGCCGTCTGGAAAGCACAATCAAAGCAGTAGGAATTGCGGCGGCAGGTTACTTTGGCATCAACGCCTTTGTTGGCATGGTCAAGGGAGCCGCTGACTTTGAGCAGGGCATGAGTCGGGTTCAGGCGGCCACTGGAGCCAGCGCTGACGAAATGACCAAGTTGCGCGCCGCAGCTGAAGCTGCGGGCGCAGATACTAAATACACCAGCACAGAAGCTGCTGGTGCGCTTGAGAATTTGGCCAAGGCAGGCCTCAGTGCCAACGACGCTATTGCTGCTTTGCCTGCAGTGCTGCAGCTCGCGCAGGCTGGCGATATTGAGTTGGGCGCGGCGAGCGAAATCGTCACCAAAGCCGTGATGGGCATGGGCCTGGCATTTACCGACGCCGGGCGCGTTGCCGACGTATTGGCTCTGGGGGCGAACGCCACCAATACCAGTGTCACGGGATTGGCCCAGGCCCTTAGCTATGCCGCTCCCGTGGCTCAAAGCCTTGGCCTGAGTTTGGAAAGTACTGTAGCCATCATCGGCAAGTTTGCCGACGCTGGCATTGACGCCAGCCGCGCCGGTACAGCCCTCAACAGCATCCTCAGTCAGTTCGCCAACCCGGCCAGCAAATTCCGGGAAGAGCTGGCCACTGCAGGCATCACCACCAGAAACTTTGAAGAAGCCCTGCATCAGCTTGCCAAGGCAGGCCCCGCTGGCAGCAAAGCGATTAATGCCGTAGGGCAAGAGGCGGGGCCAGCTCTGCGTGCGTTGCTCAATCAAGGCATGACATCGCTGGATGATCTGACGGCCAAACTGAAGAATGCAGAGGGCAGTGCAGCCGCGACGGCCAAGGTGATGCAGGACAATCTGCATGGTTCTCTCAATGGCCTCAGCAGTGCCTGGGACACGCTCAAAAATGCACTGGCCACCCCGGTGCTGCCAGTGCTCAAAGACGGTGTTGACCAGCTGGCTGCATCCTTCAAATCCGCAGTAGCTGACGGCACCATTGGAAAATTTGGCGACTCCATTGCTGCCGCGTTTCAGGCGGGTATCAAGTGGGTCAAGGAATTTATCGGGCAAGTGGATTTCACCCAGGTAGTAGCAAAGCTAAGTGCCTTTGCAGACCGCTCGAATGAAACCTTCACCCAGATTGGCGAGTCTGCACGCAATGCCGGCAACATCGTTCAAACCACATGGGGGGTAATGACCGCTGGGGTCAACGGCTTGATGGCTGTGATCTACAAAGTGGGTGAGGCCTTTGCAGGGGTTGCGAGCAATATCCAGTCTGGTCTGGCAATGCTGTTGGAGGGGCTGAGTAAGATTACCTTTGGCGAGATGTCTCAGTCTTTTGCGCGGGCCGCAGAAGAGATGCGTTTATCTGCAGAGGCGACTTGGGCATCATCTGAAGCCTTGGCCGCCAAGGCCAGCGCCGCATTAGACGCAGCAGCTGATGGTGCGGCTCTCGCTCGTGAGGGCTTCGCGAGCTTGTCGGACAGCATGAGCGGTGCTAGTCAGGCTACATCTTCTTGGCAGAAAACAGTAGAGGCCGCTCGTGTCGAGCTGGACGCCAGTGCTAAGGCTGCAGTCAATGCGGCTGAGGCATTTCAAAAAAAGAAGGCTGCTGAAGAAGCCGGCGCAGCTGCATCTACAGCTCACCGCTTAGCAATAGAGCAGTTGCGTGGTGAATACCAAACCCTGATTGCATCCGGTCACCTTCAAGCTGCTGCTGAAAAGCTGGACGAAATCAATCGCAAGCTGCGCGAAACCCCCGCGGCCGCCAAAGATTCAGCCAAAGCCGTTGAGGATACTGCCAAAGCCGCAGAGGCTGCAGCCCTTAAGTTGCAGGCGGCCTTTACGGAGTTGGGCGTCACCAGTAGCGTAGAGGTTGCGCAGCAGGCAAAAAACCACAAGGACGCCTACGACACCATCAAGGCTGCCGCCAGCTCCACTACTGAAGACATCGCAGCATCCTTTAAAAAGGCCGCTGATGCTGCCATCGGAGCCAATAAAGGCATTGCGCCTAGCTGGGTCGCTGCAGAAGCGGCTATTCGCGGCTACACCATTGAGGTGGATGGCAGCGGTAAAAGCGTGCTCAAGCTGCGTGAAGAGCTCAACAAAACCGCAGACACCAGCGCCAAAACCAGTGGCGCAATGACCGGCCATTTTGGCGGCGTTACCAATTCCATCAACCAGTCCAGTGCTGCGCTCCTTGAGTACCAGCAGCGCATGAAAGAAACCTATGGGCGCCCAGGAGAGGGTGCGCCTAAAACCACCAGTACACGTGGCGAAAAATTAGGTGAGGGTGTTGAAGAAATCGGTTCTGGGGGCTACCAGTTCCGCAACCGAGATGGCTTCACTTCTGATGCCAAAGGCAACACCCAGCAGCAATGGGTCTGGACGCGGACAGCCATCATTGATTACCTGACCGAAGCGGGTCTAGACAAACTCTTCGCCGAAGACCTCTCCAAACAATTCCTAGACGCTGACGGCAAGGTTGGTTACCTCGCTGGCGATGCTCAAAAACGCTGGGGTGGACAGCATGGAACCTTGGCCGATGCCTTGGGAAACCTGACCGATTATTACCAATACGGCGATGGCAAACAGGAGGGGGCGCAGCGCACCGCGTGGCTCCAGGGTCGGCAGCCCGGTGCAAAACCACCAGCGCCTGCGCCAACACCAACGCCGGCCCCAGCGCCACCCAGCATGTTCGGCAGCCAGTCCGTCACGATCGATCTGCGGCTGGATGGTGCTAGCTACGGCGTCATAAAAACTGATAGCGCAGGCGCTAGCACATTGCAATCGCTACTCGCAGAACTTGAGCGAGCCAATCGCATCAGCAGCATGTAACCCGTATGTCCACTACTTCACACACTCTCGGCGCCATCGCTATTCCGAGCGGTCTTATTTGGGTTGACGAATACAACTGGGTTGCCCCTGTGCGTGTGCATGAGTACAGCATCACCGGCGCACTTATTGAGGATATCGGCACCCGTCAAGCGGGCCGACCTATCACCTTGCAAGGCTCATCTGACCATGGCTGGGTGGAGCGCGATACCTTGGAAGAGCTGTGGCAACTTGTCAACGCCACCACAGGTACGCAAGAGCTCACTATGGCTGACGGAAGAGCCTTCGCGGTACGTTTTGCGCCCGACGATCCCGTCAGTGCTATCCCCATAGTCAGAGCCGAGCTTCCTGCTGGCAGCCTGCCATACATCGTCACCCTGCGGCTGGTGACGGCCTAGCAATTAGAAGGAAAGCGACTCCCATGCCTATCAAACAAGGCGACATCCAGCTGCTGGCCAGCCGAGTCATGGACGACGTACCCGAAGGCGGTGGTGGCCCATCTTCCATCGTGATCGAGTCTGGTCAAGAAAACGCCATCGTCCCCGATATCTCCGAGATGGACCGCGCCACGGGCCGCGCCAATATGCGTCAGCTGCATGTGACGGTGCGCACCGACGACCGCGACACCTATCAGGGCAGCAACGTCATCGTGGCCAAGCCGCCCGAGGACCCCAATGTGTCGATCACGCTGTTTTCGACAGGCGGGGTTTATGACACGCGCAGTTTGGCTCAGTCTCGGCTTGAGGCCTATTTGAACAAGGGGGCTGAATGGTCGGGCTATCTCTATGAGAACCACATCAAGGGGCAGCGTGTCATTCAGATTTTTCAGCGCCCTGGCACTGAGCTGGCAGCTGTGGGCAAGACGCTGGTGCTGGTCGGCAATGAAGGGCAGAGCAACGAGTACGAGCAATACGTGCGCGTCATTCGCGCCACCAGCATCGAGCGCACCTTCACCTATGACATCGACAAAGATTTCAGGGCCATGGTGGTGACTCTGGAGATATCGGATGCGCTGCGCTACGACTTTGCCGGGTCGTCGGCGGGTCGTGCGTTTACGCGTCTGGCCAATGCCGCCCGTATTCGCGACACCCTGGTGGCCGATGCGGGCAGCTATGTGGGCGTCAGCCCTCTGCAGAAAGCCGCTGCTCTGGGTGACTTCACCATCATCGCCAAGACGATCATGACCCAGATCGTGCCATCGGCGCAGAGCGAAACGCCTATCCCGGCTGCCATTCCCTATGCCGCTGCAGGCTTGCCAGTCTCTGCTGCCGAGGTCGTAACTTTCAATACCGATCAGGCCTGGAGCACTGCCACCAGTCTGGTGCTGCCCGGTGGCTGTCTGCCGGGCTCGCTCAAGATCGTGGTGGGTGGCATCACCTTCACCGACAAGGGCGGAATTTTGGTGTCGGGTACCCAGCAGATTGGCCTGGTGGACTATGCCAATGGCGTAGTGACCTCCAGTTCGGGCAGCTATGGCGGCACCAAGACCGTCACCTATCGACCTGCTGCGTATATGCAGCGCATGCCCCAGTCCAGCGAGATCCGTATCAGCCCGGAGACCCGCAGCCAGTCCTATGTCGGTTTCATCACGCCGCTGCCTTCCCGTGGCACGCTGAGCTTCAGCTACCGGGCGCAGGGCCGCTGGTATGTGCTCTCTGACGCGGGCGACGGCGCACTGCGTGGTACTGATTCCAGCTATGGCGCGGGCACTTTCAACGCCGACACCGGCGGCTATATCATCACCCTGGGCGCGTTGCCCGACGTGGGCAGTTCCATCGTCATTCAGTGGGGCGTGCCCACGCAGGAGACCGTGCATCCCGCTGTCGATCTGCAGATCAGTCAGACCATTGCACTGCCACTGCCTGCGGGTCAGGCTCTTTATCCTGGGGCTTTCGACATCAAGTGGATGGATGGTCAGGTCCAGCGCTCGGCGCAGGCTACTGCCGCCTGGACGCTGCAGGGCGACGCCACGGGCGAGGTGCGCGTGGGGCGTTCCGAAGTGCTGTTTTCCCCGAAGCTGCTGCCCGCTGTGGGTACGGTGCTCGATGTCACCGTGGACACGGCTCCTGCCGTCGAGGTTAGCCTGGCGCATCCATCCCGTAACGGTCAGGGCCGTCTGGAGGTCTCTGCTGGCCAGGGAGCATTGGTGCCCTATACGGTCGAAGTGGAGTGGAACACGCTCACCGACCTCACAGTGCTGGGTACCTACACCCGTGAGCAGATGCAATCCATGAACGTCAATCTGGTCGATCCCACACAGATCGCCCGCGACGATGGCCATGGCAAGCTCATGCTGAGTGGGACGCAGATTGGCACGGTCGACTATGCCTCTGGTGCGGTGGAACTCTTGCCCGACGTGACGATCAAGATCCCCAAGCCAAGCTATTCGCCAACATCTCCGATTAATTGGTCGTGGTGGGGGACCGGCACCCAATATCGTCTGAACTATGACGGCATCAGCTATGTGCCTGTTCCCAGCACCTACCCCAATGACGAAAGCGGCTATGTGAAGCTGCGTTTCAGGACCACCGGCAGCGCCACGCGTCGCACGCTGCAGGTGGTATTTGCGCCCGAGTTTGATCTGGTCACCGGCGTTCAGGCTCCTGTAGTACCTGGCTCGGTGATCCTGCTGCCCTCCAGTGACCAACCCTGGAGCGATGACGGCAGGGGCCAGCTGCGCGTGCTGACGGCTGGCGGCTTTGTCAATCTCGGCACCCTGAACTACGCTACAGGCCGCGTTGCGCTCACGTCCTGGACGGCGGCAAGCACCAACAGTCTGCGCCGCGCCGGTTGCGTCACGACTCTGGGTGAGGCCATCAGCAGCGCCTATGTGTTTCGCACGGCAGCGGCACCTCTGCGCCCAGGCTCCCTCACGGTGCAGGTGCCGCGCGCATCAGGCGGCACCCAGAACGTGACCGCTGGCATTGATGGAGTGATCACAGCTCCCGGTGTCACGGGGACGGTCGACTTTGAGACTGGCTTGGTGCGCCTGGGCTTCGGTACTTTGGTCGTGGCCGTAGGCAATGAGTCCGAGCCCTGGTTTGATGAGGAGAAGGTCCAGCCGGACGGCAAGATCTTTAAACCGGCGCCCGTGGTATCCAGTGCCATGCGCTACAGCGCGGTGGCTTATACCTATCTGCCCATGAATGCCGACATCATCGGCATCGACCCGGTGCGCCTGCCCAGCGACGGCAAGGTGCCCATTTTCCGGCCTGGCTCGCTGTGTGTGGTGGGGCACACCAAGACCACGGCCCAGCTCAACGTCAGCAACGGCCAGACCATCAACCTGGCACGGACCCGTCTGTCCCGCGTGACGGTGCGGGATGCGGCAAGTAAAAACCACCTGACGGGCTACACCCCGAACCTGGAAGCAGGCACGGTCAAGTTCACCGATGTGGCGGCCATGACCATGCCCATCGTGATCGAGGACCGCATCGAAGACATGGCTGTTGCCACGGATGTGCAGATCTCCGGCGAGATCACGTTCAACCGGGCTTTGACCCACGACTACCCCAAGGACGGCACCTATGTGTCCAGCGCCTTGCAGGCCAGCGACCGTTTCGCACGGGTGAGCCTAGCGTTTGCGCAGCAGACCTGGATCGATAACGTCTGGGCCGATGCACCTGCTGGGCCGGGGATTGCCGCCAAGTACGACCAGGGTGTTTCGCCCATAGCGATCACCAATGCCGGTGGCAGCACCGAGCGCTGGGTACTTCAGTTCACCAGCACCACGCAGTTCCGGGTGATTGGCGAGCATGTGGGCGTGATTGCCACGGGTGACATCAACACCGTCTGCGCACCGCTGAACCCGGCCACGGGCAAACCTTATTTCACGATCGATCCTCTGGGCTGGGGCAGTGGCTGGGCGATTGGAAACATTCTGCGCATCAACACCGTGGGCGCTCTGTACCCGTTCTGGGTGGTGCGCACCATCCAGCCGGGGCCGGAGACCGGCATCGAGCACCACTTTTCCATCCTGGCGCGTGGCGATGTGAACCGCCCGCAGACCGCCTGATACCTGATTCGGAGAGATAAAGATGGCATCCATCGTAGACACCAGCGTCAAGCACGCTTACAGCTCCATGGCCGGAGCGCCCGCTATCAATGGCACGGCGGGTTCGCTGATTGCAGCTCTGGACGCATTCCTGGTCACAGGCTGGGGCAGCAAGGCCGTGGACTCTGCAAGCATCAGCAACGGCGTTTGCCGCCTGAACTTTGCCAGCGGCAAGAGCGCTGCGGAGATACATGCCGTGATCTCGGTCACGGGGGCTTCGCCCTCTGCCTTGAATGGCGAGCAGCGTGTCGCGGCCGTAGCCAATGGCTGGGTGGAGTTCAAGACGGCTCTGCCCGATGGTGCTGTCTCTGGCTCCATCAGTTTCAAGATGGCTCCGGCTGGCTGGGTCAAGCCCTTTGCAGGGACCAAACTCGCCGTTTACCAGAGCCAAGATCCGCAAAGCACCAAGATGTTTTTGCGTGTGGATGACACCGGTTCGGTGAGTGCGCGCGTTGTCGGCTTTGAGAGCATGACCGATGTCAGCTCTGGTGCCGGAGCGTTTCCCTCGCTTTTACAAATGCCAGGTGGCGGCTACTGGGCAAAAAGTGCGCAGGCCACAGCTGCCCCTGTCAACTGGGTGTTGTTCGCCGATTCACGCAAATTCATTCTGCACATCGCGCCCAATACCTCGGTCAGTGCGAACTACTCCGGCGGCGTCACCCGCGGTTTTGGCGATGACATCCACTTTCGACCAAGTGGGGATGCGTACGCCTGTTCGCTGAGCTTTGCGAATACTTCGGCGCTGGGTAATCAGGGTGCCGGCGGTCTTGATGGCTCTGCAGTGGCTTTGCAGGCCATGCCCCGAAACTACACCGGCTTAGGGTCTTCGGTGTTGCATGTGACGGCGCCATTTTCTGGCAACAGCAACACAGTCTCGGGAATGGACAGCGCTTTCGGCGCTTTCCCCAGTCCTGTGGATGGCTCGCTGCGGTTGACTAAAAAGTACCTGGCTGAATCCGTGCAAGCGGCACCGCGCTGTGAATTGCCCGGGTTATTCCATGTATCGCAGACCTCTGTATTCAGCACTTTCAAGACGGGCGACATTATTCCCGGCACCGGCACGTTGGCGGGGCGCAGGCTTATGGCGTTGACACCTTCTTTGGCGTATCCCGATGCTCCGACGGCAGGGAGTGCCGGGGTCAGCTTCGTTGATGTTACCGGCCCCTGGAGATAAGCATGGCCGCCCACCGATTTTGGCGCGCTACAAGCCTGCAGGCGTATGGCGCTGGCGACCTGGAGCTGACGGCTTTCTATCTGTTCGCTCAAGGAGTACGCGTGGATGCCGAGGCTATTTTGGACGCCAATCGTGCCCCGGATCTGGGCGGGACGCTGCTGTCGCTGCAAGACGCGGACCTGGCAACCTCGGCCAAGTGGTCGGCGCAGGCGGTCAAGGATCTTGCGTTGCGTTGGGACTTTGGCGCTACGCTGCCAGAAGTTTCAGGGATGCGCCTGGCTGGGACTTGCGAATCCCTCTTTCTGTTGACTGCAAAACTCCAGTGGTCGGATGACGGCCAAGCGTGGGTAGACCATGTCTCGGCTTCGGGGATTCGCTGGCCAGGGGCGTATCAGTCAGGGGATGTGTCGGCGGTTCTAGATCCACTAGAGGGCAATGTCACCAGCCGGATGGCCTTTGAAGGCAACACCCTGGACGCAACGGGGCGGGTATGGAACGGCCCGGCGGGAGACTATGTCGCTGGCGTTTCCGGCATGGCTCGACAGTTCGGGAATTATTCGCTGTCTTTGTCCTCGCCCCGGATTGCGTTCGGTGCGCAGGATTTCACGATAGAGATGCGCGTCATGCTGCCCGCCGTGACCGGTCGAGGAGAGTACAGCTGGATGCTGACCCAAGACGCGGTAGGCGCTCCCGGAACGCGGGGGTTTCAGTTCCTCTACGGGACTTTGGAAAATGCGTTTGTGGCAGGCTTTGTGGGCGGAAATGGGGTGTCCTATCGAAGCGGAAAGGTGGACATCGCAGCGGCTGGGCGGTTTCTGTTTGTCGTGTTCCAGCGCAGAGCCGACGTCATGACGGTGGCGGTCGAGGGTGTTGCCGCGCACTCAAATTTGCCCGCAGGCTATGTCGTGCCGGACCCAGGTGATGCGCCGTTGACATTGGGGCCGTTCAAGGAAGGGTCTATATTTGCGCACCCTTTTGCTCTTGATGGATTGCGCATAACGCAAGGGGTGGCGCGGTACGTCACGGACTTTGCCTATCGCCCTGGTGTTTTTGGAGACATTACGGGCCTCAATACCGTGCGGGGCAGGGCAGCTCCGCTTGACACCATGGCGCTAGGAGGCGGGCAAGTCATCACCTTCGGCCGCACGGAATGTAAGCCACCTCATCACCTGGGTGTTGAGACTGGGGCGGTGCGGGACTACGTCACCGGGGTTTTGGGTGCCGGAGTGGGTCGTGTCTATGGATCAGTTCAGCGCAAGGACACACCGGCGAACACGCCCCTCAAGCGCCGCGTCCTCCTGGTGCGCGAGCGCGACGGCCTGGTGGTGCGTGAGGTCTGGAGCGATCCAGTCACCGGCGAATACGACTTCCGCTATATCGATGAGCTGCAGACCTGGACCGTAATCGCCTATGACCACGAACACAACTTTAGGGCTGTGGTGGCCGACAGCGTCACGCCGGAGCTGATTCCATGAGCGATCTGCCTGAATTCGAGATCTCCGCAGCCCACGCCCTGGCGCGCCTGCAGGCCACGCTGGCCTTTGCAGACTCTGGCCCCGCCGGATCCATCATCAAACTATATGACGCCGCCGAGCAACTGCTGGTCACCCTGACGCTCACCAAACCCTGCGGCCAGATCACCGAAGCGGGCTATCTGCTGCTGACCCAGGCCAGCGTCGGCGGCGACATGATCCTTGCCAGCGGCCAGGCGACTACCGGCGTCTGGAGCACCAGCGACGGCAAGCTCATTGGTCGTGGCCAGGTCACGGACGAGGCTGGCCAGGGTCACTTCAAGTTGCTGGGCAGCACGGGCACCCAGCTCTATGCGGGCGGCAAAGCCATCCTGGGCGTGACGCGGATTGACTGATGGCCAGCATCGACCTTGTCTTTAAAAAGCCATTCAAGACCGGCAACCCGGTTGAGCTGGTGTTTGGCGATGACGGCGGTGCGCCGTCCATCCCCGACGCGCAGATCACCCTGGCCGCGCGTATGCCGGGTCTACGTGTCCGGGCTGCCGTGCATGTGCGCAAAGACTTGGTCGCAGCTGGCCGTATGCCCGGTGTGCGCTGCCGTGCGGTGGTGCGCTACAACACCGACACGCCCCGGCCCGTGGTGGCCGAGGCGGTCTCAGTAGCGCAGCAGGCGCAGGCCATGGCGGCGGGGTGGACTTCTGGCTGGCAAGAAACAGATGCACTGCCTGCGGGCTGGACATCAGCAGCGCAGGAGGCCATGCCTTTGAGGGCTCAGTTTGGCATTGCCTGGCAGGACGGCCAGCGGCTTGGCGTTGCAGCGCTGGGGCGGTTTAAGCAAGCGCAGGCGCTGCCCGGTGCGGCAACGCTGGCGCGTTGGCAGGAGTCTCAGAGCGTGCGCTTGGGCTTGCAGGCCAAGGCAGAAGATGCCGCGCCCGTGCGTTCTGGTTGGCTGGTGCGGTTTGAGGAAAGCCTGCGCGATCGTCGCTTGCTACTGCAGACCTCTGCCCAGGATGCCGTGGGCTTGCAGCATCTTGTCACTGCAGGTGTAGGCCCGGCGGTGCCGCTGTACACGGGGTACTTGGCACGCTACCAGCAGGCCATAAAGCCGCCAGCGGGCAAGTCGGTGCCCAAGCCACCCGAGCCGGAAAAGACCGGCTGCTACGAGCAGCTGGTGGGCGGCCCCATCCAATTGCTGTTCTGCAGGCCGTGGGCCCCATCGACCGATCTGCTGTTCATGTGCTGCAAGCCCGTCGGGCCCGAGCCGCTGCCCCAGTTTGTCATCCCCCTGCTGCCCGTCTATATGCAAGTCCACCACCTCACGGCGCATCTGCTGCCAAGGCTTGAGCCCGTAGTGCTCACTGATGTCACTATTTCTGCAGACGATGACAGCTACTGCTGGAGCCTGTCCGCCAGCGGTCCCGAGCATCTGCTCGATCAGCTCGCGCCTGTGGGCGGACTGCCGCAGCGTCTGCAGGTTGGCATTGACGGCATGCAGTTTGTGTTTGCCGTGACCAGCACGGCGCGCAGCCGCTCGTTTGACCGGCGCCGCGTGGCGGTGCAGGGCATCAGCGTCACGGCCATGCTGGGTGCACCTTATCTTCCGCAGCAAAGCTGGCTTTCCACCTCGGTGGCAACGGCGCAGCAGCTGGTGGTGGCCGCGCTGGAGTTCAGTGGTGTGGATCTGGATTGGCAAATCCCTGACTGGCAGGTGCCCGCTGGCGCCTGGAGTTTTCAGGGCACGCCGCTGCAGGCCGTGCTGCGCATGGCTGAGTCGGTAAATGCCGTGGTGCGCAGCCACCGCACGGCAGTGCAGCTCATCGTTGCGCCGCGCTACCCGGTGCTGCCGTGGGAGTGGGGCGCTGCCGTGCCTGATGTGCAAATGCCTGCGGCCATCATCGTGACGGACGAACTGCGGCCAGATCCGCGTGCCGAATACAACGCCGTCTATGTCGCTGGCGGCAGCGTGGGCGGCGTGCTGGGCCATGTGGTGCGCAGCCTCAGCGCGCGCGACAAGCTGGCCCCGCAGATTCAGGACGACCTCATCACCCATGCCGATGCAGCCCGCATGCGCGGCAGCTGGGAGCTGGCGGCCAGCGGCAACAAGCTGCAGCACAGCATCAGCATGCCCGTGCTCACTGGCGGCAGTAATCCCGGCATCTTGAACCCCGGCCAGCTGCTGGAGGTGGCAGACACCGACGGCACCTGGCGCGGCCTGGTGCGCGGCGTCAGCGTCAGTGCCTCCATGCCCCGTGTGCGCCAGCAGGTCACCGTCGAAAGGGTTGCCGCATGAGCACCAACCTCTACAAGCGCCTCAAGGCCCTGCTGCCCGAAGACCCCGTCATGACCGGGCAGATCAGCGCCGTATTTGCCGACGGCACCGCGCTGGTCGCGCTTGAAGGTGCCGCCGGTCTGCTGCGCGTGCGCAACCCGCTGGGCACGGCCAATGGTGTGCGCGTCTATGTGCAAGGCGGCGCCATCACCGGCCCCGCGCCCGCAATGCCCTATGTGCTGATCGAAGTCTGAAAGAGCGAATTCTGGAAGGAGAGGGAATGGATGACTACGGCGACGAGCTGCCGGCGGTATCGCGCCAGCAGATCAATGAACGATTCGACAAAGGGAGTGAGCGCATGGCAGCCATTGAGCGCGATCTAAAGGCGGCGACGCAGGAGCTCTATGAGCTCAAGCAGCAACTGGCGGATCTGCTGGAATTTTTTACCGCCATGAAGGGAGCCTTCAAGGTTCTCAACTGGGTGGGCAAGGTGGCCAAGCCGCTGGCCGCCATCGTCATGCTGGGCGGCGCCTGCGTGGGTTTCTGGACAGCCATCAAAGGAGGTACAAGTCGATGAACTGGAAAGAAAAACTCATTGCGACCATTGGCGGCGCTGCCGTCGTCCTGGCCGTGCCCCTGGTGCAAAAGTACGAAGGCACCGTGCTGCGCAGCTACCGCGACCCGGTGGGCATCGTCACCGCCTGCACGGGCCACACCGGCCCCGAGCTCAAGATGGGCCAGACCTACACCCGCCAGCAGTGCGAGGAAATGCTCTACAAAGACCTGGCCCAGCATGCCGATGCCCTGAACTGCATTCGCCAGCCCTTGACCGATGGCCAGCGTGCCGCCTTTGTAAGCTTCGCCTTTAACGTGGGCAACAGCGCGTTTTGCGGCAGCACACTGGTGCGCAAGGCCAATGCCGGCGACATCGATGGCGCGTGCGCCGAGCTGAGCCGCTGGACCTACGCTGCCGGCAAGCAACTACCCGGCCTGGTCAAACGTCGCGCGGCAGAGCGCCAATTGTGTGAGGCGGGGCTGGCATGACAGGCGCATCCCGTCTCTGGCCATGGCTGGCCTTGGCCCTTGCGGGGCTGTTGGCTTTGCAGACCCAGCGGCTGGCCAAGGTTGAGATTTTTCAGTCAAAACAGGCTCAAGCCCAAGCACAACAAGCGCTAGCAGCTACAGAAAAGAAAGCGGTTGCAGTGCTCGTGCATGGCACTGCCCAACAGGACAACACCCATGAATACACGCAAACACTCGCAAAACTGGAGGCTGGCCGCACTGCTGATGCTGCCCGCATTGCAGGCCTGCAGCACGACATCCGCAGTGTCGCCACCCGCAACGCCCAGCTTGCCAGTGACGCCGCTGCCTGCCGAAGTCTCGCAGATCAACACCAGCGACTCGGAGCCCTGGCGTCAGAGGGCGCGGAGTTGGTTAGCGAAGCTGAAGGACTGGTCGATCGAAGGGATGCCCAAGTAAACGTGCTTAAAGGGCAGGTCGCGCTAGACAGGGCGCTGATTGATCAACTGAAATAGCCCATCAATAGAAAAGAGCCCCGACGCCAGATGGTGCCGGGGCTCTTTTCTATTGATGGCGTAGGTTTTAGCGTAGAAACATTCAGGAGCACTCAATTTTCATAGGAGAGCATAGGTTTCCAGAATAACTATGTTCACCACTGAAATCCTTACGTAAGTGGCTGAATTAATTCGTGAAAGCTCAAAGCTTTCAATAGGCGGGAAGTGCTTTGGCGCTTAGCTCACGCTAAAGCCTGCACCGAAAAGCCGCTCCCGCATCGCTATGTTTTTGCCCCTTGCACGCTACGCAGCCCAGAGAAATTTGTCTGTATTCTGATGCCTGTGCCACAAAAGCGATGCCTGCCAGCGCCTCTATTGTCATCCAAGCTTGGTTGGTTTGAACAATCGTACAAGTGGCGCTTGCCAAAACGTGGGCGCAGCGGTGCTGTTGTGCTCAGTCTTTCAGTACGGAATTGAAGTGTGCCGGAGCTGCGTCGCTTGTTTTCCTTGCTGCACTTCGAGTCATTGGCATGGTGGAAATGTCTCAAGCCGTGCAATTCATTTGATAGCAGATTGCGCTTTAACTGCAATGAATTTATTGAGGAGAGCGCCTGAAAGTCATTGGGTGAAAGCGCAAGCAGCTCCTTTTTTCAGAGCCTACATGCACCCTGCTGACTGCTGAGCAGAGTGATCGCTTGTCTTTACCCCTACAGCGTTATGTGATTGAAAATCGTGACGATTGTTCTTTTGGGTAAATTGTCTGTAGGAGAAATTCGATATTTGGTAAAAGAGGTTCTATCTTCTTATGCGTCTTGAATGTTGATACAGATGCCTCATCACCTGCCTTTTAGCTTTTCCGCTCGCCTTGATGCTTGGATACGGCATATGAAGGCGGGGAAGCCTTGCGGCTCGC
This sequence comes from Comamonas sp., assembly GCF_036643215.1. Classification (GTDB taxonomy): domain Bacteria; phylum Pseudomonadota; class Gammaproteobacteria; order Burkholderiales; family Burkholderiaceae_C; genus Comamonas. The sequence goes on along the minus strand of NZ_JAVXSJ010000008.1, from coordinate 70,397 downwards.
AGCAGGTGGCTTATGAGCTTGTGATCAGCAGCTGGGTAAAGGCCAATGCGGATCTTGGCGCTTCGCCAGCGTTTTTGAGGGCGTTGAGCCGCCGCCGCCTTTGCGAGGAGCATGGCTGGCGCGGGCTGAAGACGGGTGTGGCGTACTGGGATCTGGATGAGAACCAGTCCGTGCGGGTTTATCTGCACTTCGATGGATCCATCGTGGCGCAGCAGATGGATGCGCAGAATCTGCAGATTCTTTTTACCTTGCCCAGCATGCATGGCCACCCGCTGGAGATTTCCTCGCAGGGCGTTTAGCCATTCAAAAAAATGCCCGCACAAGGCGGGCAAGTTTTGGGGGCCTCTCCATCGAGTCCTGCGGCGCGAAGTCAATGCGTTTGAATACTTGGCAAAGGACATTCTTTCGTCCCAAGCTCGCCTTTAATCGCACTTGCACTGGCGCTGATCGAATTGAACTGCGGACAGGTTGCCCCGTTGGGCGCAGGCCGTAACTGTGCTTACTGGCTCTGCATTCGGTAACAAGCGGCGTTTTGCAGACCGTTTCTTTCATTGCCGCCGCTGCTGTTGTTGCTTCCTCCTTAACTCGTTTCGTTAGCCACCTCGGGCCGGTGAACAAGCACCGGGATGTGGGTGTGTGTCAGCACACGCTGGGTTTCGCTGCCCAGCAAGATACCGCTGATACCTTTTCGCCCGTGAGAGGCCATGCAAATCAGGTCGCAATGGCGCTCTTGCGCTTGCTGAACAATAGTTTGATAGACAGAGCTGCTGGCGATGCGGACAAACTCACAGGGAACACCTTCCGGCCTGGCAATCTGATCGACGAACTGAAGCGCGGTGTCGGCGTTGCTGTTCATGCTGCGCTCAAATTCTGCGCTGTTATAGGTGAGCAAGGCATCTGCGCCATAGATGATGGCGCGGTAGTCGGGCATGACATACAGGGCGGTGACCTTGGCATCATTCTCACGGGCCAGACTGATGCCGGCGCGAATGGCCGCTTCAGACAGTTTGCTGCCATCTGTAGGAATGAGCAGGTGCTTGAACATGTTCAACCTCCTGATGCCGCTGGGTGGGTGTTGTGGCTAATTTATTCCGATGTTTCTGGCGCTGCAATATGCGTGCTAGGAATGAGGTATGCGGCAATGAGTCTGGAGCGGGGCTCTGTAACGTCAAGGCCTTGATTCAGTAAAGAGCGAGCAGTATTTAGCTCACAAAAGTCCTGATGTACCTGAGCGCGGCGCTATTGCATTTTGTTTCACTCTTTACGGGCTGCTGGTAGGAGTGGGCTTTGGATTTGAGCGCTTTTAGAGGCGTGAACACCACCTTGATATGTCGTTGTTTCGCCTTGTCTCAACCGCAAATTGCGATTTACTGGGTTGGTGTTCACGCCTCTTGTTCGCTCTGAGGCGGTTGCACGCGGTTGAGAATTTCACCGGTGGTTTCGATCTCGAACTGTTTTTCATTGAGCCAGTTGATCTTCAAATGATCCGTTGTCTCGAAGTGCTTGGCGGACGGGCGCAGAGAGACGCCATGCGGCAGATCGACCTCGTCAAAATCCTGATAAACCAGAATTAAACGCAGATTGCCACTGGCATCTTTCGCCTGTATGTGTTCCGTGAGCTTGCGATAGGCACTCATGGCGACCCCTTCGTTTGCACGTGTATACGAATGTTTCCATTGGTATGAAGGGGCTGCAATACCCTGAATTAAGTATTTTGATAGGCCAGATTGCGCGTTGGGCTAAGAATGAAAAGCGCTGTATCGCTTTATTCATCAGCGCTTGCAGCTATCAAATGTAGTTGCTCAGTCGACCGGCTATTTACATTGCGTTGCCAGTGCATTGGTTGCTGGCGCTGCAGCTTGGGACTTGTGCTTCAGGCTTGCTGCGCTTGCTCATTGAGGGCCATGCGCTCCAGTGCGGCGCAGACATCGGCCATGCGGCCGGAGATGAACATGCATTCGGGCTGCTTGCGGGGTTCGCGCTGCAGGATTTTCAGCTGGCGCGTGGCTGCGGGGGCTGCTTCAGCCGGTAATGCCAGAGACAACTGGGGGCTGGCAGTGTTCGCTTTGGCTTTGTTGTTGACACGTGTGCTGGTGTTGCGGCGGCGCGAGCGGTTGGCGCGCATGACGGGGATGCTGGTGTGCGTCAGCTTGAAACCTTCGGGCTCAAAAGAGCTGGGGATGAACGGTGCGGTTTCTTCAGCGGTGTCATGTGAGTCGCTGGAGAGAGTTTGGGTGCTGGCATTGAAGTTCAGGCTTGCGGGTGGTGCGAAGGGCAGGACCTTAAGGCTCAGGCGGGTCAAAGACTGCAAAGATGCGGCGAATCCCATGTGGCAACTCCTCAATAGCCTTGCGGCAACGATAAGGGCAGGATTGCGTTTTAAGGCAAAGCTCCGCCCAGGGCGAAGCAAGACTGCTTCGCGCCTACCACCTGGGCTGGAGAGGGAAAGGGGTTCAGCGTGCTTTCATCCGGTGACGGGTACGCTGAGGAGGAGCCTGTGGGCTACATGAACATGCTATTGCGGATCAGGCCTACGGCCAGACCTTCGATGGCAAAGGGCTCTTCAGGAGCTACATGAATCACCTTGTAGTCAGGGTTTTCGGGCAGCAGCTCAATGCCTTGGGGGGTGCGCTTGAAGCGTTTGACGGTGACATCGTCGCCGAGGCGGGCGACCACAATCTGGCCGTTGCGCGCTTCGTGGGTGGCTTGCACGGCCAGCAGGTCGCCGTCCATGATGCCGGCGTCGCGCATGGACATGCCGCGCACCTTGAGCAGGTAGTCGGGCTTGGCGGCGAACAGGCTGGGCTCCACCGAATAGCTCTGGTCGATATGTTCCTGAGCCAGAATGGGGGAGCCCGCAGCCACGCGGCCGACCAGAGGCAGTACCAGCTGCGCCATGCTGGAGATCGGCAGTGCAAAGCTGTTGCCGCGCGCAGCATTGATGTTGCGCACGGTATCAGCCCGCAGTCGAATGCCGCGTGAGGTGCCGCTTACCAGATCAATCACGCCCTTGCGTGCCAGCGCCTGCAGATGTTCTTCGGCGGCATTGGCGGATTTGAAGCCGAAACTGCTGGCAATCTCGGCCCGGGTAGGGGGCGCGCCGGTGCGGGCGATGCTGGACTGGATGAGGTCCAGAATCTGCTGCTGGCGGGGAGTGAGCTTGGGGTGATCTAGCATGTCTGGCTTCCGGTCATTCATCAGGCTGGGCCTAGTGAGATTTCTGATCTGTGTGTTTATACAGTACCTGTATTTTTAACCAGTTTTTTATGGAGAGCAAGTGGCGCAAGAAAAGATTGTGATTTTGGGCACAGGCGGCACGATTGCGGGGCAGGCCCAGAGCAGTACGCAGGGTGTGGGCTACAAGGCAGGCCAGCTCAGTGTGGCGGGCTTGCTGGCCGCTGTGCCGGATTTGCCACAGCTGGCCGCTGGCCGCACGGGCGCGGTACTGGATGCCGTGCAAATTGCCCAGATCGACAGCAAGGATATGGACTGGCCGGTCTGGCGCAGCCTGCTACAGGCCGTGAAGGCGGGGCTGGAGGATGCGGCCACGCAGGCGCTGGTGATTACGCACGGCACGGATACGCTGGAAGAGACCGCCTGGCTGCTTCAGGCAGTGCTGCAGCCCACCAAGGCCGTGGTGCTGACCTGTGCCATGCGGCCTGCCACATCGCTGCAGGCAGATGGCCCGCAGAACCTGCGCGATGCAGTGGCGGTGGCTGCTGGCGATGTGCCCGGCGTGTGGGTGGTGGCGGCAGGTGAGGTGCATGCGGCGCGCGAGGCGCTCAAGGTGCACCCCTACCGTTTGAATGCGCTGCGTTCTTACGAGGGCGGGCCATGCGCCTATGTAGAAGAAAGCCGTGTGCGCTGGCTAGGGCGCGCTGCGGTGCAGTACCCGGGCTGGAGTGCGGCGAGGCTTGAGCAGTTGCTGGCTTGCGAAGAGCTGCCTTGGGTGGAGATTGTTCAGTCAGGCGCCTTGCAAAGCGCGCGTGCTGTGAATGCCTTGGTGGCGGCCGGTGTGCAGGGGCTGGTAGTTGCAGGTACGGGCAATGGCACGATTCATCAGGCCCTGGAGCAGGCGCTGCTGCAGGCAAGGGCAAAGGGCGTGAACGTCTGGCACACCACGCGTTGCCTGGAAGGCCAATTGGTCGGGTTGTCGGTGGGGCAGGGCGTGGCTGCGGTGCAGGCTGGCGGAGATGAGATTGCAGCCCACGTGATCAAGGCGCGGGATGTGGGCGCTCTGGATGCCGTTCTGCTGCCCCCCAGCAAGGCGCGTATTGCGCTGATGCTGCAGTTGGCTTGCTCTTGAATAAATAGCTAGTCACGCTTGTTGCATAAGCGCTGGAAAGCAAAAAAGCACCTGAAAAGGTGCTTTTTTGTGGGTGGTCAGGGTCGGCTTATTGGGCCAGAGCTGCGAAGGCGCGCTCGGTGATCTCTTCCACGGTGCCAGTGCCGCTGATGGCGCGGTACTTGGGGGCAGCTTCAGCGTCGGCCTTGGCCCAGTTGCTGTAGTAGTCCACCAGAGGGCGGGTCTGGTTGCTGTAGACCTCCAGGCGCTTCTTGACGGTTTCTTCCTTGTCGTCTTCGCGCTGCACCAGGTCTTCACCGGTCACGTCGTCCTTGCCTTCCACCTTGGGTGGGTTGAACTTGACATGGTAAGTGCGGCCCGAGGCGGGGTGGCTGCGGCGGCCGCTCATGCGCTCGATGATGGCTTCAAAGGGCACATCGATTTCCAGCACGTAGTCCAGCTTCACGCCAGCAGCCTTCATGGCATCAGCCTGAGGAATGGTGCGGGGGAAACCGTCAAACAGGAAGCCCTTGGCGCAGTCTTCTTGGGCAATACGCTCCTTGACCAGGTTGATGATCAGATCGTCGCTGACCAGCTGACCTGCATCCATCACTGCCTTGGCTTCCAGGCCCAGAGGAGTGCCGGCCTTGACAGCCGCACGCAGCATGTCGCCAGTGGAGATTTGAGGGATACCGTACTTTTGGCAAATGAAGGCCGCCTGAGTGCCTTTGCCGGCGCCGGGAGCACCCAACAAAATCAGTTTCATGGAAATCCTTGAGGAGAGTAAAAATTCTTGGCTAGCCCAGGCCAACGGGTGGACGTCTGTAGTCCCTGAGCTGTATTTTTTCGCGGGCAAGGATAGCATGCACAAGACCAACAGAGGCTTACATCTGACAGTCAAGACTGTCGCCAATGCGGCCTATCCAAGGCATGTATCCGCTGTAAACGCGATAGTTATAGTTGTAAGGCAGGTGTGCTTGTGGCCACATGCGCTGTTTGGACTAGATGGAAAGTATAGCTAGCAGCGCTTGCCACGACTGGGCTTGGGCTCTTTTTGAGTCATAGCTGTGCGGTTAAAGCACATATCCAGTTACCTGATAGCGAAAGCTAAAAAAGCCTGCGACACCATGGTGCGCAGGCTTTGTCTTAATTCGCTTAATTCGCAAACACAGCGCGCACGCGCTCCAGGTCTTCGGGCGTGTCTACGCCGGCGCCGGGTGCATCGGGCGTGATGTGCACGGCAATGCGGTGACCATGCCACAGGGCGCGCAGTTGCTCCAGTTGCTCCATCGCTTCGGTAGGAGCTGGCGAGAGCTGCGGGAATTCGCGCAGAAAACCGGCCTTGTAGCTGTAGATGCCGATGTGGCGCAGCGGCGTAAAGCCCGCGTGGCCAGCCTTGGGCGCAGCCGTGTCCCACCAGGCCTCATCGGCATGATCGCGCGAGAAGGGGATGGGCGCGCGGCTGAAATAGCTGGCCAGACCCTTGGCGTCGCACACCACCTTCACCACATTCGGATTGCGGTAGTCGGCCTGGCTGTCGATAGGGTGGGCGGCGGTGCCCATGCTGGCTTCGGGGCGGCTCAGCAGCAGCGTTGCCACGGCATCGATCAAAGCGGGGTCAATCAGGGGCTCATCGCCCTGCACATTAACCACCACATCGTCGCCAGTCAGGCCTAGCTGTGCGCAGGCCTCGGCCAGGCGGTCGCTGCCGCTGGGGTGGTCTTTGCGGGTGAGTATGGCTTCAATGCCGTGCTGGGCGCAGGCGGCAACAATGCTTTCATCGTCAGCCGCCACCACGCAGCGCGCGGCCCCGGCCAGCGCTGCGCGCTGGGCCACGCGCACCACCATGGGCAGGCCCGCAATATCGGCCAGCGGCTTGCCGGGCAGGCGGGTGGAAGACAGGCGGGCGGGAATGAGTACCGTGTAGCTCATGGCTTAGTACTGGCTGTCGTCCAGCTCGTCGTCGCTGAGGGTGCGGGCTTCGTTTTCCAGCAAGACGGGAATGCCGTCACGCACGGGGTAGGCCAGGCGCGCGCTGTGGCTGATCAGCTCCTGGTGCTCGCGGTCAAAGCGCAGCGGGCCCTTGGTGACGGGGCAGACCAGCAGTTCAAGAAGTTTGGCGTCCATGGGGAATTCCTGCAAAACGAGATGAGGGCGCCAGCACAGGGCTGGCGCGACAAAGAGGGCAATCAATGGGGGTCAATGATAGTCAGGCTGCGTCGCCCTGATGGCGAATATGGGCGCTGACGGCCGCAAGTTCGGCATCCAGCAAGTCCCAGAAGGCCTGCGGCAGCTGCAATTGCAGCGGCACGGCCCAGGCTTCAGGGTGGTTGCGCCAGAGCTTGACGGCATCTTTTTCGGTACAAATCAGCGGAAAGCGCTTATCCAGCTTGCGCGAGAAGCTCTCAAAATCATAGTGGTCTGGCAATGCCTGCGTTGCGGTGGGCGCAAGGCCCTTGTCCGCCAGCATGGAAAAAAAAGATTCGGGGCGGGCCACGGCGGCCACGGCTTCTGCCTGCTGGCCGGTCAGCTCGCTCAACTGAATACTCTGCCCATGGCCGTTGCAGGCCACATCAGCCAGACTGCGCTGCAAGGCAAAAGCCGGTGATGAACCTTGTGGTTGGGGTGGCTGGCCCGCATAGAGCGCAGCGGTGACCGGGCGCGGCCAGGGCTCGCGAAGCGGGCCTGCAGGCAGTAAGAATCCGTTGCCCACGCCTTCGTCGTTGAAAACGCACAACTCGACATCGCGTGCCAGTGCCAGGTGCTGCAAGCCGTCATCACTCACGATGACATTGACCTGCGAATACTTCTGGCGCAGCGCCCGCGCCGCTTCAATGCGCTTGCTGGCCACAAAGACCGGCACGCCCGTGCTGCGGGCCAGCAGGGCGGGCTCGTCCCCCACCTCGCTGGCTGGGCTGTCCGGCAACGCCTCGCGGTAGTCCTGCCCTTCCTGCACCTTGCGGCCATAGCCGCGCGAGATGATGCCCGGCTGCCAGCCATGGGTCTTGAGGTGTGCCACCACCGCCTGAGTCACCGGCGTTTTGCCCGCGCCGCCTGCAATCACATTGCCGACCACGATGACGGGCACGCCCGCACTTTGCTGCTGGTGGCGCATGCGCTGCGCATTCCAGCCCTGCAAGGCGCCGTAAAGCTTTGACACAGGCCAAAGCAGCCACGCACCCGCCCCCCGCTGACGCCAGATGGCGCGCAAACCGTGTTGACTGGATGAGGCGGGGGCAGAGGGGCTAGGCATGGCGGCTCGAATCATAAGAGCAAGGTGGGGTGACATTGCACCTAAAACGGGCGTTGTTGCGCAGGCTTTGGCGCAATCCGGGGCTCAATCCTTGCGTGTGACTCCATGCAAAAGAGCTTGTTCTGCCAATTGAGCCAATGCTGCCCGTGGTATGCGGCCTCTACGCTCGCCATCAATCAACGCAATCAGCGTTCCTAGCCAGAGTTCGGTCAGCGTTGCTGCGCTGAAATCGATGCGAAACACGCCTTCTTGCTGGCCACGCAGGAAAAATGCATCGACCTTGGGCTCCCAGGCCGCCGTCTCCTCCACCGGTTTGTCGACTTCGTTCCAGTAATAGGTCAGAAACAGCGTGAATTCGCGGTGTTCAAGGTGTTTGGCATTGAGCCGTTTGAGGGCCTCCAGCACCGGACCCTCATCAATCAGTGCCTCCTCCAGCGCATCGTCGAGTGTGCGCAGGCTTTGGTCGAGCAGGCGTTTGACTAGCAGATCCCGCGTGGGGCAGAACCGGTAAAGCGTGGCCTTGCTGATGCCGATGGCCGTGGCCAGTTCCTGCAAGGTGGCACGTGGCTGATTGACCAGTGCCAATGCCAGCGGGGGAAGTATTGCGGAATTTTCGGGAGGAACTGTTGTTTTCATCGTGGCTCCGGTTGGGTCGGATATTTATGAATCTATTTTGATTCAAGCAGCCAAGCTATTGCTCTCAGGTACGGAGTTTAAGTAGCACCTATATCACTTGAATCGTAAAAGGTCTTATTGAATCAAAATTGATTCAATAAGTATCTTCGTGCATCATCCGCGTCTTTCTAGATTTGACAAGGCGCAAAAGCCATGAAGACAAGAAGCCGGGAAATGCTCAGATGGCCAGCCCTCGCCGCGGTGGCAGCCGCAATGATGTTGGCGGGATGCATTCAAAAGGACGCGGAAGGGCCATCGCAAGAGCTGCCTGTGGTGGATGTCGTGACCATCAAGACCCGGCCGCTAACGCTTACAGATGAACTCCCTGGGCGTATCGAGCCTGTGCGCGTGGCGGAAGTGCGCGCCAGAGTGCCCGGCATTGTGCTGAGCCGTCACTTCAAGGAAGGGGCTGACGTGAAGGCCGGCGATGTGCTGTTCAACATCGACCCGGCCCCGCTGCGTGCGGCACTGGCGCGTGCGCAGGGTGAGCTGGCACGGACCGACGCGGCGTTGCTGGATGCTCAGTCCGTGGTGCGCCGCTATGAGCCGCTGGTCGCGCAGGATGCGGTGAGCCGTCAGGATTTCGATACCGCCAAGGCCACGTTGAATAGCGCCAAGGCCTTGCGTCAATCGGCTCAGGCCGATGTGGAAACGGCACGCCTGAATCTGGACTACGCCACGGTGAAAGCGCCCATCTCGGGCCGCATTGGCCGAGCACTGGTGACGGAGGGTGCCTTGGTCGGTCAAGGCGAGGCCACACCAATGGCGGTGATCCAGCAACTGGATCCGATTTATGCCGATTTCCGCCAGCCCGCAGCGCTGGCCACACGTTTGCGCGCTCAGCAGCTGAATGGTGATGCTGCAAAGCAGAGCACGCCTCTCACGCTGGTGGCGGACGGCATGGATGAAGCGCGCCAGGGGCGGATGCTTTTCTCCGATGTGACCGTGGATCGCGGAACCGGCCAGCTTTCGCTGCGCGGCGAGTTTCCCAACAAGGACGGTTTGCTGCTGCCCGGAATGTTTGTGCGTGTGACTGTGAGTCAGGGAGAGGAGCCGAGCGCCATCCTTGTTCCCCAGCGTGCGGTGCAGCGCGGCAGCGATGGAGTGGCACATGTGCTGGTCCTCGATGAGCAGGACACGGTGCACTCCCAGCCCGTCACCACGGCGGCCATGTATGGCGCTGAATGGCATATCACCAATGGTTTGAAGGCGAACGCCCGTGTTCTGGTTGGCGGTCTGTCCGCCGCTGTGCCCGGGGCCAAGGTGCAAGTGAGAGCTGAGACAAACAAAGTGGCAGACGCCGCAAAAGACACCGTTGATGCTACAAAAAATTGAGCAAAAAACGCCTGCATGCCGAATGCTGACTGAACAAAATACCCGCCCTGTACAAGGATAGACAATGTCCCGGTTCTTCATTGATCGCCCCAAGCTTGCCTGGGTCGTGGCGATCTTCATCCTGCTCGGCGGATTGCTGGCCATTCCGATGCTGCCTGTGGCGCAGTTTCCGAACGTCGCACCGCCGCAAATTTCCATCTCGGCAACCTATCCGGGGGCATCGGCCACCACGGTCATGGAGTCGGTCACCAGCGTCATCGAGGAAGAGCTCAATGGCACCAAGGGCCTGCTTTATTTCGATTCGTCCAGCGGCTCCACGGGGCTGGCTGAGATCACGGCCACGTTCGCGCCGGGCACCGATCCCGCACTGGCTCAGGTGGAAGTGCAGAACCGCATCAAGAAAGCCGAGGCGCGCTTGCCCTCGTCCGTGATGCAGATGGGCCTGCAGGTCGAGCAAGCCAGCGCCAGCTTTCTGCTGATCTATTCGCTGACCTACAAGGGCGACGATAGCGGCAAGAACGAAGTCCGACTGTCGGACTACGCGGTGCGCAATATCAACAACGAGATTCGCCGAGTGCCCGGTGTTGGCAAGGTGCAGTTCTTTGGCGCCGATGTGGCCATGCGGGTATGGATAGACCCTCAGAAATTGCTGGGCTACGGCTTGTCAGTGGCCGATGTGAACGCCGCCATTGCCGCGCAGAATGCGCAGGTGCCAGCAGGCAGCTTCGGCAGCCAGCCGGGTTCTTCAGATCAGGAACTGAGCGCGACCATCGCGGTCAAGGGCACGTTGAGCTCGCCCGAGGAGTTCGGCCAGATCGTGCTGAACGCCAAGGCCGATGGCTCGGTGGTGTATCTAGCGGATGTGGCTCGTCTCGAGGTGGGCCAGCTGGACTACAGCTTTGCCTCTCGCGAGGATGGCCACAAAGGTGTGGCTGCTGCTGTACAGCTTGCACCCGGTGCCAATGCCCTGAAGACCGCCAAGGCCGTCAAGGCGCGACTGGACGAGCTGTCGAAAAATTTCCCCAGCGACATTCAACACACCGTGCCCTATGACACCTCCCGCTTCGTCGAGGTGGCCATCAGCAAGGTGATCACGACACTGATCGAAGCCGTGGTGCTGGTGTTTTTGGTGATGTGGCTGTTCTTGCAGAACCTGCGCTATACGCTGATCCCCACCATCGTGGTGCCCGTGTGTCTGGCGGGCACGCTGGCGGTGATGTATGCGCTGGGCTTCTCGGTCAACATGATGACCATGTTCGGCATGGTGCTGGCCATCGGCATTCTGGTGGACGACGCCATCGTCGTGGTGGAAAACGTCGAGCGCATCATGGCCGAGGAAGGACTGTCGCCACTGGCGGCCACCGTGAAGGCCATGCAGCAGGTCTCAGGTGCCATTGTCGGCATCACCCTGGTGCTGGTGGCGGTGTTCCTGCCGCTGGCCTTCATGGGCGGCTCGGTGGGCGTGATCTACCGGCAGTTCTCGCTGTCGCTGGCGGTGTCCATCTTGTTCTCGGGCTTGCTGGCGCTGACCTTCACACCGGCGCTGTGTGCCACGCTGCTCAAGCCCATCCCCCAGGGGCACCATGAAGAGAAGAAAGGATTTTTCGGCTGGTTCAATCGCTACTTTGAAAAGCTGACCGAGCGTTTTTCACTGCTCAATCAGCGGCTGGTCAAGCGCGCGGGCCGCTACATGCTGATCTATGTTGCCATTGTGGGCGGGCTGGGCTTTGCCTATACACGCATGCCGGAGTCCTTCGTGCCGACCGAAGACATGGGTTACTACATCGTCAGCGTGCAGCTGCCGCCCGGTGCGACCGAGACCCGTACCACCGCCGTGGTGCGTGACATGGAGGCATTTGTGCAAAGTCGTCCTGCCACGGCGCAGACAGAGTTCCTCATGGGCTACAGCTTCTCCGGCATGGGACAGAACGCGGCGATGGCATTTGTCACCCTCAAAGACTGGTCGCTGCGCGGTGCCGGACAGGCGGCTTCAGACGAAGTTCAGGCTTTCAACCAGCGTTTTGGCAGTCTGTCGGATGGCTCGGCCATGGCTGTGGAGCCTCCGGCCATTGATGGCCTCGGTAATTCCGGTGGCTTTTCGCTGCGGTTGCAAGACCGCGCCAGTCTGGGCCGCGAGGCACTGATTGCCGCACGTGACGAGTTGCTGGCGAAAGCCAACGCTTCGCCGGTGATTGCCTACGCCATGATGGAAAACCTCGAAGACGCACCGCAGTTGCGCATGGATATAGACCGTCGCAAGGCCCAGGCTCAGGGCGTAAGCTTTGCGACCATCAGCGCGGCGCTTTCCACGGCTTACGGGTCGGCGGTGATCAACGAGTTTCCGAATGCGGGGCGTCTGCAGCGCGTGGTGGTGCAGGCCGATACGAAATCGCGCATGACACCTGAAGACCTGCTGCGCCTGTACGTGCCCAACTCTCAAAGGCAGCAGGTGCCGTTTGCCTCTTTTGCTACAGTGAACTGGGAGATGGGGCCGGTGCAGATTTCGCGCTACAACGGCTACCCGGCCTTCCGCATTGCGGGGGATGCCAAGCCTGGTCACACCACAGGTGAAGCCATGGCCGAGCTCGAACGCATCATGGGCGAGATGCCAGCCGGCATAGGCTATGAATGGACCGCACTGTCCTACCAGGAAAAGGCTGCAGGCGCGCAGGCGCCCAAGCTCTTTGCACTGGCCATTGTGGTGGTGTTCCTGCTGCTCGTGGCTTTGTACGAAAGCTGGAGCATTCCCGCCGCAGTCATGCTGATCGTGCCCATCGGTGCGCTGGGCTCGGTGCTGGCGACTTCGGCCGTCGGCCTGTCCAACGACGTGTACTTCAAGGTAGGCTTGATCACCATCATCGGCCTTGCCGCAAAGAATGCCATTTTGATTGTGGAGTTCGCCAAGGACCTGCATGAGCGCGGCCACTCGCTGGTGGACTCTGCACTGCAGGCGGCACGTTTGCGCTTTCGCCCAATTGTGATGACCTCGTTGGCCTTCATTCTGGGTGTGGTGCCGCTGGCGCTGGCCACAGGTGCAGGCGCATCCAGCCAGGCCGCCATCGGCGTCGGGGTAATCGGCGGCATGATCAGCGCCACGCTGCTGGGCGTGTTGTTTGTCCCCATCTTCTTTGTGTTTGTGCTGTCGCTATGGCGCAAGCGCAACCCCAAATCCGAAGTGAAAAACAACACCTCCGAAGGAGAATCTGTATGAGCGCGCATGTCCCAATGCGAAGAGCGGCGCTTTCGCTCATGGTCATCGCGCTAACAGGTTGCTCGTTTGCGCCCACCTTCGAAAGGCCCGCCGCACCTATCCCTGCCACATGGAGTGCGACAGCTTCGCCTGGAGCAGCAACGGCCACGGCATTGCAATGGGAGGAGTTCGTGACCGACGAACGCCTGGGCGCGCGTATCGACAAAGCGCTGGCGAACAATCGCGACTTGCGGCAGGCATTGCTCAATGTGCAGGCCGCGCGCGCGGCCTACCGCGTGCAGCGTGCGGACCAGTTGCCCGCAGTGAGTGCACAAGCCAGCGGCAGTCGTCAGCGCCAGCCAGCCGACTTGAGCGGCACGGGTGGCTCCACCGTTCAGAGCAACTATCAGGTCAATGCGGGGCTGATGGCGTTCGAGCTGGATCTGTTCGGTCGCGTGCAGTCATTGTCCGAGGCCGCGCAAATGGAATACCTTGCCACGCAGGAGGCCACGCGCAGCGTGCAGATCAGCCTGATTGCAGAAGTGATTCAGGCCTCGCTCTCACAAGACAGTGCAAGGCGGCGCAAGGCCTTGGCACTGCGCACAGTACAGGCGCGTGAAAAGGAGTGGCAACTCGTGAGCGAGCGCCACAAGGTGGGTACAGCCAGCCGCCTGGACGAGCAAGAAGCTCAAGGCTTGGTAGAGCTTGCCCGTGCCGATGTCGAGCGCTTCGAGCGCGAGCTGCGTCAGGCTAGCAACGCCTTGAGCTGGCTAGTCGGTGACGGCCTGGTGCAGGCCGAATCGGAGCTGAGTTCTACGCCCTTGGTCCAGGAGATCGCTGCAGGTATGCCTTCCGATCTACTCGTTCAGCGCCCGGACATCCGCGCGGCCGAGTACCAGCTCCGGTCACGCAATGCGAGCATCGGCGCGGCACGGGCTGCGTTTTTTCCACGCATCTCGCTGACCGGCTCCTATGGGTCTGGCAGCGCAGAGCTGTCCGGCCTCTTTGACGGTGCTCAACGCGCATGGTCCTTCATGCCACAGATCAGCCTGCCTATTTTTGATGGCGGACGCAATCAGGCCAATCTGGAAATCGCGCAGCTGCGCAAAGACATGGCGGTGGCGACGTATGAGCGCAGCATCCAGACGGCGTTTCGCGAAGTCAGTGACGCACTGGCCGCTGTCGAGACTTTGAGACGGGAAGAGAGCGCTCGCCAACGCTTGGTCCAGACCAGCACGAACACGCGTAAATTGGCCGAATTGCGCTATCGCACCGGAGTGGACAGCCATTTGCGCTATTTGGACGCGCAGCGCACCGACTTTACCCAGCAGATGGCGCTGATCGAGGTCAGCGCGCAACGGCAAATGGCCCTGGTAGCCTTGTTTAAGGCTCTTGGAGGTGGCTGGCAAGGCCATTCTGGCTTGTATTACTGAGCATCTGGAACACCTCTCGCTATGGGTGCTCTGCAAAAGTCACGCAGACAGGTACTTGCGCATGTGCGCGGAGTGTTCCAGTAGCGATTTCAATAAAAGTGGGTTGCTTGATCGATTGCCCACGCGAACTGCTATAGCCTGAGGGTCAATCCGATCAACCTTCTGCGACCCTATCTCTCGTGCCGTCTAACAACCGTCAAGGCTTTATCCTGACCCGCAATTGGCGGGACACGGCAGCAGGCTCCGAGATTGAGTATTGGCTGGTGACAGATTCTGGCCCGCTGAAGGTGCTTCTGGCTGCGCAAACCTCTGTGGCTTTTGTCGAGCAGCGGCACAAAGCAGCGGTGCTGGCACAGCTTCCAAAAGGAGCTGAAATTGAGTTGCGCGAGTTGGCGCTCAAGAGTTTTCAGCAGCAGCCAGTGCTGGGCGTCTATGCCAAGCACTTTCGCCAGTTGAGCCGGTTGGCACGTACGTTGCAGCCGCAGGGCATATCGCTGCTGGAAGCGGATGTCAGGCCACACGAGCGCTATTTGATGGAGCGTTTTATCACCGCTGGTGTGATGCTAGAAGGTGGGCGGTTCGAGAGCTCAGCACTGGTTGACTGCAAGCTGCTGCCAGCACCCGATTTCAGACCCACGCTAAAGGTCGTGTCACTGGATATCGAGACCAGCCAGCACCAGGATCTTTACTCCATTGCGCTTGATGGCATGGCCGAGCGCGTGGTGTTCATGTTGGGCGAACCACCTGCTGAGTCCGTGCAATCACCTGACTTTGAGTTGATCTATTGCGCCACGCGCAAGGCCATGATCGAGCAGCTCAATACATGGTTTGAGCACAATGATCCTGATGTGATCATTGGATGGAATGTCATTCAGTTTGACCTGCGTGTGCTGCAAAAAACGGCTGATGATTGCGCAACGCCACTTTTGCTGGGGCGAGAGCGCAAGCCCATTGCATGGCGAGCGCACCCTGGCAAGCAAGGCTATCTGTTCGCGCCCATGCCTGGCCGAGCGGTGATCGATGGCATTGAAGCTCTCAGAGCTGCGGTCTGGAGCTTTCCATCATTCAGTCTTGAGAACGTGGCGCAAAAGTTGCTTGGCGAAGGCAAGGAGATTGGCAGCGAATACGACAAGATGGCGGAGATTGAGCGGCGTTATCAGGAAGACAAGCCCGCTCTGGCCTCCTACAACATCCGCGATTGCGAGTTGGTGCTGCGTATTTTTGAGAAAGCCAAGCTGTTGCAGTTTGCAATGGAGCGTGCCCACGCCACGGGTCTGCAACTCGATCATTTCGGAGGCTCCATCGCGGCCTTCAGTCACCACTATCTGCCACGCATGCATCGCATGGGCTATGTGGCACCGAACGTGGGAGATGTACAGGGCAAGTCATCGCCAGGCGGCTATGTGATGGACTCCAAGCCCGGGTTTTACGACTCAGTCGTGGTGCTGGATTACAAGAGCCTTTATCCCTCGATCATTCGTACCTTTCTGGTGGATCCTGTGGGGTTGGCAGAAGGACAACATGCGGATGAGCCAGACCGGTTTATCAAAGGCCCACGAGGCACGCTGTTTTCTCGTGAGAAGCATTGCCTGCCGGAGATCGTGAGCACACTCTGGCGTGCCCGTGATGAAGCCAAACGTACCCAAAACGAACCGCTGTCGCAGGCGCTCAAGCTGGTGATGAACTCGTTCGCCGGCGTCTTGGGTGCGTCGGAGTGCCGTTTCTTTAATCCTGATCTGATTTCAGCCATCACCTTGCGTGGACATGAGATGGTGAAAGTGACGCGGGATTTGGTAGAGAAGCGTGGCTACGAGGTGATCTACGGCGACACGGATTCCATCTTTATCTGGCTCAAGCGCACTCATTCCAATGAAGAAGCGCATGCAGTTTCTGCTGAGCTTGCCCAAGACATCAACGCTTGGTGGACGCAGACCTTGCGCCAGGAGCAAGGCCTGGAAAGCTTTCTAGAGATCGAGTTTGACACCCATTACAAGAAATTCTTCATGCCCACCATACGGGGCTCGGACATTGGCAGCAAAAAGCGTTATGCCGGACTGAGTGTGGATGCGGTGGGCAAAGAGGCCATGGTCTACCGGGGCTTGGAGATGGCTCGCAGCGACTGGACGCCGCTGGCGCGGCAGTTTCAGGAAGGCTTGCTCTCGCGGGTTTTTCAAGGCACACCCTATCGGGAGTTCGTCTTCGAATACGCCCAATCCACACTGGCAGGCAAGAAAGACGATCTGCTCATCTACCGTAAACGTCTGAGGCATCGGCTTGATGCTTATGTGGCCAATGTTCCTCCTCAGGTGCGAGCCGCCCGGATTGCCGACGAGTACAACATCAGCATAGGCCGCCCGACGCAATATCAGAGCGGGGGCTGGATCCAGTACGTCATGACAAAAAATGGCCCCGAGCCGCTGGAAATACGGCGTTCACGGATCGACTACGAGCACTACCTGAGCAAACAGATTCAACCTATTGCAGATTCCATCTTGCTTCCTTTGGGAGAGAGCTTCACCATGTTGACCTCTTCCCAGCAGGAACTGTTTTAGACACAAGACCGGAACACTATGGCTTTCAGCGAATTTGAAGAAAGGCGTCTGACCACGGTGGTCGGCAGCTTCGTTGAGAAACGCAGGCCACCTGCACACCCTCAGTTTTAGACCTGTTTCGCGGCTGTTCTGGCAGCCCATTGATGCTGAGCCCACATACCTGCCAGCATGGCTGCGACAAACAGCCAGACCTGTGGGGTGAGAGTGGACAGGTTCATGAGCGCAGGGCCGGGGCAGAAACCAGCCAGACCCCAGCCAACCCCAAACAACGCCGAGCCGGTGAGCAGCTGGCGGTCAATAACGGTGCTGGTGGGCAGTTGCATTGCATCGCCCAGCAAAGCGGTCTTGCGGCGCTTGGCCCAGCTAAAAGCGATCAGGCCCACCGCAATGGCGCCGCCCATGACGAGGGCGAGCGATGGATCCCATTGGCCGAAGAAGTCCAGAAAATTTTGCACCTTTGCGGGGTTGCCCATGCCTGAAAGAATCAGGCCCAGACCAAAAATAAGACCGGAGAGCAGGGCAGCGATATTGGTAATCATGGTGACTCCTGCGGGCTTAACCGAAGACGTGGCGCATCACAAAAACGGTGATGGCGCCAGTGGCGATAAAGGTGAGGGTGGCGGCAAGTGAACGCATGGAAAGGCGCGAGAGACCACATACACCGTGGCCGCTGGTGCAGCCCGAGCCCATGCGCGTGCCAAAGCCCACAAGCAGACCGGCGACGATGATGACGACGGGGTTAGATGGCATCTCCATCGCAGGCAGCGGCGCGAACAGCTGCCACACCAAGGGCGCGGCGACCATGCCCGCAATGAAGGCTAAGCGCCAGCCCCATTGTTTGACGGCTGACCAGGTAGGCATTTGCAGCAAGGCGCCGGTAATGCCGCTGATGCCTGCGACACGGCCCAGCAGTGCAATCAGCAGGGCGGCAGACAGGCCAATCAGCAAGCCGCCAGCGAGCGATGTCCAGGGGGTGAACTCATTCCACAAGATACTCATGCGGCTTCTCCTTGTTGGCAGAACAGCTGATGCACAGCCTGCATGAGTTGCAGGGCGCGCTTGTCGCCCAGCTGATACCAGATGAACTTGCCTTCGCGGCGCGTGATGACCAGGCCTTCGCGGCGCAAAACGCCCAGTTGCTGGGACAGGGTGGGTTGCGATACGCCGGTCAGTTGCTCCAGCTCGCCCACTGTGCGCTCTTGTTGTGAGAGCTGGCACAGCAGTAGCAGCCGGTCTTCGTTGCCCAGAAGCTTGAGCATGGCTACGGCTTCGCCAGCGTGGGCACGCATGGCTTGAAGGTCGAGTGCAGCTTGCGGTTCGTCTAATGCTTGTGCGGACATGATCTCGCCTTTGAGAATATTTTTATATATTATATAAAAAAGTAAATTGTTTGAGGTGTTGATCCATACACCCATATTTCAGGAGTTGCCATGTCAGCCAGTGCGATGCATATCGAGCCGTTTTTTGATGCCGCTACGGGCACTGTGAGCTATGTGCTTGCCGATACGGTCAGCGGCCAAGCGGCAGTGATCGACCCGGTGCTGGACTTTGACCCCAAGTCCGGCACTTTGAGCAGCCGCTCCGCCGACCAACTGATCGCCTATGTGCGCGGCCAGGGCTGGCAACTGCAGTGGATTCTGGAAACCCATGCCCATGCGGATCACCTCTCAGCGGCCCAGCATATTCGTCACCATCTGGGTGGCAAGGTCGCGATTGGCGCGCATATTCGAGGCGTGCAGCAAGTATTTAGCAAGATCTTCCACTTTGAATCCAGCTTTCTGCCCGACGGTAGCCAGTTTGATCATCTGGTTGAAGATGACGAGCGCCTGATGCTGGGCCAGCTGGAGTTGCTGGCCATGCATGTGCCCGGTCATACACCGGCGGATATGGCTTACTTGGTGGAAGATGCCGTGTTTGTGGGCGATACCCTGTTCATGCCCGATGTCGGCACGGCGCGCGCCGACTTTCCCGGCGGCGATGCGGCCACGCTTTACCAGTCTATGCAGCGCATTCTTGCGCTGCCCGGGCAGACGCGCATTTTTGTCTGCCACGACTACCCGCCCGCAGGTCGCTCGCCCGCATGGCAGACCACGGTGCAGGCGCAGCGCGAGGGCAATATTCATGTGCGCGATGGCGTGAGCGAAGCTGATTTTGTGCAGATGCGCACAGCACGTGACGCCACGCTGGATATGCCCACGCTGCTGCTACCTGCCGTTCAGGTCAACGTGCGCGCTGGCAAGCTGCCACCAGCGCAGGATGATGGGCGCACCTGCGTGCAACTGCCCATCAATGCGTTTGTGAAGAATGTGCCTGTGCCAGATGGTGTCTGGCAGTAATGCTTATTCCGGCTTGATCAGCTCGACTGGTTCAAGAACCCACGAAGGATCCAGAACTTCAGGCCAGGGCTGGTAGGCACGTGCCATCAGGTAGAACAGATTTTTTTCTGGCGTGGGCAGCCAGTTGGCGCGTTTTTCCGGGCCCGGGTCGGTGGGCTGCAGCCAGATGTCCAGACTGCCGTCGGCATTGCGTTTCATGTCCTTGGTGCGGTCGCCGATGGAGTAACGGTTGATGGGGTTGTCCACCATGTACTGGCCGCCCGTCACAAACTCATAGAGCGAGATGGACCAGAAAGCATCTGCGGGCAGGCGGCCTTGCGGCAAGTGCAGGCGGTAGCTCTGGCCCTTGCCCAGCGGCTGGTTGCTGCCATCCACACTGGCAGCAAAGTAGGTGGCTTCTGCGGCCTCCAGCCCCAGAATTCCGCCGGACATGGCGGCTGACTGGGCTCGCATCGTGTAGTTGCTGCCAAAGCCATCTGGCAGGCGGTAGGGCGTCCAGCCGTTGCGGCGATTGGGGTCTGCGGTCTTGCGGTCGGCGTTCAGGCGGTTTTTGAGTTCGTTTTTCTCGATCTCGGGGGCCAGGGCCAGCCAGCGCTGCTGCACGGTGGCTGGTAGCTTGTCCCAGCTGCAGTTCGCACCGCAAATGCCCACGCTGGCAAAGCGTTGCAGCAGCTTTTGCTCTGTGCCGGGCGGCGGGTTGCGAACCAGTGCTTCATTGGCCACATCGACAAAACGGCTCCAGTTCTGGGCCTGAGGCTTGATGAGTGGGCTGTCTTCAGCGGTCTTCATCAAAGGCTTGATGAGGAAGCCGTCTTGAACCGCATGGGCGGCCTTGAGGTCGTCTTCACCGGTGACGAGAACGCGCAGGTTCAGATACACATCACGTGTGGGTGCCCGAATGATCTGATCCACTTTGGGGATTTCGCCCTTCCAGTGCGGGCCCACCAGTGCGACCTTGCGCGCCGAGGTGCCGCCAATGCGCCGGCCCACATAGGAGAAGGTATTGAGGTCTGCACCAATCATGGCGATGACGTAGTACCGGCCATGGGTCTCGGGCAGAGACAGAACAAGAGGCGAGTGCTCCAGGTCCAGCCAGTTGGTGGAGTAGAAGGTGTCGCGTATCGGGCCATTGGCCCAGTGGTCCTTGGGTGTGGCCAGATGGCGCGAGTGGCGGAAATGATTGAGCGTGGTGGCCGTGGCTGAGTCTTTGACCTCCAGGGCTTCATGACGCATTTTCATGAATTCCTGATAAGGGTAGGCGTAGAGCATGGCCTCGCGAATCAGGCTGTCCAGTGCGGGGCCTTCGGCTGGCGCAGCATCCTGTGCATGGGCGCTGCCAAGGCAAAGACACAATGCAGCGGCGGCCAGGGCGCGCAGCCCGGGCAGGTTTATCTTTGGCATGGGGATGTGTTTTTGAGGGAGAGGTGCCACCGGGCTTGTCAGCGTGCCCGGTGGGCTTGGGAGGGAGCGCAATTGCTGCGCTCCCCGCGAACTCAGCGCGAGTTCGGTGCTCAGGTACCCGCGTTGCGCGTGGCTTCTGGCGTAAACATGGCCGGGGTCATGTCACCCTTGTTCAGGATAGGACCCTTGGGGCGTTCCTGGAACATGTTGTAGGCCACATAGCCTCCACCGACCAGGTCGTGATAGAAGCTGGTGCCGGCGTGCCAGGCATTTGCATCAAAGGCGTAGTAGTAGTTGATCAGGGCGTGTTGCCACAGGGTGCCGCGGGCGTCGTAATAGTCGCCCATCACCGCCTGACCTGTGTCTTCATCAAGGAACATGACGCGCTTGCCGTACAGGTGGCGGTAGCCTTGCTTGAGCGTGGCTTCCAGCACCCAGACGCGACGCAGTTCATAGCGCATGAACTCGGGTGTGGCATGGCCGGGCTTGAGCAGGTCTGCGTATTTGACGGTGTTGGCGTGAATCTTGTAGGCATTGGCTGGAATGAAAATTTCCTTCTTGCCCAGATTCTTCCAGCTGTAGCGCTCTGGCGAGCCATTGAACAGACGGTCGGAGTCGATCGTCATCTTGGCGCCAACGCCCCCCCCCATGGGCTGGTCAAAGCCGTATTCAGGAATCTGGCGCACGCGGCGGGTGCCGGGGTCGTAGCTCCAGCCCAGGCGCTTGTCCTTGCCGAAATTGACAGGCTCCATGCTCACGCTGACGCCGCCTTTTTCACGCTCTGGCAGCTTCACAGCATTCATGCCCTGGGCCATCGTGCCTTCCAGTGGCTTGCCAGCCTGGTCGGGCGAATTCAGCAAGCTCATGCTGCGGTTGTCGGCGCGGCCAAAGACGGCCGATCCATCCTGCATCACATAGGCGTTGTCGCGCAGCGTATGTTCAGTGAACGAACGGAAGGGGAACAGGTTGTTGAAAGCCAGCTCGATTCCGCTCTTGGGGAAGGGGAAGGGAATGCCGCCCTTGACCGCATTGTCTGCACCCATGCCGTCGGCGCTCATGACGGCATTCTGAGCATTGGACTTGACCGAGGCGCAGACAAAGTCGGCATAGCGGAAGTCGCGGTGTCCCGGGTAGACGGGAATGCTGAAAGTCTTGGGGTAGCGGGTGAGCATGCCCTTCTGTCCATCGGTCAGATTAGCCGCGTACTTGGCCATGTTCTCTGCCGTGATGGAGAACAGCGGCTTTTCATTGGCGTAGGGGTCTACGGGGTGCTGGCCGACATGGGGCGTGTACTGAACGCCTGGGGGCGTGCCTAGCCATTTGCCGGTGTACTCGGGCACACCGCTGGCGGTGCCGGCCTTTTCTGCGCCCACGCAGGTCAGAGACTTGCCCAGCTTTTCAATCTCTTCAGGGGTTCCTTTGGCTGCCGCAGTACCGGCCATTACGGCGGCAGCTGCAAAGGCGATCAATGCACGGTAGCTCACTGTTGTCTCCATGACGCGTCCTTCTCGATATGTCTGTGAATGCCTGCGAAGTCGATCTGCCCTTCAATGGGCAGGTGTCTAGTCCAATGCGATTAGTTTCGGGACCCCAATCGACAGACACATTGTTCAGGCGACATTTGCGAGCAACCATCGCGTGACGGGACTACTACAGATGGCCTAGGTAGTCGCCTTTGAGGCAGGAGGTAGATCAATGCTGGGTTTTTTAGCGTGAAAACCAAGGGAAAGTGTGTAGCGAGAAGGTCGGCATAGAGCCGAAAAAATTCCGGGAATCAGGGCCGGAAATGAATGTTTTTGCGCAGACAGAAACACCCAGTGGCGTTGCTTAGGTTGAATGGACTATCTGGGTGTTCCCCATGCAACCAAAGCACTGAAAACAGAGCCCCATCACATGCCAAACAAATCATGTGCATCCAGCAAGGCCCAGGCAATTTCGGGCTGGCGCTCAAGGCCTTTGCGGATGGCGGCTGGAATGCTCTGGCGGGTTTTGCGGCACAGGCCCGGCATGTCGGGCATCGCAATGTGAATGCCGCGCATGGTGCGCACCTCGTTGCTGCCGGGTGCGACCACAATGGCGACGCCTAACTGCTGCTCTATGCGCAGCAGCATCTGCTCCAGATCACTCAGGCTGCTGATGCGCTCCAGACGCTCAAGCAGCTTTTTTTCTTCTTCGCGGGTCAGCATCAGAATGCGCTGATCGGCTCCCGGCTGGCTCAGCAGCAGCTCGCGTTGGCAGGTGCAGGCGCCGGGCGGGCATTCAACGCGAACAGGGAAGCTGGGTTGCATGGCGGTCGTTTGAGCAGGGCGGGGTGATACACCCATGCTAAGGGCTGAAGCCCGGTTTGCCATCAGGCTTTGGTGCATCAATGCGTACCCATCGCCCGGTGAGTACGTGAATACACTTGCCCCGGTTGGCTTCAGGTTTGCCTAGACTCAGGCATCATTGAGGGTTACTACTAAAAGTAGGCAAGCTTTGATCAGCCTGCATCTACCAGAATGAAAGCTTGCGGCGCTTGCATAGACAGGCGCTGCAGGTGGGATGGGATCAATCACTTTTTTATAGCGGCTACCGCATTATTCATGCGCGATACGCGATATTTTTCATGATAGAAATTCGGGATTTATCCCTGACATACCAAGGCCCTAAGGGCCCGGTGCACGCCTTGCGTGGCATCAACCTGGAAATCGCCTCGGGCGAAGTGTTCGGCATTATTGGCCGCTCCGGTGCGGGCAAAAGCTCGCTGGTGCGCTGCCTGAACTTGCTCAACCGCCCCACCGAGGGCCAAGTCATGGTGCATGGCCGTGACTTGATGCAACTTTCCAATGCCGAGCTGCGCGCCGCGCGCCGCGACATTGGCATGGTGTTCCAGCACTTCAACCTGCTGTCATCACGCACCGTGTATGACAACGTGGCGTTGCCGCTTGAGCTGGCCGGAGTTTCCAAAGAAGAGATTTACCAGCGCGTCACGCCGCTGCTGGAGCTGGTGGGCCTTGATCACCTGTCTGATCGCTATCCTGCCCAAATCTCCGGCGGCCAAAAGCAGCGCGTAGGCATTGCCCGTGCGCTGGCCAGCAACCCCAAGGTGCTGCTGAGCGATGAAGCCACTTCGGCGCTGGACCCTGAAACCACGCGTTCGATTCTGGACTTGCTGCGCAAGGTCAACCGCGAGCTGGGCGTGACCGTGGTGCTGATTACGCACCAGATGCTGGTCATCAAGCAGATTGCGGACCGCGTGGCCGTGATTGATGGGGGCGAGATTGCCGAGCTGGGCTCGGTCATCGATGTGTTCACAAGGCCTCAGCAGGCCATTACCAAGAGCCTGATTGACGAAATCGTGCCCCAGCAACTGCCGGAGTCCGTGATGAAGCGCGTGGCCGATCTGGCCGCCCAGCTGCAGCCCGGTCAGCAAGGCCAGCTGCTGCGTCTGTCCTATGCGGGCGAGAGCGCTTATCAGCCCATTTTGTCGCACTTGATTCGTGAGCTGGGTCTGGATCTGTCGATCCTGCACGGCCAGATTGACGAAATTCAGGAGCAGACCTTTGGCTCGCTGGCGGTGTACGCCAGCGGCGAGGGCGCCAAGATTGATGCCGCCGTGACCCATCTGCGTGCCAGCGGCGTGCAGGTGCAGATTGTGCCCAGCAAGGACTAAGAGCAATGTTTGAGAACTTTTCGGAAATGATGCTCCAGCTGCTGCTGGACTCCTTTTGGGAGACGCTGATCATGGTCGGCATCTCTGGCCTGATCGGCGGGGCGATCGGTATTCCTCTGGGCGTGTTTTTGCGCCTGACGGACCATGGCGGCATTCTGCAAAACAGCCCTGCCAATAAAATTGTTGGCTGGATTGTGAACGCGCTGCGCTCCACGCCTTTCATCATCTTGCTGGTCGCCATCATCCCGCTGACGCGCTTTATCACCGGTTCTTCCATCGGTACCTGGGCGGCCGTTGTGCCGCTGACGATTGCCGCAGCACCCTTTGTGGCCCGTCTGGTTGAAACCGCTTTGCGTGAAGTCGATAGCGGACTGATCGAAGCGGCCCAGTCCATGGGCGCGAGCACCAGCCAGATCGTCTGGAAAGTACTGCTGCCCGAGGCGCTGCCTGGCATCGTCGCTGGCCTGACCATCAGCTTTGTGAGCCTGACCGGCTACTCGGCCATGGCCGGTGCCATTGGCGGCGGCGGCCTGGGTGACCTGGGCATTCGCTATGGCTACCAGCGCTTCTTGCCTGATGTGATGCTGGTCGTTGTCATCATCCTGATTTTCTTTGTGCAGGTCATTCAGAGTCTGGGCGACTGGGCGGTGCGCCGTCTCAGCCATCGCTGAGCCATACAGCTGCATTACGGAAATATTAGGAAATTTTGGAAAGGGGGCTGATCCAGCATGCTGACTCAGCCCCTAGAATGAAGCTTCAAACTTTTTTTGATAGGGCCGCTCTCAAACAAGGGTGGCCATGATTTTTTTTGGATAGATAACAGCAAATGATGGATGGTTTGATTACCGGCCGATTGACCGGCGTTCCTGAGAGTCGCGTAGACCGCAACCGCCGCCCCTATATGGTGGCCCGCATGCGAGCCAACGCGGGTGATGGTTCTTCGATTCCTGTGAATATCGTCGCTTTTGACAATGCCCCCTGCGCCGTGCTGCGCAGCTTGGCTGAGGGTGATGCGATTGCATTGCGCGGCACCTTGACGCCCAAGGTCTGGATTGACCGCCAGGAAGAATCCCACGCCGTGCTCGACGTGGTGGCTCAGCAAGTTTTGGCAGCGCCTACGCTGTCGGATCTCTGATCGCATAGGCGTCAAAAAAAGCCCGCTACCGTTCTGGAGCGGGCTTTTTTGTGGGTGTCAAAGCTGCAAACTGCCAATGTGTAGTTTGCAAGTGAGCAATCTGTCTAAAGCACTGGCTTTTGATGGTCGAAACAGGCGCTACATTCAGGGCTATCCGAATTTTTGGCACAAGGAAATTTCATGCTGAACAAGCGCTCGCTTTTGCGCACAACACTGGCTGTCGCTGCGACCGCCACGCTGGGTTTTGCCGCACAGGCACAGGACAAGACCATCAAGATCGGCGTGACAGCCGGCCCCCACGCCCAGATCATGGAAGTGGTCAAGAAGGCGGCCGTCAAGAACGGCTTGAACCTCAAAATTATTGAGTTCGGCGATTATGTTCAGCCCAATGCGGCGCTGTCTGCTGGCGACCTTGATGCCAACAGCTACCAGCACCGTCCGTATCTGGACGCGCAGCTCAAAGACCGTGGCTACAAGATCAGCTGGGTGGCTGATACGGTGAATTTTCCCATCGGCATCTATTCCAAGAAAATCAAGACGCTGGCCGAACTGCCCACGGGCGCCAAGTTCGGCATCCCTAATGACCCCACCAATGGTGGCCGCGCATTGTTGCTGCTGCAGTCGCACGGCCTTATCAAGCTCAAAGAGGGCGCGGGCCTGAAGTCCACGCCGCTGGATGTCGTCTCCAACCCCAAGAAGCTCAAATTCATTGAACTGGATGCCGCCCAGCTGCCGCGCTCGCTCGATGATCTGGAGGCTTCTACCGTCAACACCAACTTCGCCATCTCTGCGGGCCTGAACCCCAAGAAGGATGCGATTGCGCTGGAGTCGGCCAAGAACCCCTATGTGAACATCATGGTGGTGCGCGATGCGGATAAGAACCAGCCCTGGGTGGCTCAGTTGATCAAGTCCTACCACTCGGAAGAAGTGCGCCAGTTTATTGAGAAGGAGTTCAAGGGCTCCGTCTTCCCGGCGTTCTGATGATTACCCCCTGAGCCGCTCTGCGGCTTCCCCCAAGGGGGACGGCACCTTCGCCGCGAGGCGGCTCTTGCTTGGTGCCTCTGCCGTGGGGTGTGCCTGGTTGGCGAGTATTTGTCTAAGCGCTGCACCTGCAGCGCTTTTTTTTATGTTCTTTGAATTACTCCGTAGTTGATAGCTGCCTGCGCTTGCAGCTCTTGGTCGTTGGTGTGGTTTCTCTACAGAGCCGTTGAGTAGCAGGCGCTGGCAGCTATTGTTTTTGCTGCTACTCCATCACCTGAAACCACTCGGCAAGCGGCGCACGTGTGGTCTGGGTCTGGTTGACGGGAGCGGCTTCATCGGCCCAGCCGATGGCCAGACCGCAGACGATGTGCTTGTTCTCGGCCAGGCCCAGCACGCGGCGCACAGTGGCGGGGTAGGAGGCGAGGGCGCCAATGGCGCAGCTGCCCAGGCCCATGGCTGCGGCGGCTAGCTGCAGGCCGTAGAGCGTCATGCCCAGGTCCATATAGCCGCCGGGGCCGTAGTGAGAGTCGATAGTGACGACCAGCGCCACGGGTGCATCGAAGAATTGGTAGTTGCGCGCAAATTGCGCCTCGCGCCCGGTGCGGTCATCGCGGGCCACACCTAAAGCGCCATACAGGGCCTGGGCTGAGGCAACCTGACGCTTGCGAAGCTGCATGGGCATGGGGCGGGGAAAGTAGGCGTAGTCCTCGCATTCAAGCACCTGGTTTGCAACGTCTTGCAGCAGGGCGTTGCTCAATTGCTCGCGCAGTGCACCGCGTACAGCAATCAACTGGCCGGGCTGCAGGTTGCCACCGCTGGGGGCCTGGCGTGCGGTCAGCAGCAGTTGCTCAAGCAGCGCATCTGGCACGGCATCCGGCAGAAAGGCTCGGGTAGAGCGGCGCTGCTGCATGAGTGCCAGTGCTTGCGCGCTTGCAGATGAAATCTCGGTGTTGCCTAGGCTGGACATGCGGTTACAGCTATCAAAATAAAGAATCAAAAAACGGAGCGATCTTTGCCCAGCCACTGCACCAGCGTAGCTGCACCAATGCCGCCCGCGCCGGCAATGGCGGCCATGCCCAGCATCTGACGCTGTGCATCAGTCTGAGCGTTTGCTTGAAGCTGTGCCAGGCAGCGTACCAGCGCAATCGCACCCGATGCGCCAATGGGGTGGCCGCGGGCGAGTCCACCGCCTTGCAGGTTGATGGATTCCGGTGCAAGGCCCAGCGCATCGCAAAAGGCCAGCCCTTGCACGGCAAAGGCGTCATGCAGCTCCAGCGCAGACAGTTCTTGCGCACACAGCTCTGGTTTTGATAGCAATTTTGCGCCACGCATCAATGCCATGCGGGCTGCGGCAATGGCTGCCAGCAGTGGGGTTTCGGGTGCTGCGCCAATAGAGGCGCTGGCCAGCCACTGGGCGTGGGGCTGCAAATTCCAGCGCACGCAAGCCTCAGGCGTGGCCAGCAAAATCAGCGCCGCACCATCTGCCTTGGCAGAGATGGTCAGGGCACTGAGGGCGTGGGCATTGATAGTGGCTTGGCTGGCGTTGGCGTCGTTTGCATGGGCCTCCACCGGCATGCGCGCTGCACGCTCGGCTTTGATCGTGCGTGGATAGACGTCGTGAGCTATGCCTGCCACGGTCGTTATTTCTGCGCTCAGGCGCTCTTGCGCTGCCACGGCTTGGGCATGGCTGCGCAGCGCGTATTGCTCTTGCGCGCTGCGGGTGTAGCCATGCCGTAGTGCGTAGTCGGCGGCGGACTGCAGCATGTCCGGGTCACGCGCCGGGTCCGGGGCAAAAGGGGGGCGCTCATAGCTTTGCGGCTGCTCATCGCTGCGCATGGGGCGGGTCTGGCGTATGGGTGAGCGGCTCCACGCTTCGGCGCCGCCAGCAATCACCACTTCAGCTTGACCGGATTGCAGCAGGCCCACGGCCATGGCGATGGCATCCAGTCCTGAGCAGCATTGCGTATCGATGCTGTGCGCGGCGCAATTGTCGGGCAGACCTGCGGCCAGTGCCAGCATGCGTGCGGGGTTGCCGCCTGCGCCCAGTGCGTTGCCTAGCACCACCGCATCTACCGCTATTGCTGGCAGACCGCTTTGTGCCAGCAGCGACTGCAACAAGGGCGCTGCCAGTTCATGCGCCTGCAAGTGGCTGAGCGAGCCGCCCACGGGGGCGACCGGGCTGCGTGTCCAGGCAATGATGGGGGTGTGGCGGTGCATGGTGATGCGGTTTTCAGCCTTGCAGGGGCAGGAGTGGGGGCAGGTCGCTTGCAGAACGAGCGGCTTGCAACGCAAGGCCCAGTTTGCCGTGATCTGTCTTGCCGCTGGCTGTGTGGGGCCAGTCTGGGCATATCCACCATTGGCGCGGTACCTTGAAGGCCTCGGTGCGCTCGCGCAGCCACTGGCTCAGCGCCAGTGCGCCGGGATGCGGTTCTGCCATATCAGGTTTCCATTGCACGACCGCCTGCACCTGCATGCCGCGCAGTGCGTCGGCGCTGCCGTGCAGCGAGACATGGTCGATGTGCGGGTGCTGGGCCAGCAGGTTTTCGATTTCTTCGGGAAACAGGTTTTTGCCCTGCGTGACGATCATGCGGCTCTGGCGGCCTGCCAGGCAGAGCATGCCGCGCTCGTCGATATGGCCCATGTCGCGCACGGAAAGCCAGTCCCCATCACGCAGCACGGCCGTGGGGTCGTGGGCGTCGCCCACATAGTCCATGAACAGCATGGGGCTGCGGATGTAGATCAGCCCATCGCCCTCTTGGCTGCGGCTGGCTTCGGCCACGCTATGGTCTGTCGTGCTGCGGATATCAATTTGCACATTGCTGAAGGGCCGGCCCACGGCCTGCGGGCTGCTGACTTCATCGGCATCCATCCACGCCACAAAGCTGGCTTCTGATGCACCATAAAACTCAATGATGCGGGCCTTGGGGAACAGCGCACGCAGTGCGGGCGTGTGGGCGCGCATCCAGCGTGCGCCGCTGATGGTGATGAGCTCCACCTCGGGGATAGGGCGCAGCTTGCGGTGCTCGGCCCATTGCAGCATCAGCAGCAACTGGCTGGGCACGGCGATGAGGCAGGGCGTGTCGCCTTGGGCTAGTCTGCTCAGGCAGCGCGAGGCGGAAAACTTCTCCTGCATGACGGCACCGCAGCCATACCAGATACCTTGCATGGCACCAAACAGAAACAGCGAGTGCGAGATGCGCCCGGGTGCCAGCGTGCGCTGGGCTACCACAGGGCCAAAGTCTTGCATGCCGACGCGAAAGCTCTCTGTCCACGACTGGTGGTGGCGCTTGAAGCCTTTGGGAACGCCCGTGCTGCCTGAGGTAAAGCCGGTATAGAAGGGCGCGAGGGGCGCGGCTGTATTCAGGTTGCAGGGGGCGTTGGGCAGCCAGCTTTCAATGCGCTGGCGCACGGCAGGCTGCCAGTCGGGGTCAGCCACTGCGGCGCAGCGGCCGCTATGAATGACGGCCAGAAAGTCCACCAGCCGCTCCAGCGTGGACTGGCTGGCGTCCAGCAGCACCATTTGCGGTGCATGCTGGGCAATGAGCTTGGCCGATCGCTGCTCTACGGCGGTGTGCAACTGCGCAAAGGTCCATGCGCCTGCCTCGCTTTCTAGCGCAATGGCGTCGGGCCGCTGCTGCGCCCAGTGGGCCAGAGGGCCGTGAACCAACTGCCAGAAATCTTCTAGCGGAGCGGATACAGGCAATGCGCTCATCGACGGCCGCCAAAGCGCCAGTCAGGCATGCCGCGCGCCACCGTGTGGACGATGATGGCGCAGAGAATGCACTTGATGAAGTCGCCGGGCACAAAGGCCAGCGTCACTTTGAAGGCTTGCGCAAAGCTCATATTGGCTAGTTGCATGAGGCCCAGCACGCCAAAGGCATGCAGACACAGCAGGCCACCAACCACGGAGGCGATAAAGGCGCTGAAGGCTGTGCGGCGGGGCGTGCTTTGCGGCAGGGCCGCCATGATGGCGCCCGTAATGCCAGCGGCCAGTGCATAGCCGATGAGATAACCGGCAGAAGGTGCCATAAACACACCAATACCGCCGCGCCCGCCAGACAAAAGGGGTAGGCCCACGGCCACGGCCGCGAGGAATAGCAGCATGGACTGCAGGCCGCGCCATGGGCCGAGCATGACGCCCGCCAGCATTACGCCCAGCGACTGGATGGTGATGGGCACGCCAAACGGCAGGTCAATCTTGGGGATCAGGCCCATCACGGCCATCAGCGCCGCGAACAGCGAGACCTGAGCCATGGAGCGCGCGCCTTGGCGCGATACGGTGTGGGAGGAAGAAGTGTTCATCATGTCTCCGAAAATTTAGAAGCCCAGTCTTGCCCAGAGGGCGTCGGCTACACGGCGCGTGGCCTGCAGCATGTGAATCGTCAGTGGTGCAATCAGGCGCAGGCCGCCGCTTTTTCCGGTGCGCAGGCGGTAGGCGTCGTCCAGCTTTTTCCACTGCACAAAAAAGTGTTCGGTAAAGCGCAGCATCAGCGCAATTTGCATGGCCACGCGTTCGGTGGGAATCCCCAGTTTGGCAAGTGGCAAGAGCAGCCACTCCAGCACCTCCACCAGATCGCTGGGGCGGGTGGTTATGGTCAGTGCTATGCCCAGCGTGGATGCGCAGATCAGCCGCAGGGCGCTGACAGCGGCCAGTTCACGGTTGCCCATGAAGACGTGAAAGCCCGCAACCAGCAGCGCGGCGATGATGACCGAGCGCATCAGCCTGCGGGCAATCTGCGTGGCCTGGCCCAGCGACAGCCAGAGCATCATGCAAAACACGCCGCAGCCCGCCAGCAGCAATGGGGAGGCTATTAAAAACAATAGTGTGCCAAACACGGCCAGAAGCAAGAGCTTGAGCCCGGCTGGCCAGCGGTGCAGCCAGGTGGCATATTCGCTGTAGAGGCTACCCATGGTGTGGCTCGCCTGTGTGTGGGGTGGCTGCGCTTGAAGGATTCAGACTGGTAGCCAGTTCTGCAGAGATTTGTGCTGCCACAGCCTCTTCATAAACGCTGCAGATCTCGCGGCCGGGGCCGTCACCGCGCAGCTTGCCCTGTTCCAGCCAGATCACGCGCTCAAAGTCGCGCACATGGTCGAGCACGTGGGTAGAGACCAGAATCTGCTGGGGCGCAGCGGCAATGTCCCGCGCCAGCCGCGCCTGTCCAGGCAGGTCCAGGCTGGCAAAAGGTTCATCAAGCAGCAGCACCTGAGGCGATGCAATCAGCAGCGAAAGCCAGCACACCTGCTGGCGCTGGCCCTGGCTGAGGCTGCTGACGGCGCGCTCGGCCCAGTGGGCCAGTCCGCGCTCGGTCAGCAGCTCGCGGGCTTTGGCCTTGGCTTGCTGTTTGTTCAAACCCTTGGGGCGCAGACCCAGTGCCAGCTCTTCCTCTACGGTGGGGAAGATGATCTGGTCATCAGGGTTTTGAAACATCAGGCCGACCAGGCCCGGGTTGTGCTGGCGTGCTTGCAGCAACTCTGCGTCGCCCATCAGCACCTGGCCGGTCTGTGGAATCTCCAGCCCACACAGCAGTCTGAACAGACTGGATTTGCCCGCGCCGTTATTGCCAATGACGCCGATACGTTTTTGCTGCAGCTTCAGGTTCAGCCCATCAAATACCGTGGTCTGGCCGCGCTGCAGGCGGATATCGAGCAGTTGCATGCCGCTGCTCATGCGCAGACTCCTGCTGGCAGCTCAGGTGCGTGGACGGAAGGGACTGGATGGAGAAAGTGAGGGCGAAGGACTGACATACAGAGGTGACTGGCGAAACCTTGGCCCTCAGCAGCAAAAACGGTCTGAGGGTTGCGATGCAGGCGGATTCTAGCGCTGTGAATTTGCTTTCAAAAGCATGCAATTGCAGCGCTTTTTATATGAATTTCCTATAAGAAATGATTTCTTCACTTTAGCGGCTTTGCGGTGAATGTTTAAAGGCACTTTGGCTTCAGTTAACAGATAGATCGCGCAAAGAAGGCGAGAGAACGTTTTTCGTGAACCGTTTATGCAGTCTTTGTCGTTCAACCTCGCTTAACTTGCGCATGGGTGTGTTTGGAGATCAATGCGTTTGACCGTTGTTGCCGGTGTTTTGGCGCAGCTTGCCGCGCACATAGGTGGGAGTGCTCTGCAAACCAGCATTTAAAAGCCTGATTCGAGGCTTGAAACGCTGTTTTTTGCCCTGCTGCAGGCAAAAATGGGTGCTGAAAAAAGTTAAAAAATTTAAGTAAGGCCAGTGTTTTTTGCAAAAAATGGCTCCTGCGCTTGGGCGCTCAGGGTCAAAAGACCCATAACCTCCATGTGCATGAAAGGGGGCGCGCACTATAGATGTGGCTTGAGAGGCAATGCCTGAGCCAGTTTCAGGGGGCAGAGTCCTTTTGCGATGCGGGCGCAGCGCTTGATGGGGCAAGGCTGGCGCAGTCCGAGCGACCACCCGGTGAGTTAAGATGCTGCCGCGCTCCGGGGTGCACGCAAGTGCTGAGATCTACACCCGTGAACTTGACCCGGGTCATTCCGGCGGAAGAAGAGCTTGCACCCTGCACAACCCCGCCCAAGTGGCACTGGCAGGGGGCCTTCGGAGCACCACATTTCGCTCTCGAAGGAATTTCATGGACAAGGCCGCTTCACTGGTTGCAGACCTGCTGGCATTTATTGCGCAGGATGCTTGTACCGACGACCAGTTTGATCAACTCGCCCTGCGGCAGTTCGCCTATCAGTACGAATCTAATACCCCGTTTCGCAGCTTTTGCCAGCGACGCGGTGCCACGCTGCGCAATGTCAAGACCTGGAGCGATATTCCGGCCGTGCCCATCGATGCCTTCAAGGCGATGGAGCTGCGCAGCGAACCTGCATCGGCCGCAGAGCGCGTATTCATGACCAGCGGCACCACAGGCCGTGCGGCGCGCGGGCGGCACTTTCATCCGCAGCTGGATGTGTATGACCTGTCGATGAAGCGCTATTTTTCGCAGCGCTTTATGCAGGGGGCTGAGCGCCTGCCCATGGCTATTTTGTTCCCCGATGAACAGGCCATGCCCAATTCATCGCTGGCCCACTATCTGGCGCTGGCCAAGTCAGAATTTGGCACGCCTGACAGTCGCTACTTTTTGGGCGCTGAAGGGTTGGATATGCCGGGCCTGTGCGCCGCGCTGGAGGAATCTCAGCGCAGCGGACAGCCCTATGCGCTGCTGGGTGCCAGCTTCAGTCTGGTGCATGTCATGGACGCTTTGCGCGCGCAGGGCCGCCGTTTTCAGCTGCCTGCAGGCAGCCGCATTCTGGATACGGGCGGCTACAAAGGGCAGTCGCGCGAGTTGCCGCTTGAAGAGTTTTACGCCGATCTGAGCGATCTGCTGGGCGTTCCGCGCACGCACTGCATCAATATGTATGGCATGACGGAGCTGAGCACGCAGTTCTATGACGATGGTAATGCCGTTCTGCCCTCGGTCAAGTCTGGCCCGCACTGGATTCGCTCACGCCTGGTTGAGCCCATTACGGGGCGCAGCGTGGCCGCTGGCGAACGCGGCATTCTGGTGCACTGCGATCTGGCCAATTACAACTCGGTCAGCACCATCCTGACGGAAGACGTGGGCCTGTGGGCAGACGGCGGCTTTTTGCTGCTGGGCCGTGCTGAAGGTGCTGCGGCCAAGGGCTGCTCTTTGGCCGTGGATGAGTTTGTGAAAGCCGCCAGCGCATGACGGCCAACAGCAAGGTGCAGCAGATCAAGGCCGGTTATCTGCCGGGGCTGAGCGACGACGAGGTGCAGTGGCATGTGCTGCCCTTTGAGCGCAATGGCACGCGGCTGGAAGTGTCTGTGCCCATGTTGACTGGCGAGCAGATGCAGGCGCTGGCAAACCGGGTGCGTGATGCTGCGGCCAAGCATCTGCGCAGCATGACAGTCGCCCAGATCATCGACGTGATTGACCGCGCCATGGCGCGCCTGCTCGACCGCAATGACGCTTATCGCCAGCAGGCCGAGGCCTGGCTGCCCGTGGTCAGCGGCTATGACGCCGATATGGTTCGCCTTGGCCTGACGGGCTTTTTCAAGACCTTTCGCGCCGCACAGCTCAAACGCTTTGTGGCTGAGGACTTTGCCAACCCTGCGGTGCTGGATGGTTTTCAGCCCGCGGCCAAAGGGGGCGCAGTGCGTGCCTTCGGGCCTGATTTACTGGTGCATAGCTGGGCGGGTAATGTGCCTGCGCTGTCGCTGTGGAGCCTGATTTGTGGGCTGCTGGTCAAAGCCCCTGCGGTGGGTAAGCTGGCCAGTGCCGAGCCCTTGTTTGCAGGCTGGTTTGCACGCCTGCTGGCCGAAATTCATCCGCCGCTGGCCGATTGTCTGGCCGTGGTGTGGTGGCGCGGTGCGGGCGGCGAGGAGGCTGATGCGCTGTATGCGCAGGCCGATACGGTGCTGGCCTATGGCGGCAACCAGACGCTGGATGCGCTGCGCAAGCGCCTGCCGGTGACAACACGCTTTTTGCCCCATGGCCACAAGCTGGGCTTTGGCCTGATTGGCACAGCGGCGCTGGATGCTCTCAAAGCTCCGGCAGTCGCCCGGCTGGCGGCGTGGGATGTGATGCGCTACGACCAGCAAGGCTGCTACTCGCCCCATGTCTTTTATATAGAGCGCGGCGCACCCGTGCCGCCGCGTGCTTTTGCCGACTATCTGGCCGCCGAGCTGGCCAATCTGCAGCGCCGCTTTGCTCGCCGTGAGCTGGACCTGGAAGAGGGCGCTACGGTGGCCCGCTGGCAGCAGACCATGGAGTGGGCAGGCGATACGCACCAGTTGCTGGGTCCGGTAGATGCCGCGTGGAGTGTGGCTTATAGCGACAGCCTGCAGCCGCTGGCCCCCACGGCGCTGTACCGCACGATTGCGGTGGTGGCGGTGGACCGGCTTGACGACGTGCTGCCCGTAGTGGCGGCACAGCGCGAATTTTTGCAGACCGCAGGCCTTGCTGTGGGGCCTGAGGAGCTTTACCGCCTGGCCGACTTGCTGGGCGCTGCAGGTGTCACGCGCATCAGCGCCATTGGTTCTATGAGCATGCCTGAGGCGGGCTGGCACCACGACGGGCGCTTTAACCTGCTTGATCTGGTGCGCATGACCGAGATTGAACAGTCGGCCGAGCTGGCGGCGCAGCCGCTTGCAAGCTATGCAGATTGACGAGGGCAACGCCGCCATGGCTTTTCTGGATATTGAGCAGGCCGCCTTTACCTACCCGGGCCGACCGCCGGTAGTCGATGGGGTGGACTGGCGCATGCAGGCCGGTGAATTTCATTGCCTGCTGGGCAGAAGCGGCTGCGGCAAGACCACGCTGCTCAAGCTGGCTGCGGGTTTGCTGCGCCCGCAATCGGGGCGCATTTTGCTGCGCGGCCAAGAGCTGGCAGAACCGGGGCCGCAACTGGGCTTTATGTTTCAGGCCCCGACGCTGCTGGACTGGCATACGGTGCTGAACAATGTGCTGCTGCCTGTGTCGCTGCAGCGCAAGCCTTTACAGCAAGACGTGACCAATGCGCTGCGTTTGCTGGAGCAACTGGGCCTGTCAGCCCATGCGCAGCATTACCCGCGTCAGCTTTCGGGCGGCCAGCAAAGCCGCGTGGCGCTGGCACGGGCCTTGATTCTGGAGCCGCCGCTGTTGTTGCTGGACGAGCCGTTTGCGGCGCTGGATGCCATCACCCGCGCCGAGCTGCAAGACGATTTGCTGCGCACCTGCCGCGAGCATGGCACCACGGTCCTGTTTGTGACGCATGACATTAACGAGGCCGTTTATCTGGGTGACCGCATCGCCCTCATGCATGGCGGGCGCATTGTGAATGACTGGGCGGTTGAGCTGCCCGAGCCGCGCACGCAGGACATGCGCCATGGCACCGTGTTCAACGAATACTGTGCGCGCGTGCGCGCGGCCATGGAAAAGGGCGTGGCATGAATGCTTTGCTGAACAGGCCGCGCCTGCTATCTGCTTTGCTTTTGATAGCTACTCTCGCAATATGGGAGCTGGCTACAAGGCAATTTAGCCTGTCTGCTCTGGTGCTGCCGCCGCCTTCGGCTGTGGCAGTGTCGCTGTGGTCTGGGCTGGCATCTGGCTACTTCTGGCCGCATTTGGTTTCTACATTGAAGGCGCTGCTGCTGGGGTTGGCCATGGGCAGTGCCGTGGGGCTGCTGGCTGGCATGGCACTGGCGGAGTCTGAGCTGCTGGAACGTGTGCTCAAGCCCTATGTGGTGGTCAGTCAGGTCGTGCCCAAGCTGGCACTGGCGCCGCTGTTTGTGCTGTGGTTTGGTTTTGGCATGCTGCCCACGGTGCTGATTACGGCGCTGATCTGCTTCTTCCCGCTGATGGAAAACACGCTCACGGGGCTGCACCAGGTCGATGCCCAGAGGCTGCAGCTGTTTCGCATGCTGGGGGCGACGCGGCTGCAGACCTTGCTGCAGCTGAAACTGCCGACCGGGCTGCCCGCCATTCTTGCGGGCCTGCGCGTTGCCGTGGTGCTGGCGCTGGTCGGCGCCGTGGTGGCTGAATTCATGGGTGCCAGTCAAGGTCTGGGCGCCGTGGTGATTACGGCGCAGGGAATGATGGACACCCCCCTGATGTTTGCCGCGCTGGTGCTGATTGCGGCCATTGGCCTGCTGCTGTATCAGGCCTGCCTGATGCTGGAGCGGCGCTTGCTGCGCTCCCATCACTTTGTTGTTTCTGAAATTTCGCAAGTTGCTCAATTGGGCAGCAAGCTTTGATGGCTTTTACTGAACGCTTTTTATGCAGATATCCAACAAGCTCCCTACCATCTCCCGCCGCAGCCTGATCGGCGCTTGTGCAGGTCTGTCTGCGCTTTCTCTGACGAGTGCCAGCATGGCGAATCCCATGCAAGGCAAGATTCGGCTGGCAGGCTGGAGCAAGCCCATCAGTGAAATCACCAACCTTTTGGCCGAGCCTGAGAAAGGCTTCTTCAAAGGCCAGGGCGTCGAGTTGGCCTACCTGCCAGGCGCAGGCGGTGGCGATGCCATTCGCAATATTCTGAGCGGTCAGGGCGATGTGGCGTTTACCGATCCCGGCTCCTTCTTCATGGCGCTGGACAAGGGCGAGAAGCTGGTCGCGATCTACGACATCTACCCGCAAAACGTGTTCAATGTGGTCTCGCTCAAGACCTCTGGCATTCGCAAGCCGGCCGATCTCAAGGGCAAGAAGATTGGCGTCTATAGCCTGTCTAGCGGCACGCGCCAGAACCTGCTGGTGATGCTGCATCAGGCGGGCCTTAAGGAGTCGGATGTGACCATCGTCGTGACCGGTCTGCTGAATTTTGCGCCCTTGATGCAGGGACAGGTCGATGCCACAGCGGCAACCGATACCGGCTTGGCCGTGGGCCTGCGCAAGGGCATTGGCGAAGTCAATGTGATGCCCGTGAGCGAGTACCTGAATATGTCCAGCGACATGTTTGTGGTACGCGAAGAGGTGCTGCACCAGAAAAAAGACCTGCTCAAGGCCTTTGTGCGTGGCTACCGCGAAAGCGCTGCATGGATGATTGCCAATCCCGAAGAAGCCTCGGTGCTGGCCAGCAAATACGCCATTGATGGAACCCGCCGTGATATCAACCTGGATGTGATTCGCCTGCGCAACGCTTCTTCACTGCCAGCCGTGCAAGGTCAGGCTCTGGGCAGCTTTGATCTTGCTGCCTTGCAAAAGGGTGCCGATGCCTATCGCGCGCTGGGTATGGTGCAGCGGCAGATCAAGGTGTCCGACGTGGTCGTGGCGTTGTAACACCCCCTCAGGCGCTTTGCGCCTTCCCCTCGCTCGCTTCGCGGGAAGGGGACGACAGCATCGCTGCGGGGCGGCCCTTGCTTGCTGTCCCTGAGTGGGGTAAGCGTCAGTTTTAAGCACCTGTGCTGTGTCAGCAGGGATCAGAAATATGAGTCAATCTTCTTCAATGGGTCTGCACGGCAAGGTGGTGCTGGTGACGGGTGCCAGTCGCGGCATTGGTGCGGCGATTGTGCTGGCCTTTGCGCGCGAGGGCGCGACGGTGGTGGTGAACTATCTGTCTAACGATGCGGCGGCGCAGCAGACGGTTGCCGCATGTCAGGCCGCAGGTGGTGATGCCTGGGCGGTGAAGGCGGATGTGGGCAATGCGACGGAAGTGCAGGCCATGGTCGACAGCATCGTGCGCGAGGCGGGCTGTATCGACATGGTGGTCAACAACGCATTCAAGCCCTATACCTTTGACCCGGAGCAGCGCCGCCGCTTTGATGACTTGGAGTGGAGCGACTACCAAAGCCAGTTTGATGGTGCTGTGGGCGCGGCCTTCAACGTCTGCCGCGCCGTGTTGCCGCAAATGCGCCAGCGAGCCCGAGGCAGCATTGTGAATATCGTCAGCAATCTGGTGGAGAACCCTGTCGTGCCCTATCACGACTACACCACGGCCAAGGCGTCGCTGGTGGGCTTTAGCCGTAATCTGGCCAGCGAATTGGGGCCTGTGGGCATTCGCGTCAACTGTGTGGCGCCGGGGCTGGTCTACCCAACGCAGGGTAGCCAGAGCACCAAAGAAGCGTTTCGCGAATCACTGATGGCCGCCACGCCGCTGCGCAGGCTTGCAAGACCCGAGGATGTGGCAGGGCCGGTGCTGTTTCTGGCATCCGATCTCAGTGGCTTTATGACCGGGCAGGTGTTGCTAGTGGATGGCGGACTGGTAATGCGTTGAGGTTTTGCAGGCTTGGGTTACAGACGCCTTATTGCTTGGCGGTAGCCTGTGCATGCTCAATCGCATCAATGATGGCGACACCAGTCTGCTGCACGCCGGGGGCATTGAAGCCGGGGCCGGGTGTGACGGAAGGGTGGCTCAGCAGCTTTTCAGCCATGCTGGGCTGGGCTGCTGCGGCTTGTGTTGCCTGTGCCGCCTGCGCAGGAGGCGGGTCTTGAGCGGCTGGTGCTGGGGTGTTTTCCTGAGCGGATTTCAGGTAATCGTTGTAGCGCTTGTAGGCCTGACGATCGGTACGGGCTTGCGCTTGCTCCTCTGAGTGCTGCAGGTATTTATAGGTGGCAGTACCTAAAACGACAGATGCCAGCAAAAACACGCCAATAGCGGTGACGACGTAATTTTCGTCGGAGCGCTGCGGTGCGTGTTGAATGGTGGCAGACATGGAACGAGTAGGGGGCATGGAAAACGCAACCCTGAGTCAGCAGAGCTGCACCCAAGGGTTTAAAAGTATCTAACTGTTTTTAGAGTATCAAAAAACGGTAGTCCTACGGTTTCATCTCAGCATTCTTTACAAACGATTGGGCCGCAAATGCGTGCTGGATCAAGCTTGTGCAAGGTTTTGAACGCAAAAAAG
Source organism: Comamonas sp. (assembly GCF_036643215.1). Classification (GTDB taxonomy): domain Bacteria; phylum Pseudomonadota; class Gammaproteobacteria; order Burkholderiales; family Burkholderiaceae_C; genus Comamonas. Next base: position 30,880 of record NZ_JAVXSJ010000008.1, on the reverse strand, counting down.
CCGGTAGCGCTCAAGGCGTACCGGCTTTTTTGTGGGTGATGCCTTAACTATCAGGCAGCCACGATTTGAGCCTTGGCGGCTTGCATGGCTGCAGCCTTGGCTTCTGGGCCCATGGCCACGCCTTCAGCGCGCACGATGGTGACGTCGGTCACGCCCATGAAGCCGAAGATCACTTTCAGGTAGCTTTCCTGGTGTTCCATGGCTTGGCCAGCTTCGCTGCTGGAGTAAGCACCGCCGCGTGCGGAGGCCACGATGACTTTTTTGTCGCCAGCCAGACCGATGGGGCCTGTGGCGGTGTACTTGAAAGTACGGCCAGCCTGGGCAATGCGGTCCAGCCAGGCCTTCAGCTGCGTGGGAATGGTGAAGTTGTAGAAGGGTGCGCCCACGACGATCACGTCGGCAGCCAGGAACTGGCTGACCAGAGCTTCGGAGACAGCGTTTTCCTGGCGTTCAACTTCGGTGGCAGCGGCCTGGCCGGTGCGAAAGCCCAGAGACTGCGCGCTCAGGTGGCTGGGGGCATTCACGGCCAGATCCAGATAGTCCACTTGCGCTTCGGGGTTGGCTTGCTTGAGGCTGGCGACGATGTCAGCAGTCAGTTCGCGAGTGATGGAGTTGGAGCCGGTAATAGAGGAGTCAATGTGCAGGATTTGCATGTCGGTTTCTTACAGTAAGTTAAAGAATACTTCTTGCCCAGCTCAGATGCTGCATTGCGGCAAAACAGCGTTCCATTTCAAAGTGCGATGGGATAGATTGTAGTTTTGAAGATAGTGATCGATAAGTCTGCAAAAATATGACTGATCGTTCCAGATATCAATTCAATCGAGTCCAAGGATGTTTGCATGGTGGATCTCAATGACATGCTGTATTTCGTCGAGGTGGTCGAGCGCGGCGGCTTCGCTTCGGCTGGGCGTGCACTGGGCATTCCCAAGTCCCGCCTCTCGCGCCGTGTGGCTGAGCTGGAGACCCAGCTGGGCGTACGCTTGCTGCAGCGCACCACCCGCAAGCTCTCGCTGACGCAGGTGGGCGAGACCTTTTTGCGCCACGGCCAGGCCATGCGCGATGCGGCGCTGGCAGCATCGAATGCCGTAGCCGAGGTGCAGACCGAGCCGCGCGGCACGATTCGCGTGACCTGCCCGGTGACGCTGGCGCAGACCGTGCTGGGCGAGTTGATGCCCGAATTTCTCAAGCATTGCCCGCTGGTACATGTAGAGATGCAGGTCACCAATCGCCCGGTGAATCTGGTGGAAGAGGGTATTGATGTGGCGCTGCGCGTGCGCGGAAATCTGGACGACAGTGGCTCCATGGTGGTCAAGCGACTCGATACCTCGCGCCAGATTCTGGTGGCCAGCCCTGATCTGCTGCAGCGCCAGGGTACGCCCAGATCATTGCAAGACTTGCAACTGCTTGACAGCCTGGCCATGTCGGCCGTCGATGGTCATTCAAGCCTGCTGCTGGTCGGCCCCGAAGGCAAAGAACACCGACTGCAACTGCAGCCGCGTTATGTGGTCGATGACTTGCTGACACTGAAATTTGCAGCGCTGGCAGGCAGCGGTATGTGCTGGCTGCCTGACTATATGTGCCAGGACGAACTGACCCAAGGCACGCTGGTGCACCTGCTGCCTCAGTGGGCGCCGCCCCTGGGGATTGTTCATGCAATCTTCCCGTCGCGGCGCGGGCTGGCTCCGGCGGTACGGCATTTTCTGGACTTTTTGGGTGAGCGCCTGCCCGGTAGCAGCCTCTCTGCTACGCAAAAAATAGCGCAAAGCGCGCCATAGCATTAGCTTTTAGGCATAAGGTAACAACAAAACATTCGTTGGGATTTGACTGCGCGCTGCTCACAATGCGCCTCTTACTAGCAGATCAAGAGCGTTTGGGCCTTCCGTGCAGGGCCTTCACAGCGCTCCCAGACCGCAGGAGGCTGCATGAAATCCCCATTCCGTATCGTGATCGTGCCAGGCTGGCGCAACTCAGGCCCAGGCCACTGGCAAAGCCTGTGGGCTGAACAGTTGCCCGATGCCGTGCGCGTAGAGCAGCAAGACTGGCTGGTGCCCCACCGCGATGCGTGGGTGGGCGCGCTGGAAGAAGTGCTGCTGGCCGATGAGCGCCCGGCCGTCATCGTGGCCCATAGTCTGGGCTGTATCACCACAGTGCATCTGGGTGAGGCCGCGGCTGCGCGCGTGCATGGTGCTTTGCTCGTGGCCCCCGCAGACCCTGAGCGCCGCGCTCAGCTGGAAGACTTTGCCCCCGTGCCCTATGCACCCTTGCCTTATCGCAGCGTGCTGGTTGCTAGCAGCAATGACCCGTTTTGCCCCATACGCCGCGCTGGTGCCTATGCACGGGCCTGGGGCAGTGAGCTGGTGCGGCTGCAGAACGCCGGGCATATCAATGTCGAATCTGGCCATGGCGCATGGCCGCTGGGGCTGGCATTGCTGCAGTCGCTGATGGATGTGGGCAGCTGGGAGAGCACTCTTCCCCATGCTGAGGTTGCCAGTGAGGAATTACGGCCTGCCTTGGCCGCCTGAGGCTAAACCCCCTCTGTATTGTTAACTTTTTGATAGCTGCAAGCGCTTTATGCATAAGCGCTTGCAGCTATTTTTATGGGTATCTTGCGGCTAAAGCTTTTGATATATCAAATTTCAGAAAAACAAAGAAGAATATATTCTTTTGAGTTTTAAGGCTGAGTTCGCACAATGTATACATCTATACACATTGCTCAAGAAAAGGCAGCCAACCATGCATTCCGTGAAGCTCAAGACATTGCTGGCATCTATTGCACTGGCCGCTGCCGGTGCCGCATCTGCTCAGACGCAGCTGCTTAACGTCTCCTACGATGTGGCCCGAGAGTTCTACAAGGATTACAACGCCGCCTTCATCGCCCATTACAAGAAGACCAAGGGTGTGGATATCAAGGTCGACCAGTCGCACGGCGGCTCCAGCGCTCAGGCCCGTGCTGTCAATGACGGTCTGGCCGCCGATGTGGTGACTTTCAACACAACGACCGACGTGGATTTTCTGGCTTCCACCGGCGTGGTTGCCAAGGACTGGAACAAGAAGTTCGCCCACGATGCATCGCCCACCACCTCGACCATGCTGTTCCTGGTTCGCAACGGTAACCCCAAGAACATCAAGGACTGGTCTGACCTGATTCGCCCCGATGTCAAGGTCGTGGTCGTCAACCCCAAGACCGGTGGCAATGGCCGCTACGCTTATCTGGCAGCCTGGGGCTCGGTGCGTGAAAAGGGTGGCACCGATGCGCAAGCCGCAGACTTTGTACAAAAGCTCTACAAAAACGTCCCCGTGCTGGGCAAGGGTGGCCGCGATGCGACCAGCATCTTCTTGCAGCGCAATATTGGCGATGTGCTGATCACCTTTGAATCGGAAGTCGTGTCCGTGGACCGCGAATTCGGTCAAGGCAAGGTCGATGCCGTGTATCCATCCGTCAGCATCGTGGCCGAGAACCCCGTGGCTGTCGTAGAGCGCACCACGGCAAAAAAGGGCACAACCCAGCTGGCAACCGATTACCTGCAATGGCTGTATTCGGATGAAGCCCAGGAAATTGCGGCCAAGCACGCAATTCGCCCCCGCTCTGAAGCCGTGCTCAAAAAGCATGCCGATCAGTTCAAGCCCATCAAGCAGTTCACTGTGGCCAAGTACTTTGGCTCTCTGAGCGAAGCGCAGAAGGTTCACTTCAACGATGGCGGCCAGTTTGACAAGCTGTACGCGCCAGGCAAGTAAGAACTCCTACTGAGCCGCTTTGCGGCTTCCCTTTCTCTCTTCCCCTCTTCGGAGGGGGACGACGCTCTCGCTGCGGAGCGGCCTTTGCTTGGCGTCCCACTGGGGCGCCTGCCTGTTCATAGGGCAGGGGCAATGCCTGCAGATCCACCTTTTTGAGTCGCTTTAATAAAAATATGACCTCTGCAGTTTTAGCTCCAGGCAAGGTGCGTAGCGCCAAGCGAGTGTTGCCCGGTTTCGGGTTGACGCTGGGCTACACCATCTTTTATCTGAGCATTGTCGTGCTCATCCCGCTGGTGGCCTTGCTGTCTGCCAGCTTCAGCCTGACCTGGGAGCAGTTCTGGAATGCAGTCTCGGCGCCTGCCGTGGTGGCGTCTTATGAGCTGTCCTTCACCATGTCCTTTATCGCGGCCTGTGTGAACGTGGTGTTTGGCATGCTGATTGCGTGGGTGCTGGTGCGCTATCAGTTCCCCGGCAAGAAGGTGGTGGATGCGCTGGTCGATTTGCCCTTTGCCCTGCCTACGGCGGTGGCGGGTATTTCCTTGTCGGCGCTGTATGCGGGCAATGGCTGGATTGGTCAGTACTTCGAGTCGCTGGGCATTCAGATGGCCTACAACCCCAAGGGTATCGCCATTGCACTGATCTTTATCGGCTTGCCTTTTGTGGTGCGTACCGTGCAGCCAGTGCTCGAAGACTTCGAGAAGGAGCTGGAAGAGGCCGCAACCAGCCTGGGCGCTTCGCGCTGGCAGATTTTCTACAAGGTCATTCTGCCGCATATCGGCCCGGCCTTGCTCACGGGTTTTGCCATGGCTTTCGCACGTGCCGTGGGCGAATACGGCTCGGTGATTTTTATCGCCGGCAATATTCCCATGGTTTCTGAAATCACTCCACTGATCATCATGGCCAAGCTCGATCAGCATGATGTGGCCGGCGCGACCGCCGTGGCCGTGGTCATGCTGCTGATTTCTTTTGTATTGTTGCTGCTGATCAACGCTCTGCAAGCATGGCAGCGCAAGGCGCAGGGAGGCCGCTGATGTCTACGATTCACGCAGCCATTCAAGCGCTGTTCCCCAATTTTCTGCCCATCTGGGCGCATCTTTTTACCGTCATCGCTGTGGCCGTTGTGGTGCTGGTTGTGCTCTACAAGCTCACAGCACCGCGCAAAACCACCAAGCTTGAAAAGATGAGCACCACCGAGCCACGCTGGGTGCGTTGGGTGCTGATCATCATTGCGCTGCTCTTTATGGGCCTTTTCCTCATCCTGCCGCTGCTGTCCGTCTTTGGCGAGGCACTGCGCAAGGGCTGGGATGTCTATGTGGCTGCGCTGGGTGAGCCCGATGCGCTGTCGTCCATCAAGCTGACGCTGATTACGGCGTTGATCGCTGTTCCGCTGAACCTGGTGTTTGGCGTGGCGGCGGCCTGGTGTATTGCCAAGTACGAGTTCAAGGGCAAGGCCTTTTTGACCACGCTGATTGATCTGCCGTTCTCCATCTCGCCGGTGGTTGCCGGTTTGATGTATGTGCTGGTTTTTGGCGCCAATGGCTGGCTGGGCCCTTGGCTGGCTGAGCACGACATCCAGATCATTTTTGCGGTACCGGGCATTGTGCTGGCCACCATCTTCGTGACCTTCCCCTTCATCGCCCGCGAGCTGATTCCGCTGATGCAGGCGCAGGGCAGCGATGAAGAGCAGGCCGCTGTGGTGCTGGGCGCCTCGGGCTGGCAGACCTTCTGGCATGTGACCCTGCCCAATATCAAATGGGGTCTGGTCTATGGCGTGATTCTGTGTAACGCCCGTGCCATGGGTGAGTTTGGTGCGGTGTCCGTGGTCTCGGGCCATATCCGCGGCCAGACCAACACCATGCCGCTGCACGTTGAAGTGCTGTATGCCGACTATCAGGCCGCTGCTGCCTTTGCCGTGGCATCGCTGCTGGCGCTGCTGGCTTTGGTCACACTGGTGATCAAGTCTCTTGCCGAATGGCGCGCTGAACAACAGGCCAAGGCCGCTGCCGAGGCTCCGCCCGAGCGCCCTAGCCAGATCAGCACCACCCCTCATAAAACCGCCACGGCAGCCTGAGCTGTCTGGACTCCAAGCAGAGATTCATCATGAGTATCGAAATTCGTAATGTCAGCAAGCAGTTTGGCGACTTTCAGGCGCTGCGCGATGTCAGTCTGGACATCAAGTCGGGCGAGCTGATTGCCTTGCTCGGCCCCTCGGGTTGCGGCAAGACCACGCTGCTGCGCATCATCGCGGGTCTGGAAACCGCCGACGTGGGCACTATCCACTTCAGCGGTGAAGACACCACCGATGTGCATGTGCGTGACCGCAACGTGGGCTTTGTGTTTCAGCACTACGCGCTGTTCCGCCATATGACCGTGTTTGAGAACGTGGCTTTTGGCCTGCGCATCAAGCCCCGCAAAGAGCGCCCGAGCGAAGCTGTGATCAAGGAAAAGGTCATGAAGCTGCTCAAGCTGGTGCAGCTGGACTGGATTGCTGATCGCTTCCCCTCGCAACTGTCTGGCGGTCAGCGTCAGCGTATCGCGCTGGCCCGCGCGCTGGCCGTAGAGCCCAAGGTGCTGCTGCTGGACGAGCCCTTTGGCGCGCTGGATGCCAAGGTGCGCAAGGAACTGCGCCGCTGGCTGCGTCAGCTGCATGATGAGCTGCATGTGACGTCCATCTTCGTGACCCACGACCAGGAAGAAGCGCTGGAAGTGGCCGACCGTGTGGTCGTCATCAACCAGGGCAAGATTGAGCAGGAAGGCACGCCCCAGCAAGTCTGGGACAACCCGGCCACGCCGTTTGTCTATGGCTTCCTGGGTGATGTGAACCTGTTCAAGGGGCGCGCCAGAGATGGCCGCGTCTATCTGGACGATGGCATGCAAATGGACAGCAGCGACGCCAGCGGTGCCCATGACAGCCAGGCCTTTGCCTATGTGCGCCCCCATGATCTGGAGGTGGAGCGCTATTCGCCCGGCCAGAATCTGGATGCACAGGGCCGCCCCACAGGCATCGTGGCCCAGCTTTCGCGTGCAATTGTGGTCGGCCCTATCGCAAGGCTGGAACTTATTCCCTCCGAGACCACACAAAACGCCAGCAATGCCGGAGAAGACGGACTCATCGAAGCCCAGATTCCCGCGCAGCAGTTCAAGGACATGGGCTTGCGCGAAGGTGAAACCCTGGTGGTGACACCACGCCGTGCCAAGGTGTTTCTGGATGAGGCTGCAGGCATTTAATTCCCCCTGAGGCGCTTTGCGCCTTCCCCCCAGAGGGGGACGACGACCTCGCCGCAAGGCGGCTTGGGCTCGTTGTCTCCTGCGAAAGGGAAGATGCATGCCACAGGGATGAATCCTCTGACTCTGCTCAGGGGCGTTATCCTTGGTTCAGGCATGATTCGGAAATTTCGCAGAAAGAATTTTGATGCTTCAATGGTTTACCACCGCGCCACGGCGCACTCTGGCCCTGATCTGCGCTGCCTGCGTAGCCATGCTGGCCTTTGGCCTGTATCTGCAGCATGTCGTTGGGCTTGAGCCTTGTCCGATGTGCATCGTGCAGCGCTATGCACTCATTTTGGTAGCTATCTTCACAGGTCTGGCAAGCCTCAGAGGCCAAAAAGGCTGGTGGATGAGTTTTAGCGTTCTGGCTTTACTGGCCAGCGGTTTTGGTGCCTTTGTGGCTGCGCGCCAGAGCTGGTTGCAGTGGTACCCCCCCGAATTCGCCACCTGCGGCCGCGACTTCTACGGAATGATCGAGCACTACTCCTTCAGCCGCTCCATCCCCATGATCTTCCAGGGCTCGGGCGACTGCGCCGCGATTGACTGGACTTTCCTGGGCGGCTCGATTGCCAACTGGTCGTTTGTCTGCTTTGCGGCGTTTTTTATGGTGTGTCTGCTGCTCTTGGTCAAAGTCAAAAAACACTAAGGCTTCATCTTTGAAGTAAAAAAGCGCCTTATGGGGCGCTTTTTTATTTTGTGAGATTATCCTGACCGATGCTCTGAGGTTCGCTGCACCTGGATTGGCCGTTGATTAGCGTTGCTTCATTCGCTTTAAGAAAAATGACATTCGATGTTGTTGTTTTTTTGTAAATCTTTACGTTTGACATACATCACTGTCCGATTGTGCTGAAAAACAGCACGTTCCGATCCAGCTCGTTATGCGTAGGTGTTTGCTTAATTCACTGTGCGATACAGCTTACAGAGTCCCAGGGGATGCTGTTTTTTGAAACTGCAGAATGTCAAATAGATCTCTATCTGATCTTTGAGTATCAATATGTATCCAGTGTGTATCTGATTGATAAAGGAACAATCGCGCCAGTTTGACTTTAGATCACTGGACAAATGAGACGATTGAACTTGATCAGCTGGCTGCCGCGTCTGTTGCTGGCGCTACAGATGCTATGGCTGCCGCAGGCAGCGATGGCTGCAGCCTATGCGACTGACGGTGCCGGCAAATACAAGAATGAGATTTTGTGGCTGACTTGGGGTGATGCCAGCAACCCATTGGGTAAAAAAGGCCAGTCTGTCACCAATGGTGCCAAGACTGGCGCGAGCATTGCGGTTGCGCAAGGTCAGCAACTGGATGTGTCTTGCGAGATGAAGTCCATCAGTGGTGGCAGCCTGACCAGTTACGCTCCGGGAGGCTGGACGGGGGGCAATTCAATTCAAGGCGACCGCTTGGATCGTCTTTATAACGTCGGTGGTACGGCTGGAAAAAATCAGCTTGTTTCCGGTGTTGTCTCTGAACAAGGGAAGGAAGTCAGCTTTCAAGTTCAGTGCTCGTCGACATTGGCGGGTAAGGCTTTGAATCTGCGCGGCTTTGTGATTGCCGATGCAGAGTCGATGACCAAAGATGAAAACATCACATCCACTGCCGAGGGGCAGTGGCATGTGATTGATCAGTTCGTGGATAGCGGGGCTGGCGAATATTTCATCGAGCGCCAGAACAGCAGCTCTGGCCGTAATCAAATCAAATTTTCTACACCGTCGGCTAATTCGGGTAACGGAGGTCGAACGGCGGTCACATTTTTGAAGTTCTCGCAGCCAAAGTCTACGCAGACCATGGATTTTTCCGTGAAAGGCGCGGGCAAGACAGCGATTGCGATTGGCTTGATTGTGCCGTTTGCTGACTTTGGTGATGCACCGAAGTCCTATGGCGATGCGATGCATCTGATTGATGACATCAATTTTGACGATGATGGCATCGGCAGCTCTACCTCTGCGGTGGATATCAACAAGGTGGGGTTCAAGCTTTCGAGCTTTGTACCTGCCCAATCCAAGTATCTGGGCTCCTCGGGACCTGACTCGGAGCCCGCTTCACGCTTTAGCGATGATGCATTGGGAGACGATACGAATGGGGCTTTGGCTGCTGCAGGTATTGAAGAGGATGCCTGGCGAGTTGAGTACAAGACCATTAGTGTCTTGAAAGCAGGACAGACGCTGGAGGTTCCTTTTTCGTGCCGTGGGACTGGCGAAGTTTCGGGCTGGATCGACTTCAATGGCAATGGCCAATTTGATTCGGATGAAAAGGCGACAGGTCTTTGCGGCGGCAGCTCAGTGCGATTGACCTGGAATGCGTCCAAGGATCTGAAGCCTGGCACCACTTTTGCCCGCTTGCGATATTCAGAACTGACCCGCAACATGGGCCCGACGGGGGTGGCTGAAGATGGTGAAGTGGAAGATCACCAAATCACCATTACCTCTCCCAAACTGCAAATTCGCAAACAAGCCAGCAGCAGTGAATGGACGGTGGGGCAAACGGATGCTTCTTACAAGTTGACGGTGACAAATACCGGCCCGGTAGCAACCGGCCCAGCGATTGTCGAGAAGCCCGTCAAGGTTCTTGATCTGATGCCCAGTGGGATTACTCCCAGATGGAGCGGAACCTACCAGACTGGTCAATGGAGCTGTACTTATTCGTCCCAGCTGGTGAGCTGTGTCATCGATTCAGGAGTCTATCTGGCTGCCAACGGCGGCACTTCGGACGTTGTTCTGCCAGTGAATGTGCTGGCGGGCGCTGCTGTGAACGGCGGTGTGACCAACTACGCCAGTGTGGGCGGCGGTAATGACCCTGAAAACAATGGCCAGCCTCCCAGCCCCGGCGCATGCAAGCAGAGCGGCTATTGTGACAATGCAGTCGTTACAGTGAAGTTGCCTTCTGTGGCAGTCTCCAAGATCGCCATGCCTGCGAACCAGTCCAAGGTTCAGGTCGATGATTTCATCACCTATACCTTGCAAGTGACAGTAACGAACTCTGCCACGCTGTCTTCAGTGATGCTGACGGACACATTGGGTGCCGGTCTTGAATATGCAGGAATCGCAGCGAACGCCGCCGGCTTTGTAGAAGGCGGTAATGGCAACGTGCGCACTTTTACCCTGGCCAAGGATGCCAAGCCTGGCGTGTATGCAGTCAGCTACAGAGCCAAGGTTCTGAAAACTGCGGTGACCAGCGTCAAGAACAAAGTCGAGCCTGCAGGAGGTAGTGATCCCACTCACCCTAATGCACTGCCTCCATCTTGTGTGAGCTGCTCGACTGAACATTCGCTGCAAGCACCTCTGGTGACTTACAGCAAGACCTCTAACCCTGGCTCCAATGCTGCGGTCAAGGCAGGTCAAAGCATTACCTATACCTTGTCCGTAGTGGTCGAGCGTTCTCAGACCACTCAGGATGTAGTGCTGCGCGATACGCTCGGTGCGGGTCTGAAGCCCGGCGTGGTTGTGGCCAACACAGGCTTTGTGATTGGTACACCCGATACTGTGCAGACGTTTACGCTGCCAGCGGGCACAGCGCCCGGAACCTATTTGGTGAGCTACACCGCTGAAGTCAAGGCAGATGCCAAGAGCGCAGATTTGACAAACGTCGTGACTGCGGACAACCCAACCGGAGGTGTGCCTCCTGGTGGCTCATTGCCAAGCTGTAGTGCATCGTGCAATACAGGTCATGTGATGAGTGCTCCGAAAATTGAGTATTCCAAGACAACTACTGCCGTCAAAGCTCAGGAGACTGACAAGATTGAGTATGAAGTGCTCGTCAAAGTCTCTGACGCGCAAACCACAGCGGATGTGCTGCTGATTGACACTCTGGGTGCTGGGCTTGAGTTTGTACAGGGAAGCAATAGCGGTGATCTGAGCGTTCAGGCAGTGTCTGCCAGTAATCAGATTACTTTGACTCTTGCGGCTAACAAAGCACCTGGAATTTATCGCGTCAAATACCAGGTTGTGGTCAAGGCTGGTGCAACCGACCCATTGACCAATAAGGTGGTCGCCACGGGTGGCGGCGGTATTCCCACCTGCGTGGGCAGTTGTGAGACATCGACTCCGCTGGTGACGTCAGAAGTGAGCTACAGCAAGGCTGTTAGGACCGCTTCCACGCCTGTCAAAGTGGGTGATCTACTGACCTTTACCTTGTCTGTGTCTGTGAAAAGTGGCAAGACTCTGGGTGCTCTGACTTTGGTCGACACATTGGGTAAGGGGCTGGAATTCGACTCGGTTCCTACATGGGCTAACGGCAACTGGACAGCGAGTACTTCGGGGAAGACCTTGACTGTGCAAATTCCAGAGGAATTGCCAGCGTCCACAACGCCTTACCTCTTTACCTATACAGCGAAGGTGACTGACCAAGCCTCCGAGTTCGTCAAGAACGCGGTAGTTGGCTCCGGCTATGACAACCCAAGTTGCGCCATCAACTGTGCAACTGAGACACCGGTTGCCAAACCTCTTGTGAGCTTTACCAAGACTTCGACGGCTACGTCCGTCAAGGTTGGTGCAACCATTCCTTATGTGTTGACGGCCACGGTGACTAACTCTTCGTTGACTGAAGCGGTTTCCAGTTTGGTGGACAACCTGAGTCAGGGTCTTGAGTTTGTTGCTGTGACGTCGGCTGGTAGCTTCAGCTACGCCATCAATGGATCTTCAATGATGGTGACTTTGCCTAAGGGCACAGCTCCAGGCACCTACACCATTGGCTATGACGCCCGTGTTACTGCAGCGGCGTTGACCAGCGTGAACAACAAGGTGGAAGGTGTGCCGACTTCTGACGGTTCCACACCTATTTGCGGCTTGGGTTCTTGCTCTGTCAATACGGGTGTGATTCGTGAAATCGACGCAGTGGATGACCCTCTGCCTCCGGTCAAGAGCAACACAGGCTCTCCCTATGCAGGCAATGCCTATGACAACGACACGCTCAACGGCGTGCCGGTGGAACTGGGCAAGATCACTGGCAAGGTTCTGACCCCCGCCACGCCCATCAACGGTGGCTCAGTCCCCGTGCTCGATGTGGCCACCGGCATTGTGTCGGTTCCTCCCGGAACGCCTGCCGGTGACTACTCAATCGTTTACCAGATCTGCGACAAGCTCGCCCCCACGGTGTGCGACACGGCGACCATCACCATCAAGGTGACAGCTTCACCGATCGACGCCAAGGACGACAGCTACACGGGCAATCGTGGCTCGGGCGGCGATCAGGAAGTGGGTAATGCCTACTCCGAGAACGACACGCTGGACGGCACGCCGTTCACGCCCGACCGCATCACCGGCACGGTGACTACACTGGCCCAGCCCATTGGCGGTGACTCTCGCGTGCCTGTGCTCGATGTGGTGACCGGCAAGGTGACTGTGCCTTCGGGCACACCTGCTGGCGATTACGCCATCCACTACCGCATCTGCGAGAAGCTCAATCCCTCCAACTGCGATGACGCCGTCATCAAGGTCACCGTCAAGCCTGATGAATCGCTGCTGCGCATCGTCAAGACGGCTGCCGTGCGTACCGTCAAGATCGGCGATCTGGTTCGCTACAGCCTGCAGGTGCAGAACATTGGTGCCGTCAAGGTCGTCAATGCCAACGTGATCGACACGGCGGCCAACGGCTTCACCTTTGTCAACGGCTCCATGAGCGCCGTCGGCCTGGGCTCGGCTGTCACCTCTTCGGGTGTGCGCCCTGTGCAGTTCAGTGGCGTGACGCTGGATGTGGGCCAGACCGGAACCATTGTCTACATGATGCGTGTGGGTGCCGGCGTGCGTCCGGGTAACCATATCAACACCGCCTTTGCCAGGAATGGCTTGGGCGACAGCATCTCTAACCAGGCGACTGCATCGGTGGAGCTGGTCAGCGACCCGCTACTCGACGACTCGCTGATCTTCGGCACCGTGTTTGACGACCGTGATCGTGATGGCTGGCAAGACAGCGCCAAGCTCACAGGCCTCAAGGCTCAGGGCGGCTTTGCACCCGCAGCCTATATCGCCAACTCCACGACCGTAGAAAAGGGTGAGGGCGCCGAGCCTCAGGCCGATGCCAGCTCTCCGCTGCTGCATGGTCTGAACCTGGGCAGCATTACGGCTCGTCAGTCCGAAGCCGATCCTGTGGCCAAGCACACCGTGGTCATTCACCAGAAGCTCAAGAGTCTGGACTTCAGTGACGACTTTGTGCTGACCAACGATCAGGGCGTCACCGTGCGCATGAATGCTGCGGGCCAGGCCTCCGTCGATAAAACCGGTGAAGCCGCTGCGGGTCGCAATGCGGCCCAGATTGAAGTCGAGCGCAAGATCAGCCAGACGGCTGACGGCTACGGTGTGGATTACATCATCCGCAGCACCGGCATTGACGAACGCGGTATCCCCGGCGTGCGCATTGCCTCGGTCGAAGGCCTGCTCATGGAAACCGACCCCTTTGGTCGCTATCACCTGGTCGGCGTCAACGGTGGTCGCTGGGAGCGTGGTCGTCACTTCATCCTGAAGGTTGACCCCAACACCCTGCCTGCCGGCGCTGAATTCACCACCAGCAACCCCTTGCTGCGACGTGTCACTCCGGGCCTGCCCGTGCGCTTTGACTTTGGCGTGCAACTCAACCCCGAGTTCATGGCCGGTGAGCAAAAGACCGCTGAGATCGAATTGGGCAGCGTGCTGTTTGCGGCAGGCTCCACCGAGATCCGCAGCCAGTACCTGGGCGAGCAGGGCGTTATTGCCCAAGTGGCTGCCAAGCTGCAGCAATACCGGGGTGGTGAGCTGCTCATCAGCGCCAATGGCGAGAGCGAAGCCGTGGCCTTTGCCCGTGCTGAAGCCGTGCGCAAGGCCGTGACCGAGCAGCTGCCCGCAGAAGTGCAGGCCGCTACCAAGGTCAGCGTGCGCCGAGATGTGAACGATGCAAACAGCCTCATTAGCGGCGTGACGGCCAACGGTGCGGTGCTGGGCAACGTGCTGTTTGAAACCGACCAATCCGTGGTGCGCCCTGAGTATCAGGTGCTGCTGGTCAAGGTGGCTGCGTACCTGAACGCGCAGGGAGTGAGTCAAGGAGCTGCACAGGGAGCGAGCGTGGTCAGCATCGTCGGTCACACCGACGTGCGAGCCAGCCATGCCTACAACCAGAAGCTGGGCCTGGCCCGAGCCAAGGCGGTGTATGAGGCGCTGCTGCCTCATCTGTCAGAAGACCTGAAGAAACACCTTCAGGTCCAGGCCGAGGCGGACAACGCCTCTGCCCACCGCCCTGTCCCCAAAGCCGCATCCCACTGAGGTTCTCGATCATGAAAATGAAATTGCTTGACTACACCATCATGAGTTTGATGGCGGGATCGGCGGCTGGAGTCTGGGCTGCCGAAACCACAACACCGGCGGCGACGAGTGCAGCTGCCACTACTGCAACGACTACTGCTCCTCAAACAGAAGCAGCTAACGTAAGCGCTGTATGCGCTGCAGGTCAATCGGGTCAATGTGATGCCGATGGCCAGATGCTGTTCCGACTGAACTCGCAAAGCTACGACCAGCCTTTGACAAAGGGCACCAGCCGCCAGTCCAACTCGCAAGCGCTGGCACCGGATCGCCGTGTCTCCATCGGGCTCAAAGCCCCGGGCAAGGCCGATGTACGCGGGCGCTTCTCCTTCTCGCTGCCCGATGGTGGCGTGATCTGGGCCACCGAAGACCCGACACTGGGTCAGGCTGAGCTGACCGCTTCCGGCCCCACCTTGGTGCCGCTGGACATGGGCCGCATCACCAAGCCTGTCAACTTCTACGTGCGCAGCAACTACCCGGACTTCATCGAGCGCATGGAGCTGCTGGTCTTCAGGGCCAGCGACACCGACTTTGTGAAGCCCGTGGCCACCGTGCCCCTCAAGGTGGGGGCGGTTGTCTCCACCGAATGGGATGGCCAGCTGTCTGGCGACTACCGTTACCGTGTGGGGGATCAACTCATCTACATCGTGCGGGCCTATGGCAAGCCCAATGGGGAAGGCAAGAGCGCTCAGTTCGACGAAACCTACCCCAGCAAATTCCAGCTGGTCACGCCCGAAGACGAGCAGCGTGCCAACACCTTGCTGCGTGACAACCTGGAAAAGTCCATGAACGGCTCGCTGTCCCTGCAGCAAGCGCTCAAGCAAAGCCTGATCAACAGCGCCTTTGCCGGCAATGGTCTGCGCCTGCAGAACATTCCGTTCTATGGCTCCAGAGTCCGTGTTCAGGGTCGCAACATCCCCGAAGGCACCACGCTCAACATCAACGGCCAGAGCTACCCCGTGGACATGGAAGGCAAGTTTGTTGCCGAGTACATGATGCCCGTGGGCCAGCATGTGTTTGATGTAGTCGTGGATGGCCGCTCTGGCAAGGTCGAGCGCAAGCTGGGTGTGGATGTCAGCGGTGAATACTTCTTTGGCGTGGCCCTGGCTGATGTGACTTTGCAAGGCAACAGTCTCAGTGGCTCGCATGAAGGCTTTATGCAAGAGGGCAGAGACAAAGACCTGCTCACCGATGCACGCCTGGCTTTCTACCTTAAGACCAAGCTCCAGTCCAAGTACCTGGTGACGGCGCAGGCAGACACCACCGAGCGCCCCATCGGCAGCCTCTTTAACGGCTTCACCGACACCTACGCCAAAGACGTCTTCCGCCGCCTCGACCCCGACCAGTACTACCTGACTTACGGTGACGACTCCACCACCACGCGGGACGTCGACACGCAAGGCCGCATGTACCTGCGTGCCGATTGGGACAAGAATCAGGCCCTGTGGGGCAATTACGCTACGGGCCTGACCGGCACGGAGTTTGCGCAATACCAGCGCTCGCTTTACGGCGCCGCCGCCAACCTGCGCAGCAATGAAACCACGCAACTGGGCGAAGCCAAGTCCCAGCTGCGCGTGTTTGCCTCTGACAGCAACACCGCCCACGGCCACACCGAGCTGCTGGGCACCGGCGGTAGCCTCTACTACCTGCGCCACACCGATATCCTGCCCGGCTCGGATATCGTCATGCTCGAAGTGCGTGACCGTGCTACCGGTCGCACCATCAGCAGCCAGCAACTGGTGCGGGGCGCTGATTATGAAGTGGATTCCTATCAGGGCCGCATCATCACCCGCCGCCCGCTGGCCCAGATTGCCAGTGAAAGCAATAACTCCATCACCCGTGATGCGCCGCTGTCCGGCTACGAGCAGCGCCTGCTGGTCGACTACGAATACGCCCCCAGCGACCTGCGCAAGAACATGACCGTGGGTGGCCGTGGCAAGCAATGGATTGGCGAACATGTGGCCGTGGGCGGCACCTACGTTGATGAGCAAAACGATGGCGACGACTACAAGCTCAAGAGCGTCGACGTGACCCTGCAGGCTGGCCGTGGCACCTACCTCAAGGTCGAGCGCAGCCACAGCGAATCCACCAGCGTGCCCGTCTTCTTCTCGGACAACGGTGGTCTGAGCTTTACTCGCCTGAACCCGGTCGCCGCTCGCAAGGGCGATGCGACCTCCGTCGAAGCCCGCGTCAACCTGCAAGAGCAGGGCATAACCCAAAGCGCCTGGAGCACCGGTGCCTGGTGGCGCAAGGTCGATGCAGGCTTCTCCACCGCCCGTACTGACTACCTGGGCCGGGACGTCACCGAATACGGCGCCGAGCTGCTGGGCGAGCTGCGCCCTGACATGACCCTCTACGCCAAGCACAGCCGTGCCGAGCGTGGCGGTGAATCGCTCACGCAAACCCAGGTCACCAGCGAGTGGCGCATGGACGACAAACGTGCGCTCACCGCCGAAGTGCGCCGTGTGGATGAAGACCGCTACACCGGCCAAGGCATTGGCACGCTGGCCGCTCTCAAATACAGCCAGCGCATGACACCGTCGCTTGAGCTGTACGGTATTGGTCAAACCACGCTCGATAACGACGGCGGAAAATACCGCAACAACGATGCGTTGACCGCTGGTGCCCGCTACCTGTTCGGCAACCAGTCTTCCGTCAGCGGTGAAGCAACGCACGGCAGCCGGGGCAATGCCCTGACCCTGAGCGGCGAATACAAGCTCACGCCAGAGCACAGCTTCTACGGCGGCTACACCGTATCCACCGACACCACCCAGTACGACAGCCTGTTTAACAACGGCAAGCGCCCCGGTCTGACGCTGGGCCAGCGCTGGCGCCTGAGTCAGCGCACCAACATCTTCAACGAAAGCCAGTACCTGAAGGATCCGCGTACCGGAAGCGGCCTGGCCCATACCTTTGGTATGGACTTCTATCCCGGCCAGAACTGGCGTCTGGGTTACACCCTGCAGCACGGTGATCTGACGGCTACCACCGGCAACGTGAGTCGTGATGCGATCAGCCTCTACGGCGGTCGCACCAACGTGCGCACCAACTGGAGCAGCAAGGTCGAATGGCGCCGTGACTCCGGAGCAGAAAACCGCACCCAATGGGTGCTGACCAACTACCTCACCCACAAGATTGACAACAGCTGGCGTATCGCGGGCAAGCTCAACTACTCTGAAACCAAGGACAAAAACAATGCCGAAGCCGGTGCCAAGCTCGTCGAAAGCAGCCTGGGCTTTGCCTACCGTCCTTGGGACAGCTCCCGCTGGGGTGTCTTCGGTCGCTACACCTACCTCTATGACATGAGCTCGCTGGGCCAGGTCGGCTGGGACGGCACCAGCAGCACCTCGTCCGCTTACTACGACCAGCAGTCGCACATCGCTTCGCTGGAAGGCGTGTACCGCTGGAGCCATAAGTGGGAGTTCGCCGTCAAGCTCGCCCGCCGTGAAGGCAAGGCAAGATTCGGCCGAGGCACCGGTCAATGGTTTGATTCAGCGACCATCTTCGCGGCTGTGCAGGCTCGTTATGAAGTCATGAATCAGTGGCACGCGCTGGCCGAATACCGCTGGCTGGGCGTCAAAGACGGTGGCGACAAAAACGGCTGGCTGGTTGGCGTGGACCGTGACTTGACCAAGAACCTGCGCATTGGTGTGGGCTACAACTTTACGCAGTTCAAGGGCGACCTGACCAAGGTGGATGACTACCGGGCCAAGGGCTGGTATTTGAATATGGTGGGCTACTACTAAGATCCGTTAACACGACCCTTGATACGTCGTTGCTTCGCCTTGTCGTACCTGTTGTACTGCCTGCGGCTTCGCGCCTCGTCTCAACCGTAAACCTTCGGTTTACTGGGTTGTGTTAACGACTCTGAGCCCAGTAGAGGGCAACCAACGAAAAGCCCCGGCAGCGCAAGCTGCAGGGGCTTTTAAAATATTAAATCAGGCTTTAGCGCTTATGTATCAAGCGCAATCAGCTATCAAATCAATATCAAAGGCTTTCAATGCTTTTGCTCACAAAGGTCGGGCCTGTGGTGCCAGGCACCCAGCCGGGATAGGTTTCCATGATCTCGGCAAACAGGGCCGAGTCAATCCAGCGTTGCAGCCAGTCCTGCAGATGCGGCCAGGGCTGCTCGTTCCACTGTGCCTCATCAATGCGGGCGTACTGGCGCACAAAGGGGCGCAGTGCCATGTCTGCCAGACTGGGGTGCAGGCCAAACAGGTAGCCGGTTTCTTCCAGCTGGTCGTTCAAATCCGCCAGCCAGGTCAGCGCGTCGGCCTGCGCCTGATTCACGGCTTCGGCGCTGTGGCGTTCGGGGTATTTGCAGCGGTCCAGAGCCTGCTTGAAGAAGACGTCGTTGCGCTCGATCAGGGCTTGCATGCCTTCAAGACTGCCTTGCGTGGGCTGCAGCCATCCGTCGGGGTCGTTGCTGCGCAGGGCGTGCAGCATGACGTCCAGACTTTGCTCTATCACTTGACCATCTTGGAGCACCAGTACCGGCACCGTGCCCTTGGGTGATACATCCAGCAGCGCCTGAGGTTTGTTGCGTAGATTGATTTCACGCAGCTCGCAGGCCAGACCCGCATGGGCCAGCGCCAGACGGGCGCGAATGGCGTAAGGGCAGCGGCGGAAGGAGTACAGAACGGGCAGGGTGGAGGCGGCAGTCAAGGCAGGTGGTCAGATGTAAATGGGTAAAACAAAAGCGCCGTGGCGCTTAGAGCGGCGAATACAAGCCTTGATACGTCGTTGCTTCGCCTTGTCGTACTTCTGTACTGTCTGCGGCTTCGCGCCTCGTCTCAAACGTAAACCTTCGGTTTACTGGGTAGTGTTAGCCGCTCTTACTGGATGGCTACTGTAACTGCTCACCTGAAGCCATGCAGCGGTGTCCGGCATGCTTTGTTTGAAATGCTCTTGAATTGATAGCTGCTTTCGCTTGATGAATAAGGGGCTTGAAGGTATCTGGCTTAAACATTTTCAGAATCCGCTTGCAGCTGCGCAATCAGCCACTGGCGAAAGATCTGCAGTGCGCCGCTGGCCGGGCGCGACTTGAGATGGGTCAGCCAGTAGGCGCCGGTATCGACCTCATGCGCAAATGGCCGTACCAGCCGCCCTTGCTGCAGCATGTGCTCGAACATGCGCGTGGGCAGCAGGGCAACACCTGCGCCTTGCGCAGCAGCTTCGGCCAGTGTCAGCGATGAATCAAACATGGCGCCGCGTGCCAGTGGTGCGGTTTGCTCAAGCCCGGCAAACCAGCCTTCCCATTCCTGACTGCGATAGGAGCGCAGCAAACTCTGGCGGGCCAGATCGGCTGGCTCGCGCAGTTGCTGGGCCAGCGCTGGCGTGCACATGGGCGAGAGCGGGGCGCGCAGCAGCATCTGCGCATGGGTGCCGTGCCAGGCACCATCGCCAAAGCGCACTGCGGCGTCCAGCCCTTCGCCGGCCAGATCAACGCGATTGTTATTTGTCAGCAGGCGCAGGTCGATATGTGGCTGCAGTTGCTGGAACTGGCTCAGTCGCGGAATCAGCCAGCCAATGGCAAAAGTGCCGACCACGCCCACAGTCAGAATCTCGCGCGGCCGCGGCTCGGCCACTTGCTGCAGCGACTGCTGTATGCGCTCAAAACTTTGCGCCACCACGGGCCACAGGGCTTGCCCTTCATCGGTCAAGGCCAGCCCGCGTGGCAGTCGCCTGAAGAGCGGCTTGCCCAGCCGCTCTTCCAGGTTGCGGATGTGCTGGCTGACGGCAGCCTGAGTCACATGCAGCTCCTGAGCGGCGCGGGTCAGGCTCAGGTGGCGGGCAGCGGCATCAAACATGCGCAAGGCGTTCAGAGGCAGTTGCATACAAGAGGTTATATAAAAGTTTTTTTAATGGCTTACGTCAATTATTACTGCTGGTTCATACAAAGTGTCCGCTATATGCTTTCAATCATGACCATGAAGCAAAAGAGGAACTTATGCAACGACGCAGCGTGCTGACAACAGGACTGGCCTTGGGTCTGAGCACCTGGGGTCTGTCGGGCTGTGCCTTTGTCGCCAGGCAGCAGGCGGCTGCGGCAAAGGTCTTGAGTGACGAACTGGCCGCGCTGGAGGTACAGGCGCAGGGTCGACTGGGTTTGTATGCGCTGGACACCAGCAGCGGTGCGGCTGCGGGCTGGCGTAGCGATGAGCGCTTTGCCATGTGCAGCACTTTCAAGACCTTGCTGGCCGCGCGCGTGCTGTCGCTGGCGCAAAGCGGTGAGATCAGGCTGTGGCACAAGCGGTATTACGCAACCGCTGAAGTCGTTGCATGGTCGCCCGTATCTGCCAAGTATGCGGGTGCCAATGGCGGCATGACGGTGCTGGACTTGTGCGAAGCTGCGGTGGTCGTCAGCGACAACACGGCAGCCAATGTGCTGCTGGAGGCGACGGGTGGCCCGGCGGCGCTGACGCAATGGCTGCGCAGTCTGGGCGACAGCATCACGCGTCTGGATCGCAACGAACCCACACTGAACACCGCATTGCCAGGCGACGAGCGCGACACCACCACGCCTGAGGCCATGCTGCTGAGCCTGCAAAAAATCTTGCTCGCAGATGTGCTGGATGGTTCATCCCGCGCGCTGCTGCATCAATGGCTGCTGGATAGCCGCACCGGCGACAAGCGCGTGCGCTCAGGCCTGCCCGAGGAATGGACGATTGGCGGCAAGACGGGCAGCGGAGACAACGGCACCTCTTGCGACACCCTCATTGCCTGGCCTACCCAGCAGTCGGCGCCAGTACTGGTAACGGCTTATCTGACCGGTAGCAAGCTCGACCTGGCTGGGCGTGAGGCGGTGCTGGCCAAGGCGGGTGAAGCGCTCAAGCGCTGGTATTACGCGAGCTAAATTGCCGCTGGATGATTGGGTAGGACGTCGGTGGCGCTGGCATTGCGTGAACTTGTCTGCTCCGTTCCTCACCCGCAAGACCCCACATAGCCGCATGCCGTGCAGAAGTTGCAGCCATCTTTTTTGATCATGGCGTGCGCGCCGCAGTCGGGGCATTTTTTGCCGATGACGGGGGCTGTTATCTCCGGCTCGGGTGCTGATGCGGGCGTGGCAGCCGTACTGGGCGCTGGCTGGGGCAGACCCCGGTTGGCGATGATGCTTTGAATGGCATAGGCCAGAAGGGCCACTTCGCTGTCATGCCACAGCGGAATGCGGCTGCCATCGTCGCGCAGCTTGCTGCCGTAGCGTACGGGGCCGCGATCCCAGGCGACTTTGCGCAGATCGTCCAGTGCTTTGTCCAAAAAACCGCCGCGCGCGGCCAGGCTCAGGCTGCGCATGGTAGCCGTAATCCATTGCTGGCTCTCGCCCGTCTGGCCCACGGGCATGAAAAATTCGATGGGGCGCTCCATGCCATCTACCACCATGAAGCTGACGACCAGATACAGCCGCCGCGCACCGTCGTGGGTGAAGTATTCGATCTTGTCGACCACGGCGTTGAGCGGACCTTCGGGGCGGCGCTCCACCACGGCGCCCATGCCGCTGTTGATTCCTGAATTGATAGCTGCTTGCGCTTGTCTAGATTGCGCTGCAGGCGTTTTTTCTTCAGATTCCAGTGACAGCACAGCACCCAGTGTGTCATTGGGGCGGTAGGTGGCACAGCCTTTGAGACCGGCCTCCCAGCATTCCATATAAAGATTTTTGAAGTCCTCAAAAGGATAGTCGGCGGGGATGTTGACGGTCTTGGAAATCGAGGTGTCGATAAAAGGCTGCACGCAGCGCATCATGGCCACATGCTCGCTGGCGCTCATCTCTAAAGCGCTGACAAAGTAGTCGGGCAGGGGGGCATCGTCGCCATGCATGGCCTTGTAGAGCCGGTATGCATGGTCTTGCACGGTGTAGAACTGCTCGCCACCATCGGCCGTGCGCTTTTTGCGGGTATAGGTCCACGAGAATGCGGGCTCTACTCCGTTTGATGCATTGTCGGCAAAGGCCAGCGATACCGTACCCGTGGGTGCGATGGACAGCAGGTGGCTGTTGCGCAGGCCATGCTTTTTGATGGCGGCGCGCAGGTCTTTGGGCAGGCGTTTGGCAAAGCCGCTTTTCAGATACTGCCTGGCGTTAAACAGCGGGAAGCTCCCTTTTTCCTGCGCCAGTTCCACCGAGGCTTCATAGGCCGCGTCGCGCATGGCGCGGGCGATGGTCTCCGCTTGCTTGAGTCCTTCGTCGCTGGCATAGCGCAGGCCCAGCAAGATCAGCGTATCGCCCAGCCCCGTAAAGCCCACGCCGATGCGGCGTTTTTGCTGGGCTTCGCGCTGCTGCTCTGGCAGGGGCCAGACAGTGGCATCCAGCACGTTATCCAGCATGCGCACCTGTATGGCGACAGCGGCGCGGAAGGCAGCGAGGTCGAAATGCGCTTGCGGCGTGAATGGCTCGCGCACAAAGCGGGTGAGAATGATGGGCCCCAGATCACAGCAGCCGTAGGGCGGCAGCGGCTGCTCGCCGCAGGGATTGGTGGCAGCGATCTGCTCGGCGTACCAGAGGTTGTTGTCGGCGTTGATGTTGTCGAGAAAGAGAATGCCCGGCTCGGCAAAGTCATAGGCCGACTGCATGATGGCGTTCCACAACTCGCGTGCGGGCGTGCTGCGATAGACCCAGAGACCATCGCTGCGCAAATGTGCGCCAGCCTTTATTTGTGCATCGCTGGGGCTGGCGGTGTGCACCAACTCCCATGTCGCATCGTCTTTGACGGCCTGCATAAAGGCGCTGCTCACACCCACCGAGACATTGAAATTGTTCCAGCGGCCTTTTTGCCGCTTGGCGGTAATGAACTCCAGCACATCAGGGTGGTCAATGCGCAGCACGCCCATCTGTGCGCCGCGCCGCGCACCGGCGGATTCGACCGTGGTGCAAGATGCATCAAACACATCAATAAAGGAGCAAGGCCCCGACGCGTAGGAGTTGGTGCCCCGCACCAGTGCGCCGCGCGGGCGCAGGTTGGAAAAGTCATAGCCCACACCGCCGCCGCGCCGCATGGTCTCGGCAGCCTGCGAAAGCGCGGTGTAAATGCCGGGATTGCCCTGTGTGTCAAAGCCGTTGGTGGCATCTGCCACTGGCTGCACAAAGCAGTTGATCAGCGTGGCCTTGGTATCCAGTCCTGCCGCCGCCATGATGCGCCCCGCACCAATCGCGCCGCGCTGCAGGTTGTCCAGAAACTGCTGCTGCCAGTGGGCCTGAAGCTTTGGCTTTTCAACCGCCGCCAGCGCCCGTGCCACGCGGGCGAACAGGTCTTGCTCGGTTTGTTCGCCGGTGGCCAGGTATTTTTCGGCCAGCACGTCCTGGCTAATGGCTTGTGGAGGAAGGGGGGTCATGGCGTCTCTCTTGCTCAAGTCAGATAAGCCTTTGTACCCAGTTGGCATCCAAATGCTGTGACGCAACGCAACAAAGGCACAGTGGTGATTTTGAAGAGGCCCAAAATACGCGTAAGAAAAATAGCAAACCTGCCTGAAAAACTGTGCTGAGCGCGCCTTTGATACCTTTGGCGAGGATTTTTAGGAGCTATCCGCTACCAACTTCGTTTTACGCCCAGAATGGCTTGCACTCCCGTCTTGACCCGTGTATCACCGCCGTTGGCCCATAGCTTGTTGAGTTCGGCATACACACTGGTCATGGGGTTCAGCTTCAAGGTGCCGCCTAGCGCGAGCTCGGTGCTGGTGTAGCCGCCTTGGGCCGGGATGGCGGTGGTGGTTGACGAGGTCATAAAACTGGCCACATCGGTGGCGCGACCGGCGTGGAAGAGATTGACCCGCACCGAAGGCTGGAACACACCAATGGAAGTCGGGAAGCGGCCTTTGATGCGAGCCCCCAGGCGCAAAAGCCAGTCATTGTCTGAGCGGATGCCGACCCAGGTCGTCCCCAAAGTTGTGTTGGCCAGGGACATGCTGCGGTAAATCAGCTGCGCTTGCGGCTCAATCTGCCAGCCGCCGTGCAAGGGCAGAGGCTGACCGACCTCCAGCGATGCCAGCCAGCCATGACCCTTGGTCAGCGCTCTGGCATTGCTGCGGGTGTAGAGCTCGCTTCGGTAGTCGGCAGCCTGCAGCACCGCATCCAGATAGAAATTCTGTGCATTCTGGTAGCTGCCATATACGCCGATGTAGCGATTGCGAAGACTGTTGAAGCCCACGTCCTGGCCTTGTTGCCCGCCGGAAAATCCTCGAACCTGCACATCTCCGCTCAGTTGCCCCACATACAGGCCTGTTTTCCAGTCGCCATTCGCCCAGACATCCAGACCCGCCTGAAAGCCCGTCAGCATGGCCCGACTTCGCGCGCTCACCAATCCCGGCTGGCTGATGCGTGGCTCGCTTCGGATCAGCCGTCCCCAGGTCTGGCGAGTTTGGCTGCCCTCACTGCCCTCGTTGATATCGTCGCCAATCCGCTGCTGCCGGCTGCCCACCATAGTCAAATCGGTTTGTCGCAACTGCGACGGTAACGAGCTGATCAACGAAGCCTCCGCTCGATAGGAGGTGTCGATACCGTTGATGCTTGAATGCAGCGAGGCCCCAGAGGCATCGCTTTTCAGTCGGTACTCAAATGCACCGGTATCCACCTGTCCACCGGCGAGCGTAAAAGCGCCCGGGTTCAGGCTGGCGCCGTTTTCAGTGCCGACCACCACGATGCCCTTGGCATCGGTTTTTGCACCCAGACCTCCTGCATTGCTCACGACAAGTGTGGTGTTGCCACTCGCCACGGCATTGCTGCCGCTGAGCAGCAGCATATCGCTGGCGCTGCCCGGACCTTGCAGCTTGGCAGACAGGCTCAGCGCACCGCTATTCCCCGTATAAGGGCCGGTGACCTTGAGCACCGTGCCCGGCCTGCTGCTGTTCGGGTCGCTGAGCATCACCAGGCCGCTGTTGTTCAAGGCGGCAATGCTTTGGCTGCGGCCTGCAATATCCAGCACCGCACCGGCCGCCACAGTATGGGCCGAGGCCTGGCTCAGCACATTGGCGGCGCCCGCCAGCAGCCGTCCCTGTACCACTTCGGTGGTCCCGCTGTAAGTGTTGCCCACATGATCCAAACGCAGCGTTCCCAGACCCTGCTTGACCAGGCCTCCTCTGCCCACGATAGGCCCCGTCATGCCCAGTTCGGTATTGCTTGCGACCTGTACGCGCCCAGCTGTTGTGCTCAAGGTAATGGTACGGCCAGTATCAAAGCTGGAGGTCGTGGCCAGCGTTCCGCCGTTCAGTTCGATGCCGCCCGAAGCGGCACCCAGATTGGCATCGCTGGACACGGACAGCACACCGCTGTCGATTTTGCTGCCGCCAGAGTAGGTGTTGCGTCCTCCCAGCACCAAGGTGCCCATATCGGTTTTCACCAGCTGGCTGGCACCGGTCAGAGGTGCGGTGATGGTGGCGCTCATGCCTGCGCCTGCGGCCGTTCCATCGCCAACCCGCAGCATGGTCATCCCATTCTCACCTTGCAAATCGATGCTGTCGCCGTCGATCCGGTAACCGTTGCTGGCAAACTGCGCGCCCAGAATGCGAATGGGGCCCGCCGAGCGGTCCACGGTCACGGTTCCTGCGGTGCCCTGAAAGATGACAAAGCCCGGGTTGGGCTGGTAAGGCCCATTGAGCGCGCCGTCTACTTCCGTCCAGCTCTCACCATCGGCGCGCCAGGCCCCCGAGCCCCCGTCAATCACGCCGTTGTCATCCAGCGCCGTATTGCCGCCATCCCAGGCGCGCAGCGTGGCACCCAAGGCCGATACCACGTTGATCTGTCCTTTTGCCTCGGTCTGAATATGCAACTCACCGGCGGGGATTCCCGTAGGGCTGGTCGAGATCTGCAGACCCTTGTCCGTCAGCGCACCGCCATAGTCAAACAAGCGATAGATTCCGCGACCAAAGCCGCCGATATCACTGACGTGCAGATTGCCGTCGAGCACCAGATCACCGCCAACGCGAAACAGCACTGTGCTGCCAGGGGCGCCAAAGGCAGCATTGATATCGCTTGCGCCGTCCAGGCTCAGATTGCCCACCACCGTCAACGTCTGGCCCTGTACGCCAGACAGCACGCCACCGTTGGAAAACTGGACTGAACCATTGACCGTACCCGCCCCGGTCAGCATCCCGGTTTGCTCCACGCTGACCGGCCCAGCGAAACTCCCGTTCACCTGCAACTGCCCTGCGGTGACAAAGGCCGTCCCACCCAGCCGCTGATCCACGATCAGCGTGCCGCCTTGAACAAGGGTCTGGCCCAGGAAGCCAGGGCTGTCGCCGGTCAGACGTGTCACGCCGGCATAGTGATTGATCTGGTGAGAGCCGGCAGTGGCGGAGGAAAGGGCTGCAGCAAAGGCATAGGCGCTGCCCGTGTGATTGAAGTTCAGCGTGCCCGAGCCTTCACCAAAGCGCAGCTGCGCTGCCTCCAGCGTGCCAGGGGCCACTGCATCGCTTGGGTTGTTAGATGCGGCGCCTATATAAATCGCTCCCGATGCCGTGCTGTAGGTTGCGAGATCGACCCCTGTGCCAGAAACGGATAGCCGTCCCCCGTCTCTGAGCTGCAAGCTTGCGGCACCTGCTACGCCCACCGATAAAGCCGCACTTTCCCAAAGTGCACCACTGCCAGAAACCAAGCCAGTTCCCCGGCTTCCTTCAAAACTACCCATATAGTTCGTGTCGCTGCGCACCAGGCCGCCATCCTTGACTGACAACTCGCCAAAGCCGCTGTCCCCAATCGTGATGTCAAAGGCATTGAGCCAGGCCGAACCCGCGCCCGACACGGCCACCGTGCCGCGACCGCTTGAAAGGCCCAGGCTGGTGAAGTTGCTGCTGACCACACCGCCGTTCTGTATGTTCAACAGCCCCGATCCTGAAACGCCGATGAAAAAATTGGAGCGAATGTCCCAGCGCGAACCGGCACCGGAAACCAGAACCTCGCCGCTGCCGCTGTCCCAATCGCCCAAAGTACCGTCGCGGCTGACCACCTGGGCATGGTCCAGAATGCTGAGCCTGCCGGTGCCGCGCTCACCTACGGTCAATCCGCCCGCGCTATTCCAGCTCGAATCCTTGCCGGTGACGGTCACCGTGCCATTGCTGCCGGGCTGCTCGCCGATATGGCCATTGGCACCCTTGACCGCGGCACCATCCCGGATCGTCAGCGTACCCGTGCCTGTCTTTCCCACGGACAGGCTGCCGCCAATATTCCACTCCGTCCCCGGAGGTGCGGGCGGAAACGGATCGACATCGCCCGATGCCTCGATCGCTTGCGCCTGCACCAGTTGCAAAGGCCCGCCGAACAGCAAAGCCGTTATCAGTGCCACGGGCCACGTCTGTGCACGAGGACATAGACACAAAGCACCTGGAAAAACAACTTTCAGCGTCATATCCATATCCTTGTGTTTGCTTGATTGCAGGGGCGATGGAGACTGTTGGCTTGAGGTCAGGGTGGTCAGTTGCCTCGGTTGCGGCAAGCGTCCCCTCAGCGCTTCGCTTGAGCCTACATCGTGGGCCTATTCCCTATCGATGTCGACCCGATGTCAACACCATTGCTCCAATCGCCATTGAAATCGACTTTGGTGCGGCATGTTGCTCTGAGCACAAAGCAATTGATTCACGCAAAAAAGCCGGCATTCGTGCCGGCTTTTTATGGGTTGAGCTTTGTAGGGGGCTGTCCGAAGCAGTTATTAAAAAACTGCAAGCCAGTCACCCCTGGGTCCAAGCTGCTGTTTACAGCTTTTTGACCAGGACCTGGCTCTTGCGGCTCCAGTTGTATTTGGCTTTGCGGGCTTCGGGCAGCCATTCGGGATCCACGGGCTGAAAGCCGCGCTTGATGAACCAGTGCATGGTGCGCGTGGTCAGTACGAACATGGTGTCGCAACCCAGGGCGCGGGCGCGTTGTTCGATGCGCTTGAGCAGCTTTTCGCCGTCGCCCGTGCCCTGGCTTTTGGGTGATACGGTGACGGCGGCCATTTCTGCGGTTTTGGATTCGAGATAGGGGTGCAGGGCTGCGCAGCCGAAGATCACTCCGTCATGCTCAATGATGGTGTAGCTGGCGATGTCGCTCTCGATTTCGGTGCGGTCCCGCTTGACCAGTGTGCCGTCGCGCTCGAAGGGCTCGATCAGCTGAATGATGCCGCCCACATCGTCAATCGTGGCCTCGCGCAGCTCTTCGAGCTTTTCGTCGATGACCATGGTGCCGATGCCGTCGTGCACATAAATTTCCAGCAGCAGCGCGCCATCGGTGGAAAACGGCAGGATGTGGCTGCGTTCCACGCCATGCTCGCAGGCGTGCACGCAGTGCTGCAGGTAAAAGCCGACGTCGGTGGGTTCTTGTGCCGGGGGCAGCTTGGCCAGCATGCGGCGGGCGGCGTCCAGCGGCAGCTCGGTGTCGATGGGGTTGTTTTCATCGATGGCGCCGGTGGGGTCCATGCGGATGCCTGGCACCTCGGTCAAAAACAAGAGCTTGTCGGCCTTGAGTTCGATGGCCACGCGGGTGGCGACTTCTTCCATGCTGAGGTTGAAGGCTTCTCCGGTGGGTGAGAAGCCAAAGGGCGACACCAGCACCATGGCTTCAGAGTTCAGCGCGTTGCGAATGCCTTCCACATCGACCTTGCGAACCAGGCCGGAGTGCATGAAGTCCACGCCATCCACAATGCCCACGGGGCGGGCGGTCAGGAAGTTGCCAGAGATGACGCGCACACGTGCGCCGGCCATGGGGGTGTTGGGCAGGCCCTGGCTGAAGGCCGCTTCAATCTCGTAGCGCAACTGGCCTGCGGCTTCTTGCGCGCAGTCGAGAGCGATGGAGTCGGTCACGCGCATGCCGTTGTAGTAGCGCGGTTCCTGGCCCTTGAGGCGCAGCTGCTCGTTCACTTGAGGACGAAAGCCGTGCACCAGCACTATTTTGACGCCCATGGCCTGGATCATGGCCAGATCTTGAACGATGGAGCTGAGCTTGCCTGCATCAATGGCTTCACCGGTCAGGCCCACCACAAAGGTCTGGTGTCGGAACTTGTGGATATAGGGGGCCACAGACCGGAACCAGGGGACAAAGGTGAAGTTGAAGACGGTGGACATGGCGGTGCGCGAAAACCTCGAAAAGGGTAAAAAAGGCCTGCGTTCCAATTATCGTGGTCACGCAGGCCTGCGGCGCAAAGTGTAGCGGCTACTTGCGGCTCTCGCCCGCTTGTGGCAAGGATTTGTGTGCGCAGATCGCGCAGTCTGTGGCGTGGAGCAAGTCGTACTTTCAAAAACGTAGCGGCTTACGCTTGATGTGGGCTTTGTTGACGTCATTTAGTCTCTGAAATCATTGCAGATCAATCGCAAGCAGCTTTTATATTGATAGCAAGCGATGTAAGTCGAGTCGCTGACGGCACTGCAAGCGTTGCCGATGCAAGGGCACCGTTCGCTGTGAAAGGGCGAAAGCGGTGGGTCAAAGTGGTGGGCGGTGATTGCGCGCAGACGTGTCTCGTTGCGCGGTATTTTCCAGATTGGAAATACAGTCCTGGCCCTCATCATCAAGCACCAAGAGGCTGCGCGATGTATCTCCGCAGTGACGGAGTGCGCAGGGTGGAGGAGGCGATGTCTGGCGAGTCAGGCTATACACATGAAATCAGCTATGGATAATGTTCCTTGAAAAAGAGCGGGTCGGATGGCGTTTGCAGAGACCGGGCTGCCGTGGGAAAGCTGCAGGTGCTGCAATATTTTTGCGATCTGGTCCCGGATATCTCGTTGTTTTCTCCCCAGTATTCAAGCGAGCCTTTAGCCATTCATGAATTCCAGCTGCTTTCCCTTGACCTTGAGCCTGCTGATGGCGGCATTGCCGACCCTGGTGCAGGCACAGACAGTTCCAGCGGCCCCTTTCCTGAGCTTTGAGCAGGCCAGGGCCGCTTTGTTGGAGCGTTCGGATCAACTGGCAGCTTCTTCCAAGGCCGTGGACAGCGCACGTTTGCGCCGCGAAGGCATGGAGGGGTTGGGTGGACCCTCGGTCTCCGTCATCGGCATGGCCTACCGTTATTCGGTCAATGTCGATCTGGATCTCGACCCCGCAAGGCGAGCGTTGGGCAACGGCATTGCATCTCTGCCGCCGCAACTGGGTGGAGCCCTGGGGCAATTGCCCAGCCTGCCGTCCAACTACAACCTGCAGCGCAAGAGCAATGTGGCCTCGGCCGGTCTGGCCGCCGTCTGGCCTCTCTATATCGGGGGGCTTGGCAATGCCTTGCGCAGCGAGCTCGATGCCATGACCGACGAGGCGGTGGCCGATGCGGCCAGCAGTGCGGATCAGCTCCAGACCCTGCTGGTACAGCGCTACTTCACGACCCAGCTGGCCGAACGGGCTGCGACCCTGCGCCAGCGCGCGCTGGAAGGCGTGCTTGCCCATGATGACGCGGCCCAGCGCATGCTCAAGGCCGGGGTCATCGCCCAGGTCGAGCGATTGCAAGCCAGCGCGGCTCTGGCCGACGCACAGCAACAGTCGCGCAAGGCCGATGACGATGCGCGGCTGGCCCGCAGTGCGTTGCTGCGCACCGTGCATGCCAATGGCGCTGTGCGCCCCAGCTCGCCACTGTTTGTCAGCAGCGAAGCTTTGCCGCCGCTGCAGCAGTTTCTGGACTCGGCCCAGATTCGTCACCCCGGCCTGAGCAAGGTCGCGGCCAAGCGCCGCCAGGCCGAATCCCTG
>NZ_JAVXSJ010000007.1:0-151021 GCF_036643215.1 Comamonas sp. | reverse complement strand
ATCCATCCAGATCTTGCCGTCGCGGTCGGACATCGAGGGAACAACAGGGCTCATATAGCCATCCTCTAATGGGTTGTCAGTGGTCGCCGCCGCGGGTTGAGCGGATGGCGCTTGTCTCCTGAGGCAACCATTCTAGAGGGAGGTTTACGTCGGCGTCTGGGTGCTTGTATCAGGTGCGTTCTGGGCTGCATCATCCGTTTGCTGAGGGCGCTGCAGCTCCCACTTCATCAGACGACCATTGACAAACTCGCAGGTCACGGATGAGTTGGTGCCGTCGGTCCAGCGATAGATTTCAGGCGACTGGCCTTCTTCGGACAGTCGCTGGCCTAGCGAACGCGTCATGGCAATCACATGTACCAGCGCGACCTTGGGCCTGAGCTTGACGTTGAGCATCACGGCGCTGCCCACATAGCCAATGGGGCGGTTTGAGGCCTTCTTCATGATGGACATCAGGCGTGTGAAGTGCAGCAGCCCCCACATGATGATGCCGCCGGCCACGGCTGCAACGCCGGGCCAGCTAGCGGACTGATAGGCCGCGATCATCAGCACGATCAAGCCAATGGGAACAAAAATATTGCGCAAATTCATGGGCTTATTGTCTTACGAGGGGGCGGTCCGGCGCTTGCGGACAGTGCGTATGCCCGTGCGACCTGGTCAATTCAAAGATTCATCAAAAACAATAGCTGCTAGCGCTATTGAATGAAGCATTTCAAGTCATTCATGGGTTGATTTACATGAAAGACAAGCGCAAGCAGCTATCAAAAAAGTATCAACCAATGCCCCGCACGATGTTCATGGCTTCGTCCACGCGCTCTACGGCATGAATAGTCAGGCCGGGAATGGGCTTCTTGGGTGTATTGGCCTTGGGGACAACAGCGACAGTGAATCCTAACTTTGCAGCCTCCTTTAAGCGCTCCTGCCCGCGTGGGGCGGGGCGCACTTCGCCAGCCAAGCCGACTTCGCCAAAGGCGATAAATCCTTTGGGTAGTGCCTTGCCGCGCAAGCTGGAAGTGATTGCTAGCATCACTGCCAAGTCAGCTGCAGGCTCATTGATGCGAACACCACCCACGGCATTGACGAATACATCCTGATCGGCACAAGCCACGCCCGCATGGCGGTTCAGCACGGCCAGCAGCATGGCCAGTCGGTCCTTGTCCAAACCCACAGACAGCCTGCGGGCCTGCGGGCCGCCTTGGTCGACCAGTGCCTGAATCTCTACCAGCAGCGGGCGTGTGCCTTCCAGCGTCACCATCACGCAGCTGCCGGGCACGGGCTCGCTGTGCTGGCTTAAAAAGATGGCGCTGGGATTGGTCACGCCCTTGAGGCCTTTTTCCGTCATGGCGAAGACGCCAATCTCGTTGACGGCTCCAAAGCGGTTCTTGATGGCGCGCACCAGGCGGAAATTGCTGTGCGTGTCGCCCTCAAAGTACAGCACCGAGTCCACCATGTGTTCCAGCACGCGGGGGCCGGCCAGCGCGCCGTCCTTGGTCACGTGGCCCACCAGAATGATGGTGATGCCCGTGGTCTTGGCCGCACGCGTCAGGTGCGCTGCACATTCGCGGACCTGGGCCACAGAGCCGGGGGCGGACGAGAGCTGGTCCGAATACACGGTCTGAATCGAGTCGATCACCACCACGGCGGGCTGGGTGGCTTCTACGGTCGCCAGAATTTTTTCCAGCTGAATTTCGGCCAGCACATTGACCTGACTGTTATCCAGCCCCAGCCGACGTGATCGCAGCGCCACCTGTGCGCCGCTTTCCTCGCCCGTCACATACAGCGTGGGCAGGCCAATGCGGTGCAAAGCATCCATGGCTTGCAAAAGAAGTGTGGACTTACCTATTCCAGGGTCTCCGCCAATCAAGACCACGCCACCTTCGACCACGCCACCGCCCAGCACGCGGTCCAGCTCCTCAATACCACTGGGGGTGCGGGCAACGTCTTGTGCCTCGATGGCCGATAGCGGGGTGACCGGCTGGGCATTGGCCAGACCTGCATAGCCTTGCGGTTGGCTCAGCCGGTTTTTGCCGCCCGATGCGGACTCGGCCACGGTCTCGATCAGCGTGTTCCAGGCGCCGCAGCTGGGGCATTTTCCCAACCAGCGCGGGCTGCTGCCGCCGCAGGCATTGCAGGTGAAAGTGGTTTTCTCTTTGGCCATGGGCGGCAACTATACCGATAGCCTTGTGCCCCAATTGCCAGCCTGCAATGCTAAGCGGGCGACAAATTAAAGAGCAAATAACCATGAAAGAAGAAGATTTTTATAACTTCTTCGCATGAGGCCAGTATTTGCGCTACAATTCACTCATCGACACAGACACTGTGTTGCTAACAAATTACCGCGCGATGGAGCAGTCTGGTAGCTCGTTGGGCTCATAACCCAAAGGTCGGAGGTTCAAATCCTTCTCGCGCAACCATCAAAAAAGCCTTCTGGAAACAGAAGGCTTTTTTCGTTGTGGCGGTGAAAAGCCGCCACAACCTAATCCAGAGATACCGAGGAAGCGCCGCCGCGCACCGAGGGTGTCGTCCCCCTCCGGAGCGAAGCTCCAGAGAGGGGGAAGCGGCGAAGCCGCTCAGGGGGAGCTTACGGATACAAACCGCGCATCTCACGGGCGTGAAGGATGCGCTTGCAGGCCACGATGAAGGTGGCGGTGCGCAGCGACACCTTGTTTTCCTGCGCCACGGCCCAGACGCCGGCAAAGGCTTCTTGCATGATGCGCACCAGGCGGGCGTTGATCTCGTCCTCGCTCCAGAAGAAGCTGGAGAAATCCTGCACCCACTCAAAGTAGCTCACGGTCACGCCGCCGGCGTTGGCAATCACGTCGGGCAGCACCAGTACGCCCTTGCCAGTCAGGATGTCATCGGCCTCGGGAGTGGTGGGGCCGTTGGCGCCTTCGATCACCAGCTTGGCCTTGATCTGGTCTGCGTTGTCCTTGGTGATCTGGCTTTCCAGTGCCGCAGGGATCAGGATTTCGCAATCCACGCCCCAGAAGGCCTGGTTGTCGATGCTTTCGCCGCCGCTGAAGCCGCCCACGCCGCCGTTCTTCTGCACATGCTCCAGCAGTGCATTCACATCAAAGCCTGCAGCGTTGTAGATGCTGCCGGTGTGATCTTGCACGGCCACGACCTTGGCACCCGCCTCGGCAAACAGCTTGCCGGCGGTACCGCCCACATTGCCAAAGCCTTGCACTGCCACGCGTGCGCCCTGAATGCTCAGGCCGCTGAGCTTGGCTGCTTCAATACCTACGGTAAACACGCCGCGGCCCGTGGCTTCCACACGGCCCAGCGAGCCGCCCAAGTCCACTGGCTTGCCCGTGACCACGCCTGTGGCCGTAGCGCCGGTGTTCATGGAGTAGGTGTCCATCATCCAGGCCATGATCTGGCCGTTGGTGTTCACGTCAGGGGCCGGAATGTCCTTGGATGGGCCAATCAGCAGGCCGATTTCGCTGGTGTAGCGGCGCGTCAGGCGCTCCAGCTCACCCTTAGACAAGGTGCGCGGATCAACACGGATACCGCCCTTGGCACCGCCGTAAGGCACGTTGACCGCCGCGTTTTTGATGCTCATCCAGGCCGACAGCGCCATTACTTCCGACAGCGTCACATCCTGGTGAAAGCGCACGCCGCCCTTGCCGGGACCGCGGCTCAGGTTGTGTTGCACGCGGTAGCCTTCAAAGTGGGCGATGGTGCCGTTGTCCATCTCGATGGGCACGTCCACGATCAGGATGCGCTTGGGGCGCTTGAGTGTTTCCACCCAGCGGGCCAGCGAACCGAGATAGGGAGTGACCCGATCTACCTGCTGAAGGTAGTTACCCCAGGGGCCGATATGGTCGGAGTTGAGGTAAGAGGGCAGAGCGTGCGCCGAGAAGGGCGCGGAAGAGTCTTTGGCTTGCATGGTGAATGCCTAGTTGACTGAATGTGAGCAAGTACTTTGTGAGTCCTTGCTATCTGGGCTTTCAAGTGTGCGCGTGGCGGGTTTTTCTGTCCAAGGCTTGATGCGAACTGTTCTATGCGTTTTGTGCATAACTGCGTAAAAGGTCAGAATCCTCGGTCAAAAGTGCTGGATTTACGACATGGAAATACGAAATTTGCCATCATCACCCCATGTCTGAAAACAAAGATAGCCATAGCGGCTGGAACGGCCCCGCGCCATTTGCCAACACTCCGCCTATCGGGCTTGCCCCTGAATTGCAGGCGCAAGAAGACGTGCTGCCTGACTGGAATACGCTGTGGCCCGATCTGCCCGAAGACAGCTACGCGGCGGCCGATGCGCTGTGGTGGTCGCGCAAGCTGGGCAAGCCGCAGGCGCTGGGCGCTGATGTGGCGCCGCTGATGGCTGATGAGTTTGATGCCCGTGCCGTGCAAAGCGCACTGGCCCGCACCTGGGGCTGGTGGCCTGCTGACCGTGCACCGCGCTACTGGAAGTCCGGCGGCCCCAGCCGCAATGCTGCGCTGCTGCATGTGCCCCTGCCCGAGAACGGCATTCACCAAGGCGTGGCGCTGGCACCCGTGCCAGAAGCCGTCTTCAATATACGCGGTGCCGAGGCAGAAATCGCCCTGCGCATTGGTCGGGACATCAGTGCCGAACAAGCTGCCGCACTTGATTACGACAGTGCGCTGGCGCTGGTGGATGGCGTGACCGTCGCTGTGGAATGGGTCGATGTGCGCTGGCGCGATGGCCTCAAAGCCCCGGCGCTGGCCTTGTTGGCAGACGGCCAGTGCCACGGCGGGCTGGTGCTGGGCGAATGGCTGCCTGCATCCACCATCACCGGGCGTGACTGGGCCAAGCAGTTGTGTACCGTGAGCGTGAATGGCGGCGAGCCGCAGCGCTTTACCGGCACGCACAGTCTGGGCGACCCCGCCTGGCTACTGCTGGACTGGCTGCAGCATGTGGCGCGTGAATACGGCAGCGTGCCCGCTGGCACGGTGGTGACCACCGGCACCTGGTGCGGCTGCATGCCGCTCAACGCCGGTGACCGTTTTGAGATGCAGTTTGAAGGTCTGGGCCAGCTGGGCTGGCAGTTCTGATCTGCAAAAACAAGAGCGGCTAGCGCCTGTCGAATAAGAGTTTTAGATGCATTTAAATCTGAAACCCATCAACAGCATACGCTAGCCGCTTTTGTTTTAAGAGCGATTGCCCTGCTGCGCTTACTTCACCTTGATCTTGTCCATTGCAGGCGCACCGGGCGGGTACTTCAGATCCAGATTGTTCAGTACCTCGCGGAGCATGGTGGCAATCATCAGGTTGCGGTGCGTTTTTGAATCGGCGGGCACGATGGTCCACGGCGCCCAGGGCGTGTGTGTGGCGGCCAGCAGCTTTTCGTAGGCCTGCTGGTAGTCATCCCACTGGGAGCGCACTTTCAGGTCGCTTTCATCAAACTTCCAGTGCTTGCACGGGTCATCCAGACGCTCTTGCAGGCGCTGGCGCTGCTCGTCTTTGCTGATGTGCAGCATGAACTTGAAGACGATGGTCCCCGTCTCGCTGAGCATGCGCTCGAAGTCGTTGATCTGGGCGTAGCGCTGTGCCTGCTGCTCGGGTGTGATGAAGCCGTTGACCACGGGCACGAGCACATCCTCGTACTGACTGCGGTTGAAGACCACTACCTCACCGGCACCGGGCACCTGCTGGTGAATGCGCCACAGATAGTCGTGCGCCTTTTCCACCTCGGTCGGCGCTTTCCAGCCCACGGTGCGCACGCCCAGCGGCGTCATCTGGCCGAATACGCCGCGCAGCGTGCCGTCCTTACCTGCTGCATCCATGCCTTGCAAAATGACCAGCAGTTTGAAGTTGCGGTCGGCATAAAAAATGTTCTGCAGACCGTCTAGCTCCTTGGCCAGCTGAGCCGCAGTGTCCTTGTCGTGCTGCTTGCCTTTATTGGCTGAAAAGGGTTTGGCTGCGGGGTCAAAATTTTGCAGATTGACAGGCGGGGGCTCTGCGGAGAGGCGACTGTCGCGCGGCTCGCCCGGTTGCCATTGCTGCCAGAGCTTGCGCAGCGCTTTGTTTTGAATCTCGAACGGATAGACGCTGTGTGCAGTCGGCGCTACGACCAGCGCTGCTGCCGAAGTTTTTGTCGGAACTTTTGCTGCGGGCTTGGGTGGCGCTTTGCGGGCTGATTGAGCGGTTGGTTTAGCGACTGATTTAGCGGCCGGTTTTTTGACGGCAGGCGCTGCAGGTGCGGCGGTCTTGGCTGCGTCTACAGATTCACTCGTAGGAAAGGGCAGGCTGGGTTTAGAGGGCTGACGGGGCATACGAAAAACTCCTGTTCAGTGCGAAGGTTCAGTTCGGGTGGATGCTATGAAATATCTAGCTGCAAGCGCTTAAATATTCAGTGCTAAAGCCATTTTTGCCTGTAAACCGGTTCTGTCCATGTCAGTCTTTCCCTGCTTCGCGTTCGCGCAAAAGCTGCACAAAACGCCGCGCGGCAAGGCCTTGTGTGCGTTCTTTGGACCAGACCCAGTCTACAAACAAGGTCGTGCCATTGCTGAGGTTTTGCACCGGTATTTCCATCAACGCACCGGCGCTGATTTGCGCCTCTATCAGCCCCTTGGGCAGCCAGCCCCATGCCATGCCCGCACCGATGAGCGACAGCGCTGCCTGATGGCTGTCTGTGCGCCACAACTGGCGGGCAAATACAAAGCGTGGGTCGGTCTGCTGCGGGTCGCGGCTGGCGACCAGAACCTGCCGTGTGGCGGCTAGTTGCTCTACTGACAGGCGGGCCTGCGGGCCATGCTCGGCCAGTGCCTGCTGCCAGGGGGCGAATTGGGGCGACATCACGGCCACGAGTGTCTCGCGTCCCATTTCCTGAAAGCCCTCGCGGCCATCCATGGCCGGGCGCTCAAAGACCAGCGCCAGGTGGGCGCGGCCTGCGTGCAGCAGCTCCAGCGCATCGGTCTGCGGGGCGGCCAGCACCTCGATCGCAAGGGCCGGAAATTCCTGCACCAACTGGTTCAGCGGCTCGCTCCAATGCGTGGACAAAAGCTCTGGCGCAATGGCCAGCGTCAGCCGCTCCTCCAGCCCCGCGTGCAGGGCTTGTGCCTGCCAGTTCAGCAGCTGCAACTGCTCGGCCAGCAGACGGGCCTGCGGCTCCAGCGCGCGGGCGGCGGCGGTGGGCACAGGCTCGCGGCCACGGCGGTCAAACAGTTGCAAATCCAGCTCGGCTTCCAGCTGGGCAATGGCCATGCTGATGGCGGATGGCACGCGCCCCAGCTTGCGGGCGGCGGCGGAAAACGAGCCTTCATCAAGCACGGCAAGAAACAGGGGAACCTGATCGGCGGTGAATGGCATGGCGTTATCTGTCAGAAAAATTGAAAGGAGATGACTTTTATCTTCAGTTTTCAGAACATACACTGCAGTCCATGTCTCAACAAGCCTCCGCGATGGCATCCGCTTCTTCTTCTGCCGCTCACACTGTTCATTCTTCTTCGGCTGTGCCCCGCAAGGCCACCGGCCTGCAAGGCGCCAAGCGCCGCATCATCTATGTGTCTCTGTACGAGGCGATTGCCATCGCCGTCTCCAGTCTGATCTTTATTGCCATAGGCCAGAAGGCCAGCGACTCCGGCATCATGGCCGTGGCCGCATCGGTGATTGCGATCTGCTGGAACCTGAGTTTCAACCACCTGTTTGAAAAGTGGGAAGCGCGCCAGACTGTCAAGGGCCGCTCCGTGCTGCGCCGCGTGGTGCATGCCATCGGTTTTGAAGGCGGTATTGCCGCCATGCTGATCCCGCTGATGGCCTGGTGGTTCAACATCACGCTGTGGGAAGCTGCGGTGATGGAAGCCGGCCTGCTGGTGTTTTTCATGGTCTACACCTTTGCCTTCAACTGGGCGTTTGACCGCCTGTTTGGTCTGCCCGCATCAGCACAGGCACTGACACAGTAAATTTGTATTGAATAGGCCTCTAGCGCTTGTCCATCAAGCGCAGGCAGCTATAAAAAAAGCGTGTTCCCGGTTGTCGAGAACACGCTTTTTTGTGGACGAAGCCCGTGGCTATCAGCGCAGCAGGCTGAGCATGCCCTGCAGCAGGAAGGCGTTGATGATGTCGATAAAGAACGCGCCGACCAGCGGCACGATCAGGAAGGCCTTGTGCGATGGGCCGTACTGATTGGTAATGGCCTGCATATTGGCCACGGCCGTGGGTGTTGCACCCATGCCAAAGCCGCAGTGGCCGGCGGCCAGCACGGCTGCGTCGTAGTTCTTGCCCATAACACGGAAGGTCACGAAGACCGCATACAGCGCCATGACGACGGTTTGCGCGGCCAGAATAATCATCAGCGGGCCAGCCAGGTCAGTCAGCTCCCACAGCTTGAGCGAGAGCAAGGCAATGGCCAGGTAGATGGACAGTGCAGCGTTGCCGAACACGTCGATGGCGCGGTCAAAGACCTTGAAGCCGAACACATAGTCCAGCACGTTGCGGATGACCACTCCACCGCCCAGTGCCCAGACAAAGGTGGGCAGCTGAACGGCTGTGCCCTTGGTCAGGCCAGTCATGAACTCGGCAAAGGCCAGGCAGGCGGCAAACAGAGCCAGCGTTTCCACAGCGGCATCGGCCGTAATCAGGCGCGGTGCGTTGCTGGGGGATTCGAAGTTGGCCACCTCGCTGCCTTCGCTCACAGTGGGGGAAGCGTCGCGCAGCTGCTCGGACTCGGTCAGCGGCTGGGCCAGCTGGTTGCGGGTGATGAGGCGCTTGGCCAGCGGGCCGCCCAGCAGGCCGCCAATGACCAGACCAAAGGTGGCGCAGGCAATACCCAGCGTGGTGGCGCCGGTCAGGCCGTACTGGCTCTCCAGCACCGAACCCCACGCGCCGGCTGTGCCGTGGCCGCCCACCAGCGTGATGGAGCCTGCGACCAGACCAATCAGCGGATCAAGCCCCAGCAGCGAAGCCAGGCCTACGCCGACGATGTTCTGCACCGTAATGAAGACAACAATCACGCCCAGGAAGATGAACAAGCCCGAGCCGCCTTCACGCAGCTTGCTGAAGTTGGCGCTCAGGCCAATGGACGAGAAAAACACCAGCATGAAGGCCGATTGCAGGCTGCCCTCAAAGCTCAGAGACAGGCCCGTGATCTGGTGCAGGGCGAAGATGGTGGCCGCCACCAGCAGGCCGCCAGAGACGGGCTCTGGGATGTTGAAGTCACGCAGAAAGCGGATGTGCCGTGTCATGAGCTTGCCAAGCAGCAAGACCAGCACGGCCATGATGAGTGTGTAGTACGCGCCGAAGGTCACGTTCATAAAAATCTCCAGAGAATTTCACGCGGCGACTGGGTGAGCTGCCTGAGCGGCGGGCGCAAACGTCTGTGCGTGGGTGAGCACGATGGCCAGCCACCTGAAGGTGATGGTGCCAAGGTCTCAAAAATACGGACTGTCGGTACTTGTCCCGTCATAGCGACAGCGGGGCTGCAAATGCAGTTATCGGCGCCAGTTGGAACGTCGTGCGCGTCGCATGTGGGCGCGCACCATACCCGAAATATGCTTGAAATGAGATGCCTGCATTCGTAGTTGACGAAATCACCTTATGCGCTGCTGATTTTTCGAGGGCAAATGCTTACATCTGGTATAGCAGCGCGTGACAAGACAAGGCGAAGCAAGCTGCTTTGGAGTCATGATTCAGCGCCTCGCCTTAGAATGACGGGCTTCGCCCCGAGGAGCGCTGCAGCTTGTCATCTTCATGCATGACCTGTCAGGCTCGGGGCTGCAGATCCTGCATGCGATCTGCCCGTATGTGCAACGGCGCTCACCTGTTTTCGATTCTGTTTCTGGTTTTCTCACAGGTGAGCTGATGTCTGCTGCTGTTCCCGCTACTGCTGTTTCTTCCGTGCCCCCCATGCGCCTGTCGGGCCTGGAGCCCGTCTTCATTGGCGAGGACACGCTGTTCGTCAACGTGGGCGAACGCACCAACGTCACCGGCTCCAAAGCCTTTGCGCGCCTGATCCTGAACGAGCAGTACGAAGAAGCGCTTGCGGTGGCCCGCCAGCAGGTGGAAAACGGCGCTCAGGTCATCGACGTGAACATGGACGAGGCCATGCTGGACAGCAAGGCCGCCATGGTGCGCTTTCTGAACCTGATCGCCTCCGAGCCCGATATCGCCCGCGTGCCCATCATGGTGGACAGCTCCAAGTGGGAAGTGATTGAAGCCGGTCTGCGCTGCATCCAGGGCAAGGGCATCGTCAACTCCATCTCCATGAAGGAAGGCGTTGACGAGTTCAAGAAGCACGCCAAGCTGGTCAAGCGCTACGGCGCCGCTGCCGTGGTGATGGCGTTTGACGAAAAGGGTCAGGCTGACACCTTTGCCCGCAAGATCGAAATTTGCGAGCGTGCTTATCGCATCCTGGTGGACGAGGTGGGCTTTCCGCCCGAAGACATCATTTTCGATCCGAACATTTTTGCGGTCGCCACGGGCATTGAAGAGCACAACAACTACGGCGTGGACTTCATCGAATCCGTGCGCTGGATCAAGCAAAACCTGCCGGGTGCCAAGGTGAGCGGTGGCGTGTCCAATGTGTCCTTCTCCTTCCGCGGCAACGACCCGGTGCGCGAAGCCATCCACACCGTGTTCCTGTACCACGCGATTGCTGCGGGCATGGACATGGGTATCGTCAATGCCGGCATGGTGGGCGTGTACGACGACCTGGACCCCGTGCTGCGCGAACGCGTGGAAGACGTGGTGCTGAACCGCCGCCCCGATGCGGGCGAGCGCCTGGTGGAAGTGGCCGACACCGCCAAGAGTGGTGCCAAGGACGAGAGCAAGAAGCTGGAATGGCGCGGCACGCCCGACCATCCCAAGACCGTGGGCGAGCGCCTGAGCCATGCGCTGGTGCACGGCATTACCGACTTCATCACCGAAGACACGGAAGAGGCTTACCAGCAGATCGTGGTGCAAGGCGGTGGTCGCCCGCTGCACGTGATTGAAGGCCCGCTGATGGACGGCATGAACGTGGTCGGCGACCTGTTCGGCGCGGGCAAAATGTTCCTGCCGCAGGTGGTCAAATCGGCCCGCGTGATGAAACAGGCCGTGGCCCACCTCGTGCCCTACATCGAAGAAGAAAAGCGCCAGCAAGAAGCGGCGGGCATGGACGTGACCAGCCGCGGCAAGATCGTGATCGCCACCGTCAAGGGCGACGTGCACGACATCGGCAAGAACATCGTTACCGTGGTCTTGCAGTGCAATAACTTCGAAGTCATCAACATGGGCGTGATGGTGCCCTGCCACGAGATTCTGGCGCGTGCCAAGGCTGAGGGCGCGGACATCATCGGCTTGTCTGGCCTGATCACGCCCAGCCTGGAAGAGATGCAATACGTGGCTGGCGAGATGCACAAGGACGACTACTTCCGCATCAAGAAGATTCCGCTGTTGATCGGCGGCGCCACCTGCTCGCGCGTGCACACGGCTGTGAAGATTGCGCCCAAGTACGAAGGCCCGGTGCTGTACGTGCCCGATGCCTCACGCAGCGTGAGCGTGGCCACCAGCCTGCTGGGTGAGAACAAGGACAGCTATCTGGCCGAAGTCGAAGCCGACTACGACAAGGTGCGCACTCAGCACGCCAACAAAAAGAAAACACCGCTCTGGACGCTGGCGCAAATCCGCGCCAATGCCACTGTGGTTAACCACGCACCGGTGGTACCGCGCACCATGGGCCGCCGCGTGTTCAAGAACTTTGACCTGGCCGAGATCGCCCAGTACATCGACTGGGGCCCGTTCTTCCAGACCTGGGATCTGGCAGGCCCTTATCCCGCCATCCTTGATGATGAGATCGTGGGCGAGCAAGCGCGCAATGTGCAGGCCGATGCCAAGGCCATGCTCAAGAAAATCATCGAAGGCCGCTGGTTGCAGGCCAATGGCGTGATGGGCTTGTTCCCTGCCAACCGCGTGGGCGACGACATTGAGTTCTACACCGACGAGTCGCGCAGCGAAGTGCTGATGACCTGGTACGGCATGCGCCAGCAAACGGAAAAGCAGATGGTGGACGGAGTGATGCGCCCCAGCCGTTGCCTGAGCGATTTTGTGGCCACCAAGGAATCAGGCATCAAAGACTACGCAGGCCTGTTCGCTGTGACTGCAGGCATTGGTGCAGAGAAGAAGGACAAGGAATTTGAAGCCGCGCTGGATGACTACAGCGGCATCATGTTCAAGGCCCTGGCTGACCGCTTGGCCGAAGCCTTTGCCGAATGCCTGCACCAGCGCGTGCGCAAGGATTTGTGGGGCTACGCCGAAGATGAAACCCTCAGCAACGAGGAACTCATCAAAGAGCAGTACAAGGGCATTCGCCCCGCTCCCGGCTACCCCGCCTGCCCCGACCACACGGCCAAGATCGATCTGTTCAAGGCGCTACAGGCCGACGACATCGGCATGACGCTGACTGAGAGTCTGGCGATGAACCCTGCATCGAGCGTGAGCGGCTTCTATATCGGCAACCCTGAGGCGGTGTACTTCAACGTGGGCCAGATTGGTGAAGACCAGCTGGCCGATATGGCTGAGCGTCGAGGCATGGATATTGAGGAACTGCGCCGCTTCCTGGCGCCAAACTTGGGTTAATCCGCCGAAGTTTTTTCCGACCATCAAAGGCCACGCATTGCGTGGCCTTTTTTGTTCATTGTGCAGGGCATGGGCTTGCGCAGAAAGCGGTGGGCGCGCCGCTAGCTTTTGGAGAAGAGCTGCTGCCATTGCTCTTCGCCCAGGTCGCAGTGATGGAAGACCAGAGGGGTCAAAGACGTCGGCGGTGTAGGGACGCTGCCGCCAAGCGTGCATGTAAAAAACTGACGGCTTTCCGCTCCTGCGCTGGGTAGAGTGTTTTGCGAGCTCGCGCTCACACCGCTGCGTCTTTGCAGCCTCCAGACCCAGATGGGTGCAGAGAGGTTCAGGCGTTTCTTTCACGACTGCTATCCGACCCATGAGCTCAACCTCTTCTCATCTCACCGTGCTGGAAGCCAGCAACTGGATCAATGGTCAGCGCAGCACCAAAGGTGCACGAAAAAACTCCATCAACCCGGCAACCTACGACGTAATTGGACATTACCCCGACGATGGCCTGGATGCTGCACAGCAGGCCGTCATTGCGGCGAAAGCGGCATTTAGAGAGTCTGCCTGGGCGCATGACAATGAACTGCGTTCTATCGTGCTGGAGCAGCTGGCGCAGGCGTTTGAACGCAACCGTGACCGCCTTCTAGAGGTGCTGGCGCTGGAGAACGGCAAGGTCAAGGGCGAAGCCGCTTTTGAGATTGACATGGTGCCCAGCAAGCTGCGCTATGCCTCGGCCAATGCGCGCCTGGAAGGGGGTCGTGTGGTGACGCCAAAGCCCGGCAGCATCTCCATGATCCTGAAGCAACCCATGGGCGTGGCTGCGGTGATTGCTCCGTGGAATTCGCCCGTGGTGCTGACCATCCGCTCGCTGGCGCCTGCATTGGCGGCAGGTTGCACCACGGTGATCAAGTTGCCGAGCCAGGTAGCACAAACTGCCAGTCTGATGGCCGAGATCATGGCTGAGTCCAAGGACCTGCCCAAGGGCGTGATCAACCTGTTTTT
Source organism: Comamonas sp. (assembly GCF_036643215.1). GTDB lineage: Bacteria > Pseudomonadota > Gammaproteobacteria > Burkholderiales > Burkholderiaceae_C > Comamonas. The sequence goes on along the minus strand of NZ_JAVXSJ010000007.1, from coordinate 137,514 downwards.
TGAAAGTGGCCCGGAGGGCTCCTCCTATTTGGTTGAGACGCCCGATGTGCAGGCCGTGAGCTTCACCGGCTCCACCCGCACAGGCCGCGCCATCAGCGCGACGGGGGCGGTACACCTGAAGCGATTTGGCATGGAGCTGGGTGGCAAGACGCCGATGATCGTGTTTGAGGATGCGGGCCTGGACGAGGCCCTGCCGACGATTGAGAAAGCCCTGACGGTGTTTGGAGGCCAGTTCTGCATGACGGGCTCGCGCTTGCTGGTGCAGGACACGGTATACGACATCGTGCGTGACCGCATGGCCGAGAGGCTGCGCAATGTCAAACCCGGTCCGGCCTCGGATTCTGAAAGTGACATGGGACCGCTGATTGACCGCTCCAATGTGGAGCGCGTAGATCGCGTGGTCGAGGCTGCGCTGGCTGCTGGTGCCAAAGCCATTGTGCGCGGCGGCCCGATCACCGAGGGGCCGTTGTCCAAAGGTGCTTTCTTCCGCCCAGCTCTGCTGGAGGTGTATGACAACAAGCTGCCGATCATCCAGGAGGAAACCTTCGGTCCGGTGCTGAGTATTCAGCGCTTCAGCACAGAATCACAGGCACTGGAATTGGCCAATGACAACGAATACGGTTTGGCGGCCAGCGTGTGGACGCGTGATGTGGAGCGTTCTTTGCGCATGGCACAAGGGCTGGATGCTGGCTCAGTCTGGATCAATGATTGGGCCAAGGTGTACGACGGCACCGAGGAAGGTGGCTTCAAGCAATCAGGCCTGGGCCGCCTCAACGGATTGGCCGCGATAGAAGACTTCATTGAATACAAGCATGTTGCGCTGAAGACAGGGCTGAACAAATAGCAGATGCAGGGTCTGCGGATCTGAGGAGCTGTCTCTGACAGAGGTTGACAATTCATGCGGGCGAGTCTGTCTCGCACTGGATTTAGAGTGTGCGTTTGATTTTTATTCACTGGTTCTAAGGAGTCGAGATGACACAAGGCACGGATTTGATCGCTAATGCGCTGAAAACCAAGCATCCCAAGGATGTGCTGCAGGCCTTCCTGGTCAACAGCGGCAAGGAAACCGTCAAGCACGCCGCTGAGGCGCTGGTGGCGGAAGATGCGGTCTATATTTCGCTCAATTTTGAGAACCCCGAGCTGGAGCAGATCGAGCCCTGGACTGGCACGCGCAAAGGCCGCCAGATTTACATCGATACCTTCTCCAACGTGGGTACTTATTGGGAAGTGAATGACTTTCAGATCACCGATCTGATCAGCGAAGGTGAGACGGTGGCGGTGTTCGGTCAGTTCACCTACACGTCGGTAGAAATCGGTCACCGCTTCACTTCGCCATTGGCCATCAAGGCCACGGTCAAGGACGGCCTGATCACCTTCTTCCAGTTTATGGAAGATACCTACGCTTCGGCACGCTCCTTCCGTAAGAGCGGCAGCTGGGAAATTCAGAACAACGGGCGCACCATCACGGTGGGGTGAGCTTCGCTCATGCGCATGTGAAAAAGGCAGGCCTCGGGCCTGCTTTTTTTATTCTCTTGCAAGCTTTTGCTAATGCCGTTGGGTCTGTGCTCGGCTGTCTGGATGCGCCAAGTTGCACCGCTGTGGTCGTTGCGCTGGCATGAGTGATTTCATGCAGTTTTTAGCTGAAACCCAATAATGGCAAGCGCTGTAAGCTATTGATTCAGTAGCGATTTCATGCGCCTTAACATTTCCTCGGCCGGTTTGCGATTGGCATGAAACATGCTTTCTATCTGCTCAAAGCAAACAAGCAGGGAGGAAGCGCATGGAATTGGTGCCATTGACTGCCATAGACAAGGCAGATACCGGATGGGTGATGGTCTCGTCAGCATTGGTGCTGCTGATGACTTTGCCGGGCATCGCCTTGTTTTATGCGGGGCTGGTGCGCCGCAAAAATGTGGTCAACACCATGGTTGCCATTTTTGCCGTGGCCTGTGTCGTGACACTGACCTGGTTTGGTCTGGGTTACTCGCTGGCGTTCACTGCGGATTCGCTTTGGCTGGGCAATCTGAGCCGAGCCTGGTTTACGGCTTTGCACTTTGACGGCAAGCGCAATCTGATCTCCGTCAGCCATCTGGCCCCACACCTTCCTGAAGCCGCCTATGCCCTGTTTCAGGCGGCCTTTGCCATCATCACTACATCGCTGATTGTGGGCGCCGTGGTGGAGCGAATGCGCTTTGCTGCATTGCTGTTGTTTGCTGCGCTGTGGAGCGTGCTGGTTTATGCACCGATTGCGCACTGGGTGTGGGAGAGCGGGGGCTGGCTGAACCAATTGGGTGCACTGGACTTTGCAGGCGGTGCCGTGGTGCATGTGAATGCCGGTGTGGCGGCGCTGGTATGCGCCTTCATGCTGGGCCGCAGGCGCGGCTATGGGATGGAAGCATTTGAGCCCAATAGTCTGGGCTGGACGGCGATGGGAACGGCCCTGTTGTTGTTTGGCTGGTTTGGTTTCAACGCAGGCTCGGCACTATCAGCGGATGGGCGTGCGGCACTTGCCTTTGTGGTCACGCTGGTGGCTGCCTCAGCAGGTGGGCTGGCATGGTTGCTGGTCGAATGGCTGATGCGCGGTGCTCCCACCTTGCTGGGCCTGCTCTCGGGCATGGTCGCTGGGCTGGTGGCCATTACTCCGGCTGCTGGCTTTGTGCAGGTGGGCAGTGCGGTGTGGATTGGTCTGATTGCTGGCGCGGTTTGCTTCTGGGGTGCGACCTGGCTCAAGCGTCGTTTAGGCGCTGATGACTCGCTGGACGTGTTTGGCGTGCATGGCGTGGGCGGCATCGCTGGCTCGATCTTGACGGCAGTGTTTGCAGACCCCTTGATTGCGGGCACCGGCACCACCGTGCTCAACCAGTTGATTGCTGTGCTGGCCATAGCGGCTTACAGCGCTGCAGGCACGGCTGTGATCTTGCTGCTGATTCGTGTGCTGATACCGCTGAGAGTGGACAACGTGCAGGAAATAGAAGGGCTGGATATTAGTTTGCATCTGGAGCGCCAGCACTAAATTTGATGGAAGGAGGGCGTATGGAGGACAGCGAAAGAGTGGCCATCGCAGCGCACCTGCATGTGGTGCTGCGTCGCAAGACTGGCCGCGTGACCGATACCGAGTGGATGGCCTGTAACCAGCCTTATGCGCAGGCTATGGTGGAGTTCGCTAGGCACCATGCGAGAGCGCGTCAGGATGGAGAGCTGGAGCGACTGGCGCAGCGGCTGGAGGAAAGCTGGACGGCCCCCAAGCCTCGACCGGCATCTTCACCGCCAGCAGAGGATTCTGTCGCTATGAAGGCTGCCGACATACTGCGCACATCGGCGCGTTATATCGGCGGGCTGCGCTGAGCGGTTGAGTGCAACAAAGCACAAGGCCAGCATTGCCGCTGGCCTTGCATGAGTTGTGCGCCGAACTGCCGTTAGCCGATGTTGATCAGGCGCAAAGCGCTATAAAAAGGAATGGCTCACTTGGCCTTTAGTTCAGCAATATAGGCCTCGCGTGCTTTCACTCCATCAGCGGTGAAATCGGTGAAGACACCGTCTATGCCCAGGCGGTAGTACGCAAGGTATTCCTGTATGGGCTCGCCCTTGAAGATGCCGGCCAGACGGCTGGCTTCGCTGCGGAAGGTGAAGCTGTGCACTACCAAGCCTGCTTTGTGGGCATTGGCAATCAGACCAGTGTCCTTCAAGGTGTTCACATCCTTCAGGCCTGCACCGTCTTTGTAGGGGACGACCGAGTGCGCGATGACCTGAGGCTTCCACGGGCCGATGCCATCGGCATAGGTTTTGATCTCTGCCAGTCCTGCAGGGGTCTGCATGACGGCAAAGGTGCGTGCATCACCGGCCAGTGTCCAGCTGTAGGGGCGACCGCTGATGAAGGTCCACTCGTCGTTGGTGATGTAGCCGACGGAGCCATCCTTGAAGTTGTAGTCATTGCCGTCAATGAGTTGCACGCCCTTGGCCTTCATGCCCGCTTTGCGCAGGTACTTCAGGCTGTCGGGGTCAAAGCTCTGGATGTAGATGGGCGCATCCGGGGTATTGAACCTGTTTTGCTCCAGCAATGCCATCACGGCATCTTCAAACGGGTGGCTGCCCGTGCCGCAGCTGTTGGCGATGGCCTGCTGGTTGTTCCAGTACGGATTTTTGGTCTCTGCATAGACAGAGATGGTGCGGCCTGCGGCCTTGCCTTTGGCTGCTGCGATGTCGATCACATCCTGAGCGCTGATCAGCGGCAGCTTGCCATTCCATTCGGTGGGGCGGTCGGCGCGGTTATCCAGTGTGGTGCCGCCCAGCAGCGTACGCAGCTCATGCAGGGTGAAGTCGGAGATGGACCAGTCGCCGGTGTGATCTTCCCCATCGACGACCAGGGGCTGGAGCACAGACTTCTGGTTGCTCGGGTTGATCAGGTCACTGAGATATTGCGCGGGGCCGTTCTCGGGTGTGGCGGGGTACTTCACGTTGACCAACACGCCAGGGGTGGTGCGCTTGCGTGCGGCGACATAGGAATTGATCTTTGCGACGTCGGCGATATTGGTGCTATCGCTCAGCCAGGCGTTGTGGCGCGCCACCAGAAAACAGTCACGGGTCATGTGCATGTCCAGCTCGATCATGTCAGCGCCCGCATCAATGGCTTTCTCATACGCCATCTGGGTCTGCTCGGGGTACAGGCCCGAGTAGCCCCGGTGGGCGATGACCTGAGGCTGCTTTCCGTCCAGTGTCAAAAACTGCGGCTTAGGCTCTGGTTTGATGGCTGAGCCCCCATTTCCGCCACCGCCGCAGGCTGTCAAGGCAAGCGCAGCAAGCAAGATGAGAGCGGGGGAGGCGGGATGGTTTGGGGTCATGGATGCAATCATGGGTGAGAGGCCTTTGATGCTTGCGGCGTTGTATGAATCCTGAGTGACAGCACCTGAAAACACAAGTGGGAGCATGGCGGAGCCATGCCCCACTTGTGTTGTTCAGAATGAGGCCTCAAAGGCCCAGTTTTTTCGCGACGTAGTCAGCGTCCTTGTCGCCGCGACCTGACAGGTTGACGAGGATGTGCTGATCCTTGCCCAGCTTGGGGGCTTCGCGCATGGCCCAGGCCACGGCGTGTGCGCTTTCCAGCGCGGGGATGATGCCTTCCACGCGCGACAGCGTCATGAATGCATTCAGGCATTCCTGATCGTTCACAGACTGGTAGTCCACGCGGCCGATATCCTTGAGATAGCTGTGCTGCGGGCCCACGCCGGGGTAGTCCAGACCGGAGGCAATGCTGTGCACAGCAGCGGGCGTGCCATCGCCGTTTTCCAGCACATAGCACTTCATGCCGTGAATTTCGCCGGGTTTGCCCATGGTGAGGGTGGCTGCATGGCGGCCGGGTTTGTCCACGCCTTCGCCAGCAGGCTCTACGCCGACCAGATGCACGGCTTCATCCTTGAGGAAGGCCGTGAAGATGCCCATGGCGTTGCTGCCGCCGCCTACGCAGGCCGCCACATGGTTGGGCAGCTTGTCATGCTTGTGCAGGAATTGCTCGCGTGCCTCGCGGCCGACGATGGACTGGAAGTCGCGCACCATCATGGGGAAAGGGTGAGGGCCGACCACAGAGCCAATGGCATAGATGGTGTTGACGGGGTCTTGCAGATAGACCTCAAAGGCGCTGTCCACCGCTTCCTTGAGGGTTGCTGCGCCGCGTGTGACGGGCACCAGCGTGCAGCCCAGAATGCGCATCTTGGTGACGTTGGGGTGCTCTTTTTCGATATCCACCTGACCCATGTGAATCTCGCAGGGAATGCCAACCAGCGCGCAGGCCGTGGCAAGGGCCACGCCATGCTGGCCGGCACCGGTTTCGGCAATCACTTTTTTCTTGCCCATGAACTTGGCCAACAGCGCCTCACCCAGGCAGTGATTGATCTTGTGTGCGCCGGTGTGGTTCAGGTCTTCGCGCTTGAGGTGAATCTGCGCGCCGCCCAGTTGATCGGACAGGCGCTTGGCGTGAAAGATGGGGCTGGGGCGGCCCACATAGTCGGCAAACAGCGAGGCCAGCTCATCCTGAAAATCTTTGCGCTTGACGATCTCTTCGTAGGCTGCAGAAATTTCATCCATGCACTTCTTCAGATCGGGCGGCACCAGCTGGCCGCCATAAGGGCCGAAGAAGCCGCTGGCATCAGGCATGGCCTGTGGGTTGAGAGTCATGACTTGTCTCCTTGTATGTTTTGCAGCAAAGCTGCATTCATAGCACACAGTGGGCCAAACGCACGTGCAGGCAAGCCCGAATGGAGTCCCAGTGAAATAGGCTTGCAGCCCTTTATTGGAAAGCGCCGACAGCTATTGTTTTGATATTTTCAGAGCCAATGTCTTTGGCTGAAACACAATAGAGACATGAAAGCCAGCTCTGCCCGCGACATTGTTTTTACCCACGCTCTGGAAACTGCAGCTCCGCACGAAGCGCTGCCCACGCCAGAGCGTTGCACCGCTATCACGCAGGAATGCCTGCACGCCCAAGGCAATGCCAAAGGCAGTGGCCGCGCCGCCTTTGAGCGTTTTTTACATGAACGTGCCAAACGCGTGATTGCGGCGGCGCAGCTGCCTGCCGATATCCGCGCAGTGGCATTGCAGGGGGCAGGCGTCTCGCGCTGGATGGTGCTGGCCGTCTTGCTGGGGGCGTTTGCACTGGGCTTTGCGGGCCATGCGATTACGGATCCGCACCGTGTGGACCTGCTCTCGCCGTCGTTAATCGGCATTGTTTTGTGGAATGTGCTGGTCTATGTGCTGCTGTTGGTGAACTGGGTGCGCAGCCTTATCAAGCGCAAAAAATCGGTGGTGATGCCGCTTGAGCCCATGCAGGGCCAGACCACACAGGTAGATCAGGCTGCGGCAGCGCCCAGTGGCTGGCTGCAGAAATTGCAAGCCAAAAAATGGAGTGTTTCGCGTGGGACAGGGCTGCGGAAAATGGCGCTGAATTTTGAGCGCAACTGGTGGCAGATCAACCAGCGACCACGCCATGCGCAGTGGGCTTTGACCATCCATCTGGGCGCGGCCATGTTGGCGCTGGGTGCGCTGTCATCGCTGTGGCTGACAGGGCTGACCAACGCCTACCAGGTGGGCTGGGAAAGTACGTTTCTCTCGCCATCCGCAGTGCAGACTTGCCTGAATATTCTGTTTGCTCCCCTGCAGTATCTGCTTGGTACAGCGCCTTGGGCTCTGGCTGACGTCACGGCGCTGCAAGGCTGGGCCCCCAGTGGTGTACCTGCAGTGCCTGCAGGCTTTATGCAGTTTCTGGAGTACCCCACGGTAGGCCAGCTCTGGGTACAGCTCTACAGCCTACTGCTGGGCCTGATGGTGATTGCGCCGCGCCTTGTGCTGGCGCTGTGGCAGGGCGTCAAGGTCTGGTGGCTGAACCAGCATCTGGCTCTGCCGCTGCAGCAGCCCTATTTTCAAAAGCTGCAGCGCGACTGGGCGGGGCGTGCCACCGCCTTGCAAGTACAGCCCTATAGCCTGGATATCACGCCCGAGCGCGAGGCTGCTTTGCACAGCCATGTTGCACAAAACTATGGTGCGGGTGCTCAGCTCACAGTGCTGCCCGCGCTGGCTTATGGATCGCCTTTGTCCGTTGCATCGAATGGCAATGCTCAGCAAGTGCTGTTGTTGAACTTAGCGGCCACGCCTGAGGTGGAAATTCACGGTGCCCTTCTGGCGCAGGTGCTTAACCTCTGGGGGCCGCAGACCGATGTCTGGCTGTGGGCTGCAGACTTTCGCGCCCGCAACACGGGTGCCCCGGCGCGGGTGCAGGAGCGGGAGCAGCTGTGGAAAGAATTTGTACGCAGCGCCGGCCTGAATGCCACCCTGGTGCCTGCTGTAGGAGTTTGAGATGACTGACGGCAATATTCTGGTTCTGGGAGACAACAGCATTCAGTGGTGCCTGCTTTCGCACACCAATATCGGAAAAACCACGCTGACGCGAACCCTGATGGCGGACGATGTGGGTGAGATTGCTGATGCCGCCCATGTGACCAGTCAATCCAAACGCTACCTGCTGCAAAAAACGCAGCAAAACGATGAGCTCTGGCTGTGGGATACACCGGGTTTTGGTGATTCGGTCAGGCTGTACGAACGCTTGCGGCAGCAGGGTAATCCGCTGGGCTGGTTCCTCAGCAATGTCTGGGACCGCTGGCGTGACAAACCGTTTTATCTGAGCCAGCGAGCATTGCTTGCAGCGCGCGACCATGCGGATGTGATGCTGTATCTCGTCAATGCTGCAGAAGACCCGGCGGATGCGGGTTACTGGAGTGCCGAGATGAATATTCTGGCTTGGCTGAACAAGCCAGTCATTGTGCTTCTCAATCAGGTTGGCAGCGACACCACGCAAGCGCAGACGCTGCAGGATTTGCAGCGATGGAAGAAGGCGACGCAAAGCTTTCAGACCGTGGTGCGTGATGTTTTGGTGCTGGATGCCTTTACGCGCAGCTGGTGGCATGAGCGCAAGATGATGCAGAGCATCACGCCGCTGCTGCCGCAGGCCAAACAACCTGCCTATCAGCGCTTGCTGGATCAGCGTGCCCTGCAGCAACAGCAGCGCGAGCAGGCCAACCTTGAGGTCATGGCCGCGCAATTGCTGGCTGCGGCCCGCTTGCATGAACAACTGGAGCCTGAACAAGGGAAGCTGCTGGAGCGTGCCTGGCAGAGTCTGAGCCAGCTCACCAGCAAGCTGGGAAAGACGGCTGCAGATGAAGACAGTTTGAGCGGACCCGCCAAAGCGGCGGTGCAACGCTTGATGCAGAAGCTGCGCCAAGCCGATGTGCAGGCCACTCAGCGCCTGCTTGAGATTCATCAGCTTGACGGCCAAACCGCGAGTCAGATACAGGAGCAGCTACGTAGCCAGCTGAAGATCAATAAGCCCGTAGATGCACAGGCGGCTAGCCTGTGGGGTGCACTGACGGCAGGCGCAGCCACAGGCTTGGGTGCTGACTTGATGGCCGGTGGCTTGACGCTGGGCGCCGGTGCCTTGGTGGGCGCACTGGTCGGTGCCATCACTTTTGGTGGTGCGGCATGGGGTGCGAACAAAATGTTCGATCAGGAAAAGCAGAGTTTTCAGCTCTCGGCGGACTATCTGAACGCCACGGTGAGTCAGGTGCTGCTCAAGTACCTGCTGGTCTCGCATTTTGGCCGTGGCCGGGGCCGCTACACCAGTCCGGCAGCGCCGCAGCAGTGGAGCGATCTGACGCAGACCGTAGTTCAGTCACAGGCTGAACAATGGGCGGCAATCTGGACGCTGGCGCGTGATGACGCAGGTGCTGAATCAGCGACAGAAACGACAACCGAAACAGTGACGGAGGTGCAGCGCGCCACGCATGATCTGTTGCAGCAAAGCTTGCAGCAGATCATGACCAAGCTCTACCCCATGCTGAGTGATGAGGATGCGTTTAAAGGCGAAGAAAGCGCACCGTAAAACGCGCTCCGCCGCGATCTGAAGTATCGGCACTGACATTGCCGCCTTGCGAGGTGACCAAGGCTTTGACGATGGAAAGGCCCAGTCCCGAACCTTCTCTGCGGCGCTTTCCCGGGGCCTGCGCAAAGCGCTGGAAGGGGTGGGCCTGAAGGTCTGCGTCAAGGCCAGGCCCGGCATCGCTGACGCTGAGTGTGACCCAGTGCCGGCCTTGTTGATCGGGCTCGGCGTAGACCTGAATGCCCAGCCAGTGGCCGCTGCTGGCGTGGCGCAGCACATTGCCGATCAGGTTGGTGGTGATCTGGCGCAGTCGGTCTGCATCGGCGCGAATGTCCGTGCTGCCGTCACCGTCCTGCATGGGAAGGTCCAGCGACAAAGCCATGTCGAACTTTTGCAGCTGCGGGTGCAGTTCTTCCACCACCTCGCCAACCAGCGTTGCCAGGTCAATGCGCTCTTTGCGCAGGGACAGCTGCCCTGCATCAGCCATGGAGAGGGTGTGCAGATCGCCCACCAGTCGGCCTAGATGCTCAACCTGGGCCAGCAGCATCTTCATCTCAGATTGGCTGGTGTCGATCACACCGTCGCAGATGGCATGCAGCCTTGCCTGCAGAACGGTCAGGGGGGTGCGTAGTTCGTGAGAGATAGATGCTGTCGTGGCCAGTCGTTCAGCTTCAAATGACTCCAGCGAATCGACCATGCCATTGAAGGCGTCGATCATCTCTGCCATCTCACCATGGGCATTGCCTTTGACTGCGCGGTAGCCCAGTTCGCCACGCTTTACATGGGTGGCGACTTCGACCATGGAGGCCAGTGGGCTGGTGATGCGCCGCGAAATCCAGAATCCCATGGCCATGCCGAAGGGCAGGCTCACAGCAAGACCGATCACCAGAGACCATTTCTCTCCAAAAAGGCGGTCGCCTTCCCAGTATTCAGAATAGATTTGTAAGGCTCTGGGGCTGTCTTCCAGGTCGTGAGACTTCAGTGTTTCCAGCTCGGCCTTGATGGGGCTTGGCAGGTGGCGGTAGAACTCCCGGTACTGCAGCTCAGAAAACGCCAGTACGCCAATGGCCAGAGAGGCAATGGCCAGCAGGACCGCAGCAGTGATCCACAGGCCAAAGCGAACCCAGATGCGGTTCAGTCCCAGGGCCATAGACGGTAACCAATGCCGCGCACGGTTTCGATCAGGCCGTCCTGGCCAGCCAGTTGCAGCTTGCGCCTTAGCTTGGAGAGGTGAGAGTCGATGACGCGCTCCAGCGCATCGCTTTCAGGCAGGCAATTTTCAATCAGGTAAGAGCGTGAAAAGCAGCGCCGTGGCTGGGCGGCCAGGCAGGCCAGAAGGCGAAACTCTGTGAGAGTGAGTGACAGCGAAACAGGATTGCCCTGATCGTCATAAACGGCGGCGCTGTGGGCTTCGACATCAATTTCGATGGGGCCGACACGGAGAGGGGCTGCTACTGGTGCTGGCTTGGCCTGTGTACGGCGCAGCACGGCACGCACGCGTGCTACGACTTCGGGGGGGTTGAAGGGCTTGACCACATAGTCATCCGCCCCCATGCGCAGTGCCAGCAATTTGTCCACATCGTCAGCCAGTGCGGTGACCATGATGACCGGCACATCGCCGTCGCTGCGGATCATCTTCAGCACATCTACGCCATCGACCTTGGGGAGGTGGATGTCGAGCAGCACCAGATCGGGGCGCAACTGGCGAAAGCTCTGCAGCGCTTCTTCTCCGTCATGCGCCATGCGAATGCGCAGGCCGTCGCGTTCCAGATAAGCGCTGAGTACACCGGCGATATTGGGCTCATCCTCGACGACGAGAACCAGAGGTGTCGAAGTGGGCTGAGAAAAGCTTGTCATGGTTTTGTGTGCAGAAAAGTCATGCATCTAGCGGACCCACTGAAACTTGTTATCCAGACATTATGGTCTCAGCGGCTGCAATAAGAAAATGCAGACCGATCTCCATAATTCCTCCATAAATCCTGCAATCAGGCGAAAACTTCTTACCGTTCAATGGCGAAATGGATAGTTGTTTCTGCCTTCCACGGGTTTTCTGGATGAGAACCCATAGCTTGATCTAGCAGCGCTGTGAAATCTCCCTTCCAAGCTTCGCGTCTTCGTATCGGTAGTCTGTGCCTGTGCGCCATGTCATTGCTGGCAGGGTGCGCTGCGCCTATTGAGGTACGACTGGATTCGGGTGCACCAGCGCAGTGGCAGCAAGCATCTGCTCAAAAAATGAGCAATTCCGAGTTGGCGCAATGGTGGCGGGGCTGGAGTGATCCGGCGCTGAATGCTCTGGTTGATGAGGCGTTGGCCCAGAATCTCGATGTGGCGCAGGCCGTTTTGCGGTTGCGTCAGCAGCGTCTGCTGGCGGATACGGCGGGCTCGGCATTTCTTCCCGTAGTTGGCGCTGGAGCGCGAACGCTTCAGGACGTCGCAGCAGTTGATACCTACTTCCATGCCAGCATTGATGTGAGCTGGGACTTGGGCCTGTTTGGTGACGCAGAGGCTGCGCGTCGCTCCGGCTCGGCGAGCGTGCTGGACGCTGCTGCGCAGTTGCACGCAGCGCGGGTGGCCTTGGTGGCCGATGTGGTTCATCGCTATCTCGACATCAGGCTGGCCCAGGTTCAACGCAACCTGGCGCAACAGCAGTTACAACAGGCACAAAGACAACTGCAGCTGCTTGAGATTCGCCGTGATCAACGCCTGACGGATACCCAGACACTGGAGCAGCAGCAATTGCAGCTGCGCACCCAAGAGGCGCAGTTGGCACTGTTGAATGAAAGCCACAAGCGCGCAGCCCATGCATTGGCTGCCCTGTTGGGGCGAGATCGCCCTGAGTCGCTGTGGCTGCAGCCCAAGGCTGATGCGGCGTTGCCCACTTTGCAGGCCATAGAGGTGCTTCCCGCCGATTTGCTGCGAAAACGGCCCGATATTCAGAGTGCTGAAGCTGCTGTAGAGCAGGCTGCTGCCGAGGTAGGTGTGGCCCGCGCCGCTCTCTACCCGCGCCTGATGCTGACGGGTTCGCTGCTGTACTCATACAACCTCACCCGCAATCACCGCTCGACTTCGGACTCCATCCCCATGGTGGGCCCGCAGATTGATATTCCGCTGTTTGACTGGAGCCGCCGCCGTGCGGTTGCCGATGGCAAGGAGCTGGCGCTGCAGTCCAGCATCAAGGCTTATCGGCAGGCGGTGCTCAATGGCATTGCTGAGGCGGAAGGCTCGCTGGCAGCAGTGGCCGCCCAGCAGCAGCGACAGCAATCATTGCTTGCTGCCCAGCAAATTCAGCAATCGCGTGATAAAGCTCAGGCGGTGCGTCAGCAACTCGGCCTGTCCAGTGAGCTGGCCGGTGCTGAAAACGCACGCGCCAGCTTGCAGCTGCAAAGCGAGATGGCAACGGCCAAGGCTGCCGAGGCACTGGCTTATGTCGCACTCTACAAAGCCGTAGGTGCTGCGCCACTGGATCCAGTCGTCACTCAGACTGCCGAGGTGAAGCCTTGATTGCTCTGGCGCGCAAGACGCTGATTCATGAATGGCGGCGCTTTGTCCCATCGGTGTTTGCCGTGGGATTTTCAGGCGTTCTGCTGGCCATGCAGGCAGCGCTTGTGCTGGGGATTTTTGGCTCGGCTGCGGTTTATGTGACGTCCTCATCAGCCGATCTATGGGTTGGCTATCCGGGCACGCAGAGTGTCAACTTCGGCCGCAACATTGGTAGCGATGTGGAAATGCGCTTGCGCATGGATCCTGAAGTGGAGGCGGTGGAGCCTTACGTCTGGGTCGATGGTGACTGGCGCGCTCGCACCCGTGCACAAGGCGCGGCAGGCGGTGGCGTTTCAGTCTATCTGTCGGGCATCAGCGCGATGGATCAATCCATGATGTTCACCAAGGTGCTTACCTCCTGGCAGCGTCAACTGCTGCGCGAGCCGGGTGCCGTGATTGTGGATCGCGCTGATCTGGGCACTCTGGGTGCGCAGGAAGGCAGCGTTGCCTGGATCAACAACCATGCTGTGAAGATCGTGGCGGCCGTCGATGGCCTGCGCGGGCTGGGTGGCGTCAATGTGCTGGCTTCACTCAGCACGGCCCGCGAGATTGCAGAAACCACGGCGGCAAACGGCAGCACCTATTTTGTAGCCCGCCTCAAGCCGGGTGCCAAACCGCAAGAGGCTCAGCTGCGCTTGAGTGAAATCGGCAGCAGCTTTGGCCCTTATGAGGTGTGGACTGCCGATGCCTTTGCCCGGCGTTCGCAGCGCTACTGGATGCTGGACACCGGCGCAGGCGCTGGCGTGCTCTTTATGGCCGTCATCGTGTGTTTGGTGGGCGCAATTGTGACCAGCCAGTCGCTGAAGGCCGTGGTTGCCGGTTCAGCGCGTGAATATGCCGTGCTTAATGCGCTGGGCGTTAGCCGTGCAGCGCTGGGCCGTGTGGTGGTCGAGCAGGCCTGCTGGATTGGCGGTCTGGGCTTTGTGCTAGCGGCCTTGACCAGCGCTGTGCTGCTGAGCGTTGCCGCAACCTATCGCGTGCCGGTAGCTCTCAATATGGCTGCAGTGCTTGCCTGCGCCATTCTGATTGCGGTGCTGTCCCTGCTGTCCGGTTTGGGTGCGATGCGCAGCTTGCTGCGTGCCGACCCGGCCACCTTGCTGCGTTGAGGGTGCAAGCATGCAAGCCATGACGAACGAACGTCCTCATACCCCATCTGCGGCGAACACGGCCGCCCCCAGTCTTGAGGCCGTGCGCCTTGAAAAATCCTTTGTCTCCGGCATCGTTCAGGTGCATGTCCTGCAAGGGCTTTCTGTCAGCCTTCAACCCGGTGAGCTGAGCCTGATATCGGGTCCATCAGGTTGCGGCAAGAGCACTTTGCTGTCGCTCATGTCCGGCCTGCAAAAGCCCGATGGTGGCCGTGCCATGGCGCTGGGGCAGGACTTGGCAAAGATGAGCATTGGCGCACTGGAAAAGTTTCGCCTGCGCCATACGGGCTTTGTCTTTCAGGGCTTCAATCTGTTCCCGGCGCTGACGGCGCTGGAGCAGGTGCAGCTGCCTCTGGGCTATATGGGCCTCAAGAACAGCGAGACATTGCGCCGGGCTAAAGATGCGCTGGATGAAGTTGGCTTGTCGCACCGCAGTCATATGCGTCCCGCGCAGCTCTCCGGCGGTGAAAAGCAGCGCGTCGCGATTGCCAGAGCAATTGCCAAGCAGCCCCAGCTTTTGTTTGCCGATGAGCCCACTAGCGCACTGGATGCGGAAAGCGGCCAGCGCGTCATTGATCTGCTGCACCGTGCGGCTCGCAGCCATGGCACGACGGTGCTGTGCGTCAGTCACGACCCACGGCTGGTGCGCCACGCCGATCGTGTGCTGGGTATGGAAGACGGCGCTATCCGCAGCGACTGGCGCCAGAACAGAGCCCCATCAAGGAATAATTCATGAACCGTAGCCCATTGTGTCTCAGCCTCAGTTCGGGTGTGCCGCTGCTTGCGGCGGCTCTGCTGTCGCTGGGTGGGTGCTCGCCAGCGCAGGATTCTGCATCGCTCGTTTCTGTCGCCGCGGCGCAGGCCAAGCCGCAAAATCAGGTCGCCGTTGCCCGCGGAAAGATTGATGTGGAGGGCGGTTTGCTTGACCTCGCATCACCCGCCGCTGGTGTGGTCCAGCAGTTGCTGATCAAGGAAGGCCAGAGCGTGCAAAAGGGCCAGGTCTTGCTGCGATTGGCCGATGATGCCGCCCGCGCCGATCTGGCCGTAGCCGAATCGGAGCAGCAACTGGCGCAAACCAGGCTCAAGGCCAGGCAAGAGCGTTTGCCTGCACTCAAGACAACGCTGACGCGCTGGCAGGCTGCCGCCAAGCAAGGTGCGGCCGATTTGCAGAATGTGGATGAAGCCGCCCACTCACTGCGCGATGCACAGGCTGAAGTGGATATTGCCGCTGCCGAGGCATCCGTGGCCAAACACAAGGTCGAGCAGTTGCGTGCCCTGCAACAGCGCCACGAGTTGCGTGCGCCTGAGGCCGCAACCGTCATCCGCCTGACGGCCCACGCTGGCAGCATGCTGCAAAGCGGAAGCCCCGTGGCGGTGCTACTGCCCCAGCGCCCACTGATCGTGCGCGCTGAAGTTAACGAGAGCTTTGTGGCTGCCATTCGTGAAGGCATGAAGGCCCATGTTGCCGTGGATGGCGACGGCGGCGCAGCCCGGCTTGAATTTCCATCGGCCACGGTGCTGCGAGTCAGCCCCGTTTACGGCCCGGCGCGTCTGCAGGATGACACCCAGCGCGGCCCGGTACGAGTCGTCGAATCTGTGCTGGTGTTTGACCAGCCACCTGTCAATGCCAAAGTGGGTCAGAACGTGAGGGTCAGCTTCCATGAATAAGCGTATTCAAATTCTTCCTTCGTCCACGGGTACAGCTTTGACGGGCTGGATGGTGCAAAGCGATTTCGACGGCACTATCAGCCTGCTGGATGTGACCGACACCTTGCTCAACCGCTTTGGCAAGCCGGGCTGGCAGGAGCTGGAAGACGCATGGGAGCGTGGTGACATCGGCTCACGCGAATGCATGAAGGGTCAGGTCGCCTTGCTGGATATGAGCGAGAGTGAGCTGCAAACCCATCTGGATACGATTGAGATTGACGGCTACTTCGTCCACTTTGTGCAAGAAGCGAAAGCGCTGGGCATCAAGGTTCAGGTCGTCAGCGACGGCATTGATTACGCCATTCGTCATGTGCTGGAACGCAATGGTCTGGGTGATCTGGAAGTCATCGCCAACCACCTGGTGCAAACCGGTGAGCGCAGCTGGCGCCTTGACTCCCCCTGGGCCAGCAACCACTGTGCACGGGCCAGTGGAAACTGCAAGTGCGAACGTCTGGCAGAGCAACAGGCAGTGCATGGTCGTGTGCTCTACATCGGCGACAGCACCTCAGATTTTTGCGTCTCTGGCAAAGCCGACTTTGTGCTGGCCAAGTACAAGCTCATCGCCTATTGCGAGAGCAATGGCATTGCCCATGCGCGATTTGAGCATTTTGGTCAGGCAACTCAGCTGCTGGAGCAAGTCGTTCTCGGTATGGAGCAAGTGGCATGAGTGCTGCTGATGGTCTGGTTCAGATACAGCAAAGCTCTTTGCAGGAAGTTTGCCTGACGCCCAATGAGTTCGTCATGCCTGGCGAAGGCCCGAATGCGCGCATTGGAGTGCTGCTGATTCACGGCCTGACGGGAACTCCTGCCGAGATGCGCTTGCTGGGAAAGGGCTTGAACAAGCAAGGCTTCACCATCTACGGCGTGCAACTGGCGGGGCACTGCGCAGCGATGGAAGACCTCGTGGCATCACGCTGGACTGACTGGTTGAGCAGTGTGGAGTCTGGCCTGCAGCGCTTTGGCAGACATGTCGATCATGTGGTGGTTGCGGGTCTGTCAATGGGCTCGCTGCTGTCGCTGGCAGTTGCGCAAAAGCACCCGGACAAAGTGGCTGGTGTGGGTGCATTGTCAACCACCTTCCGCTATGACGGCTGGAGCATTCCTTTATACACGCGGCTTGCATTCTTGCTGCCGCTGTTTCGCCTGCTCGGTATTGGCCGCAACAGCGTGTTCATGGAAGCACCGCCTTACGGCATCAAGGATGAAGCCTTGCGCGCCCGCGTTGTGGAGCAGATGAACAGTGGTGATAGCTCTGCCGCTGGCCTGCCGGGCAACCCATGGTGGAGCGTGATTGAGCTGCGAGCACTGTCAACTCATGTGATGAAGAACCTGCCGCAGCTGCGTTCGCCCTGTCTGGTACTGCATGCCAAAGAAGACGATATTTCTTCGGTCAGCAATGCCCATGACATTGAGCGAATTGCCGTGAATGCGAAGGTCGAACTGGTGCTGCTGGACAACTGTTATCACATGATCACCATCGATCGTGAGCGCCGTACCGTGATCGCCAAGCTGAACGAATTCACAGCGCGTATCGCTTATGCGGCAGCGCCTGTCAGGGGTGTGAATGGCCAGTGATCTCTCGCCGCTGGTGGTGACGCTGTGGGTGCTTAATGTGTTGGTAGACAGCGGTGGTCAACTTGCCTTCAAGGCAGCAGCCAGTGAGCCAGGCGATCGCGATGGCATGGCGCGCTGGCGCTTCATGCTGGCCCGCCCCTGGCTGTGGGTAGGCATTGCCTGCTATGTGGCTGAGTTTGTGGTCTGGCTGGCTTTTTTGTCGCTGGTACCGCTGTCAGATGGGGTGTTGCTGGGCTCCATCAACATCGTCGCCATCATGATTCTGGGCCGGGTTCTGTTCCGCGAAAAACTCGCGCCCATGCGGGTGGTGGGCATTGTGCTGGTCTCCATCGGTGTGGCCATAGTGGGACTGCATTGAGATGAAGCGTTTCTACATCATCGGCTTTATGGTGCTCATGGCACTTGACACGCTGGCGCAGCTGAGTTTCAAGATGGCCGGAGAGTCCGCCTTGCCGCTGGAGTTCTCTCCCGCATGGCTGGTTCGCGTGTTTGGGCAGCCCTGGATTTATGGTGCCTTTGTCGGCTATATCGGCGCCTTTTTTACCTGGATGAGTCTGCTCAAACACGCCCCCATCGGGCCCGCGTTTGCAGCTTCGCATCTTGAGATTATTTCGGTGCTGGCCCTCTCGTACTGGCTGTTCAACGAGCCCATTGGCTGGCCGCAAATCATCGGCTGTCTGTTCATCGTGGCGGGCATCATGTGCCTTGCCGTGAGCGAGACCCCTGAGGCTGCAGAACAGACGAGCTGAGATGCGCGAAATCACGATTCCCCCTACGGCAGGCTTGCCGTTGCAATGGGCAGATCTTCTGCCCTGGGGCGCGGATGATTTTGCCGTGCAAATGGCCGTCTGGCTGGGCGTGCAAAGCGTGCAGCTTGAGTGCTCTGGCACTTTGGCACTGATGGTGGCTTTGCGTAGCCTCAAGCGGCTCAGGCCCGAGCGCAGCGAAGTCATTGCACCCGCCTATACCTGCCCGCTGGTGGCGCTGGCTATTGCGCAATGCGGGCTGCAACTGCGTCTGTGCGATCTGCGGGCGGATGCGCTGGATATGGATGCAGATTGCCTTCGCCTGCTGTGCAGTGACAAGACGCTGGCTGTGCTGCCCACACATCTTTGTGGTCGTGCGGCCGATGTGGATGCCGCGTTGCAATGCGCGCGCGTTGTGGGTGCTTATGTGATTGAAGATGCTGCGCAAGCGCTGGGTGCACGCAGCAACGGGAAGTCTGTTGGACTCAAGGGCGATGTGGGCTTTTTCAGTCTGGCCGTGGGCAAGGGTTTGAGTACGTTTGAAGGCGGCGTGCTCATCACGCGTGATGCCGTTTTGCGCGATGTGCTGAGTGCCGCGGGTGCAGAGACCCCATTCAATCTCTGGTGGGAGCTGCGCCGCAGCGTTGAGCTGCTGGGCTATGCCGCGCTCTATCGCCCAGCAGGTCTGCGCATGGCTTATGGCAAGCCACTGGAGCAAGCCTTGTCGCGCGGCAACTGGGTTGAGGCGGCGGGGGATGATTTTGATGACTTCATTCCGCAGCACCGCTTGGGGGCTTGGCGTCAGGCCGTCGGCTCAAAAGCTTTGCGGCGTCTGAGTGCGTTTCAGCAGCAGACCGCTGAGCAAGCCAAAGCACGCGTGGCCCAGCTACGCGCTTGCGGGCTGGACGTGCTGGACGATATCGCTGCAGATTCGCAAGGCGTGTGGCCGGTGATCCTGCTGCGCCTGCCCAGTCAGCAAGTCAGAGATGCCGTGCTGCAAGCCCATTGGGGTGATGGCAGCGGGCTGTCTTTGCCCTTTGTCCACGTGCTGCCAGACTATGGGTGCTACGAACATGTACTGGGTGCAGCGCGCCATGATGATGTGAGCCGGGCGAGAGACTGGGCACAGCGCCTGCTGGCCATCAGCAACAGCCCGTGGCTGGATGATGCACGGTTTGCGCGTGTGCTGGCGAATATTCAGGCTGCTACGCAGGGCTGAGGTTCATCAAAAACAGTAGCTAATTGCGCCTGATAAGTCTAATGTGCAGCTAAGAAATGCTTTGAAGTCGAGATATTTCAAGCGCTATTAGCTTTGATTTTTGCAGCACCTGCCATTTTGACCAAGGGTTCAAATGCATGTCGCAGCAATTTTTTCGGTCAACCGGTCCAGCATGTCAGCTCCTTGAAGCGAGGTGTTGAAAGGTATTAGTGAAGCGCTCTAACTCGTGCTGCTGGCCGCAATTCGCTGCACCAGACGTTGATTCAAGCCATGCTGACCAGCTTGCCAGGCAGCCAGCGCCTCGGCATCAATTTGCGTATCCTGACCGTCGCCTGCACTCATCAGGCGCTTCCACCAAGTGGAATAGTGCCAGGCCGATACATCGCCGGTAATGTCACTTCCGATGATCTGCCCGCGCAGTGCATCTATCAGGTCCATGGCCTGCTTTTCAAGCATCTGGCCCTGATCCCAGTTGGTGCGTACAACCTCGGGTGCGAACACGTCTTTGTCAATGCTCAGATAGGTGTCCTGAGGCCATTCACTCATTTGGAGTGACAGCGCCTGCACCAACTCGGCGATGCTTGAAAAACTGCGAAATGCCTTGCTGGCTCCTATTTTTTTGGACCAGCGGGTGTCAACGCCACAGCTCCAGTAAGTGAGCTTGCCAGCACGTAGTGGACGCAGATAGTTCTCCCAGGCGTGACCAGAACCAATGTCCTGTGAGGTGATGCCCGCCACATGCACTTGCGATACCGCCGGGTGCATGGCCACGCGCCGCACCCATGAGCCGCAATGAACGCCCCAGGGGAAGCGCATATTGTCTGGATGGTTGTCCAGCACAAGCACGCGCAAAGGGTTCTTAGGCGTAAAGCCGCTTTGGGCAATGCAGCGCTCAATCAGCGGCCAGCTCAGGTGGTGAAAGTCACCACTGCCCATGAGTACGGTGCCATGCAGGGGCGGGAGCTTGTCGTGCATGGCGGCAGTAAAGCCTTTGAAGCTGCGCAGGCCGCAGCCAAAGCGCACCAGCTCTTGCCAGTCGGTCAGCGGCAGGCGCAGCTCATGGCTGAGTGGGCCGACCGATCCATCGACGTCCAGAACAACAGGGGGGTGTAGTCGCATCATGCTTTTTGGCCCCATTGGCTATCGTTTTCAAACAGTCTGGAAAAACGTCTTCCCAAGGCCCGCAGCACCGGGTTGCGGATAAAGACCAGGTGCTGCGTCATGGTGAAGCTGGCGCCCAGTTGGGCTTTGACTTCGGGGTCGGTCCAGCCCGCCACATAGTGGCTGAGGCCGCGTTCCCGTGCATATTCGAGATTGACCATCCAGCTCACAAAGTAGAGGTTGGCTGCGCGGGCTGCCGGGTAGGACAGGCCTATGTATTTATCGATCAGTTTGCCGCCGTGTTCAAAGCAAAGGTTCCAGCCCAGCAAAGCACGGCTTTCCAGATCGCGGTATTCAAACACGATGCCGCCGTTGTCCCCATCGCGCAGCAGGTCGGCAAAGAAGGCGCGCGTGAGCTTGTCGAAGTGAATTTCGCTTTGCGCATACACGGCGTCAAACAGCGTGTAGTAGGCGTCTACACGTGCTTCATCAGCAAATGCTGGGCCGGTGGGAATGCGCTTTATGCTCAGCTGATTGCGGCTTTTGAGTTTGCGTTTGAGGCTGCTTCTGCGGTTTTTTGAAAGGCCCGCCAGATACGCATCAAGGCTGGCAAAGGTGATGGGCACATAAGCCAGTGCCTGCCCTTCCAGTGCAATAAAACCTTGCTCTGAAAGCGCTTGAGCGACTTCTCTGGAGAAGCGGTTTTCATCTTCAGAAAGTAGTGGTGATGTCTGCGGAAAATCCTTGACGATGGTCAGCAGGGTGCGACCGGTCATGGCACGCAATTGCTGCGCCAGAGTGCTTGCAGTGACGCCTTGGGGCAGCAGCGCATATTCGCTGACCGTGGTGCCGATAAAGTCGGTTTGCAGCGTGAGCTTTGAACGCAGCCATGGGCCGCCCGGTAACGACAAAAGACGCGCCTTGAGCGCGTCATCTGTAGTGGTCAGCAAGTCAAATGGTGCGGTGAATGCGGGCGCCGGACCGTGGTTCAGCAGCGTAAATCCTTCAGGGGGGTGCTGGGTAAATTGCAGCAGCAGTCCGTCAGGCTCCAGCTGGTTGCGCAAACTTTGCGATGCCATCGCGCTCATTATTGTGTTGAAAATTCCATCATGCCAGCGCAGCCGGCGTGACCCGTGGCAGAGGCGTCAGGCAAGAGCCGCCTCGCTGCGAAAGCGTTGCCCCTCTCCCGCATGGCGAATGCAAAGCGAGAGAGGAGCAGCGGCAAAACCGCTCAGGGGGTTAGCCCTTTTTAGCCTTGGTCAGCAGCTGATCCAGTAGTGCCATGGCTTCGTCGATTTCAGGGCGCGAAATCATCAGCGAAGGCGCGAAGGTGATCACGTTCTTGTAGTAGCCGCCCACGTCCAGCACCAAGCCGCGCTTCTGGCCCTGGTATTCCACACCGCCTTCAAGGCCGATGTCCACCATCTTGTCCAGCAGTGCCTTGTTGGGCGTGAAACCGTCTTCGGTGCAGATTTCGGCGCGCAGTGCCAGGCCCATGCCGTCCACATCGCCGATTTCCTTGTGGCGCTTTTGCAGCTCCTTCAGGCCTTCTAGGAAGTAGGCACCTGATTCGCACACCTGGCGACCGAAGTCCATTTCGTGCGTCATGCGCATCACTTCCAGACCCAGAGCCGTTCCCAGCGGGTTGGAGGCAAAAGTGGAGTGGGTGGAGCCCGGTGGGAACACGGTGGGGTTGATCAACTCTTCACGGGCCCACAGGCCTGACAGTGCGTTCAGGCCGTTGGTCAGTGCCTTAGCGAACACCAGCACATCGGGCTTGATGCCGAAGTTTTCCACAGACCACAGCTTGCCCGTACGCCAGAAGCCCATCTGGATTTCATCGACCACCAGCAGCACGCCGTGGTCGTCCAGCACCTTCTTCAGGCCGGTGAAGAAATTGGCAGGAGGAATGACGTAGCCACCGGTGCCCTGAATGGGCTCGATGTAGAAGGCTGCGTATTCGCACTGGTTGGTCTTGGGGTCCCAGACCGCGTGATATTCGTTCTCGAACTTGCGGGCAAATTCGCGCACGATCGAATCCGCATACTCTTCAGCGGTCATGCCCTTGGGGCGACGGAAGGGGTAGGGGAATGGGATGAATTGAGCGCGGTCGCTGAAGTGGCCGAAGCGGCGGCGATAGCGGTAGCTGGAGGTAATCGATGAAGCACCCAGCGTACGGCCGTGGTAGCCGCCTTCAAAGGCGAACATCAGGCTCTTGCCGCCGGTGGCATTGCGCACCACTTTCAGCGAGTCTTCAATGGCTTGTGCGCCGCCCACGTTGAAGTGCACGCGGCCGTCATTGCCCCACTTGCTCTTGGCGTCTTCGGCGATGAACTTGGCCAGTTCAATCTTGGTCGGGTGCAGGTACTGACTTGCCACCTGGGGCAGCTCTTGCAGCTGCTCGATCATCTTTTGCTCAAGACGCTTGTTCTTGTAGCCGAAGTTGACGGCCGAATACCACATCTGCAGATCGAGGTAGGCGGTGCCTGAGTCGTCGTACATATAGCTGCCATCGCAGCCTGTGAAAATCTTCGGGGGATTGACGTAGTGGACGGTGTCGCCAAACGAGCAGTATTTGGCTTCGTCAGCCAGCAATTGGGCAGTATTGATCACAGCAGAAAACGCTCCGCAAAAAGGAATCCGGTAAACGGTATGCGGCTGCAGTGTGAGGCTGCAATATTTCCGGGCTGTCGAGCATTTGTGTGGAATTTGTGTAGAGCCCGCCGCTGGCGCAACTCCTGCCGCATTGACAGCAAACCGGTGAGCCATCAATCGGATATTGGGGGGTGTGCATTGCCCAATTGGCACTTGGGTATTCGTTCAAACACAGGTAAATTGAGATCAAGTTAATTCACGGTTGATCCATGCGTTTGAACATGACTGCCCGACAGCAGAGGCAGGCTTTATCCATTGTTGCGATGAGTGTGCGCCTGGCAATGGCGCCGGCGGACGGATTGAATCCGGTGCAGCACGAGGCCATGGACGATGCCAGCACGCCGCCGCCCGGTCTCTACTACCTGGGCTATTTCCTCAACTATCGCAGCAACAATCTCCGCACGCCGGTCAGCAATGAGCGCGTGCCCGGCGACGTTCGTGTTGAAAACACCAGCTTTGTGAATCGGCTGATGTGGATAACCGATAGCAAGCTGTTGGGCGCCGATTACGGCATGGAGGTCATCGTCCCCATGGTGCATAGCTCCATGAACTCCAGCACCTATGGACTGGATCGGCATGAATCTGGTGGCTCCGATATCTATCTCAGCCCGTTGATTCTGGGCTGGCACATGCCGCGCTGGGACGTGAGTGCGGGCGCTGGCGTCTGGCTCGATAGCGGACGTGCGGGCGCGCTGGGGCCGGGTCTGGGCTATCAGCGCTACGTGCTCAGCGGCGGCGCTACGTATTACCTGGATGAGGCCAGAGTCTGGTCGACATCAGCCCTGCTGCACTACCAGCGCAATGGCAAAGCTGACCATGGCTGGCGTTTTGGCGATCAGGCCAGCGTGGAATGGGGCGTGGGGCGGCGCTGGGGGCTGCTGCAAGCCGGTGTGGTGGGCTACAGCCGCTGGCAGGTCTCGCGTGACCAGGGGCTGGGGACGCTGGACGGCTATGCGCAAAACCATGCGGTGGGCTTGCAGGCATCCTATATTTTTCTGCCCGCCAAGATGATGCTGCGTGCCGCCTACTACAAGGAATTTGGCACCAAGGCCGCAACCTTGCCCGTCCCCCAGGGCGATCTGCTGCGCCTGACCCTGATCAAGGCGTTCTGAAGCGCTTAGCCGAGCGCAACGACTCTCAGCACCTCGGCACCATATGCATCCAGCTTTTTGGCACCCATGCCGCTCACCCCTTGCAGTTCCTGCAGTGACTGGGGGTTGAGTTCGGCAATCGATGCCAGCGTGGCATCGTGGAAGATCACATAGGCCGGCAGATTGTGCGACTTGGCCACCTCGGCGCGCCAGGCCTTGAGGTTGATGAAGCGCACTTGCGCATCTGGCCCCAGGTTGATGGCGGCTGCATTGGCAGCAGACTTCTTGCTCGGTTTTTTGCTGCGCGATGCGGCAACGGCTTCGCGCAACTGCACCTGTACCTCGCCCTTGAGCACGGCGCGGGAGCCTGCGGCCAGGCACAGGGTGTCAAACACATGGCCGCTGTTTTCACTCACCACCTTGTGCAGGCCCAGCGCGCCTGTGGCCAGCAACTGGCGCATCACGGCGCGCAGTTGTGGCTCTGAGTAATCCTTGCCAATTCCGAAGGTGGAGACTTTCTCGTGGCTGAACTGAGCTACCTTGTCGGTCTCTTTGCCGCGCAACACATCCATGATGTGGCCTGCGCCATAGGTCAGGCCGCTGGCTTCATGCACGCGGAAGATGGTGGACAGCAGCTTGCGCGCAGCGTCCGTGCCATCCCAGAGCGCAGGGGGTTCCAGACAGTTGTCGCAGTTGCCGCAGTGGGTGCGGCCCACGGCCTGCAGCGGCTTGCCGTCCAGACTGGGCTCTTGCCCATATTGCTCGCCAAAATAGGCCAGCAGGCGTATGCGGCGGCAGTCTGTGGCTTCGGCCAAGCCCAGCAGCGCATCGAGCTTGCCGCGCATGACTTGCTTGAACTGTTCTTCGGCCGGGCTCTCGTCAATCATGCGGCGCTGGTTGACCACATCGGAGAGGCCATAGGCCATCCATGCATCGGCAGGCAGCCCATCGCGGCCCGCGCGGCCGGTTTCCTGGTAGTAGCCTTCGATGTTCTTGGGCATGTCCACATGGGCCACAAAGCGCACATCGGGCTTGTTGATGCCCATGCCGAAAGCAATAGTGGCGCACATCACCACGCCTTCTTCGCGCAGAAAACGGTCTTGATGGTTCTGGCGCATTTCCTGCGGCAGACCGGCGTGGTAGGGCAGGGCGTTTATGCCGCTTTGCGCCAGCGTCTGCGCCAGCTCTTCTACGCGCTTGCGTGACTGGCAGTAGACAACTCCTGCTTCGCCCTCATGCTCGCGTTCAATGAAGCGCAGCAGCTGGTTGGTGACGTCTTTTTTCTCGGCAATCTTGTAGCGGATATTGGGGCGGTCAAAGCTGCTGATGAAGTGCTGTGCGGCCTCAAGTTGCAGGCGCTCGATGATGTCGGCGCGCGTCAGCGCATCAGCCGTTGCTGTCAACGCAATACGTGGCACGCTTGCAAAGCGCTGGTGCAGCACCGTGAGGGCGCGGTATTCGGGGCGGAAGTCGTGGCCCCACTGGCTTACGCAGTGCGCCTCATCAATCGCAAACAGTGACAGTTTGCCTTGCGCCAGCAGATCATCCAGCAGGCCGAGGAAGCGCGGCGTGTTCAACCGCTCAGGCGCGACGTACAGCAAGGTGATGTCGCCGCTTTGCAGGCGCAGCTCTACTTCCTGTGTTTCGTCGTAGCTGAGGGTGGAGTTCAGAAAGGCGGCGCTGATACCCGCCTCGTGCAGCGCACCAACCTGATCGTGCATCAGCGCAATCAGCGGCGACACCACGATGGTCACCCCATGGCCGAGCTGCTGGCGCGCAATGGCCGGCACCTGGTAGCACAGCGACTTGCCGCCGCCCGTGGGCATGAGCACCAGCGCATCGCCGCCGTTGATGACATGCGAGACGATGGCCTGCTGGGGGCCACGGAATTGCTCGTAGCCAAAAACGGCTTGCAGAATGGATTGCGCGGAAGACACCGGGTACTCTTGAATTTATAGCTGTTAACGCTTGCTGAATAAGGGCTGAAAGCCAATTTATTCAATAACAACAAGCGTCAAAAATGTGCCCTATTGTGCGCCGCACTCTGGCGTGGCGCACAAGCCGGGTTATGCGCAATCAGGCCGCAGGGGCGATGGTGGAGGGCGAAAAATGCGCATCCAGCTCGTACAGGTCGGCCGGGTAGGTCAGGCGCACAAAGGTGATGGGCAGTCGGCCCGTCCAAGTGCGGCGGTCAATCACCAGGCAGGGGAAGCCGGGGGTAATCTCCAGCCGGGTTGCGTTTTCCTCGCTCGCCGCTTCGGCGCGGATTCGGTGCTCGGCCGAGCTCCACGGCACATGGTTCACCATCCATGAGCTGGGGCTGTGCTCGGTAAACGACTCGTGTTCGGCGTCGGGTACAGATTCAAGGTTAATCAGGCGGTCTTCTATGCAAAAGCGCCGTTGCCCCGCCATGTGCAGACACAGCACATGCACGATAGGGCCGGGCTTGTCCATGCACATGGCTTCCATGTCATCGCGCGTGCTGCGCCGCTGCTTGCGGCTGAGCAACTGGCTGGAGTACTCAAGCCCCATGCCCAGCACCACCTGGCGCAGATCCGGAATTTCCAGCACGGCCGAGCTGGTGTGCGGGCGGGTGACAAAGCTGCCCACTTTGCGCTTGCGCTCCAGCAGGCCGGCCTGAGCCAGCTTGTTCAGCGCCTTGCTCACCGTCATGCGTGAGCATTCGTAGTGGACTGTCAGCTCCATCTCAGAGGGGATGCGGTAGCCGGGCGGCCAGCGGCCACTGAGAATGTTTTGCTCAATCTCGGTGAGAATTTTCCCGTGCAGCGACATGGAGGAGTGTGTGACCATGGGTTGAATTACACCAGCAAATGCGGGTCTGTCACTACAGGGGCGCAAAGTTGCTGCAGATAAGGGATTAAGTATTTCCCAGTGCGTGAGGCCTGTGTCTACCGCGCACAATCGAGTCATCTTCCCGTGTCAACACGCTCCCCGCGAATATTCAGGCCATGGCCCGCCGATCAAGGCGCAGCGCGGCAGCGTGAAAGGTTGCTGATGTCCCAAGAACAATTGATTCAAGAACTGATTTCCACCCTTGGTGCCGACGTGGTGCTGTGCGGCGCCGATGTGCCTGAGCGCTACCACACGGACTGGAGCGGAACGCCGCCCCAGCAGCCGCTGGCTCTGGTGCGCCCGCGTACCACTGAGGAAGTCAGCGCGGCGCTGCGCCTGTGTTCGGCGCACAAGGTGGCGGTGGTGCCGCAAGGCGGCATGACCGGGCTGGCTGGCGCTGCCACGCCCACACAGGGGGCGGTGGCCCTGTCGCTGGACCGCATGAACCGCATTGAAGACATCAACCCCCAGACGGGGCTGATGCAGGTGCAGGCAGGGGTGACGCTGCAGGCCGTGCAAGAAGCCGCTGTGGCCGCAGGCATGGTGTTTGGCGTGGACCTGGGGGCGCGCGGCAGCTGCCAGATTGGCGGTAATGTCTCTACCAATGCCGGTGGCAACGGCGTGCTGCAGCACGGCATGATGCGCGAGCAGGTACTGGGGCTGGAGGTCGTGCTGGCCGATGGGGCGGTGCTGCCCATGCTGCGCCCCATGATCAAGAACAACACGGGCTACGACCTGAAGCAGTTCTTTATCGGCGCTGAAGGAACGCTGGGCGTCATTACCCGCGTTTTGCTGCGCCTGCGCCCCGCACCCAAGGCCACGGCCACCACGCTGGTCGCCATGCCTGACTTTGACACGGCGCTAGCTGTTCTTGGGCGCATGCAATCGCACTTTGGCAACAGCGTGGCGGCGTATGAGCTGATGTGGGACAGCTTTGTACAGGCATCGCTTTCCTGGCTCAAGCTCTCGGCCCCGTTTGCCGAGCGCCACCCCATGCTGGCGCTGATCAATGTAGATGGCAAGAACGAGGCACAACTGCAGGACGATATCCAGCAAGTGCTGGAAGAAGCCATGGAAGCGGGCGAGGTGCTGGATGCCATCGTTGCCCAGTCTGTGGCGCAGGCCCAGCAGCTGTGGAAGCTGCGCGAAGCCCCGGCCGAGCTCAACAACAATATGCACCCGGCCATCAATTTCGACGTGAGCCTGCCGCAGGCCGATATTGGTCGCTTTGCCAATGCCTGCGAAGCCGCTTTCACTGCGCGTTGGCCGCAAAAGCATTCGCTGTACTTCGGCCATGTGGGCGACGGCAATCTGCATGTGTCTGTGGATGGAGCCACCGTGAACGGCGAATGCGATGCCGTAGAAGCTGAGCTGTACCGGCTGGTGGGCGAGTTCAAGGGCAGTGTCTCGGCCGAGCATGGCATTGGTCTGCACAAAAAGCCGTATCTGAGCAACAGCCGCAGCCCTGCCGAAATGGCCGCCATGCGAGCTATCAAGCTGGCGCTGGACCCACTGGGGCTGATGAACCCCGGCAAGGTGTTCGAGCTGTGATGAGTGCATCGATGCCTTCTTTCATCTTTCACCAGGGCCATGCGCCGCTGCTGATCTCCATGCCGCATACCGGCACCTATGTGCCGGGCGACATCGCCGCCAAGCTCACGCCCGAGGGGCGCGAAGTGCATGACACCGACTGGCATATGCCAGCGCTCTTCGACTTTGCCAAGGCGCTGGGCGCCTCCATCCTCGTGGCCACGCATTCGCGCTATGTGATCGACCTGAATCGCTCGCCAGATGGGGCCAGTCTCTATCCGGGCCAGAGCGTGACAGGGCTGTGCCCTGTTGATGGTTTTGATAGCAAGCCCCTCTATGCCAGCAAGGCGGATGAGCCTGATGATGCCGAGATCGCTCGCCGCCGCGAGCTGTACTGGCAGCCCTTCCACGCGCAGCTGCGCGCCGAGCTGGATCGCATCAAACGCCTGCATGGCGTGGCCATGCTGTGGGATGCGCACAGCATTCGCTCAGTACTGCCGCGCTTTTTTGAAGGCAAGCTGCCGGATATGAATTTGGGTACGGCTGACGGCAAGAGTTGCGATGCGGCACTGGCCCAGCAATTGCTGGACATTGCGCAGCAGTCACCCAGCCACACCAGCGTGCTCAACGGCCGCTTTAAGGGCGGCTACATCACGCGCAACTACGGCCAGCCTGAGCTGGGCTTCCACGCCGTACAGCTGGAGATGACTCAGTCCAGCTATATGCAGGAGCAGATGCCTTTTGACTATCTGCCCGGCGTGGCAGACCAGATCAAGCCCACGCTGCAGCAGATGCTGCAGGCCGTGCTGAGTTTTGCACAAAGCCGCTGAATGCTCCGCCTGAGTCTTCTATGATGGGAAGGCCATGACTTACCCCCTGTTTGATACCGAAGTCCGCGACCCGGAAGTTCTGGATAAAGGCGCGGTACTGCTGCGCGGCTTTGCGGCTGCCGAGGCCGAGCGCTGGATTGCCGAGGTGCAGCAGGTTCAGGCCCAGTCCCCGTTTCGCATCATGACCCGGCCCGGCGGCGCGCCGCTATCCGTCGCCATGACCAATTGTGGTGACTGGGGCTGGGTGTCGGATGAAAAGTGCTATAGCTACAGTAGCGTTGACCCATTGTCTGGCAATAGCTGGCCTGCAATTTCTCCATTTCTTTTGCAGCAGGCAGGGCTGGCGGCTGCGCTAGCGGGCTATGCCGGCTTTGTGCCCGATGCCTGCTTGATCAACCGCTACCGGCCCGGTGCCAAGCTCACGCAGCACCGTGATGAAGATGAGGCGGACTTTGCTGCCCCCATCGTTTCGGTTTCGCTGGGTTTGCCCTGCACCTTTCTCTGGGGTGGGTTAACGCGCCAGGACCCGGCCCGGCGACTGGCGTTAACTCATGGCGATGTACTGGTCTGGGGCGGGCCGACGCGGCTGGCCTATCACGGCGTCAATCCGCTCAAGGACGGACGCCATCACCTGCTGGGCGCAGAGCGCTGGAACCTGACCTTTCGCATGGCCAAGCGCGCGTTCTGAGTCTCGCTGGCCGGCAGGGCATCCATCTGCATAGGCGATGCCTGGTCGGCAATGCCCGGCTGGCCTGCAGACCCCGCCAGCTTTCCTACAATGGCGGTCTATGAGCCAGCTGCACACCACCCCCGCCTACACCCGAGCCCAGGATCTGCCTGCCACGCTTGCCAAGCGTCTTGTCATTCTGGACGGTGCCATGGGCACCATGATTCAGCGTTTCAAGCTGGGCGAGGCCCAGTACCGTGGCCAAGGCTATGCCGGTGCCGATGGTGCGGGTGACCGCTTCACGGACTTTGCCCACGACGTCAAGGGCAACAACGAGCTGCTATCGATCACTCGCCCCGATGTGATCAGCGACATCCATGAAAAATACCTGGCCGCTGGCGCCGATCTGATCGAGACCAACACCTTTGGTGCGACCACGATTGCGCAGGATGACTATCACATGGCCGATCTGGCCTATGAGATGAATCTGAAAAGCGCCCAGCTGGCCCGCGCGGCTTGCGACAAGTACAGCACGCCGGGTCACAAGCGCTATGTGGCGGGTGCTCTGGGCCCTACGCCCAAAACCGCATCCATCAGTCCTGATGTGAACGACCCTGCGGCTCGCAACGTCACGTTTGAATCGCTGCGCAAAGCCTATCTGGAGCAGACGCTGGCGCTGATCGAAGGTGGCGCTGACGTGATTCTGGTCGAGACGATTTTCGATACCCTGAACGCCAAGGCCGCGCTGTTTGCGGTGGATGAAGCGTTTGAGCAAACCGGCCAGCTGCTGCCCATCATGATCAGCGGCACAGTAACTGATGCCTCGGGCCGTATTTTGAGCGGCCAGACCGTGACGGCCTTCTGGCACAGCGTGCGCCATGCCAACCCGCTGTCGATTGGCCTGAACTGCGCTTTGGGTGCCACGCTGATGCGCCCCTATGTGCAAGAGCTGGCCAAGGCCGCGCCTGATACCTTCATCAGCTGCTACCCCAATGCCGGCCTGCCCAACCCCATGAGCGACACCGGCTTTGATGAGACGCCCGAGATCACCAGCCGCCTGGTGCACGAGTTCGCGGCCGAAGGTCTGGTCAACATCGTGGGCGGCTGCTGCGGCACTACGCCTGACCACATTGGTGCCATTGCTCAGGCGGTGCAGAGCACCACCACGCGCAAGCTCTTCTATCCGGCTGAAGCCTGATTTCAAGCCAAACAAGGCTCAAGCGCTTATGCATCAAGCGCTTGGAGCTCTGTTTTTGATAGTCGATTTAGCCGATTGGCAGGGCCGCACAATGGCGCAATCCCTGTTTTGCGATTGACTCTGGACTGCCATGACTGAGCCCCTGCGCCCCATCACCCCCGTATTGCCGGTTTCTGTTCCCACGGGGCAGACTCAGGCGACTGTGGGCGCGCTGGCGGCGGTTCCTGCTGCCGCTTTGCCCGCTGCGGGGCAGGTGCAATCCACACAGCCCGCAGCACCTGTGACGAGCAGCGTGCAATGGTCAGCGCAGACCTTGCAAAACCTCAAGCTGCAAGCCTTTGAGCATTTGATTGCTCAGCTGGCCCTGCAAATTCAAGGCAGCCCCGGCGCACCTGCGGCCACATGGCCCACGCAAGGTCTGCCTGCGGCCACGCAACAGTTTTTACAGAACCTGCTGGCGCAGATTCAGGTCACGGTTCAAGGCCAGACTCAGCCCTTGCAATTGCTGGCCGGGCAGCAGGGCTCTGTGGCACTGATGCAGGCTCTGGTTCAGGCGGCTTCAGCGCAATCAGGCTCGACCTCGCCCCGCTTCATTTCACCCAGCTCGGCCTTGCAAACGGCGGCGGCACTGTCGCCCACGGCGGCCGCCGCACTGGAGCAAGCGGGCCGCAGCCCTGCAGTCGCCACAACTGCCCCGCGCCTGCCACTGCTGCAAAACTGGTTGGTGCAGCAAGGCACGCTGCTCACCCCGCAAGGCGAGCGCGGCTTTTCGCTGACGCTGCAAGTGCCTGCCGCATGGGCGCAGGCGGTGGGGGCCGCTGTGCCTTCGCCCTCTCTTTCACCTTCTGCCAGCCCTGCCCAAGGCATGGCTCCTATGCGCTTGCCGGTGGCTGAGCTGTCCGCACTCTCCAGCGGCCCGCTGGCGCTGGTCTTGCAGCCGCAAGGGCCTGCTGCAGGTGCGACTTCAGGGCTTGCTACCAGCGCTTTGCTCTGGCTGGAGCTGCAACCTGTCAGCGCCGCAGCAGCGCAATCGACTCCGGCTCAGCTGGCCGGTCTGCCGCTGGCCATGCCTGCTCCTGCGCTGGCGCAAGAGGTGCAGCAACTGCTGCAAAACAGGTCAGACCCCTGGCTGATGATGGCGGCCGCGCAGGCCGTCAATGCCCTGCCCATACCGCGCCGCAATAGTGAGCACCGCTCGCATTTGTGCATGACGGAAGGTTGCCAGTATCAAGGGCAGGCCCCCTGTGCCCAGCCGTTTTGCAGCGAGATGAATCGCATCTGGACAAGCTCGCGCGTGGCAGCGCCTGCCTGACCTGCACCCTGATCGAAATCGCAGCGATTTTTCCAGGCGCTTGCAGTGATTTTCATCAAGTAAATCAAGAAAAGATTGCTCTTGTTTTTAATCGGCATCGAGCAAAAGTATCCATCTGTAACTCTGTTACATAGATTTTCAAATAACACCTGATTTTTCAGATTTTGAAATAAAAGCGCTTCCTAGAATCTCCGGCTTTATAAGAAGAGGGATCTCATGCAGCACCGATTTAATGCGGCTTTGCTAGGCGCGGTCATGACGGTTTTGGCCGGATGCGGAGGAGGAGAGGATGGAAACTCGGTTTCACAACCGCCGATTGACAACGGCGGTTTGCCCAGCATTCCCCCCCCTGTGATTCCACCTGCAGAGGGTGGCGGTGACAGCGGTGGAAGCAGCGGCGGAGGTGATGATGAAGGCGTGCTTCCCCCTGTCGTGGTCGACCCTTATCCAGAGCCCTTAGGCGGAAAATATGCCTCGCTCAACGCCTTGGGCTTTTACGACCGCGACAAGACCGGTCAGGTCCGTCCCGTCAGAAACGACCTGGCAGGCAGCTTGCCGGCCATGGTGCAGTTTGCCCAGAGTCATACGGTGGATCCAAGCGGCAATACTGCCAAGCACATGCCCACGCTGACCAGTGAGCGCGAAGCCTTGCTGCTGGTCACGCCAGATGTTTCGCTGCAAGGCGTTGAGGAAATTTCAGTGTTTGTTTCCGTGAACGGACTCAGCCTGGGCACGCTGCAACTGCGCCACCCCAACGAGATATTCCGCTCGGACTACAAAAATGGCGATGGCCGCCCCGACTATGTGTATTCACGTCGCGCCTGGTCTGCGGTCCTGCCCTGGGACTGGGTCAAGCCGGGCATGGAGTTGCGGGTCAGCGATGCCAAGGGCCGCACGGGAACCTTGAGCGCCAACGCCATCGAATTTGCCGCGCCTGCAGAGCTGGTGGTGCACAGTATTGAGCTGGGCATGCTGACCGATCCACCATCCAGTGCCGAAGGCCACTGGTTTCTCAATCAGCCTGCCAAGGCCGCGACAGACTACTTCCAGACCGTTCCTCTGGCCAAGCTGACGGCTGCGTATTACGAGTCCATGCGACTGAGCAAGGTCATGGTGGCCAGCGGAGTCATTTACGACACCGCCAGCGCGGTCGATGGTGGCGACTATGTCGGGGATATGCGCGAGAACACCGCCAAGTCCACCTTCAGCACCGGCATCAACCTGGCCAACTTTGGCGTGACCAGTTCCGGCATGGCGTCGCAAAATCAGCCCCAGGTGTTTCAAAGCGCAGTGGCCCACCATGCGCGTGGACTGTATGCGAATGGCGTGCAGGGCCACGGGCTCAGCGGCGGCAACGGCATGCTCACCTTGTACGACACCAAGGGCAATGAGTTCAGCCATGAGATCGGCCATCACTACGGCCTGGGCCACTATCCCGGCGAAAAGGATGGCAATCGTTTCTGGTCTGGTCACCACCATGACAGCGGATGGGGCTATATCGGTTACCGCAAGCGCATGCGCGCCAATCTGCACTGGACCAGAGCCAAGGATGCGGGCCTGTGGGGCATGCCGGTGTTTGAGAATACCTATAGCTTTGCCTCGGATGCCATGTCGGGCGGCGAATATGCGAGTGCGCTGTCCGTTTACACCCACTACACGGGCTATAGCACCCAGACCAAGATTCAACCCAGTCTGGACAAGGCCGTGCTGACCCCGGGCTCCGCTACGGGTTACACCAAGTGGAACGCCAGCACCCGCGCCATGGAGTCCTTCGCTCCGGCGGTGCCGACCAACCAGCCGACGGTCTGGTACAACAGCGCCAGCGGCAAGTTTCTCGCGCCTTCGCTACAGGGTGTGCCGGTCATCACCTTGCTGGGCGGGTACGACCCCGAGACCGATAAAGCGCTGATCTATCCCGCAGCGCGCAGCAACTGGGGCAATGTCTTCAATTTGCCGGCGCAGTCTGTTTCCCAAACTGAAGCCCGTCAGTGCTGGCTGGATGTGAGCTTTGCCAGCCGCAGCCCGCAACGCATTGCCGTGGCAGGCAAGCGCATGCAAACCGGCCTTGTCAACAAGCTGCATGTCAATCTGGCGCAGAGTGATCAGCCCACGGAGGCCAAGCTGTCCTGCCAGACCGGCGCTGCCGCTCCCACCTTGCTCTACTCGCTGCAGATTGCGCAGAATCTGCCGGCCATGGCGCCCCCGGTAACGGTAGGCAAGCAAGCTGGCTACACCGCGATTCGCAAGGTGGAGCTGCCTGAGCTGGAGAAAGCTTTGCTGGCACTGGCGGACAAGAAAGTGCTGACGCTCAGCAGCGCCGACCAGCTTTTGTATGACAGCTATGCCGAGCACGCCCAGGAACTCAGCCCTGCTGCCCGTCAACAGTTCGAGCGCTATGCCGCGCAGCAGCAAAATGCCCAGCGCCTGAATCGCTGGATTGCCCACTACGCCAATCAACTCGATCAGGGCAATACCGCAGCTCAGCTTGCCTTGCTGGCGCTGATTCAGAGGCTGGGCCTGGAAAGCAAGCCTTTGATTCCGGCCGCGCAGTCCATGCTCATGGCCAACGGCAACTGCGTTCAGAAGGTGGGCGCGGAAGTACGGGTGGCAGGCAAGAGTCTGTGCACCGGAGACGCAAACGAGCAGTGGCTTCTGGATGCGCGCGGCAGCATTCGCAGCCGCGCCGATCTAAGTCTGTGCCTGACCGATCAAGGTGGCAGCAATGCCATCAAACTCTCCGCCTGCGAACTAGCCAAGGACAGCCAGGTCTGGGATACCAGTATTGCCAAGCGCATTGCACGTGGCAATCGTTGCCTGGACTTGAACGGCGGCTACCTGACCAACAATGTGGGCACGCTGATCACCTACAGATGCACTGGCGGCAGCAACCAGCAATGGAGCGGTCTGGTGGCGGGCGACAGCCAGGTATTGAGCTTGCTCGATAGCGACAAGGTCCGCTATCTGGAGCCGCTGGCGCGCTTGCAGGCCGGCCCCCAGCCCTGAGCGCTCGCATTTTTGCGCAAGCTCAGCAGCTGAACAGCTGCTGACGACGGGCTGGACTCGCGTCAGACCCGTCTTTCATAATTTCAAGCCTGCCCACTTGCTGGGTAGGCTTTGGATCTCATTGCACCACCCTGCATAGGGTTGTTGCACATCAAGAATCCGGCTGCATTTGCAGCCGTTGTCATTGGGAGCCTGTCTCCCGCCCTCCCCGCCTGCTCTTTCTATGGCCTGTGTGCCGTAGAGCAAGGTCATTTGTTTTTGCAAAGGAATTTCTGCCGCATGCGTCGTAGTCATTGGCTGTCTATCGGTTGTCTCACTGCTCTCTTGTCCCCGCTGCCCGCTGCAGCTCAGTCCCATGTCAGCATCAACGGCCTGGTTGATGGCGGCATTTATCGCGGCTTTGACGGTACGGCTCAGGCTGGCACGATTCAGCGCAGCAATCTGGCCATTGCTGGCTGGGAAGATCTGGGCGGCGGCCTCAAGGCCACGTTTCGCCTGAGCGCACGCTTTGATATCGACACCGGGCGCATGGAAGACCAAGGCAGCAAGCCTTTCTGGCATGACGAATCCACGGTAGGGCTGCAAGGCGGCTTTGGTCATCTGCGCATGGGGCGCGCCTTGTCGGCCATGTGGTCGCAGGACTGGAAGTTTGACCCCTGGGCCAACTTCAACCGCATCTCCTCGCCTGCCTGGTATCAGTGGCACTACCTCACGCCTACCGACCGTTACAGCAACAACGGCGCGGCCGAATACGGGCGCATGGCCAATGGCATTTTTTACGACTCGCCGACTTTCGGTGGCTTCACTTTGCACTTGAGTGCCTCGCCCGAGCGCACTCAGGTGCCCGTGACTTTGCGTAGCGAAGGCCGTGGCTACTCGGCGTCGCTCAACTACGACTCGGACAGCCTGAGCGGCATGCTGGCCTTTGAGCGCAATGGCAGCGGCGACAAGGACACATTTGCGGCAGCCAAGTACCGCTTTGGGGCGGCCGCCGTCATGGCCGCCTGGGACTATTCGCGCGTGGCTCAAACTGCGCTGTCTGCCAAGGCGGTGACGCTGGGCGCTACTTACCAGGTGGGCGCGACCACGCTGAAGGCGGGCTATGGCCGCCAGACCATGCAGGAGCAGACCAACCACTTTTATTCGCTGGGGGCGGACTACGCACTGTCCAAGCGCAGCACGCTGTACGCCAGCATTGGCCGCAAGAGCTATGAGTACGGTGTGGACTCGGGGACTTCGTTTGGCGTGGGCATGGCGCACGCGTTCTGAGGTCGTTTAGCGCCCGCAAGAGTGCTGAACACTGCGGCTGGGAGGGACCCATGAATGGCCCGCAGCTTTTGTAGGAATTAAATCGGCCAGTTTCTGGGCCGGATCTGCCTTTTTTGAAGGGGCGCGCAACGATTTGCGTGCCCCTTATTGCCTTCTGGAGACAAAAAACCGTTAAAAACGCGATTTTTTGTCGCCATCGTCGCTCTTTGTCGGTGATTTTTGAGTGTCGCCGAACTTTGAATGTTGAGAGTTGGCGGCACAAGCGCTGCAGTTACTGCAAGTTATCGGCGGCTGCTTTGAAAAAGGTCTGATTGGCTTCTAAGTTCGCGCAAATCACTCGCAAAGATGATGCATCTTTTGGTAACGTTTGGGGCTGCGACTATTTGCATGTGGCCTCTGTAAGGCATTGATTTTTTTGACCAAAATGCGCTGTATTCCCCCGATTGAGGAGAGACAGCCATGTCCTATAACGAGTCCGAGACCTCTGTGCATTCCAGCGAGGCGCAAGCCGCAGCAGCCTCCACCCAGACCATGCACTGGCATGCGCCCGCCAAGGGCAGTGCCGTGCCTGAGCAGAAGCGCTGGCCTGTGGAGGCGGTGCAGCAACTGCTGGATATGCCGTTTATGGATCTGATGCACCAGGCTCAGACCGTGCACCGCGAAAACTGGCCTGCGGGCGAGATCGAGCTGGCGACGCTGCTGTCGGTGAAGACCGGCGGCTGCCCCGAGAACTGTGGCTACTGCCCTCAGTCTGCGGAGTTTGATACGGGCGTGAAGGCCGAAAAGCTGATGAGCGTGGAGGAAGTCACTCGCGCCGCCAAGGCCGCGCAGGATGCGGGAGCCACACGTTTTTGCATGGGTGCTGCCTGGCGTGCACCCAAGGACCGCGACATCGAAAAGATGAACGAGCTGATTGGTGCCGTAAAGGGGCTGGGCATGCAGACCTGCGCCACGCTGGGCATGCTGCAGCCGCATCAGGCCGAGTCCTTGCGTGATGCGGGGCTGGATTACTACAACCACAACCTCGACACCGCGCCTGAGTACTACAAGGACGTTGTCAGCACCCGCCAGTACCAAGACCGGCTGGATACGCTGGCCGCGGTGCGGGGCGCGGGCATCAGCGTTTGCTGCGGCGGCATCATCGGCATGGGCGAGACAGAAGTGCACCGCGCAGGCTTGATCGCCCAGCTGGCGAATATGGAGCCTTACCCCGAGTCCGTGCCCATCAACAGCCTGGTGCCCGTGCCCGGCACGCCGCTGGCGGACAGTGACCCGGTGGACCCACTCGACTTTGTGCGCGTGATTGCCGTGGCCCGCATCACCATGCCCAAGGCCCGTGTGCGCCTGTCTGCAGGACGCCAGCAACTGGGCGAAGCCGTGCAGACCCTGTGCTTTATGGCGGGTGCCAATTCCATCTTCTATGGCGACAAGTTGCTCGTCACCGGCAACCCCGATGTGGAAGCGGACACCTCGTTGATGCGCAAGCTGGGTCTCAAAGGCCTCAAGACTGCGCAGGCACAGGCCTGATTCATCAGATTTGATAGCTG
The DNA here is from genome assembly GCF_036643215.1 of Comamonas sp. Classification (GTDB taxonomy): domain Bacteria; phylum Pseudomonadota; class Gammaproteobacteria; order Burkholderiales; family Burkholderiaceae_C; genus Comamonas. The sequence goes on along the minus strand of NZ_JAVXSJ010000007.1, from coordinate 99,108 downwards.
CTAGCGCTTGATGAATAAGCGCTAGAGGCCTTTTTTATTCAAAAAACCGCTCGCTGGCGCTGGATGGTACCAGCGGCGTTGCGGCGTGCCCTGATGCAGATGAGAGGTCTGCAGGGCGCAGCCTTGCCTGAAAAACAAGCAATCTCCCAAAGGAATTTTTCATGAATACGTCTACCTGTCTGGCCGTCCTGTGCCTGCTGGCTGCGCCGCTGGGCAGTGCGCTGGCGCAGGACTCCAAAGTGCAGATCAGTGGCTTTCTGGACCTTGGCATGTACCGCGACTTTAGCGGCACGGCCCAGCTGGGCACGATTCAGCGCAGCCACGTTACGTTCTCGGGCGAGGAAGGCCTGGGCGGTGGGCTCAAGACCACGTTTCGCCTCAGCCATCGTCTGGAACTGGATTCGGGCCAGAGCGAAGGCAGTGGGCAAAAGCCGTTCTGGCATGGCGAATCGACGGTGGGTCTCAAGGGTGGCTGGGGTCATGTGCGCATGGGCCGCGCTCTGTCTGCCCTGTGGGCGCATGACTGGAAGTTTGACCCCTGGGGCCACATGAACCGCGTGGCTTCATCGGCCTGGTATCAGTGGTTTTATTACGTGCCTACCGATCGCGTCAGCAACAACGGCGCGCCGGAGTTTGGCCGTACCAGCAACGGCATCTTCTACGATTCGCCAACCCTTGGCGGCTTTACCCTGCACCTGAGTGGCTCGCCAGAGCGCACGCAAGGCCCGGGCGGCGGCAAGCCTTATGCCGCATCGCTGGAGTATGCGCAGGGCCCGCTGGCTGGAATGCTGGCGTTTGATCGCAATGGCAGCGGCGATCATGCTTCGTTTGTTGCCGCTAAATATCGCTGGGGTGATACGACATTGATGACTTCTTATGACGACAGCCGCAGGGCACAGAATCAGGGGCGATCACGCGTGATGTCTGTTGGTGCCACGCACAAGCTGGATGCGCAGACCACGCTCAAGACCGGAGTGGGCCGCCAGAAGCTCAATGACGACACCAATCTGTTTTATTCGCTGGGGGCGGACTATGCCTTGTCCAAACGCACCATCTTGTATGCAAACCTCGGGCATCAGCGGCCTGAGCAGAAGGGTTCTAAAACGTCCTTTGGCGTAGGTATGTCGCACGCCTTCTAAATAAAAAGCCGCTGTGATTGCAGCGGCTTTTTGCGGGGGATAGAGGTGGCTTATTTGCCCGCGCCTTCTACGACCTTAGGCACACGCGGGGCAACGGCGCACATCAGCTCATATGCGAGCGTGCCAGCGGCAGCGGCCACTTCGTCGATGGGCAGCACGGTGCCATTGCTGGCCCGGCCCCACAGCGTGACTTCGCTGCCTATCCTGGCTTTGGGCACGGGGCTTAGGTCCACAGCCAGCATGTCCATGCTGACGCGGCCCAGTGTGCGGGTGCGCACGCCGTCCACCAGCACCGGCGTGCCTGTGGGGCAAACGCGGGGGTAGCCGTCTGCATAGCCGCAAGCCACCACGCCAAGGCGCAGGGGCTCTGTGCATTCAAAGCGCGAGCCGTAGCCCACGGTATCGCCCGCGTGCAGCTCTTGTGTGGCGATGATTCTGGATGACAGCGTCATGGCCGGCTCAATTCCCCAGTGCGCCGCATCATGGGCGGGAAAGTCGGGCGAGCTGCCGTAGAGCACGATGCCGGGGCGCACCCAGTCGCAGCGCACATCGCCTTCATCGCCGTGCAGCAAGGTGGCGGCGCTGTTGCTGATGCTGCGCTCGCCGGGCAGGTCAAGGGTGGTGGAATGGAAGACCTGCAGCTGATGGTCCACGCCATGGTCCGCATCGGCGTCGCTGAAGTGGGTCATGAAGGAGATTTCATCGACCTGAGTCAGTGCGTTCAGGCGGGCATATGCCGCACGAAAACGCTCGGGTGTAAAGCCCAGCCGGTTCATGCCGCTGTTCATCTTGAGGAACACGCGGTGGCCGATCTGGGTCTTGTGTGCGGCCAGCCAGTCAATCTGCTCGTCGCAGTGCACGGTATGCCACAGGCCCAGTCGTGAGCAGAGTTCCAGATCACGCGGCTCAAACACGCCTTCGAGCAGCAGAATGGGGCCGCGCCAGCCCAGATTGCGCACGCGCTGAGCCTCTTCAAGGTCCAGCATGGCAAAGCCGTCCGTCGCTCGCAGGCCCTCGAATACGTTCTCGATACCGTGGCCATAAGCGTTGGCTTTGATCACAGACCACAATTTGGCATCGGGTACAGCTTGCTGAACCCGCTCCAGATTGTGGCGAACGGCTTCAGGATGGATGGTGGCAATAATGGGACGGGGCATGGTTTTTCTCAATCAGACCTGTGGGATTCTGGCACTGTCAGCCCAAGCCTGCGTGATATAACCGCCAGTCACTTGCCACAGGGTCTCTTATTTACTCGGCATCGGTCCAGCCGGTGCCAGTTACAGCTAATTCATGAAGCGCGGTTTCTACACCATCATGTCGGCGCAGTTTTTCAGCTCGCTGGCAGACAACGCCTTGTTTGTGACCGCTGTTGAGCTGTTGCGTGCCAATGGTGCCCCTGAATGGCAGCGTGCTGCCCTGGTGCCCATGTTCGCCCTGTTCTATGTGGTTCTGGCGCCTTTCGTCGGCGCATTTGCCGACGCATTGCCCAAGGGCCGGGTCATGCTCATCAGCAACGCCATCAAGGTGGTCGGCTGTCTGATGATGCTCTTTGGTCATCACCCCCTGATTGCCTATGCGGTCATCGGGCTGGGTGCGGCGGCTTATTCGCCGGCCAAATACGGCATCCTGACGGAGCTGCTGCCGGCCTCCCAGCTGGTCAAGGCCAATGGCTGGATTGAGGGGCTGACCATCACCTCCATCATTCTGGGCGTGCTGGTGGGCGGGCAACTGGTCGGGCCGACCATTTCGCACCACCTGCTGACCTTTGACTTCCCGTATTTAGACACCGGCGTGGATACGCCTGCCGAAGCCGCAATTGCCGTGCTGATCCTGATCTATGCGGTGGCGGCCTGGTTCAACTTGCATATCCCGCTGACCGGCGTGAAGATGCGCCCGCTGCGCGAAGACCCGAACAAGAGCCTGTTTGGCAATCTGCTGGGCCTGCTGCCTGACTTCTGGGTCTGCAGCAAGCGCCTGTGGTCGGACAAGCTGGGCCAGATCTCGCTGTCCACCACCACGCTGTTCTGGGGCGCTTCTGGCAACCTGCGCTACATCGTGCTGGCCTGGGGCGCAGCGGCGCTGGGTTACAGCACCACGCAGGCATCGGCGCTGGTGGGTGTGGTCGCCATTGGTACGGCCGTTGGTGCGGTACTGGCTTCTATGCGCATGCGACTGGATAACGCCACGCGCGTCATCCCCATGGGCGTGCTCATGGGCGTGCTCGTGGTCAGCATGATTTACATCGACAACCTCTGGGTGGCCGTGCCTTTCCTCATCCTGCTGGGTGGGCTGGGCGGCTTTCTGGTGGTGCCTATGAACGCGCTGCTGCAGCACCGCGGCCACAACCTCATGGGCGCAGGCCGTTCGATTGCGGTGCAGAACTTCAACGAGCAGTTGGCCATTCTGGCCATGGGCGGCTTCTACAGCCTGTCTACCAAGATGGGGCTGTCGGCATTTGGTGCCATCACCGTGTTCGGCCTGCTGGTGGCGGGCACCATGGTGCTGATTGGTCTGTGGCACTTGAATAACCGCAAAAAATACCCGGCCGAGCTGGACAAACTGCTGGAAGTCGCCCGCCGCGACTGCCACTAAAATCCGCAGCCATGCGGCTGCATTGAATCAAAATTGATAGCTTCTAGCGCTTTGTATATAAGCGTTAGAAGCATTTTTTATGCATAGTCCACTACCTATCGTCGCCCTGCTGCTCAATGCCTTCATCTGGGGGCTGTCATGGTGGCCGTTTCGCCTCATGCACGATGCGGGCCTGCACCCGCTGTGGGCCACGGCGTTCATGTATGCGCTGGTGCTGGTTGGCCTCATCACGCTGCGCCCCGGCGCGCTCAAGCTGGCCTGGCAGTACCCGGTGTTGCTGCTTTTGGCAGCCAGTTCTGGTTTGAACAACGTAGCCTTCAACTGGGCCGTGACCGTGGGTGACGTGGTGCGCGTCATCCTGCTGTTCTACCTCATGCCAGCATGGGCCGTGTTGCTGGCCTGGAAGCTGCTGGGCGAGCGCCCGACGCCCATGGCCTTGCTGCGTCTGCTGCTGGCCTTTGGCGGCGTGGTGCTGGTGCTCTTGCCTGCCGATGCGTCATTGCGCGGCTTGTTTGCGGGTCTGTCGCTGGCCGATGCGTTAGCCGTGTTCGGCGGCTTCATGTTTGCGCTGACCAACGTGCTGCTGCGCCGTTTTCAGAGCATTCCGGCGCAGGCCCGCATGCTGGCCATGTTTGCGGGTTGCATGAGCATGGGGTTGGTCACGGCGCTGGCTGCCAGCAGCGCGGGCATGGTGCCCGGCTTCCCAGCCATTGATGTCAGCTGGTTAGCGGTGGCGCTGGGTCTGGCCGTCTTGCTGGTACTGGGCAACTGGGCGCTGCAGTTTGGTGCGGCCCATCTGCCGTCTGGCGTGACCTCGGTGGTCATGCTGAGCGAGGTGGTGTTTGCCAGCGTCTCTTCGGTGCTCATCGCCCATGAGACACTCTCAGCACGCACGCTGGCAGGTGGCGCGCTCATCATGGGCGCAGCCTTGCTGGCGGCATGGGGCAGATCCTCTAAAAAAGCCGGCTGACCCGTACCGGAGATACAGAGCAAGGACCGACCCGCGCCGAAGGTGTCGTCCCCCGCCCGCAAAGCGAGAGAGGGCGAAGGCGCAAAGCGCCACAGGGGTTAAACAAGCTTCTCGGCAAGGATCAGGTAGCCGGGGACCCACCCCGTCAGCACGCCCTGCACAATGCACAGCCAGCCGGTGGGGCGCTCAATATTCTTCTTGAGTGCCAGCAGCACAAAGAACAAGCCCCAGAGCACGGCCCATGCGCTCCAGTTGATGCCCATCCACCAGTCAAGCCCCGTCTGGGCGCTGGTCAGCGTTTCCAGTGCCACAGGAACGGCGGTAATGGCGATGAACAGGCTGAACCAGCCCAGACCACGACCATCCGCGCCACTGAAGCGGTTGAAGGCAACCCAGAGATAGGTGAAGGCGAACAGCAGGGTCAGCGCGCCGTTCTTGACCGATGCGGCATCGGCGGTCGGCCCAAAAATGCTGGCCAGCCCTATGCATAGCGACACCACGCCCGTGAAGATGTTGATGACCCAGATTTCCTTGTCGGCAATCTTGCCCAGCATCCACAGGCCGTTGAGAAACAGCACCGCACCCACGTAAAACAGCGATAAACCCAGCCACATACCAGTCTCCTTCTTTTCATCCAAAGCCGGGCGGGCAGTTGGTGAAATGAATAAGACCCGCGCACGGCAAACGCCGCCATGCCAGCCTGGGTTGGCAGCACGGAAGCAAAAAACGTCCTCGGGCCTGACTCTGGTGCAGCGTCTGCGCGCCTAGTGTGGCGGCAGTCTGATTACCGGGGCAGGTATGCCGGCAAGGCCCGGCTGGTTCAGCGCGGGCTCTGGCGGTCTTTGATGCAAAAGCTTCTGGCGGCAGAGCTTTTGCGGGCGGCACTTGCGCGGAGCAAGGCCGCTGCCACTATCAGGCGGCGGGCTGGCGGCGGCGAGCGCGCTCCAGCTGCTGGGCTACCTGGCGCGGGTTCATGCCGTACATCTCGGCAAATTCCTGCTCCGAGGTCTGGCCGCTGAGCTGGAAGGAGCGCAGCAGCGCCTCATCCTTGGCGGCGCGGGCATCGGCTTCGGCCAGTGCGTCGGCAACCAGTGCGTTGGTCTTTTCGTCACGGCCTTGCACGCGCTCGGCATATTCTTCGCGAGTGAGGCCAGAGGCTTCATAGGCGATGACGATGCGGTTGCGCAGCTTGGGCATCAGGTCTTCGGGCGTGCGTTGCTGGCGGCGACGGAAGACTTCAATCAGCGCGTGGTGCACATGCTCGGGCAAAGTGGCTTCCACAGGCTGACCGTTCAGGTCATGGCGCTGCTGGCCGCTGGCCATAGCTGCCAGATAGCGGCCGGAGCGTGTGTGCTGCTGCAGTGCGGTCTTGAGCGCCTCTTTTTCCAGCTCGGGGTGAGCGGCAAGCAGGTCTTCAAAAATGCCGCGCTTGAAGGGCACGAGTTGCTCGCCAAACAGGGCAGGGTGCCACTGGGCCAGTTGCTCCAGCAAAGGGTTTTGCGGGCGAGCAGCTTGCTGGCCAGCCTGATTGGGCTGGCGGCCCTGGCCGCCACGGCGCGAGCGCGAACCAGCTTGCTGGTCCTGCTGGTTATTTTGCGGTGTTGCCTGTGGGGCTTGTGGTTCAGACACGATTTCAGTCATGGCAAAGCCCGTGGGCTTGAGGGAGAAAAACCCCTAATCATGCCAGCATTGCAAACTGCAGTGGCAAACGGGGGTGTCGGTCCGTTCTCAGCGACTCGTCAGTGACTGGTCGAGCAGCTCTACCCAGTGCATCACAGGCACCTCGGTGCCGTTTTGCAGGTGCACGATGCAGCCCATGTTGGCAGACAGGATGGCGGCGGGTTTGGCGGGCGCAAAAGGCTCATCCAGCGCAGCAATCTTGCGGTCGCGCAGCTGGTGCGAGATTTCGGGTTGCAGCACTGAATAAGTCCCTGCCGAGCCGCAGCACAGATGGGATTCGGTGCGCGCCACGCGCACGTCAAAGCCTAATTCGCGCAAAGCACCTTCTACGCCGCCGCGCAGCTTCTGGCCGTGTTGCAGTGTGCAGGGCGGGTGATAGGCCACAGGGGCGCTGGGTGTGCTGATCTGGCCCTTGAGCTGGCTGACCAGCTCGGGCAGCATTTGCGGCAGCAGCTCGCTCAGGTCGCGGGTCAGCGTGCTGATGCGCGCTGCCTTGTCAGCGTACTGGGCATCGTGCCTGAGCAGGTGGCCGTATTCCTTGACGGTGGCGCCGCAGCCCGAGGCATTCATCACAATGGCCTCGACAGCGCCGCTTTCCACCAGCGGCCACCAGGCATCGATATTGGCGCGCATCTGCGCCTTGCCGCCCTCCTGGTCGTTAAGGTGAAATTTCACCGCGCCGCAGCAACCGGCGTTGCCCGCAATCACGGTCTGTACGCCCGCCGCATCCAGCACGCGGGCCGTGGCGTAGTTGATGCGTGGCATCATCGCGGGCTGTACGCAGCCCGCCAGCAGCAGTACCTTGCGGGCATGCTCACGTATGGGCCAGACACCGGCATCCTGCGCTGCGGGAATTTTCTCGGCCAGCGATGCAGGTAGCAGGCCCTTTACCGCCCGGCCTGCTTTCAAAGCGGGGGCGAACAGCGGCGAGGTCATGCCTTCTTTGAGTAGCCAGCGTTGCAGTTTTTCACCCGTGGGGCGCGGCACCTGCTCATCCACAATTTTGCGGCCAATATCGACCAGATGGCCGTACTGCACGCCGCTGGGGCAGGTGGATTCACAGTTGCGGCAGGTCAGGCAGCGGTCAAGGTGCTGCTGTGTGGAGCGCGTGGGGGTCTGGCCTTCCAGCACCTGCTTGATGAGGTAGATGCGGCCGCGCGGGCCATCCAGTTCATCACCCAGCGTCTGATAGGTGGGGCAGGTGGCAGTGCAAAAGCCGCAGTGCACGCATTTGCGCAAAATGGCTTCGGCCTCCAGCCCTTCGGGCGTGGCGCGGTATTCGGGGGCGAGATTGGTTTGCATGGGTTGACTCCTGTTCTTACCAATTCGCCGACAGTCGGCCCACGTTGAGAATGCCCGCTGGGTCAAACGCCTGCTTGAGCCGGGCATGCAGCAGGGCCGATGTGCGGCCTGCTGCGCTGCTTTGTGCGTAAGTATCAAAATCGCTTGTAGCGCTTATCTCGCTTGCGCTTTCAGCTCTTAAAAGAGAAGCGGAACCGCCTGCTTCATGGGCCAGTTGCTGCAACGCCTCCGCTGACGAGCGCGGCGCCTGTACCCAGCGCTGTGCGCCATGCCAGTCGATGAACGGGCCTTTGGCTTCTGCTGGCAGTTGCAGCGGCGCATTGGCGGCGGGCACGGACAAACGCCACAGGCAATGGTCGGCAGCGCGCTGCTGAAACCACGGCAGGCTCAGGTCGCGGCTGGCGTTCCAGTCTGCCGCCAGAACTTCACGGTTTGCATCGCTATCGAGCCGCTCGCCTCCCAGTCGCAAAGTGGCGGCCTGCACGGCAGCACGCGCACCGCGCAGGCGCAGGTACAGCGTGCCTTTGCCATCTTCCTCCAGCCAGTTGCTGGCGTTCAGCGGCAGTGGCTGGCCGCCCCAGTGGTTGAGCCAGTCCAGCGCCTGCTTCTGGCTGCAGCTATCAAAGCGCAGTGTGGCCTCGGCCGGTGCCACGGGCAGCACTTTGAGGCTGACTTCGGTAATCACCCCCAGCGTGCCCCAGCTGCCTGCCATGAGGCGGGATACGTCGTAACCCGCCACGTTCTTCATGACCTGGCCGCCGTAGCGCAGCACCTCGCCCTGGCCGTTGATCATCTCCAGCCCCAGCACAAAGTCTCGCACCGCTCCCACATTGGCACGCGCGGGGCCGGACAGACCGGCGGCCACCATGCCGCCCACGGTGCTGGCTGCGCCAAAGTGCGGTGGCTCAAAGGCCAGACACTGGCCCTGGCTTGCGAGCAGAGCTTCCAGCTCCACCAGCGGTGTGCCGGCCAGCGCGGTAACGACCAGCTCGCTGGGCTCGTAGCTGACGATGCCGCTGAGGGCGCGTGTAGAAAGCGGCTCGCCCTGCAGGCGCAGGCCATAGAAGTCTTTGCTGCCGCCACCGCAGATGCGAAGCGGGGTCTTGTCACTGGCAGCGGCGCGTATGCGGTCGCTGATGTCTTTGATGGGGCGGGTGGCTGAATCCATGGCTTGCATGGTAGCTGGGGTACCTGCCTGTCAGCCGTGCATCGCTTTTGATTTTTTTGAAAAGCAGGTGTGAATAAAAAAGCCCCGCAGCTTGCACTGCGGGGCAACGTAATGAAACTGAACCCGTTGAAAGAGACCGTTAGCGCCTCTGGGGGTTAGCGTGTATAGGCGACTTCTCCATGCGAGGTGATGTCCAGACCCTGGCGTTCCGACTCTTCGGAGACACGCAGGCCGACTGTCAGATCTGCAATCTTGTAGGCCACGAAGGAGACAACACCCGACCAGACGATGGTCACCAGCACGCTCTCGACCTGCACCCACACTTGGTGAGCCATGTTGTAGCCTTCGGGCTCGATACCGCCCAGACCCTTGGCGCAGAACACGCCGGTCAGGATGGCACCCAGAATACCGCCCACACCGTGCACGCCGAAGACGTCGCAGACATCGTCCACCTTCAGCAGGCGCTTAAGACCCGAAACACCCCACAAGCACAGAGGGCCGGCGATGATGCCCATGACGATGGAGCCCATGGGGCCGACAAAGCCAGCGGCAGGCGTGATTGTCACCAGACCAGCCACCGCACCCGAGGCAGCACCCAGCATGGAAGCTTTGCCGCGGTGCAGCGCTTCAGCGGTAATCCAGGCAATGGCGGCTGCGCCAGTGGCCAGAATGGTGTTGATGAAGGCCAGACCCGCAATGCCGTTGGCGGCACCGGCGGAGCCGGCGTTGAAGCCGAACCAGCCCACCCACAGCAGGGATGCACCCACCATGGTCAGCGTCAGGCTGTGAGGTGGCAGGGCTTCTTTGCCAAAGCCAATGCGCTTGCCCAGCATGTAGGCACCGACCAGACCGGCGACAGCGGCGTTGATGTGCACCACGGTGCCACCGGCAAAGTCCAGCGCGCCATCGGCACCCAGCAGACCACCGCCCCACACCATGTGTGCCATGGGGATGTAGCTGAAGGTGAACCACAGCACGGAGAAGATGATCACGGCTGCGAACTTGATGCGCTCGGCAAAGGCTCCCACGATCAGCGCCACGGTGATGGCGGCGAAGGTGGACTGGAAGGCCACGAACACATACTCAGGAATGGTCTTGAGCATGGACGACAGCGTGTCAGGCGTGATGCCTATGAGGAACAGCTTGTCGAAGTTGGCGAAGAACTTGCCTTCGCCGCCAAAGGCCAGCGAGTAGCCGTAGATGGCCCACAGCACGGTGATCAGCGAGAAGATCACAAACACCTGTGCCAGCACAGACAGCATGTTCTTGCTGCGCACCAGACCGCCGTAGAACAGCGCCAGACCAGGGATGACCATCAAGATCACCAGCATGGTGGAGGTCAGCATCCAGGCGGTATCGCCCGCGCTCAGGGTGGGCACGGCTTCAACGGCAGCAGCAACCACGGGGGCAGCAGCGGTGGCCGCGGCAGCACCTTCCTGTGCAAAACCAGTCGCGCTGGCAGCCAGCAGACCTAATCCAAGGCCTGCACTTAAAAGTTTCTTGGTCATGGCAATCTTTCTAAAACGGGTTCCAGAGCGGCGGCGACCTTTACAGGGCCGAGTCGCCGGTTTCTCCTGTGCGGATGCGGATTGATTGCTCCAGCGCCTGAACAAAAATCTTGCCGTCACCGATCTTGCCGGTGCGTGCTGCGCCTTCGATGGCTTCGATGGCAGCGTCCACCATGTCGTCGGCAATCGCGGCTTCAATCTTCAGCTTGGGCAGAAAGTCCACGACATATTCCGCGCCACGGTACAGCTCTGTGTGGCCCTTCTGACGACCAAAGCCTTTGACTTCGGTCACGGTGATGCCTTGCACACCGATTTGAGAGAGGGCTTCACGCACTTCGTCGAGCTTGAAGGGCTTGATGATGGCAGTCACCATTTTCATGACGGGCTCCTGAAAAATTAAAAAGTCTTGGAGAGCGTCAAAATCAGACGCGCCTTGTTTACATCGCCAAAGTAGGCTTTCTTGTTGGCACCGGCCACTGCGGCTGCTGCAGTGAAGCCGTCGCCCAGGTCATAGGCACCGCCTACGCTGTAATCCACATAGTTGGGTACACCCAGGTCTTTGATATCGCTGGAGAAATGGGTGTAACCAACTGCAGCTTTCAGTGTCACCTTGGGCATGACTTCCTGGCTGTAGGAGAACTGCAAATAACCGCTGTTGCGGCCCTTCAGGCCAGAGCCCGCCTTGGCGCCCGCCCAGCCGAAATAGTCCTTGGACACGGTGTGCGAGTACTTGGCCGTGAACGGACCGTAGGTGCCGGAGCCATAGATCTCGGTGGTGTTGCCGTTAGCGTTGCCCGAGTACACATAGGTCAGCGCGCCCACGTCCCAGTCCACCTCAGCGGCCTTGAACTTGTAGCCACCGTAGAAATCGGTTTCCAGCGAGTTGCCGGGCAGCCAGTCCACGGAGGAGTTCCAGTTGCCGACATAGAAGCCGCTGTCGCCAAACGCGTAGTCAAAACCACCTTGCAGCGCGGGCTTGACGGCCTTGTTGCGGCTGGAGTCCTGATCCTGGCCACGGAACTTGTAGTTGGTCGTCAGCGCCACGTTGGCGGTGAGTTGCGCATGGGCCCACAGGGGGGAGATCACGGCGCAGGCCAGGGCGGCAGTCTTGGCGAAAGTCTTGAAACGGCGAGCAGCGGGACTAGGCATTCAGGGTTCCTCCGGTTTGAAAATTCTTTTGGACAATCTTTCAAAGCATGGACCGTGCCAAGTCTTGGATAAGCACTGAAAATTCAGAGGATTTATGCAGTTTGCGCAATACAGAAAAGCGGTTGCAGCTATCAATTTAAGATGAACGTGGCTGTTGATGTCTATGCAAATGCCATGCACCAAATTGGAGCTGCTTAAATTTTTAGCACCAATGTTTCTTAACGTAAGCCTTTGTGATTGCACTGTTTTGGTGCAATTCAGGTGAGAAGTGTCCTGCAGGCCATGGCCGCAATCTCTGGCGCCCTTGCCACGGCTTGGCGATACTGGTGCATCGCGTTCCACCAACGAGGTGCCTATGGGTCTGGCTCTGGTTCAAAGTCGTGCCCTGCTCGGTTTGCAGGCACCGAGTGTTACGGTTGAAGTCCATCTGGCCAACGGCTTGCCGTCGTTCACGCTGGTGGGCCTGGCTGATATTGAAGTCAAAGAAGCCCGGGAGCGCGTGCGCGCTGCCATCGTGAATGCGGGGCTGGAATTTCCGAACAACAAAAGAATCACCGTCAACCTCGCCCCGGCAGATTTGCCCAAAGACTCTGGCCGATTCGACCTGCCGATTGCGCTGGGCATTCTGGCCGCCAGTGGGCAGATTGAAGCGGCCAAACTGGCCGACTATGAATTTGCGGGCGAACTGTCTTTGACCGGTGCCCTGCGCCCGGTACGCGGCGCGCTGGCGACGGCGCTGGCTCTGCAACGCCAGCAGCACAACGTGCGGCTGGTGCTGCCGCCCGAAAGCGCGCAGGAAGCGGCTTTTGTTCCTTCCATCGAAGTCTTCAGCGCCCGGCATTTGCTGGATGTGGTCAAGCAGTTCATGGCCCACGATGCGCCGCCACCCGAAGCCGATGAAGAGGCATTGGGTGGCTGGCAACAGGAGCAATCCAGACCTGCGGTGGCTGCGCCGTCAGCGCTGGACCTGCGCGAAGTGCGCGGCCAGATGCAGGCTAAGCGTGCTCTTGAAATTGCAGCAGCTGGCGCTCATGGGGTCTTGATGATCGGCCCGCCGGGCTCTGGAAAATCAATGCTGGCGCAACGCTTTGCGGCCTTGCTGCCTGCCATGACCGATGAAGAAGCACTGGAGGCCGCCGCCATCGCCAGCCTCAGCGGTCGCTTTACGCCAGATCTATGGCGGCAGCGGCCCTTTGCCTCACCCCATCACACGGCCAGCTCGGTGGCGCTGGTCGGCGGTGGCTCGCCGCCCAAGCCGGGTGAAATCTCTTATGCGCATTGCGGAGCGCTGTTTCTGGATGAATTGCCTGAATTCGCCCGCAGCGCTTTAGAGGCCTTGCGCGAGCCGCTGGAGACCGGGCACATCACCGTGGTCCGGGCAGCGCAGCGAGCGGAATTTCCCGCGCGCTTTCAGCTGGTCGCTGCCATGAACCCTTGCCCCTGCGGTTACTGGGGCTCACGCGTGCGGGCCTGCCGTTGCACGCCCGATCAGGTCTCGCGTTATCAGGCTCGCATCAGCGGGCCGTTGCTGGACCGCATTGATCTGCATGTGGAAGTCGCGGCCCTGCCGCCGCAAGAGCTGCTGGCCGCGCCTGAGGGCGAGAGCAGTGCAGCAGTTCAGCAACGGGTCAGCGCGGCGCGTGACAAGGCTTTGCAGCGCCAAGGTTCGTCCAACCACCAGTTGCATGGCGCGCAGCTGGATGCACATCTGCAGCTGGAGCCGCAAGCACTGGCCTTTGCCCACAAAGCCGCAGAGAAGCTGGGCTGGTCCGCACGCGGCACCCACCGGGCCTTGAAGGTGGCGCGCACCATTGCTGATCTGGCAGGCTCGGACTTCATCACGCAAGCGCATGTGGCGGAGGCCTTGCAATACCGCCGCGCCTTGATGCAGCAGTAGGTTTTGCGAACACCCACTGAATCATTGGGCATGATGATGCGGCTGCTGCGTTAACGTTTGGCATTTGACGCATGCCGTCAATTTCTACAGGATTGAGTTTGTGATTCAGCGCCAGGAAATCCCTCTTTTACTCACCGGCTTCATGGCCACACTCAGCGGTGTGGGGCTGGCCCGCTTTGCCTATACGGCGTTGATGCCGCAAATGGTGCATGCCGGCTGGTTCAGCGGCGAGCAGGTGGCTTATCTGGGCGCTGCCAACCTATTGGGCTACTTGATAGGCGCATTGGCCGCCGCGCCACTGGCAGAGCGCATGGGCGCGCTGCGCGTGCTGGTGGCTTGCTGGATTGCCGTGATGCTGAGCTTTGCCGCGTGCAGCCTGCCCCAGCCCATGGCGCTGTTCTTTGTCTGGCGTTTGATCTCTGGCATTGCAGGCGCTGCGCTCATGGTGCTGGGCCCATCGGTCGCCATGTCAGCCGCAGCGCCGCAGCGGCGCGCCACGCTGGGGCCGCTGATGTTTTGCGGCATTGGCGCAGGTGCTTTGCTGGCCGCCACGCTGGTGCCCATGTTTGCGCGCAGCAGCCTGAGCGCCGTGTGGTGGGCGCTGACCGCGCTGTGCGCCGTGGCCCTGTGGTCTGGCTGGCGCGCGGCGCGCCAAATTCACCCCCATGCACCCGTTGCCATTACGCCCACTGCTGCGGTGGCGGTGCCCGCTCGGTCGCTATGGAGTGCAGCCGTTATTCTGGTCTTCCTTGCCTATACCTGCGATGCCTTTGGCTTTGTGCCGCACACCGTGTTCTGGGTGGACTATCTGGACCGAGAGCTGAATCTGGGCGCGGGCTACGCATCCACGCAGTGGGCATTTTTCGGGCTGGGTGCCACGGCAGGGCCGCTGTGCGCCGCCTACTGCGCCACGCGCTGGGGCTGGTGGGGAACGACCACCGGCGCTTACGTCATCAAGGCCGTGGCCATTGGCCTGCCGCTGGTATGGGTGGGGTTTGCGGGACATGCGGTTTCGGGCTTTCTGGTGGGGGCGCTGTCGCCGGGCATGGCGGCCATCACCTCGGGCTATCTCATGCAATTGATAGGTCCTGCTCAGCACAAGAAAATGTGGGGCTACGCCACGGCAGCTTTTGCGTTGCTGCAGGCCACGGCGGGTTATCTGATGGCCTTTATCTACGCGCAGACCGGTAGCTACCGCAGCCTGTTTGTGCTGGGCTGTACTGCCCTGGCGCTGGGCGCACTGCTGGTGGCCTGCAGCCGTCTTGCGCGCAGCCAAACAGTTTGATTTTTGATGAGTAATGCAATGAAAAACACCGCAGCATGGATGACCCGTCTGGGTCTGCAACACCCCATTATTCAGGCCCCCATGGCGGGCACTTCTACACCGCAACTGGCCGCTGCTGTCAGCAATGCTGGCGCACTGGGCTCGGTCGGCATTGGTGCTTATGGCGTTGATCAGGCGCAGCAGCATATTGCGCAGACACAGGCGCTGACCGGCGGCCCATTCAACGTCAATCTGTTCTGCCACCAGACTGCCGCCGCAGACGTGCAGCGCGAAGCCGCATGGCTTGACTATCTGGCACCAGAGTTTGCGCGTCTGGGAGCGCCCCAGCCTGCGGGCCTGCGCCGCATTTACGACTCTGCCGTGGGCAATGCATCGCTGCAGGCCATGTTGCTGGCCCAGAAGCCTGCGGTGGTCAGCTTTCACTTTGGCCTGCCTGAGCAGCACTTTATCGACGCGCTGCGCGCTGCAGGCAGCATCACGCTGGCCTGCGCGACCAGTCTGGATGAAGCACGCCAGATCGAGCAGGCGGGCGTGGATGTCATCGTGGCGCAGGGTATGGAGGCGGGCGGTCATCGCGGCAGCTTTGTGCCTGAAGAAGATCGGCTGATGGGCACTTTCGCACTGGTGCAGATTCTGGCGCGCGAATGCCATCTGCCCGTGGTGGCTGCGGGCGGCATCATGAATGGCGCAGGCATTGCTGCAGCGCTGGAGCTGGGTGCTTGCGCCGTGCAAATGGGCACAGCATTTATTTTGTGCCCGGAGTCCGCCGCCAGCCCCGCTTATCGCTCGCAGTTGCAGGGGCCGGATGCCCATCACACCGCCATTACCGCCGCCATTTCGGGGCGTCCAGCACGCGGCATGTTCAACCGCCTGCACCAGCTGGGCCGCGAGTATGGTCAGCCTTTGCCTGCCTACCCCATGGTTTATGACGCGGGTAAGGCGCTGCATCAGGCAGCCAGCGGGCAAAACAGCAGCGATTACGCCGCGCACTGGGCGGGTCAGGGCGCTCCGCTGGTGCGAGCCATGCCTGCTGCAGAACTGGTGCAGACGCTGGCTCAGGAATTACAGCAATCACTTCAAAAAGTGTAGCTGCCTGCGCTTGATTGCATTGTGCAAAACCGTGTTTTGACTGTGAGTTACCTCTAGTCTGTACAGACGTAGCCAGCAGCCATGGCTTGACCCAAATTCATCCTATCCATAACAAGACGGAGACATGGGATGAGCAAGGCATTGATCTGTGTGGTGACGGGTGCCAGCCGTGGCGTAGGCCGCGGTGTGGCGCTGGCGCTGGGCGCCGCGGGTGGGGTGGTGTATGTGACGGGGCGCAGCGTGAAAGAGGGCGACTCACCCCTGCCTGGCACCGTGGGCCAGACGGCGGCGGATGTGACGGCAGTCGGCGGCACCGGCATTGCCGTGGCCTGTGACCATGGCGACGATGCGCAGGTCGCAGCCCTGTTCGAGCGCGTGCGCCGTGAGCATGGACGGCTGGACATTCTGGTCAACAGCGCGATTGCCATTCCCGATCAGCTGACCGAAGTCGGCCCGTTCTGGAAAAAGCCGCTGACCATGACATCCCTGCTCGACGTGGGCCTGCGCTCCAGCTATGTGGCCTGCCATTACGCCGCAGACTTGCTGATTGCGGCGCGGGGGCTTGTGATCAATATCTCTTCCGCAGGCAGTCGCTGCTATATGCACGGCCCGGCTTATGGCGCAGGCAAGGCCGGTGCGGACAAGATGACTTTTGACATGGCCTACGACTTCAAGCCCGAGGGCGTCAGCGTGGTGGCGCTGTGGCCCGGCCTCGTTAAAACCGAGCGTTCAGAGCGTGTGTGCGCGGCAGAGCCCGATAAATACGGCGACAGCTTTGACACTGCGGAAACCCCGCAATTCATTGGCCGCGTGGTGCTGGCCCTGCATGACGATGCAGACTGTTTGAGCAAACGCTCTGGCGGCGTGTTCTACACCTCAGAGCTGGCCAGCCAGTATGGCGTGCAGGATGTGGATGGTGCCCAGCCCCCATCACCACGCGCCTACTTTGGCGCGCCGCCAGAGTTCAGTGCGGTGGTCGTCGAATAAGCCTGTGTGCTGACAAGACGCAAAAGCAGGACTGGTGTGGCGTCTACACTGCGGCCTTCTTTGTTTCTGCTGTACCTGGTCCGTGTCTGCTACTACTTGCGCCTCCCGCCGCTCCTGTCTGTTTCTCGCTTTCTCGTTTCCTCTGGTGTCGGGCCTTTCGGCCTGCGCCACGACCACCCCTGAACAAAGCCAGGATGCGCTGATTCAGCGCTTTTATCGCTTGATGGCCGCTGGAGACTTCGATGGCTGTATTGCCCTGATCTCGGCGCGCTATATTTCCAAGGAGCAGCTGGCGAGCTTTGACTACAAGCTGCGCCGCATGCTGGCGGGTGCCAAGGGATTGATCGACTCCAAGGGTGGCATGGCCAAGGTGGAGGTGGTGGAGCGGACATTTTCCGCCGATGATCAGGTCACAAAGCTTCGGGTGCTGGTCACGTATGGCAATGGCAGCACCCGTCGCGAGCGCATCAATCTGGTCCAGGAAGACGGTGTCTGGAAAGTGCAGCTGTGATGCGGAGGCGGCAGGGCATGCTCGCCTTGCTGGCGATGCTGGCCTGGAGCAGCCAGAGTCTGGCCGTATCGCTGTTGCCACCGCAGGCCGAGGCCGGCGACCTGCTTTTTCGCCGGGGCACGGAGCAGGTCAGCCATCTGGTGCGGGCCGTGGATGGCGGTGATTTCAGCCATGTGGGCATGCTGATCGGCTCATCCGGACATTGGCAGGTGCTGCATGCCACGCCCTCCGAGCGGCCAGGCCAGCCCGATGCGGTGGTGCTCGATACGCTGGACTTCTTTTTGCAGCCACAACGTACCCAGGCCTACCGGCTCTATCGGGTTGCCGTAGGTCGCGGTGCTCGTCAGCAGGCTCTGGAATGGGCTCTAGCGCAGCAGGGCCAGCCTTTTCAGTTGCAGGGCTCGGAGCAGAGCATTTACTGCACCACCTTGGTCTGGCAGGCCTGGATGCAGGCAGGCGTGAATCTGGAGGTCCTGTTCACACAGCTGGACCTGCCTGTGCTGGGCGGGCGTTATCTGCTGCCCAGCAGCTTGCAGCGCTCGGCGCTGCTGCAGGCTTTGACGCCGCTGCTTCAGGTGCGCTGAGACTTGTCTTCAAACGCCCAGATACTGCTGGCGCACCGCCTTGTCGCTCGCCAGATCGGCCATGCTGGCCTGGTGCACGATCTGCCCTTTTTCCAGCACATAGGCACGGTCAGCCACGACTTCGGCAAACGGCAGGTTTTGCTCGCTGAGCAAGATGCCAATGCCCTGCGCTTTCAGCTCCAGAATCGTGCGGGCCATCTGCTCGACGATCAGTGGGGCCACGCCTTCGGAGGGTTCATCGAGCAGCACCAGATAAGGCTGGCCCATCAGCGTGCGGGCCACGCTCAGCATCTGCTGCTCGCCGCCGCTCATGCGGCCGCCAAGGCGATCCGGCATTTCACCCAGATTGGGGAAAAGCGTGAACAGCTTCTCGGGCGTCCAGTGCGGCACGTCAGCTCCATCAGGCCACTGGCGCTGCTTTTGGCGGCCGACTTCGAGGTTCTCCAGCACCGTCAGTTCGGTAAAAATGCGGCGGTCTTCGGGCACGTAGCCCAAACCGCGCTGGGCAATCTGGTGCGATGCTTTTTTAGCGATCGACTCGCCCATGAAGTCCATCTGCCCCTCGCGTCGCGGCACCAGTGCGGCAATGCTTTTGAGTGTGGTGGATTTGCCCGCGCCGTTGCGGCCCATCAGGGCCACGACTTCGCCACGGCCCACACTCAGGCTCACGCCGTGCAGGATATGGGCGGCACCATACCAGGCGTTGAGGTGCTGAACTTCAAGCAATTTCTGGCTCTGCCCCTTGCCCGTCAATCGCTGGCTGCTATGTATTTGATTCATTTTTGCTTTTCCAGTACGAGGCCTGTACCCAGATAAGCCTGTTGCACACGCTCGTCAGCGCGAATGGCTTGTGGTGTACCTTCCGCCAGCAACTGGCCACGCACCAGCACGGCCACGCGGTCGGCCTGGCCGAACACCACGTCCATGCTGTGCTCGGTAAACAGCACGCCCATCTGCCGCTCCTGCGCGATGCGGCGGGCCAGCTGCATCAGGGCGACGCGCTCGCCCGGGGCCATGCCGGCGGTGGGCTCGTCCATCAGCAGCAACTGGGGCGCATGGGCCAGGGCCATGGCCAGTTCCACCCGCTTCACATCACCGTATGCAAGCGCGCTGCAAGCACGGTCGGCCTGTGCCGTCATACCCACTTGTTCCAGCAGGGCCATCGCCTCAGCGCGGCGGTGGCTGGCGGCGCGGTGCCACCAGCTGAAGATTTTTCGGTCTGCTGACAGCAATGCCATCTGCACATTTTCTGCGACAGTGAGCGAGGTAAACGTCTGCGCAATCTGGAACGTACGACCCACCCCACGGCGCCAGATGGTGCGCGGTGGCAGGCCGGTGATGGGCTGGCCGTTCAGCAGCACCGCGCCGCTGTCAGGCGCAAGTTGCCCGCCCACCATGTTGAACGTGGTGCTCTTGCCCGCGCCGTTGGGGCCGATGAGTGCCAGCAACTCACCGGCTTGCAGGCTGAACGAGACGTTCTGCACGGCTTTCACGCCGCCAAAGGCTTTGCTGATGTTCTGTATTTGCAGCAGGCTCATGGTGCGACCTCTGCTTTGTTTTTAGGAGCTATGCGCGCCCACAGTGCCTGCGCATAACCCGCAATCCCCTGGGGTGCCAGCAGCACCAGAACCAGCATGGTTGCGCCCATCAGCGCGCGCCAGTATTCGGTGTTGCGGGCCACGGTGTCGTGCAGCCAGGTGAAGGCCGCTGCCCCGACCACGGGGCCAGCCAGCGTCTGCACGCCGCCCAGCAGCACCATGACCAGGCTATCCACCGACTTGGTGACGGACATGGAGTCAGGCGCCACGCCGCCCTTGCTGAAGGCGAACAGCGCGCCCGCAAGGCCTGCAAACAGGCCGGAGATGACAAACGCCGTCCACTGCACGCGGCGCACGTCGATGCCAATGGCGTCAGCGCGTAGGGCTGAATCTCGCGTGGCGCGCAGTGCGTAACCCAGCGGTGAGAACAAGATGCGGCGCAGCAGGTACAGACCGATTGCGCACACGCCCAAAGCCAGCCAGTAAAACGCAGCGCCTTGCGATGCCCATTCAGGGGGCCAGACGCCGGTCACGCCATTGCTGCCGCCCGTGAAGTCATCCCACTGAAAGACGATGGCCCAGCTGATCTGGGCAAAGGCCAGTGTCAGCATGGTCAGGTACACGCCTGACAGCCTCACGCAGAACCAGCCGTAGAGCAGGGCTCCGGCAGCGGCCACCAGCGGGCCCAGCAGCAGCGCGGCTTCCATGGGCAGGTTGAGCTGGCGCACCAGCAGTGCCGCGCCATAGGCCCCCAGCCCGAAGTAGGCCGCATGGCCAAACGAGTGCATGCCGCCGGGGCCGAGGATGAAGTGCAAGCTGGCCGCAAACAGTGCGGCGACAAAGATGTCGGTCAGCAGCACGGTGGTGTAGCTGGCTTCGTTGCCAAAGGCCAGCGGCAGCAGCACCAGTGCAGCCAGCAGGGCCAGCCATGCAGCAGATGCGCCACGGCCTGCGGCGCGCAGCGGTTGTTCGGGCTGGCCGCCGCTGCGAGCCAGTGCTTGTGGCTTGCCCAGCAGACCCCAGGGCCGCCAGATCAGCACCACGGCCATGACGAGAAATTCCACCACTAGCGTGAGTTTGGAAAACGAAATTTCCACCCCTGCAATCTCCTGCACACCCAGCCAGATGCACACCGCTTTGAGTTCAGCCACCAGCAGCGCGGCGATGAAGGCACCGGGAATGCTGCCCATGCCGCCCACGACCACAATCACAAAGGCCGCGCCAATGGTGGTCATGTCCATCTCAAGACTGGCAGGCTCGCGCGGCAGTTGCAGCGCGCCAGCAAGGCCTGCCAGCAGCGTGCCCAGCGCAAAAACGGAGGTAAACAACCACGCCTGATTGACGCCTAAAGCGCCCACCATTTCTCGGTCTTGCGTGGCGGCACGCACCAGCGTGCCAAAGCGGGTTTTAGTGAGCAAAAGCGTCAGACCCAGCAATACGCAAGGGCCAACAGCTATCAAAAATAGATCGTAGGTCGGGAACTGGCGGCCCAGAATTTCAACAGAGTCTTCCATGCCCTGCGCACGCGGGCCGAACAACTCTTCAGGCCCCCACAGCCACAGCGATGCATCTTTGATGACCAGCACCAGCGCAAACGTGGCCAGCAGCTGGAACAGCTCGGGCGCTTGATAGATGCGGCGCAGCAACAGCATTTCGGTGAGTGCACCCAGCAGACCGCAGACCAGCGGAGCCAGCAACAGCGCGGGCCAGAAGCCGATATGGGGCGAGAGCACATCCACGCTGCTGTACGCGATGAAGGCGCCCAGCATGTAGAACGAGCCGTGGGCAAAGTTGATGGTGCGGGTGACGCCAAAAATCAGCGACAAGCCCACAGACACCAAAAACAGCGACGATGCGCTGGCCAGACCGTTCAACAACTGGGCCAACAGGCCGGATGCACTCATGCTGCGTAGCTCCTGAAGCTCGACATCGTGATTTCAGAGATGAAAAAAGCCACCTGCGTGATTGCAGGTGGCCCGGTATTTTCGCCCAAGCGTAATCAGTTCGCCGTTGCGGGGCGCAGCTTCTTTACTTCTTCATCGCTGGGCTGGTAGTTTTTGCCGTCGGCATAACGGTAGCTGACCAGTACACCGCGCTTGAGCTTCTCGTCATAGGCAGTCTTGCCGACATAAGCTCCCATGGTGGATTGGTTGTCTTGCGCACGATAGGTGATAGGGCCGAAGGGGGTGGAGACTTCCAGCCCCTTGAAGGCGGCAATCAGCTTTTCGGTATCGGCATCGCCGCCGGTCTTGCGCAGGCCTGCCGCAATCGACTGGATGGCGTTGTAGCCCACGATGGTGCCCAGACGCGGGTAGTCCTTGTACTTGGCCTGATAGGCCTTCAGAAACGCGGCGTGCTCGGGCGTCTTGATGGAGTACCAGGGGTAGCCAGTCACGGTCCAGCCTAGTGGTGCTTCTTTCTTGAGTGGGTCCAGATATTCGGGCTCTGCCGTCAGCAGGCCCACCACCTCGCGGCCTTTGAACAGGCCGCGGGTATTGCCCTCACGCACAAACTTGCCCAGATCGGTGGCAAACAGCACGTTGAAGATGGCGTCTGGCTTGGAGTCAGCCAAAGCTTGAACGACAGAACCCGCATCAATCTTGCCCAGCGCAGGGGCTTGCTCGGCCACAAACTCGATATCTGGCTGCTTGGCCTTCATCAGTGTCTTGAAGGTGGCGATGGCGGATTGGCCGTATTCGTAGTTGGGGTAGACGATGGCCCAGCGCTTTTTCTTGAGCTTGAGCGCTTCCTCCACCAGCATGGCGGTCTGCATATAGGTGGAGCCGCGCAGACGGTAGGTGTAGTGATTGCCGTCGGCCCAGACGATTTTGTCCGTCAGCGGCTCGGAAGCAAGGAAGAAGCGCTTCTTCTGCTTGGCGTAATCCGTCAGCGCCAGACCCACGTGGGAGAGAAAGCTGCCAGTCAGCACATCAATCTTCTCGCGGGCGTACAGCTCCTCGGCGGCACGCACGGCATCGCCGGGGGTGGCGTTGTCATCACGCACGATCAGCTGCAGCTTTTTGCCGCCCACACCGCCTGCGGCGTTGACCTGCTCCACGGCCAGCTCCATGCCTTTTTTGTAGGGCTCCAGGAACGCGGGCTGGGCCTTGTAGCTGTTGATTTCCCCGATCTTGATGACCCCCTGGGCCCACACGGGCGCGGCGGCCAATGCCAGAGCGGGTGCCACTGCGCTAAAACGCAAAGTCATAAGAAACCGCATCGTCATTCTCCTTATCACTAATCAGTATCAAGACATTGAAGCGCAATGTACCTGTTTGCTGCCATTTATCCGACAATATAGGTCTTGTCCCGCTTGGCAATCGGCAGCCGCAGCTGTTAGGCAGTTCACTCTGCAAGCAGCGTTCGCCACCGCATGTCTTCATGGCATATCTGCCGGGCATCCCAGCAACAGCGGGCATTGTTTGTCCCGAATTCATATTTTTGTGTAGACGACCATGAGTGCTTTTCTCGAAGAACGCGTGCTGTCGGTTCACCACTGGACCGACCGTCTTTTCTCCTTCACGACAACCCGCGACACGTCGCTGCGCTTCTCCAACGGCCACTTCACCATGATTGGTCTGAAGGTCGATGGCAAAAACCTGCTGCGTGCTTACTCCATTGCCAGCCCTAACTACGAAGAGCATCTGGAGTTCCTGTCGATCAAGGTGCCTGAAGGCCCCCTGACCTCCAAGCTGCAAAACATCCAGGTAGGCGACACCGTCATCGTGGGTAAAAAGCCCACAGGCACGCTGCTGATCGACTATCTGCTGCCCGGCAAGAACCTGTACCTGATTGGCACCGGCACTGGCCTGGCACCCTGGCTGGCCGTGGCCCGCGACCCCGAGACTTACGAGCGTTTTGACAACGTGGTCGTGGTACACGGCGTGCGTCAGGTCGAAGAGTTGGCCTACCAGGAGCTGTTTGAGAAGGAACTGCCTGAGCACGAGTTCCTGGGCGAAATCGTCAAGGGCAAGCTGCACTACTACCCTACGGTGACGCGCGAGCCTTTCCGTAACCAAGGCCGTATCTCCACGCAGATCAACAACGGCACCTTCCCGCAAAACCTGGGCCTGCCTGATCTGAACCCTGAGACCGATCGCGTCATGCTGTGCGGCAGCCCCGCCATGCTGTCCGAACTCAAGGAGCTGCTGGAGCACCGCGGCTTCAAGGAAGGCAACACCACTACGCCCGGCGACTTTGTTGTTGAACGCGCGTTTGTGGAAAAGTAAGCTCTGCTTTCCCCAAGCAAAAGGCCTGCATCTGCAGGCCTTTTTTGTTGGTGAGTGAAATTGCATAAATTGATAGCGCATGCCGCAATCTACATAAGCGCTGGAGGCCAATTTATATATTTTCCCCGGCGTTGTCCGGCAGATTGCTCACGTCCATGAGCTGGGCCTGCCCTGACCTGCGCCGTGGTGCGAACGGCATGCTGATCTTCACACTGGCCTTGCTGCAGGCCTTGGCCGTGGCAGCTGCAAACAGCAAGATGGCAGAGGTGAAGTAAAACCACATCAGCACCACCACCAGCGAGCCTGCTGCGCCATAGGCCGAGACCACGGCGGCGGTGGACAGATACCAGGCCAGCGCCTGCTTGCCTATGGTGAACAGGGCCGCGCCCATCAGCGAGCCCAGCAGCAGGTACCGGGTGCTGGGCTTGATGCCCCGGCCCATGCGCATCAGCCCCCAGAACAGCAGAGCGGAAATGCCAAAGGAAAGGCTCTCGTTGATCAGCCCCATTACCGGGCCCAGTGGGATGAACTGCAGCTCATCGCTGGCCCATTTGGTGACCATTTGAATGGCAGTGGACAGCACCATGGACACCAGCAGCAAAAAGCCCAGCCCCACCACATAGCTCAGCCCCCACAGGCGCGAGATGGCCATGCCCCACCATGGCCGGTTATCTTGCGGACGGGGTTCTTCGCCCATGGACCAGAGCTTGTCCAGCGAGGCCTGCAGTTCCACAAACACACCGGTTGCGCCCGAGAGCATCGTCACCAGTCCCAGTATGGATGCGAGCGAGCCCTGATGGGCATTCTGGGCGCTGGTCAGTGCGCTCTTGACGACCTGTGCCGCGCGCTCCCCGACCACTCCCTGTATCTGGCTGATCAACGTGCTTTCCACGTAGCTGCGGTCCAGCCACCAGCCCAGCAGGCCCACCACGGCCAGTAGCAGGGGGGCCAGGCTGAGCATGCCGTAGAACGACATGGCTGCGCTCATGCGCAGACCATCGGCCTGCAGCCAGAGCTGCACGGAATCGATCAGCGGCTGCAGCGCGTGGGTCAGTCGCTGCAGTCGGTGTTTCCAGCCGGAGGTTTCATAAGCCATGGGATGAATTCTGGGTGTCGAGAGTGAGGGCTTGTGTCAGCCTATGTCTGCTGGGGCGCAATGGTTGCAATTATTTTTGCATTTCGTGTTTTCAATGCAATGAAATTGACATGGCAAGTGGTTGGTGCAGTTTTAGAGCGTAGCTCCTTTTCTTATTGAGAGTAGTGCTCACATTTTTGAAATAGAAAAAGTCACATCCAGTTTTTCGCTGAAAACGCATCGGTGTTTACGCTAGTCGCCTACGCTGGCGCACTGCCGCGTGATGTAGTTCAATCCGGGCCTGCATCAATCAAATTGCAACCCAATAGCTACAAAAAAGTCCGCCAGCAATGGTCGAGGCGATGAGACACACCTCCATGCACACCACATTCACCCAAGCCTCCCCAGCGGATCGCGTGCTCTGCCCTGCGCTGCGTGAACGTATCATGACCGCCGATGAAGCGGCTAGCCTGATCGAATCTGGCATGACACTGGGCATGAGCGGCTTCACCCCCGCGGGTGCCCCCAAGTCCGTGCCCCAGGCGCTGGCGCGACGCATTGAAGCGCAGAACGCCAACGGCGGCAACTTTCGCATCAGCCTGTGGACGGGGGCATCCACCTCGCCTGAGCTCGATGGAGCGCTGGCCAAGGTGCACGGCATTGAGCGCCGCCTGCCCTACCAGTCCGACCCTACGGTGCGCAAAGAAATCAATGACGGGCGCATGCAATACGTGGACATTCATCTGTCGCACGTGGCGCAGTACGTGTGGTTTGGCTTCCTCGGTCACCTTGATGTGGCGGTGATTGAGGTCGCTGGAATCTTGCCCGATGGCCGCCTGATTCCATCCACCTCGGTGGGCAATAACAAGACCTGGCTGGAGCAGGCCGACAAGATCATTCTGGAAGTCAACAGCGCCCAGCCCGCCGAGCTGGAAGGCATGCACGACATCTACTACGGCGCTGCCGTTCCGCCCAAGCGCAAGCCCATCCCCATGGAACACCCGTTTGACCGCATTGGCGACCCGTATCTGCACTGCGATTTGAGCAAAGTGATTGCCGTGGTGCCTACGCAGCAGCGCGACAAGCTGGCAGCCTTTACGGCGCCCGATGTGGATTCACAGCGCATTGTCGAAAACATCATCGATTTTCTGCAGAACGAGGTGAAGGTGGGCCGCTTGCCGCCTGAACTGCTGCCGCTGCAGTCCGGCGTGGGCAATATCGCCAACGCCGTGCTGGCTGGCCTGAACAAGGGCCCGTTCGACCACCTGAACGCCTATACCGAAGTGCTGCAAGACGGCATGCTGGACATGCTGGAATCCGGCAAGCTCGATACCGCATCCACCACCTCTCTGGCGCTCAGTCCCGAGGCCATGGAGAGGTTTCTGGCCAATATCGAGTTCTACCGTCAGCGCATCATGCTGCGCCCGCAGGAGATATCGAACCACCCCGAGCTGATCCGCCGCATGGGCTTGATCTCCATGAACGCGCTGATCGAAGCTGATATGTATGGCAACGTGAACAGCACGCATGTCATGGGCTCGTCCATCATGAACGGCATTGGCGGCAGCGGCGACTTTGCACGCAACGCTTATCTGTCCATCTTTATGACGCCATCGACGGCCAAGGACGGCAAGATCAGCTGCATCGTACCCATGGTGTCCCACGTCGATCACACCGAGCACGATGTGCAGATTGTGGTGACCGAGCAAGGTCTGGCCGACTTGCGCGGTCTGGCCCCTGTGCAGCGTGCGCGCCTCATCATCGAAAAATGCGTGCACCCCAGCTACAAGGATGCGATGACGGACTACCTGGAGCGCGCTCTTTGCGATGCGCCAGGAAAGCACACGCCACATCTGCTGGGCGAGGCCTATGCCTGGCATCAGCGCTACCTGCAGACGGGCTCCATGCAAGCATGATCGCAGACCGAAGTTCCAAATAGAAAACGCTGCCTAGGCAGCGTTTTTTTATGTTTCTGGCCTGTAGCCAAGACAGGGATTGCATGGCGCGCTACAGATTCAGAAGCGTGATGCGTTGGGCTGCTTCAGGTCACCGGCGCGGGGTTGAACAGCACCAGGGCGTTGTGCAACTTCCACTGCTCTGCCCAAGTCTTCTTTCTGCCGCTGGCCACGTCCAGCATCAGCCTGAACATTTCCCAGCCTATCTCTTCGATGGTGGCTTGGCCGTCGGCAATGCGCCCGGCATTCACATCCATCAGGTCATGCCAGCGGCGCGCCAGATCGCTGCGCGTGGCGACCTTGATCACCGGAACCTGAGCCAGGCCGTAAGGTGTACCTCGGCCCGTGGTGAAGACATGTAGATTCATCCCGGCCGCCAGTTGCAGCGTGCCGCAGATAAAGTCGCTAGCAGGTGTGGCCGCATAGACCAGACCGCTTGCGATGCAGCGATCCGACAGCCTTTGGCCCGGCGACAACACGCCCGTGATGGGGGCGGTGCCGCTCTTGATGATGGAGCCCATGGCCTTTTCGACGATGTTGGAGAGGCCGCCTTTCTTATTGCCCGGCGTGGTGTTGGCGCTGCGGTCCACCTTGCCCTTGTCGAGATAGGCGTCATACCAGGCCATCTCTTCGATCATGGCCTCGGCCACTTCGGGGCTAGATGCGCGCGAGGTCAGTTGGTCAATGCCATCGCGCACCTCGGTCACCTCGCTGAACATCACGGTGGCACCAGCACGCACCAGCAAGTCGGTGCAAAAACCCACGGCCGGGTTGGCCGTGACGCCGCTGAAGGCATCGCTGCCGCCGCATTGCACACCCACGACCAGTGTGCTGGCAGGCACGGTCTCGCGCTGGCGCGCATTGAGCCGCTCCAGATGGGCCTTGGCACGTTCCATGATGGAGTCGATCATGGACATAAAGCCCACGTGGGCCTCGTCCTGCAGGCAGACGACATCCAGCTCTGGTTCGCGTTCATCGACGATGGGAAAACTGCCCGGCGGCAGCAGGCGTTCTGGCTGCAGCTTCTCGCAACCCAGGCTGACCACCATCACCTCGCCGCCAAAATTCGGGTTGTGGCTGATGTTGCGCAGCGTGCGCTGCGGAATCTCGGCACCCACGGCGTCGATGGCCACGCCGCAGCCGTAGCTGTGCTCCAGTCCGACCACGTCATCGACGTTCGGATAGCGCGGCAGCAACTCGGCCTTGATGCGGCTCACAGCAAAGTCAAGCACACCGGCCACGCATTGCACCGTGGTGGTAATGGCCAGGATGTTGCGCGTCCCCACCGTGCCGTTGGCATTGCGGTAGCCCTCGAAGGTATAGCCCTCAAGCGGCAACAAGTCGGGCGGCTTGACCGTGGCAATGGGCAGGCCTTCCAGCGAGCGCGCCTCAGGCATCTGCAGCAAGCGCTCGTGCACCCAGCTGCCGGCCGGAATGGGCTTGAG
The DNA here is from genome assembly GCF_036643215.1 of Comamonas sp. Taxonomy (GTDB): domain Bacteria; phylum Pseudomonadota; class Gammaproteobacteria; order Burkholderiales; family Burkholderiaceae_C; genus Comamonas. The sequence continues at coordinate 71,005 of NZ_JAVXSJ010000007.1, read as the reverse complement.
TGCATAGCCTATGACCACGTTGTAGCGGCGTATCGCACCGCCCTCGGGAATGTCCACCAGCGCCACCTTGTGGGCCTGCGGAACCTTGTCGAGCAGCTCCAGGCCACTGGGCAGCACGGTGCCGGCAGGCAGGCCGCCGTCATTGGCGATGATGGCCACGTTGTCGGCAGGGTGCATGCTGATGGAAAGTGGGGCAGGGGTACTCATGGCAATCTCGTCTCGGTTTTCTATTTCGCTGCCCGCCTGGTGCGCTCCATGCAACCGGCGCGGCCCAACACAGGGACGCCGAGCAAGAGCCGCCTCGGGGCGAGGGCGTCGTCCCCCTACCTCGCGCAGCGAGCAAAGAGGGGGAAGCGGCGCAAGCCGCTCAGGGGGTGTCACTCTGCTTTTATTCCGGCTGCCTTGATCACCTTGGCCCACTTGGCCACTTCGGCCTTCTGGTAGTCGGCCAGCTCAGCTGGCGTCATGCTGGAAGGCAGCATGCCGAAGTTCTTGAGGCGGGCCTGGACTTCGGGGGTGGCGACGATCTTCATGATCTCGGCATGCAGGCGATCCACGACGGGCTTGGGCGTTCCTGCCGGTGCGAACACGGCTTGCCAGGAGCTCATGTCGAAACCTTTTTCGCCGGCCTCGGCAATGGTGGGCACATCGGGCAATGATTCCAGGCGCTTGGAACTGCTCACGGCGATGGGGCGCAGCTTGCCGGACTGGATATGCGGACCGACCACCAGCGCGGTGTCGAACATCATGTCCACCTGTCCGCCGATTACGTCCTGAACGGCCGGGCCGCTGCCCTTGTAGGGCACATGCGTGAACTTGACACCAGTCTGGTAGGCCAGCAGCTCCAGTGCCATGTGGTTGGAGGTACCGCTGCCGGGCGAGGCCGAAGACAAACCGCCCGCGCTCGCCTTGGCCTTGCTGGCGGCCAGTACGTCGGCCAGCGTCTTGTAGGGGCTGGAAGCCGGCACCACGAGGACCAGCGGGCCCGAACCCAGCATGGCCACTGGCGTGAATGACTTGACGGGGTCGTAGTCCAGCTTGGAATACAAGCTCACATTGATGGCATGCGAGCTGATGGTGCCGCCGAGAATGGTGTAGCCGTCGGCTGGTGCGCGCGCGGCCAGGGCCGAGCCCACGCTGCCTCCGGCTCCGCCCTTGTTTTCTATGACCACCGAGGTGCCTAGCGCTTTGCCCAGAGACTGGGAAATCACGCGCGCCAGGGTGTCGGTATTGCCGCCGGGCGGAAAGGGCACCATGTAAATGATGGGCTTGCCCGTAGGCCAGTTGCCCTGAGCCAGGGCGGGCGTGGCAACAAGTGGTGCGCCGAGCAGCAGGGTGCTGGCGGCGAGAGTGCGTTGGATCAGTGTGCGGCGTTGCATGGTGGTTGTCTCCGGTTGGTCGAAAGCGTCTTCTTGCGCTGTGGATGAGGGGCTTAGAAACGGGGCTGCTTGCCCGTGAAGGACGGGTCGTATTTGCGCATCTGCCCCAGGTCATCGCGGTTGCGGATACCGCAGTGCAGATAGTTGTCGTGCAGGCGGGCTAGGGCTTCGCGGTCCAGCGTCACGCCCAGGCCCGGCGTGGTGGGCACGCGCAGGCTGCCTTGCTCGAATTGCAGGCGGCCGCCTTCGACTACCTCTTCGTCCTGCCAGGGGTAGTGGGTGTCGCAGGCATAGGTCAGCAGGGGCACGCTGGCGCACAAATGCGTCATGGCCACGAGGCTCACGCCTAGATGGGAGTTGCTATGCATGGACAGGCCCAGATCGAAGGTGCGGCACAAGGTGGACAGGCGCTGCGTGGCGCGCAGCCCGCCCCAGTAATGGTGGTCGCTGAGCACGATCTTCACGGGGCAGCCCATGTCGGCATTGCGGCGGAATTCGGCAAAGTCCGTCACCACCATATTGGTGGCCAGCGGCACCTCGCACTCGCGCGCCACGGCTGCCATGCCGTCTAGGCCGGGGGCCGGGTCTTCGTAATATTCGAGCACGCCGCGCAGTTTCTGCACGATCTTCAGGCTGGTCTCCACGGTCCAGTTTCCGTTGGGGTCGATACGCAGCGGCAGGCCCGGGAAAGCCTCGGCCAGTGCCAAGATGCCTGCGGCCTCTTGCTCGGGCGGCAGCGTGCCGGCCTTGAGCTTGATGCTCTGAAAACCATACTGGTCGATCATGCGCCGGGCCTGAGCCACCAGTTGCTGCGGCTGCAGCGCTTCGCCCCAGGCGTCGGGGGCGTAAGGCTGGTCCACATGCTCGGCGTACTTGTAGAACAGATAGGCCGAGAACGGCACGCGATCGCGTGCTGCGCCACCCAGCAGATCGACGATGGGGGCCTGGGCCATCTGGCCTTGCAGGTCCAGCATGGCGACCTCGAAGGCGCTGACTACCTTGGCCACGGTCTTGGACACATGGGTGCCCGGTGCCAGCGACACCTGCTGGCCCAGGAATTCCGAGGCCGTCAGCCTGGGCGGAGTGACCAGTGCGGCGACGCGCACTTCCATTTCGTTGAGCGCCCAGGGTGACAGGCCGACCAGGGCCGGGGCCACCTTGGCCAGAGCCTCCAGCATGGGCAGATCGCCATAGCTTTCGTTGATGCCGACCAGCCCCGATGCCGTTTCGATCTCGATGATGGAGCGCAGCGCCCAGGGCTCGTGAATGCCGGCCGCATTGAGCAGCGGCGGATCACGGAAGGCAATGGGCGTGATGCGGATATGGCGAATCTGGTGTGAAGTGCTCATCTTGAGATGGACTGAGGTGGTGGTCAGGTCAGAGGCGGACTGGGTGCTGCCGGGGAGCTGGAATAAGCGGTCTTTGTGGTATGTTGTCGTACAACTAAAAACTATTATCATCAGACCCATGAGCACCCAGACATCGGAATTACCCCAATCTGCCGCTTCCATACTGGTGACAGATGGGTATGCGTTGCGTAGCAAGACCAGTCGCGGCAGCCGCAGCCTGGCGAATCTGCTGGCTGAAGAGTTCGAACACAAGATTCGGCAGGGCTTGCTCAATGAGGGCGAGAAGCTGCCCACCGAGTCCGAACTGGTGCGCAACTACGACGTCAGTCGCACCGTGGTGCGTGAGGCCTTGTCCAAACTGCAGGCCGGCGGCTTGGTTGAAACTCGCCATGGCATCGGTACTTTTGTGCTGCCGGCTCCGGCGCGCCAGAGCCCCATGCTGAGCGCCCATGAGCTGAGTGAATCTGTGGATGTGCTGGCCGTGCTGGAGCTGCGCATCAGCCTGGAAACCGAGGCTGCAGGCTTGGCCGCCCAGCGGCGCAGCGAAGCCCATCTGCGGGTCATGAGCGAGGCCCTGCAAGCGTTTGAGCAGCATTTTGCGCAGGGCCATGACACCGTCAGCCATGATCTGGCTTTTCACCTCAGCATCGCGCAGGCCACGGGCAACCGGTATTTTCAGGACATCCTTCAGCACTTTGGCACGCTGCTGATTCCGCGTAACCGCATTGCCTCCATGGACACACCGGCCCGCGACCCGGACTACCTGCTTCGGGTGAACCGCGAGCATGAAGAGATCTATGCGGCCATCGCCCGCCAGGATGCCGATTCGGCCCGCGCAGCCATGCGCATCCACCTGACCAATTCGCGCGAACGCCTGCGTCTGGCCCAGCGCCTGAGCCAGTCCCGCGAATAGGGCCTGCATGGCCTGCCCTGAGTACAACGGGCGTTGAGGCACCGTCTGCTCAGCGCAGCGATCCATGTGCGGGCCAACTGCCTCTTCTTCATGTGCCTGCAGGCTTGTGACCCGAGTTGCAGCGGCTGGGTTCAAGCTTTCTATATCTATTTAGATAGCGCTCAGCGCTTTATTGATAAGCGGTTCAGCGGTATTTGATGTGATTTTGAGTCGTGTTTCTTCACACTCAAAGTGCATGATTTCTCGTTTACCCCTAGTAAAAATGCCTTGGAAGTGCAAAAACTCTAGTTGTATGATGACTGATCACAACAAGGAGGCACTTCCTCATGGTTCGTCGCTCGCACCTTCTGCGCTCCCTGCTGACCTTGGCGGTTGGCGGCGTGCTGACTTCATCGGTACTTGCTGCCGATGTCTGGCCGGCCAAGCCCATCCGTCTGGTTGTGCCTTACCCTCCAGGAGGCAGCTCCGACATCATTGCCCGCTCCATCGGGCAGCTGATTTCGCAGGAGCTCAAGCAGACCGTGGTGATCGACAACAAGCCCGGGGCCAACGGCAATCTGGGCGCTGAATTCGTCGCACGTGCGCCTGCCGACGGCTATACCTGGCTGCTGTGTGATCTGGGGGCGCTGGCCATCTCGCCCTCGATCTATACCAAGCTCAGCTTTGATCCCTCCAAAGCGCTGCGCGGCGCGGCCATGTTGGCTTACTCGCCTCATATGCTGGTGGTGCATCCATCGGTTCAGGCCAGCAATCTGAAGGAGCTGGTGGAGCTGTCCAAGAAGCAAGATCTGAACTTTGCTGTGACGGCTTCAGGCAGCGCGCCTCATCTGGCCGGGGTGGAGCTGGCTCGCATCACTGGGGCCAAGTGGGTGTATGTGCCCTACAAGGGCGGCGTGCAGTCGGTGCAAGACACCGTGGCAGGCCAGACCCAGGTGCTGATGAACGGCATGCTGGCCACCTATCCCCATGTGCAAAGCGGCAAGCTCAAGCTGCTGGGTATTTCCAAGAACACGCGTATGCCGCTGATTGCGGATGTGCCCACGCTGGCCGAGCAGGGCGCCCAGGGCTTTGCCTCTGGAACCTGGCAAGGCGTTGTGCTGCCAGCCCAGACGCCTGAAGCCGTGGTTCAGCGCGTGCATCAAGTGCTGCTCGGTGCTATCCGCTCGCCAGAAGTGCGAGCGCGCCTGATCGCTCAGGGGGCCGAGGTCATCACGATGACGCCCGCCGAAACCGACAAGTTCTTCAACGCCGAGCGTGCTCGCTGGCGCACGGTGGTTCAAACCGCCAAGTTGCAGCTGGATTGAGCTGCGCCGATCTTCTTTTCTCCTCTTTTTAAGGAATGACCATGTCTCCCCAGTACCTCAAAGAAGTGATGAGCTCAGGCTTGCTGTCCTTTCCCGTGACGGACTTTGATGCCAATGGCAACTTCAATGCCAAGGGCTATGCGGCACGCCTTGAATGGCTCGCCCCCTACGGCGCATCTGCATTGTTCGCGGCAGGCGGCACAGGCGAGTACTTCTCGCTTCACGGTGAGGAATACGGCCAGATTATCAAGACCGCCGTCGACACCTGCCGCGGCAAGGTTCCCATCATTGCCGGCGCAGGCGGCCCCACCCGCACGGCCATCGCACATGCTCAGGAAGCCGAACGACTGGGTGCCCATGGCGTGCTGCTTTTGCCGCATTACCTGACAGAAGCGGGTCAGGAGGGTCTGATCGCGCATGTGGAGCAAGTGTGCAAGAGCGTGGACTTCGGCGTCATTGTCTATAACCGCGACCGCTCCAAGTTCACACCGGAATCGCTGGCCATTCTGGCCGACCGTTGCCCCAACCTTGTGGGCTTCAAGGACGGTGTGGGCAACATCGAAACCATGTCCTCCATCTTCATGAAGATGGGTGACCGCTTCTCGTATCTGGGCGGCCTGCCCACGGCAGAAGTCTATGCCGCTGCCTACAAGGCGCTGGGAACGCCGGTGTACTCCTCCGCCGTCTTCAACTTCATTCCCAAGACGGCGATGCAGTTCTATGAAGCCGTGCGCACCGACGATCAGGCGACACAGCACAAGCTGCTCAAGGAATTCTTCATGCCTTACCTGAACCTCCGCAACCGCACGGAAGGCTATGGCGTCAGCATCATCAAGGCCGGAGCCAAGCTCGTGGGCCATGACGCGGGCCCCGTGCGCGCACCGCTGTCTGACCTCAAGCCCCAGGAGATGGAAGAGCTCAAAGCCCTGATCGACAAACTGGGCCCGCAATAAAAAAATAAAAGCGGTTCGTGGCGGGGCCTGCAAGGCTTCGCCACCTCAAGGAGACAAGCACATGAAAAAAGTACTGATCGCATTGGGTGCCACGCTCGCATTCGTAGCCCAGGCATCCGGCAGCTTTCCCGACAAGCCCGTCAACATCATCGTTCCCTTCCCGGCCGGTGGCTCCACCGATACCGTGGCACGCGCCTTGGCCCTGAGCATGGGCGAGCAGCTGGGCAAGTCTTTCGTGGTGGAGAACCGCCCCGGTGCCACAGGCACCATCGGCGCAGGCGCCGTCAAGCGCGCCCCGGCCGATGGCTATACCTTGCTTGTCGCCTCGCTGGGGCCGTTCGTGGTCACGCCCCATCTGGTCAAAAGCATTCCGTATGACGCGACCAAGGACTTCGACTACATCACCATCCCCGTGCAGGCCCCCAATGTGCTTGTAGCCAGTGCGACGCAAAAGGCACGTAGCGTTGCCGAGGTCGTTGCTGCGCTCAAGGCCAGCCCCGGCAAAGTCAGTTTTGCGAGCTCGGGCAATGGCTCCTCGGACCATCTGTCGGCAGAGCTGTTCTGGCAGCAGACCGGCACCGAAGCCGTTCATGTTCCCTATAAGGGCGGAGCGCCGGCCATCACCGATTTGCTTGGCGGTCAGGTGGATTTTTCCTTCCAGAACGTGAACGCCGTGCTGTCCCATCTGCGTAGCGGAAAGCTGCACGCCATCGCCGTGACCGGCACTCAGCGCTCGCCCGTGCTGCCTGATGTGCCCACGTTGGCCGAGGCTGGCGTCAAGGGTGCAGAGGTGTATTCCTGGCAGGGCATGGCGGCCCCTAAAGGCTTGCCCGCCGACGTGAAGGCCAAGCTGGCCAAAGCGGCCATCGCAGCGGTGCAGCAGCCCGACATCCGCAAGCGCTTTCTGGACCAGGGGCTGGAGATCGTCGCCAACACGCCAGAGGAGTTCACCCGCTTTCAGGTCAAGGAAAACGAACGCTGGAAGCAGCTGATCCAGACCCGCAAGATCACTGCCGATTGAGATAAAAACGGGCAGCGGCATTGCGCCGCTTCCCGCAGCTTTGCAGTGCAGAGCTGCTCAAGTCGATACCCCAAACAACAAGGATTTCCCGGCATGGCGACCTCCCGACCACGCGTACTCCAATACGGCAAGATGCCACTCCCCCAGCTTGATGCCGAACTGGCGCAGGCTTATGAGGTGAGCGTTCTTTCCGAGCAGCCCGACCCCGAGCGCTTTCTGGCCGAGCATGGCTCGCAATTCGAGTATCTGGTCACTTCGGCGGGCATGGGCCTGCCGGCACATGTCGTTGAGGCTTTGCCCAAACTGCATTTTGTGAGCAGCTTTGGCGTGGGCTTTGATTCTTTAGACCGAGAGTCGCTGACGCGTCAGGGGGCTCGCGTGGGCTATACGCCCGGCGTGCTCGATGACTGTGTGGCCGATCTGGCCTTTGCGCTGCTGCTGGATGCGACGCGTGGCCTCAGTGACGCGGACCGCTTTGTGCGCCGTGGTGACTGGGCTCGCAGTCGCTTTGGTATCCGCACGCGGGCCAGCGGCAAGCGTCTGGGCATCTTCGGCATGGGCCGCATCGGCTCCACCGTGGCGCGCCGCGCCTCGGGCTTTGACATGGAAGTGGCCTATTACAACCGCCGCCCTGTCGAAGGCTCTCCTCACCACTATCTGCCCTCGTTGCTGGAGCTGGCGCGCTGGTCCGATTTTCTGGTCATCACCGCTGCTGGCGGCGCGGGCACACAGCACCTGGTCAGCACCGAAGTGCTGGATGCGCTGGGACCGCAAGGCTTTCTGATCAATGTGGCGCGCGGCAGCGTGGTTGACGAAGCCGCTCTGGTTCAGGCCCTCAAACAACAGCGCATCGCCGGTGCAGGCATGGATGTGTTCGAGGACGAGCCCCGCCCCAACCCCGACCTGCTGGCGCTGGACAACGTGGTGCTGGCCCCGCATATCGCCAGCGGCACGCATGAAACCCGCCGCGCCATGGCCGACCTCGTGCTGCGCAATCTGGCGCAGTTCATCGCTTCGGGTGAGCCCGTGGCAGAGGTGCCGTGGTCAGCCGCGCAGCAGACCACCGCCAGCGTCGCATAGTCCTTTTCCCCAAGACCTCTCAAGAGACCTCCATGTCCTCTACCCCGACCATCACCGCAATTGAAGTCATCCCAGTCGCTGGCCGCGACGGTATGCTCATGAACCTCAGCGGCGCGCACGCGCCTTATTTCACGCGCAACATCGTGCTGGTGCATGACAGCGCAGGTCGTACCGGGGTGGGCGAGGTTCCGGGTGGGGAAGGCATACGCCTGGCGCTGGAGGACAGCAAACAGGTGCTGATCGGCCGCTCCATCGGCCAGCACCTGCAGCTGTTGCAAGAAGTGCAAAAGTCGCTGGAAGGTCGTGACACCGGCGGCCGTGGCTTGCAGACTTTCGATCTGCGTATCGGCGTGCATGCGGTCACGGCCATCGAATCTGCGTTGCTCGACCTGCTGGGTCAGCACCTGGGCGTGCCCGTGGCGGCCTTGCTGGGCGAAGGCCAGCAGCGCGAACGCGTGGAAATGCTGGGCTATCTGTTCTTCGTCGGCCCCAGCGACAAGACCGGCCTGGACTACGTCAAGCCCGGCGAAGATAAGCTGGGTCATGACGACTGGACCCAGGTGCGCCACATGACGGCCATGACGCCCGAGACCATCGTGCGCCAGGCCGAGGCTGCCTACGAACGCTACGGCTTTAACGACTTCAAGCTCAAGGGCGGCGTGCTGGCCGGCGAGCAGGAAGTTGAAGCCGTCACCGCGCTGGCCAAGCGCTTTCCCGAGGCCCGCGTCACGCTGGACCCCAACGGTGGCTGGCTACTCAAGGACGCCATCCGCCTGATGCGCGACATGCACGGCGTGCTGGCCTATGCCGAAGACCCCTGCGGTGCCGAAAGCGGTTTCTCGGGTCGCGAAGTCATGGCGGAATTTCGCCGTTCCACCGGCCTGCCCACGGCCACCAATATGGTCGCCACCGACTGGCGCCAGATGGTGCACGCGCTGTCGCTGCAGTCGGTGGACATTCCGCTGGCCGACCCGCATTTCTGGACCATGGCCGGCTCCGTGCGCGTGGGCCAGACCTGCCGCGACTGGGGCCTGACCTGGGGCTCGCACTCCAACAACCACTTCGACATCTCGCTGGCCATGTTCACCCATGTGGCGGCTGCCGTACCCGGCAAGGTCACGGCCATCGATACCCACTGGATCTGGCAAGACGGCCAGTACCTGACCCAGAACCCGCTGCAGATCAAGGGCGGCTTTGTGGAAGTGCCCAAGACCCCCGGCCTGGGCGTGACCGTGGACCGCGCCGCGCTGCAACGCGCCAATGCTCTGTATCTGGAACACGGCCTGGGCGCGCGTGATGACGCCATCGCCATGCAGCACCTGATTCCTGACTGGAAATTCGACAACAAACGCCCTTGCATGGTGAGGTAGTAAACACCCCCTGAGCGGCTTTGCCGCTTCCACCTCTCTCGCTACGCGGGAGGGTGATGACGCCATCGCCGCAAGGCGGCTCTTGCTCGGTGTCTCTGGCCTAGGGCGCGCCAGTTTTTCACGCCGCGCCCTGATCTGAAAAACGCTCTCTTCGCGTTCCTCTTTTTCTTACGGAGAACTTCATGTCCCGCTACGACAACCTCATCAACGGCCAGTGGGTCGAAGGCAAAAACTACGCCCCCAACACCAACCCCAGCGATCTATCCGATGTCATCGGCGAATACGCTCAGGGTGACGCCTCGGATGTGGAAGCGGCCGTTGCCGCAGCCGCAGCCGCTTTTCCAGCCTGGTCGGTCAGCGGCATCCAGGCCCGTTCTGACGCGCTGGACAAAATTGGCTCCGAGATACTGGCCCGCAAGGAAGAGCTGGGCGATCTGCTGGCCCGCGAAGAAGGTAAGACCCGCGCCGAAGGCATTGGCGAAGTGGCCCGTGCCGGTCAGATCTTCAAGTTCTTTGCTGGTGAATGCCTGCGTCTTGCGGGCGAAACCCTGCCTTCGGTGCGCCCCGGCATCGGTGTGGAAATCACCCGCGAACCCGTCGGCGTGGTCGGCCTGATCACCCCCTGGAACTTCCCCATCGCCATTCCGGCCTGGAAGATTGCGCCGGCCCTGGCTTTTGGCAACTGCGTGGTCTTGAAGCCCGCCGATCTGGTGCCCGGCAGCGCCTGGGCGCTGGCCGACATCATCCAGCGCAGCGGCATTCCCGCCGGTGTGTTCAATCTGGTCATGGGCCGTGGCCGTGTGATTGGCGAAGCCTTGGTACAACACCCCGGCATTGCGGCCATCAGCTTTACCGGCTCGGTGGGCGTGGGTCGTGGCATTGCGGCCGCCTGCGTGGCCTCGGGCAAAAAAGTGCAGCTGGAAATGGGCGGCAAGAACCCCCAGATCGTGCTGGATGATGCTGACCTGAACCAGGCCGTAGAGCTGTCGGCGCAAAGCTGCTTTTACTCCACCGGCCAGCGCTGCACGGCGTCCAGCCGTCTCATCGTCACCGACAAAATCTACCCGGCCTTTGTCGAAGCTCTGCAGGCCCGCATGGCAAAAATCAAGGTCGGCGATGCCCGTGCCGCAGGCACCGACATCGGCCCCGTTGTCAGCCAGGCACAGCTGGAGCAAGACCTGTCTTATGTGGAAATTGCCAAGGCCGAAGGTGCTGTACTTGCTTCGGGCGGTGGTCGCGTGGCTTGTCATACCGGAAGCGAAAAGCAAGGCTTCTTCATGCAACCGGCGCTGCTGGTAGACAGCACGCCCAGCATGCGCATCAACCGCGAAGAAGTCTTCGGCCCCGTGGCCAGCGTGATCCGCGTGAGCGACTACGAGGAAGCCCTGGCCGTGGCCAATGACACGGAATTTGGCCTGTCGGCTGGCATTGCCACCACCAGCCTCAAGTACGCCACCCATTTCAAGCGCCATAGCCAGGCCGGTATGGTGATGGTCAATCTGCCCACGGCGGGCGTGGACTACCACGTGCCGTTTGGTGGCCGCAAGGGCTCGAGCTACGGTCCGCGTGAGCAGGGCCGCTATGCCCAGGAGTTCTACACCACGGTGAAAACGGCTTACACCCTAGCCTGATTTGACACCATTTCCTTTTCTCTTTGACCGGGCCTTGAACCCGGTTTTTTTAGGCCCATGTCTGACGGTTTTTTTCAGACAAGCATCTATTTCTTGGGGCGCTTTTCCGACTCGACGGGTACACCACCCGGGCGGTGTAGCAGCTCCAGAAAACGCTGTGCTGCACGACTGATGGGACGATCTTTTCGCACCAAGCTTCCATATGCCTCCAGCTTGCGTCGCATCCGGTAGGGAAGGATATGCAACATGCCATGTGCAGCATTAATTGCGGCCACAGTCTGCGGGATCACGCCCACCATATCGGAGCTACGCACCAGATTCATCGTGGTCAGAATGGAGCCCGTCTCGATCAGCCCTCTTGGCAAGGGACTGCAGTTCTCTCTGAACTCCTGCTCGATCAAGGTTCGCATAGGACTGCCCGGGGGTTGCAGCACCCAGCTATAGGCCTGCAAGGCTTGAAACGTGATTGGCTGCGCCCGTCGTAACGGATGCTCATTGCTTACGATGACCGCCAGGCTCTCATCATCAATCACACGGAAGGTGCAGTTCTCTCCCGCAGCCGTCGTCATGCGGCCCAGCACCACCTCCAGCACCCCTTCCTGCAGCTGCGCCAGCAAGCGGTCACTGGTATCTACCGCTACCTCAACCTCCAGCAACGGCAGCTCCTTCTTGAGCTCCAGCAAAGCCTGGGTCAGTCGCCCCGGCGATGCGGCCATGATGCTACCAATCACCAGACGCCCGGCACTGCCGTGGCGCAGCTCACCAAGCTCACGATTCAACGCTTCGATGTTGCCGCGCAGCGAGTGAAAGTACGCCAAAACCCGTTCACCAGCTTCATTGCGTTGCAAGCGGCGCCCCACCCGCTCGAACAAGGGCTGCCCCAGAGCATTCTCCAGTTCATGCAGCATCTTGGTGGCCGCAGGCTGCGTTAATCCCAACACCGCCGCCGCAGCCCGCAGTGTTTGTCGCTCCTCAATCGCCAGCATCAGAGCCACCTGGCGCATGCGCAAGCGATTCAAAAGCTGTGGAGTGTTGTTCTGTTTGTCAATTGAACCCATGGTTTTGCTTGCTGATTCCTTCAGGTTATCGATTTATCAATAACTTTCAATTTACGTATATCAGAGCTCTCCCTAGGATCGGGGTGCGATGAGATAAAAAACACAGGAGACAACCATGCATAGACGCAATCTGCTTTCAGCCGCCTTGTGCGGTACTTTCCTGCTGTCCTGGCAAGTCCAGGCCCAGGAGTCGAGCAACTGGCCTACCAGACAGGTGCGCATGCTGGTTGGGTCTGCCCCGGGCGGCGGCACGGACGCCATGGCCCGCGCCGTAGCCGATCGGTTGGCGCCACTGCTCAAGCAGCCCGTGGTGGTAGAAAACCGCCCCGGTGTTTCGAACACAATGGCCGTAGACATCACCGCAAAATCTACCGACGGTCACACCATGGTGATGGGCGTGGTCACGGCCCATGCCATTGCCCCGCACCTGCTCAAGCTGGGCTACGACAACAACAAGGATCTGATTCCCGTGGCCTTCGTCGGCTCGGTGCCCAATGTGCTGGTGGTGGGGAATTCGGTCCCCGCCAACGCGGTGGCGGAGTTGGTCAGTATGGCCAAGAAGAACCCCAAGCACATCAACTTTGCCAGCAGCGGTACCGGCAGCACGCAGCATATTGCGGCCGAGGTTTTCAAGGACGCTGCGGGTATTGAAATCACCCATGTCCCTTACAAAGGCAGCGCGGCTGCTCTGGTCGATCTGGTCAGCGGCCAGGTGCAAATGAGCTTTGACACCATGCCCTCGGTGATCGGCCAGATCAAAGCTGGAAAGCTGCGTGCCTTGGCTGTCACCTCGCCCCAACGTAATGCGCAGTTGCCCCAGGTGCCCACCATGGCAGAAGCGGGTCTGGCCAGCGTAGAAATCAGTGCCTGGTACGGCATCTACATGCCGGCCTCCACACCAAAGTCGGTGCAGCAGAAAGTACATGACGAGGTCAATAAGGTCATTGCCATGCCCGAGACAAAAAACCGTCTGGAAGCCGTGGGTGCAGAGCTGCGCCCCATGGCCCAGACTGACTTCGCCACCTTCCACCTGGCCGAATACAAGCGCTTCGGCGACATCATTCGCAAGAACAACATCAAGCTGGACTGAATCATGGTTACCGCTTCCCTTCCCGTCGTCGCCTTGACTCTGGGCGATCCTGCAGGCATAGGTGCAGAACTCATCGCGCGCCTGCTGGCCAAACCCGAAGCCACGCAGCAGGCCAATTTGGTGCTGATCGGCGATGCCTGGCTGTGGGAACAAGGCCAGCGAATTGCCGGCGTACAGGTTGCTACCGTACCCGCGCAGAACCTGGTCGAGGTGCGCCACCGCAACGACGCCCGCCTGCCCGCCTTCATCGCCATGGAGACGGTTTCGTCCACCGATGTGGTGCTAGGCCGGGTCGGTGCAGCGGGCGGGAAATCGGTGCTGCAGGTACTCAACCGCTGCATGGATGCGGCGCTGGCGGGTGACATTGATGCCATCTGCTTCGCACCCCTGAACAAGCAGGCCATGAAGATGGGCGGCCTGCGCCATGAGGACGAGCTGCACCACTTTGCCGAGTACCTAGGGGCCGATGGCTACTTCTGTGAATTCAACACGCTGGGCGATCTGTGGACCTCACGCATCTCCTCGCATGTGCCGCTCAAGGATGTCGCCAGCTACCTGAGCGTGGAGCGTATCGCTCAGGCCGCCGAGCTGATCTACAAGGCCTTGCGCGCCAGCGGCATCGAAGCCCCAAAGGTGGCGATTGCCGGCTTCAATCCGCACAACGGTGACGGCGGCACCTGCGGCCGGGAGGAGATCGACATCATCGCTCCGGCCGTGCAAGCCTTGCAGGCCCGCGACTGGCCCAGCGATGCGCCTTTCCATGGTCCGTTTCCGGCCGACACCATCTTTCTGAAGGCCTTAGCTGGTGAGTACCAGGCCATCGTGACCATGTACCACGACCAGGGCCAGATCGCGATCAAGCTGCTGGGCTTCTCGCGCGGGGTGACGGTGCAGGGCGGCCTGCCTATCCCCATCACGACTCCGGCCCACGGCACGGCCTATGACATTGCCGGTCAGGGCCGCGCCAATGTCGAAGCCACCTGGCAGGCGCTGCAGATTGCTGCTCGCATGGGAACGGCTCACCGCAGCAAACAACAGGCCACGGCCTGACCGACTCCCGCAGGTGACCGCAGTCACTTGTCTTGTACACATTTTTTGTAGAGGTCTTTATGAAGATCAAGTCTGTCCGCGCCCGTGTCTTCCAGTGGAAGGGTAAAACCGTTCCGCCCCAGGGCAACTTCTGCTCCAACGCCATGGATCTGGTGTATTCCAACACCGAGTCCATGAGCACCTTCCGTTTCCATTCTTGGACCGTGGTCGAGATCGAAACCGATGACGGCATCGTCGGTATTGGCAACGTGGCACTGGCACCGAAAATCGCCAAGGCCATCATTGACGAATACCTGGCGCCGCTGGTCATTGGTCAGGACCCCTGGGACTACGAATACCTGTGGCAGCGCATGTACCGCGCCACCCATGCCTGGGGCCGCAAGGGCGTAACCATGGCGGCGATCTCGGCCGTGGATCTGGCGATCTGGGACATTCTGGGCAAGAGCGTGAACAAGCCCGTGTTCAAGCTGCTGGGCGGCCGCACCAAGGAAAAAATCCCTTGCTACTACAGCAAGCTCTATCGCACCGACCTCAAGGAAATGCAGGACGAGGCACAGAAATTTATGGACCAGGGTTTCACTGCCTTCAAGATGCGCTTTGGCTACGGTCCGGCCCATTTGCAGCAGGGCGTGAAGGAGAACCTCAAGTCGGTCGAAGCCATCCGCGAAGTCATCGGCTATGACAACGACCTGATGCTGGAGTGCTATATGGGCTGGAACCTCGAATACGCCAAACGCATGCTGCCCAAGCTGGCCAAGTTCGAGCCCCGCTGGCTCGAGGAGCCCGTGATTGCCGACGACATCGACGGCTACGCCGAGCTGAACAATATGAACATCATTCCGATCTCGGGCGGCGAGCATGAATTCAGCCTGTACGGTTTCAAGCAACTGCTGGACAAAAGGGCGGTTAGCGTCGTGCAGTACGACACCAACCGCGTGGGCGGCATCACGGCCGCACACAAGATCAACGCGCTGTGCGAGGCCTACTCCGTACCCGTGATCCCGCACGCCGGCCAGATGCACAACTACCACCTGACCATGAGCACGATCGCCTCGCCCATGGCCGAGTACTTTCCCATCTTCGATGTGGAAGTGGGCAACGAGCTGTTCTGGTACATCTTCGACGGCGAACCGATTGCCGACAATGGTTTCCTGCAACTCCGGGACGATGTACCGGGCCTGGGCCTCTCGCTCAAGACCGAGTACCTCGACCAGTTCGACATCATTGAATAAGGAGCCGCACCATGCCCGGACTTTCCAATCCCCGCTATCGCGGCATCTACCCCGTCGTTCCCACCACCTTCAACGAAGACGGCACGCTGGACCTGGTCAGCCAACGCCGTTGCGTGGACTTCATGATTGACTCCGGCGTGGACGGCCTGTGCATTCTGGCCAACTACTCCGAGCAGTTTCTGCTGGCCGATGAGGAGCGTGAAATTCTCACCCGCCTCGTGCTGGAACATGTGGCGGGCCGCGTGCCGGTGATCGTCACCACCACCCACACCAGCACTGCCATCTGCGCTGCCCGCAGCCGCCGCGCGCAAGACATGGGTGCGGCCATGGTGATGGTGATGCCGCCCTACCACGGCGCAACGTTCCGCTTCGGTGAGCCGCAGGTTCAGGCCTTCTTCCAGGGCGTGTCCGATGCCATCGATATTCCCATCATGATCCAGGACGCCCCGGCCGCAGGCACGCCGCTGCCACCGGCCTTCCTGGCCCGCATGGCCAAGGAGATAGCCCAGGTCAGCTACTTCAAGATGGAAACCGCCGGCGCGGCCAACAAACTGCGCGAATTGATTGCCCTGGGCGGCGAAGCCATCGAAGGCCCCTGGGATGGCGAGGAGGGCATCACCCTGCTGGCCGACCTGGAGGCCGGTGCCACGGGTGCCATGACCGGCGGTGGTTTTGCCGACGGCATTCGCCCGATCATCGAAGCCCACCGCAACGGCGACAAAGACAAGGCTTTCGAGCAATACCAGCGCTGGCTGCCGTTGATCAACCACGAGAACCGCCAGGCCGGATTTCTGGCCGCCAAGGCGCTGATGAAAGCAGGCGGCGTGATTGCCTGCGATGCACCACGCGCGCCATGGCCTGCACTGCACCCCGAGGTGCGCCGTCAGTTGCTGGATATTGCCCGTCGCTTGGACCCGCTGGTTCTGCGCTGGGCACGCTAAAAGGGTTGTGATGCCACGCTTTGACAATCTGATTGCCGGCCAATGGACGGCTGGCAAAAGCTACGCCCCCAACACCAACACCAACCCCAGCGATCTGTCCGATGTCATCGGCGAATACGCTCAAGGTGATGCCTCGGATGTGGAAGCGGCTGTTGCCGCAGCCACGGCCGTTTTCCCTGCCTGGTCCACCTCGGGCATCCAGGCCCGCTCCGACGCGCTGGACAAGATCGGCAACGAGATTCTGGCCCGCAAGGAAGAACTCGGCGATCTGCTGGCCCGCGAAGAAGGTAAGACCCGCGCCGAAGGCATTGGCGAAGTGGCACGTGCCGGTCAGATCTTCAAGTTTTTTGCCGGTGAATGCCTGCGCCTTGCGGGCGAGACCTTGCCTTCGGTTCGCCCCGGAATCGGCGTGGAGATTACGCGTGAGCCTATCGGTGTGGTGGGCCTGATCACGCCGTGGAACTTCCCCATCGCCATTCCTGCCTGGAAGATTGCCCCGGCCCTGGCCTTTGGTAACTGCGTGGTCTTGAAGCCCGCCGACCTGGTACCCGGCAGCGCCTGGGCCCTGGCCGACATCATCCAGCGCAGCGGTATTCCCGCAGGCGTGTTCAATCTGGTCATGGGTCGTGGCCGTGTGATTGGCGAAGCCCTGGTGCAGCATCCCGGCATTGCGGCCATCAGCTTCACCGGCTCGGTCGGTGTGGGCCATGGCATTGCGGCGGCCTGCGTGGCCTCGGGCAAAAAAGTGCAGTTGGAAATGGGCGGTAAAAATCCGCAAGTGGTGCTGGACGATGCCGATCTGGCCCAGGCCGTGGAGCTGTCGGCACAAAGCTGCTTTTACTCCACCGGTCAGCGTTGCACAGCATCCAGCCGCCTCATCGTCACCGACAAAATCTACCCGGCCTTTGTCGAAGCCCTGCAGGCCCGCATGGCAAAGATCAAGGTCGGCGATGCGCGTGCTGCCGGCACCGACATCGGCCCCGTGGTGAGCCAGGCCCAGCTGGAGCAGGACCTGAGCTATGTGGAAATCGCCCAGGCCGAAGGCGCAGTACTTGCTTCGGGCGGCGGCCGCGTGGCCTGCCACACCGGCAGCGGCAAGCAAGGCTTCTTCATGCAGCCGGCACTGCTGGTAGACAGCACGCCCAGCATGCGCATCAATCGCGAGGAAGTCTTCGGCCCCGTGGCCAGCGTGATCCGCGTCAGCGGCTACGAAGAAGCTCTGGCAGTGGCCAATGACACGGAATTTGGTCTCTCGGCTGGCATTGCCACCACCAGCCTTAAGTACGCCACGCACTTCAAGCGCCACAGCCAGGCCGGCATGGTGCTGGTCAACCTGCCCACGGCAGGCGTGGACTACCACGTGCCGTTTGGCGGCCGCAAGGGCTCAAGCTACGGCCCGCGTGAGCAAGGCCGCTATGCCCAGGAGTTCTACACCACGGTGAAGACGGCCTACACCCTGGCCTGATTCTCCTCAACGCCAAAAAGCACCGTTTCCTTGCCTGGATTCGGTGCTTTTTTTGCCCCCTGCAAGTTAGGCCTTGGGGGCAGCCATTAACCGGCCATGGCTCGATTGCGAGCTTCACGCTCTGCCGGCGTTTCGTTGCGCAGTTCGCGGAGCACTTCTTCGCGCGTTTTACCGGGTCCTTTGACGGCGGGAGGCATGGGGAAATTGCTTTCACTATATGACAGACGACCTTCTCGCATGGCGGCCTCTGTCTCTGCCTTGACCTGGTCGCGCGTTTTCTGGCTGATGAAATGCTCTGGATGCACCACAACGCCTGCTTCAGTGTTGGTCGGATGCTCGTAGGCCGCAGAAGCCATGCCGGGTAAAGCCAGGGCCAGCACGGCGCCAGCATTGGCAAGCAGTAAAGAAATGGACAGATGACGTTGGGACATGGCGCAATCTCCTGATGGAAGTGGATAAGACCTGACTCCCTCATGCCTTGGCGATGGGGTGAGTAGATGGCTTCATCGTAGAAACCCGAGCCCAACAGAATCAGGACAGCGAGGTGATATTCCTGTCAGTTTTCATAGCGCAGGAAAGTATCTCGATGCGACCATGAAAAAGGCAGCGCCTCTGGAGCAGGAAGCGCTGCCTTTTTTCTGAATATTTAGGTGTTTTCGGCCGCTAACGCAGACCTGATATACGCAAACAGCTCCTGCTTTAGAAAAACAGCAGGCGCACCCAAGGCGCTGCCATCACGTTCAGCGCACCGGCAATCATCATCACCAGCGAAGCCATCACGGCCTGAACCTCACCTGATTGGCGGGCGCGGGCCACGCCGCTGCCGTGGGCGGCACCGCCCCAGCTGGCGCCAGTGGCAAGCTTGCTGCGAATGCGGGGCAGAACGCGCAGCACGGTTTCGCCCAGCAGCATGGCGCTGACGCCGGTCAGCATCACAAACAGCGCGGCCAGATCGGTGGGGCCGCCCAGCACTTTTTCGGCCTCGACCGCAAACGGCGTGGTGATGCTGCGCACGGCCAGACCTTTTTGCAGCGCCTCGGACAGGCCAAAGCCCTCGGCAAACGCAATGGTGGTGGAAATGGACACCACGCTGGCCACCAGCACACCGGTGGCAATCGACATCCAGTGCTTGCGCAGCAGGGCGCGGTTCTCATGCAGCGGCAGGGCAAAGGCTACGGTGGTGGGGCCCAGCAGCCAGACCAGCCAGTGCGTCTGGGCGATGTACTGCGGGTAGCTCACGTGGGTGAGCAGGGACAGGCCGATCAGCACCATGGGTGTGGCGACGATGGGCATCAGCAGCGGGTGCGGGTGCTTGCGGTACAGGCGCTTGTTGACCCCGTAGCAGGCTACGGTGGCCAGCAGTGACAGCACGCCAAGCACTTCATTGGAGAGCATGGCTTACTCCATGCCCTGCGCCGCAACATCACGGCTGGATTTGCGCCGCGCCAGCCACAGCTCGAAGCGGTAGACGTGGTCCACGGCCAGTGCGGTCACGGCCATCACGCAGGCGGTGCTTGCCACGATGACGGCCAGAATGCGCAGGCCTTGATGGCGGATCAGCTCGGGATACTCGGTCACCACCAGCATGGCGGGCACAAAGAACAGCAGCATCTCGGCCAGCAGCCAGTTGGTGCCGGTCTGCAGCCAGCGGGCTTTGATGAGGCCGCTGAAGAGACCTACAGCCAGAAGCGCAAAGCCGATCAGCCCGGCCGGCATGCTCCAGCCAAAACGCTGGCGCAGCACATCCATGGCAATCCAGATAGCGCTAAGAAAAGCGACTTGCAGCACGGCTTTGGCCATGTGCCAAAGGGTCTGCTGAAGGGGATGGCTGCTGCCCTGAGCGCTGGGGGCTGCCGCTTCGGAAATCGATGACATGGGTAAATTCTAGGGTTTTCACTCATATTCTTGAAATGACTTATTCTCATTTTTTGCATGCAAAAAAGGAATCTCTATGGACTTGCGTGCCCTGCGTTATTTCATTGAAGTCGTGCGTCAGAACGGCTTTACCCGTGCGGCTGAAGCCCTGCATGTGACCCAGCCCACCATCAGCAAAATGGTCAAGGCGCTGGAAGACGAATTCGGCGGCCAGTTGCTGCTGCGCGAAGGCCGTGGCGTGCAGCTGACCGATGCCGGGCAGGTGGTGTACGACCGGGGCCTGGAGATCCTTGAGCAGGCTCAGTTGCTGCGCAGCCAGGTGGCCGAGGTGGACAACATCACGCGTGGCGACTTGTCCGTGGGCATCATGCCTACCGCCGGGCACTACATGGCACCGGTGATTGCGCTGTTTCAGCAGCGCTATCCGGGTGTGAACCTGCAGGTCAACGAGCAGGGTGCACGCGCCCAGTACCAGTTGATTCAGGAAGGCAAGCTGGACATGGCGCTGGGCCTGTTCTCTGAGCCCGATCCGGCGCTGGAGCGCTACACGGTGGCACGCCAGAAAACCCGCGTGGTGCTGCCCGCCAACCGCGTGACCGACCCTGAAGAGCCCATGCACTGGAGCGATCTGCGTGACTTGCCCTTTGTGCTCTACACCTCTGACTTTGCCCTGCACGAGCATGTGCTGCAGCAGTGCGAAGCAGCGGGCTTTACGCCCCAGGTCAAGCTGCAGACGCGTTACTGGGACTTTATCGGTCACCTTGTCGCTGCCAACGTGGGCGTGGGTGTGATGTTTGAGCATGTGATTGCGCGCTACGACCCGCAGCGCGTGGCCAGCCGCCCGCTGGTGGGGCCGGAGATCACCTGGGATGTGGCCCTGATGTGGCGGCCCGGCTATCTGTCGCGCGCCGCGCAGGCCTGGCTGGACTGCGTGCGAGAGGTGTATCCGCAGCCACTGGTGGGGGCGGCCGTTCCTGAATTTCAAAATTGATAGCTGCTTGCGCTTATCCAGTAAGTGCTACAAAGATTTTTGATTGAAAGCGCAGGCCTATGCCGCTGGCGCTAAGCTTCTGAACTATGCCTCGTCCGTTTTCATCCAATCGCCCCAGTACCGCAAAGCCCAATACGGCGCGCCGCAGCAACGTGGTGCGCCAGCCCGCGCCCCGCCCCGAGGTGCCTCGCCTGCTGTGCTTTCACAAGCCCTATGGCGTGCTGAGCCAGTTCACGCCCGAGGGCAAATGGCAGGGCCTTAAAGACTGGATTGATGTGCCCGGCGTGTACGTGGCGGGCCGGCTGGATGCAGACAGCGAAGGCCTGCTGCTGCTGACCAATGACGGCCAGTTGCAGGCCCGCATTGCCGACCCGCGCCACAAGATGGAAAAAACGTATTGGGTGCAGGTTGAGGGCACGCCCGCTGAAGCTGCGCTGCAGCGCCTGCGCGATGGGGTGGAGCTGAACGACGGCAAGACCTTGCCCGCCAAGGCCCGCCTGATAGCGCCGCAGCCTGAAATGTGGCCGCGCAACCCGCCCATTCGCGTGCGCCAGAACATTCCTGATTGCTGGATAGAACTCATCATCCGCGAAGGCAAAAACCGCCAGGTGCGCCGCATGACGGCGGCCATCGGTCACCCCACGCTGCGGCTGGTGCGCATGGCCGTGGGGCCTTATTCCATCGAGGGGCTGGAGCCGGGCCAGTGGGTGGATGTGCTGCCCGCCTGAGGCGGCTTAGCGCAGGGTATCGAGCTTGAGCAGCTCGTCTTCGTCCTCAGGCAAATCTACTGTCTGCCAGCGGGGCCAGCTCAGCCACGGGCGAAATACATCCCAGCCAAAATCGACCTGCTGCAGATTGCCCTTGAGCAGGGGCAGCGCAGCGTTGAGCGCAGTCTGGCGGCTGTGCACGCATTGCTGCACGGCTTGCATCATCTGCGAGCCCTGACCCAGAAAGCGCTGCCGCGCCAGCCCCTGCGCTGAAGGCAGGCATTGGGCATAAGCCAGCTGCAGTCTGTCAATGCTTTCGTTTTCGACAACGGCCACCAGCGGCTGCAGATGGCGCTGCAGCTGCGCTTCATCCATCAGTCCGCCCAGTCGCAGCTCCAGCACGCCTGCCTGAAAGCGGTAGCGTGCAGGCAAGGCCGCACGCAGGGTGTAGCTGCTGCCGCTGCGCGAGCTGGCGCGGTGGCTGAAGACCTGACTACCTTGCTCAAGCAGTGGCTGCACCAGCGTCAGCAGGGCTTGGCGGTGCTCTGCATCATCGACCTTCAGCGCAATATCAAGCTGAGTGCTGGCATAGCCGCGCAGCTCCTCGCGCAAGACCATCCAGCCTGCCGCATGGGGCGATGCAAACATCATCAAAGGCATGGAAATAAAGCCCAGAAAGCTGGCTGCCAGTGCCCATGCCGCGCGTGTTTGTGCGGCTTGCTGGGCTGGCTGGCGGGTGCTCAGCACATTGCCTGTGGTGTTGATCAAGGCACCCAGCGCAATCGCAAATGCAATGCCTGAAGCCAGCGATAGCATGTCGGGCGAATACAGGCCGCGGGGCAGCAGCAAAAAGGTGACCATACCCGCCGCGCAACCCGCCCAGATGACCAGCAGCGTCAGCAGATAGTGCGTGGCAGTGTTCTGCTGCGCCGCCTGTTGCCAGTCCAGTGCGGGGTTCTGCTCCAGCTCGCGTAGCAGTCGATTGCGTCGCCACTGGCGCAGGGGCAGCCACAGGATGGCGCTGACGATCAGCCCGGCCGCCATGCTGATGAACAGCGCCGCAAACGCCCACATCAGTAGCAGCGCCACTAATACCATGCCAATCCCGGCAATCCAGTTCATTCATCTTCCTTTTCTATAGCAGGCAGCGCTTGATACATAAGCGCAAGAGCGCAAGAGTGTGTTTTAACGGATCCTAAAAAAACGCCTGCTTTTGCAGGCGCTTTGGGGGCAAAGGTTTGAATCTGTCGTTCAGGAACAGGTCTTGTTATTAGCTCCGTGAGCGCCGGCTGCCTTGGCAGCGGCTTCGCTCATGTACTTGCCGGCCTTGGTCTTGCCGTAGTAGCGGTCGCCCTGGCAGTGGTAGATCTTTGTGCCTTCATTCACCCAGACCTGGCCGGGGCCACCGCCAGCCGCTGCGGTGGTTGCCGGTGCGGTCTTGGATGCGGCAGCAGGGGCAGCAGCCGGAGCGGCGGCGGCTGGCATAGCCTTGGCTGCAGGTGCCGCCGGTGCTGCGCTTGCCTTGGCCGTGGCGTCCTTATCTATGCCTTTATGACCTGCGCAAGTGCCTTTGGCGCTGGCCGCGCTGACGCTGGTGCCGTCTTTGCACACAAAGTTCTGCATGGCCGCTGCGGCAGGTGTAGCGGCAGGCGCAGCGCCTGCAGCAGGCGTTTGAGCAAAGCTTGCAAATGAGCCGCAGACCAAGGCCGAGGCCAGCCAGACTTTCAACGAAGTGTGCATGTGAGAACTCCCAGAGTTGGAACGACGTCACCAAGGCAGTGACGGGCACATGCTGCGCCAGCCGCTTTGTGTCTGCAAGAGGGCAAGTGTCAAATTCTGTGCAGGTGCTGGCCTTCAGCGGCTTTTAAGCTTCTCAGGTGCCGCTGACGTAGGGGTTCACCTTGCGCTCGCGGCCAAAGCTGCTTTCGGGGCCGTGGCCGGGGATGAACACTGTCTGGTCGCCCATGGGCCACAGGCGCTGCACGATGGAGTCAATCAGCTGCTGATGGTTGCCCTGGGGGAAGTCGGTGCGGCCAATGCTGCCGGCAAAAATCACATCGCCCACAAAGGCGCGGTCAATCTGTGCCGAGTGGAAAACCACGTGGCCGGGGGTGTGGCCGGGGCAGTGGCGCACGTTCAGCGTTTCCTGGCCAATCGTCACCGTATCGCCGTCATGCAGCCAGCGTGTGGGCACAAAGGGATCTGCATGTGGAAAGCCAAACATCGCGCCTTGCTGGGGCAGGCCGTCAATCCAGAACTGGTCGCCTTCGTGCGGGCCGATGATGGGCAGGTTGTGCTTGGCCGCCAGCTCGCTGGTGCCGCCTGCGTGGTCAATGTGGGCATGGGTAATCCACAGCGCCTTGAGATTCAGGCCCAGGCGCTCGACCTCCCATTCGATCTGCTCGATATCGCCGCCGGGGTCAATGATGGCGGCGTCCATGGTCTGGTCGCACCAGACGATGGAGCAGTTTTGCTGGAAGGCGGTGACGGGAACGGTGTGGTATTGCAACATCTGTGACTTGTATTTTTCGTGGGATGACGTAGTCTCGCGCGACGCGAACCCCGCAAGCATGACACGGCAGAGCCGAGGCATCAAAAGTGCCCATTCAGATTTTGGCGTCATCCCTCATTTGAGCTAGCAAAAATGCGCGTGCCCTATTTTGGTGCGTGCTGCTAACGTATTTGTGCTGCAAGGCAACGGGTAATGGCTTCATGGGAAGCGGCCCGACCCAGTTTCAAGATCATTCAGGCCGTATCCATGCCCGCGTAACGCACTGTCCTCCCAATTGGAGGAGTGGTTAGGGGTGGGTGAGCGTCTGGAGAACCGTTTTCAAACTCCAGGAGACTTTTCATGTCTACCCCTGCCAACCAGTCGACCAGCGCTCAGCGCATCGGCATCCCACGGGAAACCTTCCCGCTGGAAAAGCGCGTGGCCACCGTGCCCGAAGTGGTCGAAAAACTTATCAAGCTGGGCTTTTCGGTCTCGGTCGAATCCGGTGCTGGCGATGCGGCCAACTTCAGCGATGACGCTTACCGCGCAGCTGGCGCTGAAGTGTTGCCCACCGCCGCTGCGGTCTGGGCCGCTGCCGACATCATCTTCAAGGTGCGCCCGCCCACCACGGAAGAGGTGGCGCTGATGCGCGAAGGCCAGATTTTGCTGGACTTCATCTGGCCCGCCCAGAACCCCGATCTGATGCAGCAACTGGCCGCCAAGAAGGTCACGGTGCTGGCGATTGATTCGCTGCCCCGCACCTTGTCGCGCGCCCAGAAGATGGATGCGCTGACATCCATGGCCGGTGTCTCCGGCTACCGCGCCGTGATTGAAGCCGCCAACGCTTTTGGCCGCTACTTCAACGGCCAGATCACAGCCGCAGGCAAGGTGCCCCCGGCCAAGGTGTTTATTGCGGGCGCTGGCGTGGCTGGTTTGTCTGCGATTGGCACAGCAGCGAACCTGGGTGCCATCGTGCGCGCCAACGATACGCGGGCCGAAGTGGCTGATCAGGTCATCTCGCTGGGCGGCGAGTTCGTCAAGGTCGATTACGAAGAAGACGGCGCTGGCGGCGGTGGTTACGCCAAGGTGATGAGCGAAGGCTTTCAGGCCGCGCAGCGCGCCATGTACGCGCAGCAGGCCAAGGATGTGGACATCATCATCACCACGGCCCTGATCCCCGGCAAGCCTGCGCCCAAGCTGATTACGGCTGAGATGGTGCAGAGCATGAAGCCCGGCAGCGTGATCGTGGACATGGCTGCCGAGCAAGGCGGTAACTGCGAGTTGACCGTGGCCGATCAAGCCGTGGTGCGCCATGGCGTCACCATCATCGGCTACACCGACCTCGCATCGCGCCTGGCCAAGCAGTCGTCCACCCTGTACGCCAACAACCTGCTGCGCCTGACCGAAGAGCTGTGCAAGGCCAAGGATGGTGTGGCCGTGGTCAACATGGAAGACGACGCGATTCGCGGCCTCACGGTGGTGAAGAACGGTGAAATCACCTGGCCCGCGCCGCCCATTGCGCAAGCGCCCAAGCCTGCCGCCAAGCCCGCTGAAGCACCTGTGGTGCAGAAAAAAGGCGGCCACGGTCATGGCTCCAGCGGCCCGCTGCCTGCCAAGACGCTGGCCATCATCTTTGCGGTGGCAGCTGCGGTCTTCTGGCTGATTGGGGCTTACGCGCCTGCGGCCTTCCTCGGCCACTTCACCGTCTTTGTGCTTGCCTGCTTCATCGGCTACATGGTGGTGTGGAACGTGACGCCCGCGCTGCACACGCCGCTGATGAGTGTGACCAACGCCATCTCCAGCATCATCGCCATTGGTGCGCTGGTGCAGATTGCGCCGCCGGATACGGCAGGCACCGGCCGCCCTGATGAGCTGATCCGCTGGCTGGCGTTTGCCGCCGTGGTGCTGACGGCCGTCAATATGTTTGGTGGCTTCGCCGTGACCCGCCGCATGCTGGCCATGTTCCAGAAATAAGAAGAACGAGAGAGAAACACCATGTCCCAAAGTCTCGCAACGGTGGCCTACCTGGGCGCCGCTATCTTGTTCATCCTCAGTCTGGGTGGGCTGTCCAACCCTGAAACCTCACGCCGTGGCAATCTGTTCGGCATGATCGGCATGGGTCTGGCCGTGCTGGCCACCATCTTTGGCCCCCGCGTCGGCCCTAACGGCATGGCGTGGATTGTGGGCGCGCTGGTTGTCGGCGGCGGCATTGGTCTGTACGCAGCCAAGGTCGTCAAGATGACCCAGATGCCCGAGCTGGTCGCGCTGATGCACAGCCTGGTCGGTCTGGCCGCCTGCCTGGTGGGTTTTGCCAGCTATGTGGATACCTCCATCCAGCTGACAGGCGCAGAAAAAGCCATTCACGAGGTGGAAATTTACGTCGGCATCTTGATCGGTGCCGTCACTTTCTCCGGCTCGCTGATTGCCTTTGGCAAGCTCAATGGCAAGATCGGCGGCAAGCCCCTGCTGCTGCCAGGTCGCCACTGGATGAATCTGCTGGCGCTGCTGGTGGTGATCTGGTTTGGCCGCGAGTTTGTGCGCGCTGAAACCATTGCCGACGGCATGCTGCCCCTGATCGTGATGACGGTGATTGCCCTGCTGTTTGGCGTGCACATGGTCATGGCTATTGGCGGTGCCGACATGCCTGTGGTGGTGTCCATGCTCAACAGCTATTCGGGCTGGGCGGCTGCGGCCACCGGCTTCATGCTGGGCAATGATCTGCTGATCGTGACCGGCGCGCTGGTGGGCTCCTCGGGTGCCATCCTGAGCTACATCATGTGCCAGGCCATGAACCGCAACTTCATCAGCGTGATTGCCGGCGGCTTCGGCTCCGGCACACCCGCCAAGAAGGGCGATGCCGCTGCGGCTGAACCTCAAGGCGAAGTGACCCCCGTGAGCGCACAAGAGACCGCCGAGATGCTGCGCGATGCCAAGAGCGTCATCATCGTTCCCGGCTACGGCATGGCGGTGGCGCAGGCCCAGCACACCGTCAACGAAATCACCAAGACGCTGCGCGGCCAGGGCGTGAATGTGCGCTTTGCCATTCACCCCGTGGCGGGCCGCATGCCCGGCCACATGAACGTGCTGTTGGCCGAAGCCAAGGTGCCCTACGACATCGTGATGGAGATGGACGAGATCAACGATGACTTCCCCGAGACCGATATCGCCATCGTCATCGGCGCGAACGACATCGTGAACCCCGCTGCGCAGGACGACCCCACCAGCCCCATCGCCGGCATGCCGGTGCTGGAAGTGTGGAAGGCCAAGCAGTCCATCGTGATGAAGCGTTCCATGGCATCGGGCTATGCCGGTGTGGACAATCCGCTGTTCTACAAGGAAAACAACCGCATGCTGTTTGGCGATGCCAAGAAGATGCTGGATGAAGTACTGGTCGCACTGAAGAGCTAAAAAATCTTCCTAAAAAAGGAGCGGTTAGCGTTAGTCTTTCAAGGGTTTCAGGTTTAAAACTATCTGAATCCCTTGATTGGCAGGCGCTAGCTGCTCTTCTTTTTGTGCAATCAATGCAGTGCGATTTCGACCAGCAGCAGCGTGGCAATGCCCAGCATCAGCGCGCCCGAAATGCGCGACACCAGCAAGGCGGCAGATGGCCTTGTGCGCAACACCCTTTGCGACCCCCAGCCCACACCAAAGTACACCACGGCGCAACTGGCGGCATGAACGGCGCCCAGCGCCATGATTTGCGCTGACACCGGCCAGCTGTCATCGGGCCGCACAAATTGTGGGAGCAGGGCCAGCAGCAGCAACAGCTGTTTGGGGTTGAGCCCGCTGACGCTGGCGCCTTTCACCGTCCAGCGCCACCGTGCTTGCGGCTGCGCATCGCTGGTGTGGCTGATGGCGGCGGGGCTGCGCCACAGGCCTATGCCCATCCAGGCCAGATACAGCGCCCCGGTCGCCGTCAACGCCGTCAGCAGGGCAGGGCTCTGCGCCACCAGCGCACCCACACCGGCGGCCACTGCCAAGGTCGCCAGCAGTGCGCCGCAGGCCAGGCCGATGACGGCAGGCAGCACCAGCCGGCGCCCGCGCAGGCCCGCTGAAATCGCGTAAGCCCAGTCCGCACCGGGGGTAAGAACCAGAAGCAAGGAGACGGCCCAGAATGCAGTCAAAGCGGCGAACGACACGGTATTCCCTCGAAAAGCGTTGATGCAGAGAGAATATGGAAGTGCTGAGAGAATGTGCTCTCATAAATCGCCTGATTGATGCTTTGAATTGGAAGAAATCACCCCGTGAACTCGCTGGACCGGAAAATTCTTGCTGCGCTGGAAAATGATGGCCGCCTCACGGTCACCGAATTGGCCGAGCAGGTGGGCCTGAGCCTGTCGCCCTGCCACCGCCGCGTGCGGGCGCTGGAGGAGACGGGCGTCATCCGCGGCTACCGGGCCGAGCTGGCCCCGGCGGCGCTGGGGCTGGATTTTTCGTCGCTGGTGTTTGTCACGCTCAAGGACAGTACGTCCGTGCCTGCCTTTGAGGAAGCCGTGGCCCAGCTGCCCAGCGTGATTCAGGCCCAGCGCCTGTTTGGTGACCCGGACTATCTGCTGCAAGTCGTGGTGCGCGATCTGCCCGCCTACCAGCGGCTGTACGACGAGCGCCTGACCCGCCTGCCCGGCGTCTTGCGCATGACCTCTACGCTGGTGATGAAGCATGTGGTGACCAACCGTCCGCTGACTTCGGCCATGGAATAAAAAAAGCGCCGGTGACGCGGGTCACCGGCGCTTTGAAAGCGTTTTTCTGCTCCTGATATGAGATCTTCTATCGCTTGTTCTGCCTATGTTTTGAGATAAAAACTCTCTAAAAACATTGCAGATCAAGCGCTAGCAGCTTCTCTATCAATAGCGTGCTGAGATCAGGAACCCAGCTTGAGCGTGCCCTTCATCAGAGCCGAGTGGCCTGGGAAGGAGCAGAAGAAGACGTAGTCGGTGCCAGCCTTGAGTTTGGTCACGTCGATGTCCATCTTGGTGGTTTCGCCGCCGCCGATGACCTTGGAGTGTGCCAGCACGCGAGCGTCACCAGCCTTCACGTAGTCAGCCGCAGCACCAGCGGCCATGCCGTCGGTGATGGCCGCTTGCATGTCCGCAGCTGTGCTGATCGCGATGTTGTGGCCCATGGCAGTCTTGGGCATCTTGCCCACATGCTTGAGCGTCACGCTGAATTTCTTGCAGGACTTGGGCACATCAATGTTCTTGACGTTGAACTGCATGGCATCGTTGCTTTCCACAACGGTTTCGCAGCCTGCCGCCATGGCGGGCGCGCTCAGAGCGCCAGCAGCACACAGGGCCAGGGTCATCAGAATCTTCTTCATTGGTATTTCCCTTTTCTAAATAAAAACGGGAGCCACATGGCGCTGTCGTCACCAAGGCTCCACGTTTCATTTTTTCTAAAACCTGGCCTGCTGGATCAGTACAACTCATGCGCGCATGGGATGCACAGTTGCACCTTGCGCTGAAGGGCTGCGGCATGCATGTGCGTGTTCACCCACTGCGTGAGAATCAGATCGCCATGTCGTAGCCAATGGTGATGGGCGCGTGGTCTGAGAACTTCTCGCCCTTGTAGATCGACTCGGTACGCGCCAGCGCGGCGGTGGTCGGTGTGGCCAGGTGGTAATCCAGACGCCACCCCACGTTGTTTGCATAGGCCTGGCCGCGGTTGCTCCACCATGTGTAGCAGGCGTCCGTGGTGTCGGGCTGTAACTGGCGGTACACGTCAATCAGACCGCCGGTACTTTCAGTTTTGTGCAACAACTTTGTCATCCACGCCCGCTCTTCGGGCGTAAAACCGCTGTTTTTCTGGTTGCCGCGCCAGTTTTTCAGGTCAGCCTGCTGGTGGGCGATGTTGATGTCGCCACACAGAATGAACTCACGCTCGGACTTGAGCGCCATCAGGTGGGCATGCATCTTGGCCAGAAAGCGGAACTTGGCCCCCTGGCGCTCTTCACCTGAGCTACCGCTGGGAAAGTAAGAGCTGATGATGGAGAACTTGCGGCTGGGCGTGTCAAAGCGAACTTCGACATAGCGGCCCTCGGCATCGAACTCTTCCGCATCAAAGCCCACGATGACATCGCTGGGTTCGTGGCGTGTGTAAATGCCCACACCTGAGTAGCCCTTCTTTTCGGCAAACTGGAAGTAGCCCTTCATGCCGGCCAACACCTCGAAACGCCCGGCCATATCCGGGGCCTGGGCCTTGATTTCCTGGACGCAAATACAATCCGGCGCAGTGGCTTCGATCCAGGCGTGTACGCCTTTGGTCGTTGCAGAGCGGATACCGTTGAGGTTGAGGCTGGTTAATTTGAACAAGGATGAATCCATGGTGGTAGATAAGCAGCCAATGGACGGTGCAGACCGTCTGGCGCAGGATTTTGTGCAGTTTGCCGTTGATTCGGGCGTGCTGCGTTTGGGTGAGTTCAAGACCAAGGCCGGGCGTCTGAGCCCGTACTTTTTCAATGCAGGTCTGTTCGACGATGGGGCCAAGATGGCTCTTCTGTCTGAATTCTATGCAAAAGCCATTCTGGCCAGCGGCATGGAGTTTGATATGGTCTTCGGCCCCGCCTACAAGGGCATCCCTCTGGCCGCAACCGTGGCGGTGGAGCTGGCGCGTCAGGGCAAGAACGTGCCTTTTGCTTACAACCGCAAGGAAGCCAAGGACCACGGCGAAGGCGGTACGCTGGTCGGCGCTCCCCTCAAAGGCCGTGTGCTCATCATTGATGATGTGATGTCGGCTGGCACCGCTGCGCGCGAGTCCATTGCTATCATCAAGGCCGCTGGTGCCGAACCCCATGCTGTGGCGATTGCTCTGGACCGCCAGGAAATGGCGACCGAGAACGGTCAGGACGTGGCCCACAGCGCTGTGCAATATGTGCGCAACCAGCTGGGTATGCAGGTTTGTGCGATTGCCAAGCTGGCAGACTTGTTGCTTTATCTTGAGCAGCAAGGCAGCGGTGCCGGTGGTGAACATCACGAACGCGTGCTGGCCTATCGCCAGCGTTACGGTGTAGACGACAAGGAATAAACAGGCAAATGAAGCAGGCGTTACATGCAAAACTGGGTTTGTATGTGGTAGCTACCGTCTGGGCCGGGGCTATGCCCGCTTACGCCCAGGCGCCAGCCAATACCGGCGGTATCTACGCCTGCACGGATGCCAATGGGCGGCGCATTACTGCCGACAGGCCCATTGCCTCTTGCATTGACCGTGAGCAGCGTGTGCTCGGCAACACCGGCGTTGAGCTGCGCCGTGTCGCTCCTACGCTGACAGAGCAGGAGCGCAATGCGCTGGACGCCAAGCGCCGCCAGGAGCAGGCGGATCAGGCGCGCATTCGTGAAGAACGCTCGCGGGATCGCGCCATACTGGCTCGCTACCCCAATCAGGCCGCGCATGATGCCGCCAGAGCCGAGGCCACAGGCCAGGTCGATGATGTGATTGGCGTGGCCCAGCAGCGACAGGTCGAGCTGAAAGAGCGCCGCCGCAAGCTCAACACCGAGCTGGAGTTCTACCAGAACGATCCCAAGAAGGCGCCCGCCAATCTGCGCCGCCAGCTGGATGACAACACCGAAACGCAGGCCGATCAGCAGCGCTTCATCAAGCAGCAAGATGAAGAAAAGCAGCGCATCAACCAGCGCTTTGATGCCGAGCTGCAGCAGCTGCGCAAGCTATGGAGCGAGCAGCCTCCGGTGGCTCCGCGCTCGCACTGATGCACTGATTGGGGCGCTACTGAGGGACGCTACAGGGCGCGCTTCAGTCCTGATCCTCGAGGCTGCTTTTGTGCATGAGCATCACACGGCCCAGCAGCAGGGCCGCAATCCAGGCGATACCTCCGACGATCAAAGGCGCTTGCACCAGCAGCGGCGCTTGCGCCATCAGCATCAATGCATCGGCCTGCCATAGCGTGCGGTAACTGGTGAGCAGGCCGTAACCCAGCCACAGCAGCATGCCAGCACTGGCGATGGAGGCCATGGTGCGCATATTGCGCCCGTCACGGCTGCCTGTGGGCGTGCGCAAAGCGGCGCGCCACAGCCAGCCTATGGCGGACAGCACCAGCAGCACACAGGCGCAAAGAGACAGCGGCAACCACAGGGTAAGAGGAATCAGCGACATGGCGCGGCACTTTAGCCCAGTTGTTTGATATACCCATCGTCAGAAAACAAAATACCCACCGAAGTGGGTATGCATGAAGTGCTCTTCAGGGCTTTCAGGCAGCAAGCCAGACTGCATGATTGCCTGGCACGGGCTGAATGCCCAGCACCGCGGCATGGCGGGCCAGTAGCTCCTCAAACGTCTTGATGGATTCGCTGCTGGCAGCGCTGCCTTCGTATTCTGTAGCGACTTGCGTTGCGGTGAAGGAATGGGCTCCAAAGCTTTGCACGATATTGCGCAGCTTGTCGAGGTTGGGGGTGAACACAGCGTCCATGGCAGCAACTCCTTTTTCGGCAATCAAAGCTCTACGTTCCACAGTTTAGCCAGCAAGTCGTGCAGGGCAAGAGGAACTCTGCGCAGAGGGCTAATGATTCAGCGAAAGCAGGGTGCGAATGACGTCAGAGCGGGTGATGACGCCCACCAGCGTCTTGCCCCGCAGCACAGCAATGAACTGCACGGTGTGCGATGCCAGTTCCTGCAGCAAATCGCCCAAGGGTGTGGCTTCCTGCACACTCATCTCAGGGGCGCGCATCAAATCCTGTGCCACGGATTGCTCTTTCGCTGGCTTGGCACGCAGGCGTTGCCACAGGTTTTGCTGCTGCCGCGCACGGTGGCCTTGCCACAGCCAGTCAAACAGGTCGGCACGCAGAACGCGGCCAATCAGCTCGCCCTGCGCATCAACCACGGGCAGGCACTTGACGAGGTGGCGGTGAAACAGCTCGGCAATTTCTTCCAGCGGGGTTTGCGGGCTCACGGTCACCAGCTTGGCAGACATGACCTCACCACAGCTCACGGCGCTCATGCGGCGCTTGATGGCATCTTCTTCGGCAGCAGCCAGCATCACGCCCAGATCTTCAGGCGAGAGGTTGTTGCTCTGGTCAAAGCGCTGCAGCAGTTGCTCCAGATCCTGCTCGCTCAGCGCCAGTTGTGTGGCTGGGCGCTGGGCCTTGGCGATCTGGGGTGGCTGGTGCAGATAAGGGCGGCCGCAGGCGCGGTGGTAGAGCACGCCCACGGCGACCAGCACTGCCGAGAGCGCGGCCATGGGCACCAGCAGATACCAGCCCATCGGCAGCAATTGCTCGGCAGAAAGCACCGTCAGCAAGGCCACGGCGCCGCCCGGCGGGTGCAGCGCACGCAGTGCCAGCATGATGGCAATGGCACCCGCCACAGCCAGTGCGGCCATGGAGGTCTGAGAGAGTGTGGGAAATGCCCAGAGCAGCAGCAACGAATAGAGTGCAGGCGCGGTGTTGCCGACTACGCAGTTCCACGGCTGGGCCAGCGGGCTGCTGGGCACAGCAAACACCAGCACCGCAGTCGCCCCCAGTGGCGCGAACAGAAAGAGGGCATGGGGAACGAAGTGATCGACCATGCCCACCAGCATGCCGGCCAGAGCCAGCCCCAGACCCGCGCCTATGCAGGAGCGAATCAACTCCTTCCACGATGCGCGGGAGGCCACAGGGCCCAGGCGTTGCCACAGTGTTTGAATGAGGGGCATATCTTTGAGCGGTTAGTTATCAAAAATGATAGCTGTCTGCGCAATGTTGTAGGTCTTATGCGGTAATTTTGACAAAAAAAAGCGCCACAGGGCAAGCTGTGGCGCTTTGGGCACAGAGGTGCCTGTCGTGTCTGTATCAGGCGGCAGCGGCTGCAGGCACGGCTCCGGCGCTCAGCACCTCGGCCAGTGGCTTGCGCTGTGAGGGCACTTCACGCTCGCGCAGATCGTCGGGCAGGGTGGAGGCATCGGCTCGGCGACCGACGGCAATCACGATCTCGGGCACCAGATGCTCGGGCAGGCCCAGCACCGTGCGGGCTTCATCGGCAGAGAAGCCGCCCATGGCGTGTGTGGCAAGGCCCATGGCGTGGGCCTGCAGCGCCAGATAGCCCCAGGCGCAACCCGCATCAAAGCTGTGCTTGGCGGATGCCTGCTTGTCCGACAGCAGCACGATCAGCGCGCCGGCATTTAGGCACCAGCGGCGGTTGAGTTCATTGGGCAACTGCGAGAAAGCCTGCCAGTTGGCATCGCCGCGCAGGGCGTAGGCAAAGTGCCAGGGCTGCTTGTTGCTGGCCGAAGGAGCCCAGCGGGCGGCTTCTGCCAGTTGCTCCATCTGGGCGGTGCTCAGCGGCTCAGCCACAAAGGCGCGGGGCGACATGCGCTCCAGAAACTGGGGCTGGACGGGGGCGGTGCTTGTACGTGTGGTGCTCATCGTGATATCCGGAAAATGAAACAGGCCCGCTCCCAGAAAGAGCGGGCCTGAAACCATAGCGCAAGCTCCAGCCTGTGTGCTGGAGTCAGGAGATCAGGACTTTTGACCTGATTGCGCGCTGGTGCTGCGCATGTGGCGCTCGATGCGGATCATCACCAGCACCATCATCACCATGACCAGGCAAGAGATCAGCATGGTGGCAAATGCGGTGTCAATGCCCAGAAAGTCCCACTTCTCGGCATCGGGGTTGTCGCCGCGAATCTTCATGGCCGTGCGGTCAAACGACAGCGTGTAGTTGGTCAGCAAGGTGCTGACAATCTGCGCTGCCGGTTGCTGCTGCAGTTTTTTCGCCAGGTTTTCGTTGCCCAGCACGGCTTGCAGCGCCGCAGGCAGGCCCTTGACATAGGCGGCATAAGCGCCTTCGCCATGCTCCATTTCGGCAGCCTGTGCGCGGTCGTTGATTTCAGAGGCAAGGTTGACGGCATCCGTCAGCATCTCGTCCATGGCCTGTGCAGCGATCTCAGCGGCGGCATCGTCAGCCGCCTGCGCTGCGGCGCGGGCCAGACGCTCTTCACGGGTGAAGGTGATGCGGCGGGCTGTCCATGCGGCATCCACCTCGGCGGCGGCAGCATCGGCAGCTTCCTTGTCGCAGCAGGCGTTTTCACGCGCTTCGCGCATCTTGATCTGTCGGTTGACCTCGTCAGCAGACGGTATGGCATCGCCCTTGAGCAGGGGGTGAATCGGCTCCAGCCCCTGGCTGAGGTTGTCCTTCTCGATGCGTTTGCGGGCGGCAGTATCGTTGTAGATAAAGCCGCGCAGCAGGCCGTCGGCCTTCTGGAAGTCCGGGCGCAGGGCGGGGTCTGCCAGACGCTTTTCCAGAGGTACCGAATTGCTCATGCTGCTGAGGTCGCGGCCCGTTTCATCCTCCATGAACTTGACGTCATAGGGGGCGTCCTTCCAGTTCAGCGCCGTGGGTGTGGCCAGAGCTGCATCGTGCTTTTTGGGTTTGTAGTGATCCCAGAGCCAGTTGCCCATGCCGACGATGACGAAGACGGAGAAGGCCAGAAGCACAAGGCGCAGAACTTGTATCAACAAGTCCTCAGCACGGCGCAAGAGGGTCAACATAGGCAATAAATCCTTTTCAAAAGCTTGTGGCATAAGCGCTTGCAACTATGAAATTGGAAGCGCCGAATGACTGGAATTTTAGGAAGTGAATCAGAACGTCGTATTTTGTTACTGGCTTCTGAGCGCAGCAGACCATGGTGCCCCAGGCGGATGTGCAAAACAGGTGTGGAGAGAGTCACTCAGCGCCAGACGATGCACCTAGTTGCTGTAACGAAATTCTGAAACCGCTGTAATAAGGGTTTGAAGGACTGGAGGCCACATCATGGGCAAGACATCGCTGGATAAATCGAAAATCAAGTTTCTGCTGCTCGAGGGAATTCATCCTTCTGCGCTCAAAGTGCTGCACGACGCGGGTTACACCAATGTCGAAGCGCTGACCGGCGCGCTGGAGGGCGAGGAGCTGAAGGCCAAGATTGCCGATGTGCACTTTGTTGGCATCCGCTCGCGCACCCAGCTCACAGCCGATGTGTTTGCCGCTGCGCACAAGCTGGTGGCTGCAGGGTGTTTCTGCATTGGCACCAACCAGGTCGATCTGGGCGCCGCCCGCGAGCGCGGTGTGGTGGTCTTCAATGCCCCGTATTCCAACACCCGCTCTGTGGCCGAGCTGGTGCTGGCTGAAGCCATCTTGCTGCTGCGTGGCATTCCTGAAAAGAACGCCGTGGCCCACCGCGGTGGCTGGAAGAAGAGCGCCGATAACTCCTTCGAGATTCGCGGCAAGACGCTGGGCATTGTGGGCTATGGCTCCATTGGCACGCAGCTGTCTGTGCTGGCCGAAGGTCTGGGCATGAAGGTCATCTTCCACGACGTGGTGACCAAGCTGCCACTGGGCAATGCAAGCCAGTCCAGCGGGCTCAATGACTTGTTGGCCAGGGCCGATATCGTCACCCTGCATGTGCCCGAGCTGGCATCCACCAACGGCATGATGGGCGCGGCGCAGATTGCGGCCATGAAGCCCGGCAGCATCCTCATCAACGCATCGCGCGGCACGGTGGTGGATATTGATGCGCTGGCTGAAGCGCTGAAGTCCGGCAAGCTGCTGGGCGCGGCGATTGATGTCTTCCCCGTCGAGCCCAAGAGCAACAAGGATGAGTTTTTGTC
The DNA here is from genome assembly GCF_036643215.1 of Comamonas sp. Taxonomy (GTDB): domain Bacteria; phylum Pseudomonadota; class Gammaproteobacteria; order Burkholderiales; family Burkholderiaceae_C; genus Comamonas. Next base: position 34,536 of record NZ_JAVXSJ010000007.1, on the reverse strand, counting down.
TGCGCTGCGCGGCATGGACAACGTCATCCTCACCCCGCATATCGGCGGCTCCACCATGGAGGCACAGGCCAATATCGGCTTGGAAGTGGCGGAAAAGCTGGTCAAGTACAGCGACAACGGCACAACCACCTCGGCCGTCAACTTCCCCGAAGTGGCGCTGCCCGAGCACCCAGGCAACAACCGCATCCTGCATGTGCACGAGAACCGCCCCGGCATTCTCTCGGCCATCAACCAGGTGTTTGCCGACAACGGCATCAACATTTCCGGTCAGTACCTGCGCACCGATGAGAAAGTGGGCTATGTGGTGATCGACATTGATGCCAAATCGTCCGCGCTGGCGCTGGAAAAGCTCTCGCAGATTGCTGGCACCATCCGCTGCCGGGTTCTTTTCTAAGGCAGTTCACCAAAAAGGAAGCTTCGGCTTCCTTTTTTCATAGCTGGATGCGCTTTATCGATAAGCGTTTGAAGCCTCAAATGCGTGGGAATCCCTCCGCACCATCGCCCTGCGCCCATGCGGCGTATCCATCGTCGCGGGCGCAGGTCTTATAGTGGTCTCTTCACCTTTCGGCCACGTGCCGTTTTTGCAACCCAAGGAGATTCCATGGCAGGCTATTTCGAGTTGAGCAAGAGCAAGGATGAACAGTACCGTTTCGTGCTGAAAGCGGGCAACGGCGAGACCATTCTCAACAGCGAGCTGTACACGACCCGCGCTGCGGCGGAAAACGGCATCGCCTCGGTGCAGACCAATAGCCCACTGGCCGAGCGCTACGACAAAAAGACCGCCACCAACGGCAAGGAATACTTCAACCTCAAGGCCGGTAACCACCAGATCATTGGCACCAGCCAGCTCTACGCCTCAGCCGCCGCGCGGGATGCGGGCATCGAATCGGTGCAGAAAAATGGGCCTGTGGGCACTATCAAGGACCTGACCAGCAGCTGAAATGCATAGCAGCTAGCGCTGTCTGGATCAACGAAAGAGGCCGATCAGGCCTCTTTTTTATGGCTGCCCATCAAGCGAGCTGTGGGCCTGCTATGCCGTTAGTCGCCACAAGCGTTTCGGCTGAATGTGAGATCACTTCTTTTAAATTTGATAGCTGCTTGCGCTTGATGTGATTGGGTTTGAGTTCGATTTTCTGTGAGGCGACATGCCTGGTTGGTGGACAGAGGGCGGGTCTCGGCCCGCCTGCCGACCTACTTTCTTCCGCAAGAAAGTAGGCAAAGAGCTGCACCCCTGCTGTTCACGACCCCTTCGCTGCGCTGCGGGGCAACCTGCGTCGTCAACCTCTTAGGGCTGTGCGGCAAAACTCACTGCGTGCCTTTGGCACTTCGTTCAAACAGATTGCCGCAAGTCAGCGGTTGATGCGTCTGCACTCTGCGGTGCAGCCGCCCGCCCCAAGAGGCTGCCGTCCCAGGCGTGGGCACAAGGGGTGAGATACCGAATGCGAGATAGCTTCGTTAATAAATTAATAGCTGCTACCGCAATTGGAATAAACGCTGGAAGCCAATTTCGTCATAACTCTCGCAGGCCGTCCGTATCCGCTCTCACCCGTGTGTCTGCGCCTGCGGCACGCGGTTCGGGCTGTGGGCATTAGCACCGAAGAGTGCTAATGCTTTGTGATCTGACTTGCGGCAATGTGTTTGAGCGGAGCAGCTTGCTGCGCAGGGAGTTTTGCCGCACAGCAGACTGAATGGCGTGACGCAGGCTTGCCCGTAGCGAAGCGCAGGGACGCAGACAGTCGGGTCGCATTCTTTGGGTTACGTTTCTTGTGCGAGCAAGAAAGGTAACTCGCCTGCCGGGGCGACTCCCGGCCTCTGTCGCTGGCGACAAAGCTGCAATTATTTTGATAGCTGCTTGCGCTTGATGTACTTTGGTTTGAGGCTAATTATCTTCAATTTTTTTGTTTGAACGACATGCCTGATGAGTGGACAGAGGGCGGGTCTCGGCCCGCCAGCCGACCTACTTTCTTCTGCAAGAAAGTAGGCAAAGAGCTGCACCCCTACTGCCCACGACCCCTTCGCTGCGCTGCGGGGCAACCTGCGCCGTCAACCTTTTGGGGCTGTGCGGCAAAACTCACTGCGTGCTTGCAGCACTTCGTTCAAACAGGTTGCCGCAGATTTGATGAAGATGCAGTTGCACTCTGCGGTGCAACTGCCAGCCCCAAGAGGCTGCCGTCGCAGGCGTGGGCACAAGGTGCGAGATACCGAATGCGGGATAGCTTAGCTGCCACCGCAATCTAGATAAGCGCTGGAGGTTGATTTCGTCACAACTCATGTAGGCCGTCCGTACCCGCTCCCACCCGTGTGTCTGCGCCTGCGGCACGCGGTTCGGGCTGCGGGCAACGCTGCCGCAGGACAGCGTTGCATCGTGATCTGACTTGCGGCAAGGTGTTTGAGCGGCGCGCGCAGCGCAAAGCGAGTTTTGCCGCACCGCAGACTGAATGGCGTGACGCAGGTTGCCCCGTAGCGCAGCGAAGGGGACGCAGACAATCGGTGCGTGTTCTTTTGCCTTCTTTGCTTGCACGAGCAAGAAAAGAAGGTCGCCTGCCGGGGCGAGACCCGGCCTCTGTAAGCGAAAAGAAGCACAGGTTATTTTGTTTTAGGTGGTTTTGGCATCTCTTTGGGAGAGTTATTACTTTTCTTTTCTTCAAGAATAGTGCCAATCGATATTATCTTGTCGTTATCAGAAAGAAGATTTTCCGATTGCTTTAAATCTGGCGAAGATAGTTTTAAATCTTGTTTTAGTTCTATGGATTTTTCTATTTCTTTGATCTTTAATATATAGCTGATAATGGCTTGTCTTGATTTTAGGTCAAGTAGTCCTTGGTAGCCAGTCCAGTCATTGCCAAAAAGTAGGGTGTAAATTATTAGTGTAATTGGTATCCATTTTGGTACTGATACACCAATCGATTTAAATCTTATGCGGATATCGCCTGGCGAACTAAACTCGGCCTTAACGGTGCTTATGACGGAGAAGTCAACCGATTCAGAGGTGTTGGCGATAGCTTGGAAAGTATGGTGCTCTATCGAAGAAACTAAATTAAAAAGATCTGCGATTGAGGAAGTCTTTAAATTGTAATGAGAGTTTATTAAAAGCGTTGTGTGTAAATATTCATCTTTTACAAAAAATGGGAAAATAGAGTGATAAATACTTTCGGCAAATTTATTTACATTAAATACTGTTAGGTTTGATTTTAAAGAATTTCTCAAATCATAGGGTAATCTATTCCGAGGAATGATTGGGCCCCAAATAACATTACGCCTCAGTGAAATTTTTCCTCTGTAGCTTGGGTCTTCGTCATTTGCATGAAAAATACTATTGCTCAGAATTCTACCGACGCAGATATGGCTTTGATCTAAAGTTATTACCCAGTCGTTGGGGCAAATCTTTTGAATGAATGATCTTATTTGCCGAAGCTTGCCATGATTAATAGCATCGCTGTCGTATAAAGAGTAAATTTCTCTAACTAGATCATCATTAGATGAGGCGAGAGGTAGTTCGTGATTGTCAAGATGAGCAATCCCAATAAATTTTTCTTGAATGAATTTTCTGAAAAGAGTGCCTTTGTCTGCGCGCACAACCCAGAAATTTCTTTGATGATTAAAAATTGGAATCACAAAAAAGCCCCCCGAAGGAGGCTTAATTTACCAGAAGTAACAGTTGGCTATGTGTGCTTTGCACTTGGTCGCTATATCTGGGCGGATCTTGCTCTTTCACGCCCCCGGCAAAAAATACCCCGCCTTATGCTGATTCCGAGCACTACTAACACATAGCTTGAGCCTAGCCTCCATGTACTGCCGCACTTCCGAGCGATCACACATCTGCGCCAGATCTTCCCAGTACAGCAAGCTGGTGAATGAATTTTTCGCCGACTCTGCCGCCTCGCTTTCGGCCACTGCAGGGGCTGCGGGCACGGGTGTGGGCACATAGATAGGCAGGTGCACCGGGGGGTAGTTGCGCACAGGGCGCTCGGCCACTTCTTCCTTGCGGCGGGAGGTCAGCAGAAAGTAATGCTGCTTGGCGTTGGCCAGATGGGGCTTTTTCTCGGCGTCAAACACCTTGTCCAGCCGCTCCACCCCTTTGGCCACATCGGCGGCATAGGTCCAGTTGGTCAGGTACTTGGTTTCGATGAACAGAAAGGTCTGCCGCGCCGTGTCGGAGATGAGCACGTCAGAGAGCTTGCTGCGCAGGCGTTCGTGGCACAGGTAGGCGTGGGTGTCGAACGAGACGTTGGGGCTTTGGATAACCAAGTCTTCGCGCCCTGTGACTTCCTGGATGTAGCGGTTGAAGTGGACGATGCGCTTGGCATAGCCGGCCGTGAATTCATTGAAAAAGTAGCCAGCAAAGAACTTGGTGCAGAGGTTGCGCTCTTTTTCGGATTCGATGAGGGTGGCGTTCGAGAAGATCACTGAATTTTTTCTGAGCTGGCTGCGCAGGGCATGGAGTCCGACGCCGGGGATGACCGGAAAGAAACAAGGCCGCAGGCATGAACTACCTGCGGCCTTGAGCATTATCTGGGGACAGAGGCACGTCTTCAGGGACGTGCATGTAACAGAGTTAGGCCAGTTTGGCCTTCAGCACCTCGTTGACCTGGCCGGGATTGGCCTTGCCCTTCGATGCTTTCATCACCTGGCCGACCAGGGCGTTGAAGGCCTTGTCTTTGCCTGCGCGGTATTGCTCGACGTTGCCGGGGTTGGCGGCGATGACTTCGTCGATGATGGCTTCCAGCGCGCCGGTGTCGTTCATCTGCTTGAGGCCCTTGGCTTCGATGAGGGCATCGACGTCCTGGCCTTCGCCGGTCCACAGGGCTTCAAACACGGTGCGGGCGGCGTTGTTGGAGATGGTGCCGTCGGAGATGCGCGCAATCATGGCACCCAGCTGGGCGCTGCTGACCTTGACGGCATCCATGCCGATTTCTTCCATGTTCAGGCGGCGCGAGACTTCGCCCATCACCCAGTTGGAAGCCAGCTTGGCCTGCTTGCACACGGCGGTGGTGTCTTCAAAGTAGGCGGCTACGGCCTGGCTTTGGGTCAGGATGGTGGCGTCGTACTCGGGCAGGCTGTAGCTTTCGACAAAGCGGGCAGCCATGGCGCGGGGCAGCTCGGGCATGGTGGCCTTGACTTCGTTGACCCAGCTCTCGGCCACGACCAGCGGGGGCAGGTCGGGGTCGGGGAAGTAGCGGTAGTCGGCCGCGTCTTCCTTGGTGCGCATGGCGCGGGTTTCGCCCGTGTCGGGGTTGAACAGCACGGTGGCCTGCTGAATCTTGTGGCCGTCTTCGATCTGCTCGATCTGCCAGAGGATTTCGAAATCGATGGCGATCTGCATATTGCGGAACGAGTTCAGGTTCTTGATCTCGCGGCGGGTGCCCAGCGGCTGGCCGGGCTTGCGCACGGAGACGTTGGCGTCGCAGCGGAAGCTGCCTTCTTGCATGTTGCCGTCGCAGATGCCGATCCAGGTGACGATCTTGTGCAGTTCCTTGGCGTAGGCCACGGCTTCTGCAGTCGAGCGCATGTCGGGTTCGGTCACGATTTCCAGCAGGGGCGTGCCGGCGCGGTTCAGGTCGATGCCGGATTGGCCGATGAACTCGTCGTGCACGGACTTGCCGGCGTCTTCTTCAAGGTGGGCACGAACCAGCCGCACGGTCTTGAGGACGTTTTCCTTGCCTTCTTCCAGATAGAAGCTGACTTCACCGCCTTGGACGACCGGAATCTCGAACTGGGAGATCTGGTAGCCCTTGGGCAGGTCAGGGTAGAAGTAGTTTTTGCGGGCAAAAATGCTGCGCGGCGCAATGGTGGAGCCGAGGGAAAGGCCCAATTTGATAGCGCATTCCACCGCCTTTTTGTTCATGACCGGCAGGGTGCCGGGCAGGGCCAGATCGACGGGGCTGGCTTGCGTGTTGGGCTCAGCGCCAAAGGCGGTGCTGGCACGGCTGAAAATCTTCGACTGGGTGGCCAGCTGGGTGTGGGTTTCAAAGCCGATGACGACTTCGTAGCCATTGATCAGTTTGACTGTCATATGTATCTAGTCCTTCCTGCGTCTCTTAAATACCGGCGGGGTTGCGCAGGTGGAAGTCGGTCGCTTGCTGGAAGCGGTGGGCGGCGTTGAGCAGCTTGGCTTCGCTGAAGTAGTTGCCGATCAGCTGCAGGCCCACGGGCATGCCGCCATCGCCAAAACCGGCGGGCAGGCTCATGCCAGGCAGACCCGCCAGCGATGCGGGCAGGGTGAAGATGTCGGCCAGGTAGTTGCTGACCGGGTCGGCCTTGGCACCAATGGCCCAGGCCGTGGTGGGGGCAGCGGCACCGGCGATGACGTCGCAGTCCTTGAAGGCGGCCTGGAAGTCGTCGGCGATCATGCGGCGAATCTTCTGCGCCTGCAGGTAGTAGGCGTCATAGTAGCCTTCGCTCAAGACATAGGCGCCCATCATGATGCGGCGCTTGACCTCGTCGCCAAAGCCTTCGGCGCGGGTCTTTTTGTACATGTCGTTGAGGTCTTCGTACTGGGCAGCACGGTGACCGAACTTCACGCCGTCAAAGCGCGAGAGGTTGGACGAGGCTTCTGCGGGCGCGAGGATGTAGTACACGGGCACAGACAGCTCGGTGCGCGGCAGGGCCACGGGCACCAGCTTGGCACCCAGCTTTTCGTATTCCTTCAACGCGGCATCGACGGCGGTACGCACGTCAGCGCTCAGGCCTTCGCCAAAGAACTCGGCGGGCACGCCAATGCGCAGGCCTTCGATGCTGTCGTTCAGCTTGGCGCTGAAGTCTTCGGAAGGGTAGTCCAGGCTGGTGGAGTCACGGTCCAGATCGGGGCCGCACATCTCGCTGAGCAGCAGTGCGCAGTCTTCGGCGCTGCGACCCATGGGGCCAGCTTGGTCGAGCGACGAGGCAAACGCGATCATGCCGTAGCGGCTGGCGCGGCCATAGGTGGGCTTGATTCCGGTGATACCGCAAAACGATGCGGGCTGGCGAATCGAGCCACCGGTGTCGGTGCCGGTCACGGCCGGGGCCAGGCGCGCGGCCACGGCAGCAGCCGAGCCACCTGAGGAGCCACCGGGCACGCGATCCGTGCTCCAGGGGTTGCGCACGGGTTGGGCGCTGTCAAAACCGACCGGGGCCACGGCGGAGTTTTCGTTGGCGCCGCCCATGGCGAACTCGTCGCAGTTGAGCTTGCCCAGCGTCACGACACCCGATTCAGCCAGCTTGCGCACCACGGTGGCGTCAAACGGCGACTGGTAGCCTTCCAGCATCTTGCTGGCGGCGGTGGTGGGGAAGTCTTTGGTGGCGAAGATGTCTTTGTGCGCAATGGGCACGCCGGCCAGCTTGCCGCCCTTGCCTTCAGCAATCAGGGCATCAGCCGCCTTGGCTTGCGCCAGCGTGGCGTCTTCGTTGATGGACACAAAAGCGCCCAGGTTCTGATGCTGCTTGGCGCGGGCCAGAAAGTGCTGGGCTGCTTCGACGGAGGAGACCTGCTTGGCGCGCAGCTGCGCGGCCAGCTCGGCCACGCTCAATTGGTGGAGTTCGGTTTGGCTCATTGTTCTGTGTTTCTTGCGCGTTTACTCGATGACCTTGGGGACCAGGAAGTAGCCGTTTTCGGCCGCCGGTGCGTTTTGCATGTTGGCGTCGCGGTTATTGGTCTCACTTACCAAATCGTCACGTAGCCGTAAGGCGATGTCCTGAATGGCTGCGACGGGGTGTGACAAAGGGCTGACGCCTGAAGTATCCACAGCCTGCATTTTTTCGACGATGCCGAAAAAGTTGTTAAGTTGCGCGAGCATGCGCTCACTTTCATCTTGAGACAACTCAAGGCGAGCCAAGTTGGCGATACGCGCAATATCTTGTTCGTTCAATGCCATAGAAATCTTTTAAGAGGTCAGCCACGTGTAAAGCAGTGTTTCTGACCAGGACAGTAGAAGTTATTCACAGGGGATACGGTATTATCTCGGCTTTGCCGCAATACCCTCATTGAGCTGGTCATTGTGCAAAAAAAGCCCACCCACCCAGACTCCCTTACCTATACCCCGGCGACGGCCCGCCGATGCGCTTGCCGTGCCTGAGAGGACCTTGAATGTTCGGAGCTTTCCGTCGGTACTTCTCCACCGACCTTGCCATTGACCTTGGCACTGCAAACACCCTCATTTTCGCCCGTGATAAGGGCATTGTCCTTGACGAACCTTCGGTCGTTGCCATTCGCCACGAAGGCGGCCCCCACGGCAAGAAGGTGATTCAGGCCGTGGGCCGTGAAGCCAAGGCCATGCTGGGCAAGGTGCCCGGCAATATCGAAGCCATCCGCCCCATGAAGGATGGCGTGATTGCCGACTTCGTGATCACCGAACAGATGATCAAGCAGTTCATCAAGATGGTGCATCCCCGCTCGGTGCTGACTCCCAGCCCGCGCATCATCATCTGCGTGCCCTGCGGCTCGACCCAGGTCGAGCGTCGCGCTATTAAAGATGCGGCCGAAGCGGCTGGTGCGACTGCGGTGTACCTGATTGAAGAACCCATGGCTGCCGGTATCGGCGCGGGCCTGCCCGTGTCTGAAGCCTCGGGCTCCATGGTGGTGGACATCGGCGGCGGCACCACCGAAGTGGGCGTGATCTCGCTGGGCGGCATGGTCTACAAGGGTTCTGTGCGCGTGGGTGGCGACAAGTTTGATGAGTCCATCATCAGCTACATCCGCCGCAACTACGGCATGCTGATCGGCGAACCAACCGCTGAAATGATCAAGAAGCAAATTGGCTCGGCCTTCCCTGGCTCTGAAGTCAAGGAGATCGAGGTCAAGGGTCGCAATCTGTCTGAAGGCGTGCCACGCAGCTTCACCATCTCTTCCAACGAAGTGCTGGAAGCGTTGACCGATCCGCTGAACCAGATCGTCTCCGCTGTGAAAAACGCACTGGAGCAGACGCCTCCCGAATTGGGCGCTGACATTGCCGAGCGCGGCATGATGCTGACCGGTGGCGGTGCGCTGCTGCGCGATCTGGATCGCCTGCTGGCCGAAGAAACGGGTCTGCCCGTGCTGGTGGCCGAAGAGCCGCTGACCTGTGTGGTGCGTGGTTGCGGCATGGCGCTGGAGACCATGGACCGTCGTCAGGGCAGCATCTTCACCAGCGATTAATCGCTGCGCACTGTGGTGTCTTGCAGTACGCGGCATAGTGAGCGTACTGCACCCACTTATCCACAAACAGGGCTTGAGTCCGTGATACGCCTGCATACCGCGCTCTCTTTTTGCATTCCTCCTGATCTAGGGGGCTGTGCGTACACGGCTATTGCCCAGAGGCGCGCATGAGCCTGGAAACTCTTGATCACCGCGCTCCATCACTGTTCAAGCAACAGGCCTCGCGCACTTCCCAGCTTGCCCTCTACAGCGCCTTGGCGCTGTTTTTGATGGTGGCCGATGCGCGTTTCAAGATCACGACGCCGGTGCGCTCTGCTGTATCGGCGGCGCTTGCGCCCGTGCAGTGGGTGGTGGCCCAGCCTGTGCTGGCCTATCAAAATGCCAGCCGCTACGCGGAGGTACAGCAGCAGGCGGTGGCCCGCGAAGACGCTGCCCGCAAGGAATTGGTCGTCATGGCCCAGCGTGCCGAGCTGGCCGATGAGCTGATTAAAGAAAACGAACACCTGCGCTCCATGCTGGAGCTGCGCGAACGCAGCATTACGCCGGGGCAGGTGGCTGAGGTGGTTTATGACAGCCCCGACCCTTACACGCGCCGCGTGGTGATTGACAAGGGGCAGGTGGACAAGATTGCGCCGGGCTCGCCCGTGCTGGATGAAAAAGGCGTCATCGGGCAGGTCACACGCGTCTATCCCACTCGCGCTGAAGTCACTTTGCTGATCGACCGCGATCAGGCCATTCCCGTCTTCAACCCACGTACGGGTGCGCGCAGCGTGGCGTATGGCGATGCGTCTTCGTTGCGTTCTGGCGGGCTTGAGCTGCGTTTTATGCCCAGCAATGCCGATGTGCAGGTGGGCGACTTGCTGACCACCAGCGGTGTGGATGGGCTGTACCCCTCTGGCCTGCCTGTGGCCAAGGTGGTGACGGTGGACCGCCGCGCTGATTCGGCCTTTACCCGCATCTATTGCGAGCCCGTAGGCCGGGTGCAGGGCGTGCGCCACGTGATGGTGCTCGCGCCGCAAGGCCGTACCGAACACCCCGAAGCCGCCAATATGCAGGTACAGGGCGATGCCGAAAAGGCCGATCGTGCCGCCAGGGCGCGCAGCAAGAACGAGCAAGCGGCTGCCGAAAAGAAGGCGGCAGAAGCCAAGGCCAACAAGCCTGAAAAGCCCGCAAAGGACCCCGCATGATCATGCCGCGCGGCCAGCAGCTGTTGCTGCCGGTCAATCCTCTGTTCATTGTGGTCACGGTGCTGATTGGCCTTGCCATCAACATGCTGCCGCTGGGCCGCATCGTCTGGCTGCCTGACATGCTGATGGTGCTGCTCGCCTTCTGGAGCCTGAACCAGCCCCAGCGCATCGGTCTGGGCATTGCCTTTGTGCTGGGCCTGATCATGGATGTAGACCGGGCCTCTTTGCTGGGCCAGCATGCGCTGGCCTATACGCTGCTGGTGTATGTCACGGGCTGGATGAGCCGCCGCCTGCTGTGGTTCTCCAGCCCGGTGCAGGCCCTGCACCTGCTGCCGCTGTTTGCCGTGGCGCATGGCATTCAGGTGCTGCTGCGCGTGGCCACGGGGGGCGTTTTTCCTGGGCTGGAGTTTTTGCTGGCCCCTGTTTTTGAAACCTTGCTGTGGCCCATCGTCAGCGTGGCTCTGTTAGCTCCGCAACGCCGTGCGCCGGATAGTGATGAAAACCGGCCGCTTTGATATGGGCACCCCCTTGAGTCGCTTCGCGCCTTCCCCCGCAGGGGGACGACAGCCTTGCTGCGGGGCGGCCCTTGCTTGCTGTCTCGGATTTGAGTTGAGCCAGTGTCATGGGGCTCGTAGCTAATGGAAATTCGTAACACTGAAGTAGAGCTGCAGCGCTTTCGGATGCGCGCAGTCGTGATGTGCTGCGTGGTATTTCTGGCTTTTTGCCTGCTGGTCTGGCGTTTGCTGATGCTGCAGGTGGTGCGCCATGAAGAGTTTGCTGAGCGTGCCGAGAGCAACCGCACGGCGGTCGTGCCCATCGTGCCCAACCGGGGCCAGATTCTGGACCGCAACGGCGTGGTGCTGGCCACCAATTACTCGGCTTATACGCTGGAAATCACGCGCTCCAAGGTCGATGGTCTGGATGACACCATCGACGAACTGAGCGAGATTATCGATATTACCCCGCGTGACCGCCGCAAGTTTAAGCGGCTGATGGATGACTCCAAGAGCTTCGAGTCCATCCCCATTCGCTCGCGCCTGAGTGATGAAGAAGTGGCCAAGTTCACGGCTCAGCGCTATCGTTTTCCGGGTGTGGATATCAAAGCACGCCTTTTCCGCTCATACCCTCTGAAGGAAGTGGGTGCTCACCTGATTGGATACATTGGTCGTATCAATCAGCGTGAAAAAGAAGACATTGATGACTCCGATGACGCAGCGAACTATCGCGGCACTGAAGTCATGGGCAAGCTGGGTGCTGAAAAAAGCTATGAGCTGCAGTTGCACGGCCAGACAGGCTGGGAGGAAATGGAAACCTCCGCTGGCGGCCATGCCGTGCGTCGCCTGGGTAGCCGCCCCGCCACGCCGGGCCACAGCCTGCAGCTATCAATCGACATCAAGCTGCAAAAGATGGTGGAAGACCTCTACGGCAGCCGCCGCGGCGTTGCCATTGCCATTGATCCGCGCAACGGCGAGCTGCTGGCCATGGTCAGCAAGCCCACCTACGACCCCAATCTGTTTGTAGACGGTATCGATCAGGAAAACTGGAAGGCGCTCAACGAGTCGCTGGACCGTCCCTTGCTCAACCGCTCCATGCGCGGGACCTACCCAGTGGGCTCGACTTACAAGCCGTTCATGGCTCTGGCCGGTATCGAAAGCGGCAAGCGCACGGCTGGTACTGTGATTCAAGACGGTGGCTCATGGACTTTTGGCGGGCACACCTTCCGCTCAGGCCATGCGCTTGGGCCGGTCGATCTGGTGCGCGCCATTCAGCATTCCAGCAATGTGTACTTCTACACACTGGCCAATGAGATGGGCGTGGATGCGATTCACGACTTCATGAAGCCACTGGGCTTTGGCCAGATCACCGGCATCGACCTGCCCGGCGAAGTGCGTGGTGTGCTGCCCAGCAAGGAATGGAAGCGCAAGACCTACAAGCGCGCCGCCCAGCAGCAGTGGTTTGGCGGCGAGACGATTTCTCTGGGCATTGGTCAGGGCTATAACAACTTCACCATCCTGCAGCTCTCGCATGCGCTGGCCTCGCTGGTCAACAACGGCATGAGCTACACGCCCCATGTGGGTAAGGAACTGATTGATGCCGTGTCGGGCACACGCACCGCCATTGTTCAGCCAGACCCCGTGAACCTGGGCTACAAGCAGGCCAATGTCGATGCCGTCAAGCGTGGCATGGTGGGCGTGGTGACGGGCGGTACGGGCCGTGGTGTGTTTGGCAGTGCCAGCTATCTCTCGGGTGGCAAGACGGGTACGGCGCAGGCCGTGTCTGTGGGCCAGAAGGAAAAGTACAACGCTTCCCGCCTGACCGAGTACCAGCGCGACCATTCGCTCTACATTGCCTACGGCCCGGCTGAGAATCCCAAGGTGGCAGTCGCGGTGATTGTGGAAAACGCAGGCTTTGGCGCGGCGGCGGCGGCTCCCATTGCGCGCCGCATTCTGGACTACTGGCTGGTAGGCAACTACCCCAGCGAGGCCGATATTGCCGCGGTACGCGTTGGCAAGGCGGGTGCACCCATTGGCACGCCCCGCCGTGCGGCAGATATCTCGGTACTGGCTGACGACGAGACTGCGCCTTAGAGCGTAAACGCGTTCTTAAAAATGATAGCTGCTAACGCTTATCTAATAAGCGTTATCGCAGAAAAGCGTCGTAGCCCGTTTTCAAAATCAACAGGCTGACTACGCCGATGAAAATGCTGCGCACAAAGCCCGTGCCGTGGCGCAGGGCCATCCACGTTCCCAGCATGCTGCCCAGCACATTGGCCACAGCCAGCGGAACCGCAAAGTGCCACCACACATGGCCTTTGAGCGAGAACAGCAGCAGCGCAGCGGCGTTGGATGCCAGGTTCAGTAGCTTGGCGTTGGCCGAGGCATTGAGAAAGTCATAGCCCAGCAGGCGCACGAACAAAAACACGAAGAAGCTTCCTGTGCCGGGGCCAAAGAAGCCATCGTAAAAGCCAATGAGCAGGCCGATGGCGCTGGCCGTCAGCATCTCGGCGCGGCCTGCCAGCCGCGGCTCGTGGTCGCGGCCCAGCTCTTTTTTGGCCAGGGTGTAGCACAGCACGCCCAGCAAGATGATGGGCAGCAGCTTGCGCAGAAAGTCTGGCGAAATCTCTGTCACCGCCCACGCCCCGACAAACGCACCGATCAGCGTGGTGCCAATGGCCGGTAGCAGCGTGGCCCAGGTGATGTGAACGCGCTTGCTGAACTGCCATGCCGAAATGCCAGTGCCCCAGACGGCAGCGCTCTTGTTGGTGCCAAACAACGTGGCCGGCGTGGTGGTGGGGAAGGCGGCGAACATGGCAGGCACCAGAATGAGGCCGCCACCGCCCACGATGGCATCAACAAACCCGGCCAGAGCCGAGGCGAGGGAAACAAGAATCCATTCCATGGTGTGCTGCTTGCAATTGGTGCATGCCGTGAGCGACGACGGGCCTGCTGGCGGGCGTCGCTGGGTGATGCGGGTGTCTGAACGAGAAGGCCGCCTTGAAGACGGCGGGGCATTGTCGCACCGCAGCAACTCACCTGTGAGCGGGCATAAAAAAAGCGCCCCATGAGGGGCGCTTTTGAACGCATCTTTGATGCTTTTATATGTATTAGTCTGGTTGTGTCGAGTTGTCTCCTCGGCCCTCCATGCCACTTCGTAGAGCAGCGAGAGTGACGAGAATGTAAGGGCTGCACCTTCGTGGTGCATTGGGGAATTCCCTTGGGTGATGTAGAAATTGTCTTACAAGGCAAGTGGATTGTTACTGACCGTAGTTTTTTGCTTTTGATAAATGTCAAAAACAATAGCGTCATATCTATATGACAAAACATTCTTAGGTTAATTTGATGGAGTGACCTTCGTCAAGAATGCAAAGCCATAGATCGCGCGAAAAAAGTGCGCAGGCCGAGAAAATTTGGCTCGGATCAGCGCTTGATTTTGCGTTCCCTGAGTAATTTTGTCGGCCTTTTGCGGGATGCACTTTTATGGCGTTTCCTGAATCCAGCCCGCAGCCTTCTCGGCCATCATCAGCGTGGGGCTGTTGGTGTTGCCGCTGGTGATGCTGGGCATGGCCCCGGCATCAATCACGCGCAGACCTTGCACGCCCCGCACCTTGAAGCGGCTGTCCAGCACGGCCATGGGGTCGTCCTCGCGGCCCATCTTGGTGGTGCCCACAGGGTGAAAGATGGTGGTGGCAATGTCGCCCGCCAGCCGGGCCAGATCTTCATCGCTTTGGTACTGCACGCCGGGCTTCCATTCCTCGGGCTTGAATGGCGCGAGCGCAGGCTGGGCCACGATGCGCCGCGTCACACGCAGACTGTCGGCCGCGACCTGGCGGTCTTCGGGCGTAGAGAGGTAATTGGGCGCAATCGCCGGTGCTTTGCGGAAGTCTGAACTTTGCAGCTGCACCGTGCCCCGGCTGGTGGGGTTGAGGTTGCAGACGCTGGCGGTGAAGGCGGCAAAGTCGTGCAGTGGCTCACCAAAAGCATCCAGCGACAGGGGTTGTACGTGATATTCAAGATTGGGGTGGGCGAGCGACGGGTTGCTGCGCGTAAAGGCACCTAGTTGCGATGGCGCCATGCTCATGGGGCCGCTGCGCTTGAACGCGTATTCAAGCCCGATGGCGGCCTTGCCCCAGAGGCTGCTGGCCATGGTGTTGAGTGTCTTGGCGTTCTGAACTTTGTAAACCGAGCGAATCTGCAAATGGTCTTGCAGATTCGCACCCACGCCGGGCAGGTCGCGCCGCACGGTAACGCCGCGCTGCTGCAGCAAATCGCCAGGGCCTATGCCCGAGAGTTGCAGGAGATGCGGTGAGTTGACAGCGCCTGCGCACAGCAGCACCTCGCGCGTGGCCTGCACGGTGACCATTTCATCGCCGGTCCAGACTTCGGCGCCTGTGCAGCGCTGGCTGCCATCGGGTAGGTCTTCCAGAATCAGGCGGCTGACCTGGGCGCGCGTCCACATCTCGAAGTTGGGGCGGCCGTAGCAGGTGGGGCGCAAAAAGGCCTTGGCGGTGTTCCAGCGCAGACCGGCCTTCTGGTTGACTTCAAAGTAGCTTACGCCTTCGTTGCAGCCCCGGTTGAAGTCGTCGGTAGCCGGAATGCCTGCCTGCTGCGCGGCCTGAGAAAAGGCGTCGAGGATGTCCCAGTGCAGGCGCTGCTTTTCCACACGCCATTCGCCGCTGCCGCCGGTGCTTTTGCTGCCGTGCATCTGCTTGAAAGAGTCGCTTGCATTGGCGCTATGTTCTGCATCCAGTCGCCAGTGGTCTTCATGCTGGCGAAAGGCGGGCAGCACCTGATCCCATTGCCAGGTGTCGTCACCCGTGAGCTGTGCCCACTGTGCATAGTCGCGGGCCTGGCCGCGCATATAGATCATGCCGTTGATGCTGGAGCTGCCACCCAGCGTCTTGCCACGCGGGTAGCGCAGGCTGCGCCCGTTAAGGCCTGCGGCGGGCTCGGTCTGATAGAGCCAGTCAGTGCGCGGGTTGCCTATGCAGTAGAGGTAGCCAACGGGGATGTGAATCCAGTGGTAATCATCCTTGCCGCCTGCTTCTATCAGCAGAACCCGGTGATTCTTGTTGCGGGTAAGACGGTTGCACAGCAGCGAACCTGCTGTGCCGCCGCCGATGACGATGTAGTCAAACTGGGTGTCACTCATGGGCAGATCAAAGGCCAAGTACGGGCCGGGTACGGGTTTGCGGGCAGGCCAAACCTTCAGGGGTCATAGGCAAAAAGGCTGATTCATTAAGTGCGATGGAGCAGGTGGTGTCGATAGGGAAAGCGCTTGAGTACTCCTGTTTTTGAAGCAGCTCGCGCAATACTGGTTTCAGATTTTGCGATTTTTTGATAAAAATTGCAGCGGTATCATCGTGTGCTCAAGCGGCAGCGGCCTACGCGCTGCGTTTGGCATGCTCTGTGCGTGTATACGGGCTGGCGCGTTATGCTGACCTCCTCTGGTTAGCCAGCCTCCCTCATGTCCTAGGAAGCGTTTCTTTGTCCAGCTCAGACCAACTACCTCAATGTCCGCTGCAGACCCGTGATGGTCAGCAATGGGCCGTGCCTATGGGCCGCTGGAGTGCTGCGGAGCTGGGCGATCGTCATATCTGGCGTCAGCTGGCCCCGCAGATCAAGGCCGTCCCCAAGGGCGTCGCCTGGGACCTGCAGCAAATGGCCAGGTTCGACCATATCGGCGCGCAGCTGCTGTGGGAGCAGTGGGGCAAGGTCTGGCCCGAGAAGCTGGAGATCACCAGTACCCAGCGCTCCATGCTGGAACGTGTGGCCAAATTCAGTTCAGTGCCTGAACCCAAGCCCGAATCATCGGGCTGGATGTGCAATGTCTACCTGCTGGGTCAGATGGTCATAAGTGCTTGCGGGCACTTCTGGAGCCTGATCCGGCTGATAGGTCAGTTGCTGCTGGACTGCATACGTCTGGTGCGCAACCCGGCTCGCGGCCCCTGGCGCGATATTTCTGGGCATCTTTATGCAACGGGCGCTACAGCCTTGCCCATTACGGCGCTGGTGGGCTTTTTGATTGGCGTGGTGCTGGCCTATCTGATGGCGCTGCAGCTGCGCCAGTTTGGTGCAGAGTCCTTTATCGTCAATATTCTGGGTATCTCGCTCATTCGTGAGCTGGGCCCTTTGCTGGCCGCCATTCTGGTGGCGGGGCGCAGCGGCTCGGCCATCACCGCGCAGATTGGTGTGATGCGTGTGACTGAGGAGCTGGATGCCATGCAGGTCATGGGTATCTCCAAGGGCTATCGCCTGGTCATGCCGCGTGCACTGGCTTTGGCCGTGTCCATGCCGTTGGTGTCGTTGTGGACGATTCTGGCTGCGCTGGCAGGCGGCATGGTGGCGGCAGACCTGACCATGGATATCACGCCGTCCTACTTCCTGCAGTCCTTGCCCGCGGCCGTGAAGGTCGGCAATCTGGCGCTGGCCATGGGTAAGTCCATTGTGTTTGGCGTGATGATTGCGCTGATCGGCTGCCACTGGGGTCTGCAGGTGGAACCCAATACCCAGAGTCTGGGGCGCGGCACTACGGCATCGGTGGTGTCGTCCATCACCATGGTCATCATCGTGGATGCGATCTTCGCCATCCTCTTCAGAAATGTGGGGTTTTAAGATGAATTACCCCCTGAGCAGCTTCGCTGCTTCCCCCTGGAAGGGGGGCGACTCCTTCGCTGTGGGGCGGCCCTTGCTCGGTGTCTCCGACATGGAGCAGGCCGGTTTTGGAGGGCGCGCGAATGGCTGAGGTGATGCAAAACCGCCAGATCAAGGGTGCGGTGGGTGGCTATGTGCCGCCGCAGGATGTGGCGCCACTGGTGCAGGCCAAGGATTTGTGGACCGAGTTCGGCGAGGGCGCGTCGCGCTTTGCTGTGCACCAGGATTTGAATTTCGATGTCTACCCGGGTGAAATCCTCACCCTGGTGGGCGGCTCGGGCACAGGTAAGACCGTGCTGCTGCGCCAAATACTGGGCCTGCTCTCTCCATCACGCGGGACCGTCACGGTCAGTGGGCGTCCTTCGCGTGAAGTCATCAGCGGCGAGCTGGCCGCGAGTCAGGTGGGCATGCTGTTTCAGCAGGGCGCGCTGTACTCGGCCTTCAGCGTGCTGGACAACATTGCGTTTGCGCTGCGCGAGCAGGGCACGCTGCCTGATGCCGTAGTACGCGATGCGGCCATGGTCAAGTTGCAGATGGTGGGCCTCAAGCCCGAGCATGCGACGCGCATGCCAGCCGACCTGTCGGGCGGCATGATCAAGCGCGTGGCGCTGGCCCGCTCGCTGATGATGGACCCGCCACTGCTGCTGCTCGACGAGCCTACCGCCGGGCTGGACCCCAAGGGTTCGGACGAATTTTGTGAACTGCTGCGTGATATTCATGCCGAGCTGGGCCTGACCGTCATCATGGTCACCCACGATCTGGATACGTTGTTTGCGCTGTCAACGCGCGTGGCCGTGCTGGCCGAGAAGAAGGTGCTGGTGACCGGCGCGCCGCGCGATGTGGCTGAGGTCAAGCACCCGTTTATCGAACACTTCTTCCAGGGAGAACGTGGCCGCCGCGCCATGGCCCCGGTGCAAGGCGGCCCTGCCGCAGAGGAAAGCTGATGGAAAACAAGTCCCACGCCATGGCTGCCGGCATCTTTGTGCTGGTGGTTGCAGCCCTGCTGGCAGGGCTGGCCGTCTGGCTCACGCGCGATAACCGCGAGTACCAGCTCTATGAAATGTCCACCAAGGACGGCGTCAGCGGCCTGCAGCCGCAGGCCACGGTGCGCTACAAGGGCGTGCCTGTAGGCAAGGTGGTGCGCATTAGCTTTGACCCGCAGATCCCTGGCAATGTGCTGATTCGCGTGGCTGTGGGCGAGGACACGCCCGTAACCCCCGCCACCTATGCCCAGCTGGGCTACCAGGGCGTAACGGGTCTGGCCCACATTCAGCTTGATGATGATGCCAAAGCGCCGGAGGAGATCAAGCCCGGCCCCAGCGGCTTGCCGCGCCTGCGCATGAAGTCTTCGCCGCTGAACATGCTGGCCGATCAAGGCCCGGTGCTGCTGGAGCGGGTTGATGAAATTTCACGCCGCCTCAACGCCATGCTGGGCGAAGACAACCAGAAGCACATGAGCGAGGCGCTGCAGAACATTGCCGCCGCTGCGGGCAGCGTCAACGAACTGGCTGGCACCATGAACAAGGCTGCTGCTGGCTTTCCACAAATTACCACGGATGCACATCAGACCCTGCAGTCGCTGACCAAGGCAGGTAACGCCGCCACTGGCGTGGCCAATGGCCTGCAGGACACGGTGCGCAAGATCAACGCCCCCGATGGCCCGCTCAAACAAATTGCCGATGGCACGCAGGCGCTGTCTCAGGCGGCAGACTCCATGGGCCGCAACACTCTGCCACGCGTGAACCGCGCTGCCGATGATTTCTCACGCGCATCGCGCAGCCTGAGCAATATGGCCAGCCGCATCGGCGACAACCCGCAGTCTGTCATCTATGGTGCAGGTGTGGGTCAGCCTGGCCCGGGTGAGACCGGTTTTGTGGCTCCGGCAGCCGCGCATTGATCTGACGAAACCGTCACAGGAACCGATATGGCAAAACCTCTCCATTTTTCGTCTGCTCTGCTGCGCGCTGCCACTTTGTCTGCTGCGGCGCTGGTGCTGGCTGCCTGCTCGGCACTGCCCACAGCGCCCATCCAGCCTGTGCGCTATGACCTAGGGCTGACCGATACTGCAGTGCCGCAGGCCAATGCCGCTGCGCCCAGTGTGGCCCCGCCGCCGCTGGTGCTGGCCGAAGTGCAGACGCCTGCAGGTGCCGACAATTCCACGGCCATGCTTTACCGGCTGGCCTATGCCGATCAGCAGGAGCAGCGCGCCTATCAAGGTGCTCGCTGGAGCCTGCCGCCTGCGCAGATGCTGGAGCAGCGGCTGCGCACCCGCCTGGCGCTGGAGCGCCCGGTGCTGACGGAAAAAGACAACCTCAGCGCCAACCCCAATGACCAGCGCCCGCTGGGCTTGCTGCGCCTGGAAGTGGTGGAGTTCAGCCAGGTGTTTGACAGTGCCCAGAGCAGCCAGGCTGTGGTGCGCATCCGCGCCAGCCTGATTGCACAAGACCGCCGCGGTGGCAATGTGCTGCTGGGCCAGCAATTGTTCAGCGCACAGACCCCGGCTGTGACCGGCGATGCCGCTGGTGGCGCGCGGGCAATGGCTGCCAGCGTCAACAACCTGGCCACTCAGCTCAGCAGCTGGTTGCAGAAATACGGCCGATAAGTTTTCAGTGCTCTCACATCACAAAGCCCTGTCATGCAGGGCTTTGTTGATTCTGGGCAAGCTTCTGGCCCAGGTGGGCGAGGCTTTTCTGATGTGCGTCAATGGCCGGGGGCTGCCTTCTTTTTAAGCTGCAGAGTCCTCAAACTCGACCACGCACAAGGAACTGCCATGGCCAGCCTCGAATGGAATGCCGCTCTCGTCCTCGATTTTCCTGTCATGGACGAGGTGCATGAAGAGTTCGTCACCTTGCTGGCGCAGGTCGAAGCGGCTGGCGACGAGCAGCTGTGCGCGCTGTGGGATGAGCTGATTGCCCACACCCAGCACCACTTCGACCAAGAAGACCGCTGGATGCAGGCCACGGGCTTTGCCACGGGTAACTGCCATAGCCAGCAACACAAGGTGGTGCTGGCCGTGATGCGCGAAGGTGCTGTCAAAGGCGGGCAGGGCGACATGGGCTCGATTCGCCACATGGCGGGCGAGCTGGGCCCCTGGTTCAGCCACCACGCACAAAACATGGATGCCGCGCTGGCCCTGCACATGCGCAGCGCAGGCTTTGACCCGATTACGGGCGCGGTGCTGACCCCTGAGGCTTTGCCTGATGAGCCGATTACGGGCTGCGGCGGTGCCTGCAGCACTGCAGAGCATAAAAAAGAAGCCGCAACTGCGGCATAAAACTGGCGCGCCCCAAACCAGAGACAGCGAGCAAGCGCCGCCGCGCAGCGAGGCTGTCGTCCCCCTCAGGGGGAAGGCGCAAAGCGCCTCAGGGGGCTACGGATAAATCGCGGGGGACGCCAGGATAGGGAAGATCTTGACCAGCCCGCCTGCCATCACTTCAATGGCCAGCGCAGCCAGAATCAGCCCCATGAGCCGGGTCATCACATTGATGCCGGTTTTGCCCAGCACGCGGGCAATCGGGTTGGCCAGCGAAAAGCACAGCATGATGGCCGCCGCCACCACCACGCCATAGCCCACCAGTGCCACATGCTGCCAGACGGTGCGCGCCTGATCGGCGTAGATCACCACGGTGGACATGGCTGCAGGGCCCGTCAGCAGCGGAATGGTCAGCGGCACCACGGCAATGCTGTTGCCCTCGGCGGCTTTTTCCACACCGGCCTCCAGCGTGCCGGTGTTGGGCCGGTCTTCTGCAGGGCGCGAGTTGAGCATGTTCATGGCGCTGAGCAGCAGCAGCAGGCCGCCGCCGACCTGAAAGCTCTGCAGTGAGATATTGAAGAACTGCAGAATCTGCAGGCCCAGCAGAGCACACACCGCAATCACGCAGAACGCTGCAAACGCTGCGGTGCGAATGGTCTGCCAGCGCTGATCAGCATTGAAGCCTGCCGTGTAGTGGATGAAAAAAGGAATGATGGCCAGCGGGTTGATGATGGCGACCAAGGTGATGAGCGGCTTCAGATCCATGAAAAATTGCCTCCGGAATTTTCAATCACGCTTTGGGATGCCTGGGGTCAATGCAGCTCGATGGAGCGGAGGATGGACTGATAGGCATTTGGGGGGCTGGGGCGTATGAGCCGCCCGTTAACGAGCACCGCCTCATCGAGAAATTCACAGACGATCAGCCGCTGACCGTGGAGGAACACCAGTACATCCAGTGTGGAATGGGCCGTGCGCATGGGCGTAATGCTGCTGCCTTTGGCATGCAAACGCAGTGCTTTGCGATCATTGAGCGTTATTTTTTGCAGAGGGCTGACATTTTTGTACTGGTCTGCGTAATAGGCGTGTAGCTGCTCCATCACGATGGACTGGTGGATGGCGTTCGCAGGCACGGGGTTGGGTAGCTTTTCTGTGTCCAGCCTTTTCTTCAGGGGCAGCGATCGAACCTCAATGTTCAGAAATGGGTAGTCTTCACTGAGGAAACGAGCTAGATCTTCTGTCCCCGATGACATCATGCGCCGCCAGCCCACGTTATCGGGCAGTGTCAGGCTCAGAATGTGCTCGCCCGGAGTTTCAGGGCTTTCAATGTCGTACCGGGTGTCCGCCTGCGCAGCTTCCATGGCTGCGATCAGGCA
The DNA here is from genome assembly GCF_036643215.1 of Comamonas sp. Taxonomy (GTDB): domain Bacteria; phylum Pseudomonadota; class Gammaproteobacteria; order Burkholderiales; family Burkholderiaceae_C; genus Comamonas. Next base: position 12,463 of record NZ_JAVXSJ010000007.1, on the reverse strand, counting down.
AAGGGGCGCAATCAGTTTCAGCAGAAAGTGCATGAGCGATGGAGGATGGTTGGTTGCCCGGGCTGCCGCCAATGCTGCAAGTGCGAAAAAACGCGAGTTCAGCGGGTTAACTCAGGCATTACAGCATTCATTCGCCCAAGATAATGAAATCCTTTGTCGATGCTTTTCGGGCTTACGATGAGTGCAACAAATATAGGAGCATATATGGGTAGCTTTGTTGAACTGACCGCCGTAGATGGTGGCAAGACTTCTGCCTATGTGGCCATGCCTGAGGGCAAGCCGCGCGGTGCCGTTGTGGTGCTGCAGGAGATTTTTGGCGTGAACTCGCATATCCGCTCCGTGGCCGACCGCTATGCCTCTCAGGGCTACGTGGCCGTGGCCCCGGCCATGTTTGCGCGCGTCAAACCCAATGTAGAGCTGGGCTATACCGAAGAAGACATGAAGACGGGCTTCGCCCTCAAGGGCGCGGTGGAAGCCTTGCCCGAACCCGGCGCGCTGCGCGATGTAGAAGCGGCCGTTGCCCATGCCGCCACGCTGGTGCCTGGCGGTAAGGTCGGCGTGGTGGGCTTTTGCTGGGGCGGCCTGATGACCTGGCGCGCAGCTTGCACGCTGCCCAGCGTTTCTGCTGCAGTCTGTTACTACGGCGGCGGCATGACGGGTGAGCAAGAAGCCAATCGTCAGGCTCTGTGCCCGGTGCTGGCCCACTTTGGTAGCAAAGATCACTACATCTCGCTGGAGTCTGTGGAAGCCTTCAAGCTGGCCCAGCCTAAGGTGCAGGTCTATGTCTACGAGGCTGACCACGGCTTCAACTGCGGCCAGCGCGGCTCTTACAGCGCAGCTGCCGCAGCCCAGGCCATGGAGCGCACTCTGGCCTTCTTCGGCGAACATCTGGCTTGATATCAAAACCATAGCTGCTCGCGCTTTATAGATAAGCGTTAGCAGCTATTTTTATCTAAAGCCCGTTGCCGCTGGGCGTTCCCCATCAGAGACATCAAGCAAGCGCCGCCGCGCAGCGAGGATGTCGTCCCCTTGGGGAAGGCGCGTAAGTGTCTCAGGGGGTCACTCTTTCTCTTCGCTCTCCAGATAGCGCCTGCGCCAGAAGTACGCCACCAGCACCACGGTGATGACGACCATGGCCAGCAACGCCCAGATAAAACCGTCTTTCTTGTGCACAAAGGGGATGAACTCGAAGTTCATGCCAAAGATGCCGGCAATCAGGTTGAGCGGCAGAAAGATGGCGGTGACCGTGGTCAGCGTGCGCATGATGTCGTTGGCGCGGTTGCTCTGGGCCGAAAAGTGCATTTGCACCGCCGTTTCGGCGCTTTGCTCCATGCGGTGAATATGGTGGGTCACGCGCTCTATGTGCTCCAGCACGTCGCGTGAGCGCACGCGCAGCAGCTCGCGCTCATGCTGGCGTGAGGCGGTGTGCTCGGGCGGCCAGCCTTCCAGCGCCTCTGTCCAGTCCTGCATGGCGGCACGCTGGTCTTCACAGATTTCATCGAGCTGGTGCAGCGCCAGGCGCACATCCAGTACGCTGGCCCAGTTGCTGAAGCGCTTATGGGGCTTGAGCAGCGCGATCTGCCAGTGATCAATCTGCCGCGTCAGCGTGCGGCGCAGGTCCAGATAGCCGTCCACCATGCCGTTGACCATGCGCAGCATCAGATCGGCGGGCTCTACGGGCATTTTGGCGGTGACGGGGCGGCTATCGTTCTTGGCCGGACCGGCCATCAGGCGCTGCCAGAAGTTCTCCAGCACAAAGCAGTCGTCGGGGTGTACGGACAGCAAAATCTGGTCATACAGGGCAAAGCCCACAGGCTGGGTTTCTACGCGCTGCAGCACTGGCGCTTCGCGGTCTTTTTGCACCGCATGGGCTGAGTGATGCGATGGAGGCGGCGCATTCACCGCAGGAGCATGGGGGGCTGCAGCCATGGCGGGCGGGGTGAGCGCCGGGGTGGTGCTGGCTGCAGGGGCTGTGGCATGTGAGCCGTTCAGCGGCGGCAGGTGGGCATTGGCCAGGCGGCGAAATACCAGCACGTCATACACCGAGGTGTAGTCGTAGTTGGAAGGGATGGCCGGGTTGAGCAGGTCGGAGATATGCAGATCGACCAGTGGTGAGCCGCCCAGCTTCGTCAGCATGGCCTGTATGGCGGGCAGTTGCGATTCCAGTTCGGAGCGCGCGCAGGAAACCCAGTGGAACCCGGTAGTGGCGGGCTGCGTGGGCAGGCCTTCAACAGGCTGGGCATAAAGCGGGGAGATATGCAGCACGCGCATGGGTAACAACACCTTGGGTAGCGGATACGGAAGCGGATACAAGAACGGCCCAGAAGCTGCTTCTGGGCCGTTGGATCATGCCTTAATTGGCCTCAAGCGCAAGTCCGTAAAGCGCTTGCAGCTATCAAATTCATAAGCCACGCAGCTTCTTGGCGGCATCAATGGCGAAGTAGGTCAGGATGCCATCGGCACCAGCGCGCTTGAAAGCGAGCAGGGCTTCCATCATCACCTGGTCATGGTCCAGCCAGCCATTGGCGGCAGCGGCCTTGATCATGGCGTATTCGCCAGACACTTGGTAAGCGAAGGTGGGCACCTTGAACTCGTCCTTGACGCGGCGCACCACGTCCAGATACGGCATGCCGGGTTTGACCATGACCATGTCTGCGCCTTCGGCGATGTCCAGCGCCACTTCGCGCAGGGCTTCGTCGGTGTTGGCGGGGTCCATCTGGTAGACGTTCTTGTCGGCCTTGCCCAGGGCGCCGCGCGTGCCCACGGCATCGCGGAAGGGACCGTAGAAGGCGCTGGCGTACTTGGCGCTGTAGGCCATGATGCGGGTGTGAATGTGGCCTTGCAGCTCCAGCGCTTCACGGATAGCGCCAATGCGGCCGTCCATCATGTCGCTGGGGGCGACCATGTCCACACCGGCTTCGGCATGGGCCAGAGCCTGGCCGACCAGCATTTCGACGGTGTCGTCGTTGATGATGTAGCCGCTTTCGTCCAGGATGCCGTCCTGGCCGTGGCTGGTGTAGGGGTCCAGCGCCACGTCGGTCATCACGCCCAGCTGAGGGAATTCTTGTTTCAGCGCGCGGATGACGCGGGGAATCAGGCCATCGGGGTTCAACGCTTCCTTGCCGTCAGGGGTCTTCAGGCTGGCGTCAATGGCGGGGAACAGGGCCAGGTAAGGAATTTCCAGCTTCACGCACTCTTCGGCCACGGGCAGCAGCAGGTCCAGGCTCAGGCGGTCAACGCCGGGCATGGAGGGCACGGCCTCGCGCTTGTTGCTGCCTTCGTGCACAAACACGGGGTAGATGAAGTCGTGGGACGTCAGCACGTTCTCACGAACCAGATTGCGAGTAAAAGCATCGCGGCGCAGACGGCGGGGGCGATTCTGGGGAAATGGAGTGGGGCTGGACAAATGCATGGGGAAAATTGTGCCCCATTCGCCATGGCTTGGCTGGCAGGTTCGTGACTATTCCATGACGGCAGTCGCATTGCAGGTAAAGACAGCGCTTGCGGCGGGCGATGCGCGGCAGCGGCCCTTACACTGGCTCCATGCTATGGGTCAAAGCTTTTCATATCGTTTTCGTGGCCAGCTGGTTTGCTGGTCTGTTCTATTTGCCGCGCATCTTCGTCAATCTGGCCATGGTCACGCCCGGCTCGGTGGCTGAGCGCGAGCGTCTGCTGCTGATGGCGCGCAAGCTGCTGCGCTTTACCACCCTGCTGGCCGTGCCCGCGCTGGGGCTGGGCCTGTGGCTGTGGCTGGGCTGGGGCTTCAAGGGCGGCTGGTTGCATGCCAAGCTGGCCGTGGTGCTGCTGGTCATCGGTTACCACCACAGCTGCGCCGTGCTGCTGCGCAAGCTGGGGGACAACACCTGTCATAAAAGCCACCGCTGGTTTCGCTATTACAACGAAGTGCCTGTACTGCTCTTGATCGCCGCCGTGATTCTGGTGGTGGTCAAGCCTTTCTAGTCTTGACCGGAACAAGGGACTGTTGTGTCTGAACCTGCGGTGACTCAGGCTGCCGGGCTGCCGGTGATCTCCATGCGCCACACCTCGGCCTGGCCGCTGGCGCTGGTGTATTCCGTGCTGATTGTGTTTGCCAGCCTGTTTCCGTTTGATGGCTGGCGCGCTCAGGGTATTGATCCCCGCGTTTTTCTGTTCGCCAAAATCCCGCCGCCTTACTGGACCTGGTTCGACGTCAACACCAATATCGTTGGCTATGCGCCGCTGGGCTTTTTTCTGGCGCTGGCGCTGATGCGCTCGGGCAAGCCGCGGCTGGCCGTGCCGCTGGCCTTTCTGGCGGGCACGCTGCTGTCGCTGTGCATGGAGTTTTTGCAGATCTACCTGCCGCGCCGCGTACCGTCTAACCTTGACCTGGTGCTCAACTCCGGCGGCACGTTGATGGGCGCGCTGCTGGCCGCTTTGTTGGAGAAGCTGGGTGCACTCTCGCGCTGGAGCGCTTTTCGCAGCCAGTGGCTGGGCGAGGGCGGGGCGGGCGTGCTGGTGCTGCTGGCACTGTGGCCGTTTGCGCTGCTGTTCCCGGCGGCTGTGCCGTTTGGGCTGGGGCAGGTGCTGGAGCGGCTGGATGAAACCTTGCAAGACTGGCTGCTGAACACCCCGTTTGAGGACTGGCTGCCGCTGGGCGACTTTGCGATGACGCCGCTTTCCATGGTGACGGAGATGTTCTGCGTCACGCTGGGGCTGTGGGTGCCTTGCCTGCTGGCCTATTGCGCCGTGCGCCACATGGGACGCCGGGTCTTGGCGGCTTTGCTGCTGCTGGGGGCCGGAGTCAGCGTCACCGCGCTGTCAGCGGCGCTCAGCTGGGGCCCTGCTCATGCATGGGAGTGGGTGGACTTGCCGGTGCGCCTTGGTATCTGGGGTGGCCTGGGCCTGGCCGTGATTGCGCTGCCTGCCTCGCGCAACATCTGCGCCGTGCTTTTGCTGCTAGTGCTAGTGCTGCACCTGAGCATCCTCAATCAGGCGCCCACTAATGTGTACTTTGCCCAGACGCTGCAGGCCTGGGAGCAGGGGCGTTTCATCCGCTTTTACGGACTGGGTCAGTGGCTAGGCTGGCTCTGGCCTTACGTGACGCTGGCGTATGTAGTGGTTCGCGTTTCCAGGCGGCAATAGCCTGCCTAGAATGACCGCACTATGAGTGACACCCCGAACCAAGACAAGGCCGATGGCTACTACCAGCGCCATATTTTCTTTTGCCTGAATGAGCGCCCCAATGGTGAGGACTGCTGCGCCCTGCATGGCGCCAAAGCAGGCTTTGACCATTGCAAGCGCCGTGTGAAGGAAGAGGGGCTGGCTGGCAAAGGTCAGGTGCGTGTGAACAAGGCGGGCTGCCTTGACCGCTGCGCTGGTGGCCCCGTGGCCGTGGTCTACCCGGAAGGGGTCTGGTACACCTTTATCGACGATAGCGATATCGACGAGATCGTCGAGTCCCACCTCAAGAATGGCAAGGTGGTTGAGCGTCTGGTGCTGCCTGAGGACGTAGGCCGCTGAATTCCAGCGAATCTCAAAAAATGCAGGGCACTGCCTTCGGGTGGTGCCGGTTAAGACTGGCGCTTCTCTATAGGAGGGCGCCAAGCAAGGGGCGCCCCGCAGCGGGGGTGCCGTCCCCGTGGTGAAGTGGCAAAGCCGCTCCGGGCAAAAATTAGGATAGCAACCGTGAACTCCCAGACTGAACGACTGACGTTGACCGGCGGTGCCGGCGTGATTGAAGCCCTGCGTGACCCGGCGCAACTGGTCGATGGGCAAAGCCCCAAGGGCGTGGCCATCATTGCCCACCCGCACCCGCTGTTCGCTGGCACGATGGATAACAAGGTGGTGCAGACGCTGGCGCGTGCCTTTGTGCAGTGCGGCTATACGGCGGTGCGTTTCAACTTCCGCGGCGTGGGTGCCAGTGCGGGTGAGTATGACGCGGGCAAGGGTGAGCTGCAGGACTTGCTGGCGGTGGTGCGTCAGGTCGCGCCTGAGGGGCCGATTGCACTGGCCGGCTTCTCCTTCGGTGCTTTTGTCACCAGCCATGCGCTGGCCGCGTTGTGGGATGAAGGCCGTGTGGCCAAGGCCGTGCTCGTCGGCACCGCTGCCAGCCGCTTTGAGGTGGCGCCCGTGCCCGCGGCAGCGCATGACAGCACGCTGGTCATTCACGGCGAGGCCGATGACACCGTCGAGCTGTCTTCCGTCATGGACTGGGCACGCCCGCAGATACTGCCTGTTACCGTGATTCCGCAGGTGGGGCATTTCTTTCACGGACAATTGCCTCTGCTCAAGAGCTTGGTCGTGCGACATCTGAAGTCACAGTAAGCACTTACCTTCTAAACCCTGACGCCCTGGTCTTGGTTAATCCCCTTTTCATAGCACCAAGCCAAGGTATATCCTTGGCTTTGGCTGTTTTCGATGGTGAATCACCGTCGCCTACCTTTGCTTTAGCGAGAGTTTTCTTCATGAAGCCCATTTATTCCACGCTGCGTGTTCTGGCTGTTGCTGCCGCAGTCGCACCTGTTTTTGCCATGGCACAGGTGGCGGCTCCCGTTCCTCCCGAAATTGCTGCCCGCAATTACCTGCTGGTGGATGTCACCGCCGGTCAGGTGCTGGGAGCCAAGGATGTCGATGCCCCCGTGGAGCAGGCATCTCTGACCAAGCTGATGTCGGCCTATGTGGTGTTCGAGGCATTGCGTGCCAAGAAGGTTACGCTGGAGCAGCGCATGCCCGTGAGCGAGCGCGCCTGGAAGATGCCCGGCTCGCGCATGTTCATCGACCCCAAGATGCAGGTGCCCGTCAACGACCTGCTCAGCGGCATGATCATCCAGTCCGGCAACGACGCCACCATGGCGCTGGCCGAATCGGTTGGCGGCACGGCTGAGAACTTCGTCAAGATGATGAATGACCAGGCCAAGGCTCTGGGCATGAAGAACACGACCTACAAAAACCCCGAAGGTCTGACCGAACCCGGTCACCTGACGACGGCGCGTGATTTGTCCATTCTGGCCCAGCGCCTGCTGCATGACTTCCCCGAGTACATGCACTACTACTCGACCAAGCAGTACAGCTACCCGGGCACTCCCGTTTCCAACGGCAGCAACCGCAATGCGTTGCTGTTCCGCGATCCGACGGTAGACGGCCTGAAGACCGGTCACACCAATGCCGCAGGCTACTGCCTGGTGGCCACGGCCAAGCGCGACCTGCCCAATGTGGGTCAGCGCCGTCTGCTGTCCATCGTGCTGGGTACCGCCAGCGAGAAGGCTCGTGCCAACGAAAGCCAGAAGCTGTTGAACTGGGGTTACACCGCCTTTGATGCGGTCAAGTTGTTTGATGCTGACCAGCCTGTGGCCACGCCCGCCGTCTGGAAGGGTGCTGCCAATGCGGTCAAAATCGGCAAGCCCGATGGCGCTGTGGTGGTGACCGTGCCCTCGGGCACCGGCGGCAAGCTGACCACCGAAGTTGTGCGCCAAGATCCGCTGATTGCCCCAATCGCCAAGGGTCAGGTGATGGGCGTACTCAAGGTCAAGTCGGGCGCTGATGTTGTGGCTGAAGTGCCACTGGTCGCTCTTGAGGCTGTTGAGCAGGCTGGCTTCTTTGGCCGTCTGTGGGACACCATTCGCCTCTGGATTAAGTAAGACTCCTCGCTGGCAAGGGGCAAATCCTTTGCCAGCTGCGGGAGCCTGACGTACGCGCTTGGAAAAATTGGCAATTTGCGGGGCTATTGCGTCGCAGTAGTTGTGCGATTTTTCTCAAGCTGGTACATTCGAGAGCTTTTCGGAATTTCCGAAGGGATTCACGTTTTCGCTTTTCACGAAGCAAATTCACGTTTAGGGACGTTATTTAATGCCAACCATTAACCAACTCGTGCGTCAGGGCCGCACGGTAGAAGTTGTTAAATCCAAGAGCCCTGCTATGGAAAACTGCCCCCAACGCCGTGGCGTGTGCACCCGTGTGTACACCACCACACCTAAGAAGCCTAACTCGGCTCTGCGTAAGGTGGCTAAGGTTCGTCTGACCAACGGTTTCGAAGTTATTTCGTACATCGGCGGTGAAGGCCACAACCTGCAAGAGCACAGCGTTGTGCTGGTGCGTGGCGGCCGTGTGAAGGACTTGCCCGGTGTGCGTTACCACATCGTGCGCGGTTCTCTTGACCTGCAAGGCGTCAAGGACCGTAAGCAGTCCCGCTCCAAGTACGGTGCCAAGAAGCCTAAGGCTAAGTAATCAGCCCTGGTTTTTTGAAAACAAACGGTGTTTGATTCGCCTGACTGGCGCGATCGAACGTAGTGACCCGAAGCACAAATTTTTGTGTGGGTCGAGTAAGTGAGAGTTTTGAATAGCTCTCGCGGTATCTGAAAAGATGCCAACTGAAGCAAAGATAGAGGTAAAAAATGCCACGTCGTCGCGAAGTCCCCAAACGTGAAATTCTGCCGGATCCAAAGTTCGGCAATGTAGAGCTGTCCAAATTCATGAACGTGATCATGGAAGGCGGCAAGAAGGCTGTTGCAGAGCGCATCATTTACGGTGCTCTGGACCTGATCGCCAAGAAGCACCCCGGTAAGGATCCTCTGGAAGCCTTCGTGGTTGCTATCAACAACGTCAAGCCCATGGTCGAAGTGAAGTCCCGCCGCGTTGGTGGTGCTAACTACCAAGTGCCCGTTGAAGTGCGTCCCGTCCGTCGCCTGGCTCTGTCCATGCGCTGGATCAAGGAAGCTTCCCGCAAGCGCGGTGAAAAGTCCATGGCTCAACGTCTGGCCAACGAGTTGCTGGAAGCAACCGAAGGCCGTGGCGGCGCCATGAAGAAGCGTGACGAAGTTCACCGCATGGCCGAAGCCAACAAGGCTTTCAGCCACTTCCGCTTCTAAACGGAATCTCGCTCGAGATACAGGGCCGCATGCAAAAAAATTGCTGCGGCCTTGTGTCGATTCTGAGCGCCCCCATATAGAACTGCTGCTCCCAATGTACAAGCCGGGGCAAGGCAGTACTCCCATACGATCAAGCAAGGATCCATCATGGCTCGCAAGACTCCCATCGAGCGCTACCGCAATATCGGTATTTCTGCTCACATTGACGCTGGTAAGACCACCACCTCCGAACGTATCCTGTTCTATACAGGCGTGACTCACAAGCTGGGCGAAGTGCACGATGGCGCTGCGACCACCGACTGGATGGAGCAAGAGCAAGAGCGCGGTATCACGATTACTTCGTCGGCCGTGACCTGCTTCTGGAAGGGTATGGATCTGTCTCGCCCTGACCACCGCATCAACATCATTGACACCCCCGGCCACGTGGACTTCACTATTGAAGTGGAACGCTCCATGCGCGTGCTGGACGGCGCCGTGATGGTTTACTGCGCTGTGGGTGGCGTGCAGCCCCAGTCTGAAACTGTGTGGCGTCAGGCTAACAAGCACAAGGTGCCTCGTCTGGCCTTCGTGAACAAGATGGACCGTACTGGTGCCAACTTCTTCAAGGTCGTTGAAGGCATGAAGACTCGCCTGAACGCTAGCCCCGTGCCAATCGTCATCCCAATCGGCGCCGAAGACAAGTTCGAAGGCGTGGTCGATCTGATCAAGATGAAGGCCATCTACTGGGACGAAGCTTCCCAGGGTATGAAGTTCGAATACCGCGATATCCCCGCTGATCTGGTGGATTCCGCCAACGAATGGCGCGAGAAGATGGTTGAGTCGGCTGCTGAAGCAACCGAAGAACTGATGAACAAGTACCTGGAAGAAGGTACCTTGACCGAGCAGGAAATCATGGCTGGTCTGCGTCAGCGCACCATTGCCACCGAAATCCAGCCCATGCTGTGCGGTACTGCGTTCAAGAACAAGGGTGTGCAGCGGATGCTGGACGCCGTTCTGGATCTGCTGCCTTCGCCTGTGGACATTCCTGACGTTGCCGGTACCGATCCCGATGACGAAGAGAAGAAGCTGTCGCGTAAGGCTGACGACGCTGAGAAGTTCTCGGCTCTGGCATTCAAGCTGATGACCGATCCGTTCGTGGGTCAGCTGACTTTCGTGCGCGTTTATTCTGGCGTTCTGACCAAGGGCGAAACCGTCCTGAACTCGGTCAAGGGCAAGAAAGAGCGTATCGGCCGTATCGTGCAGATGCACGCTAACGAGCGTGAAGAAGTTGAAGAAATCCGCGCTGGCGACATCGCTGCTTGCGTGGGTCTGAAGGACGTGACCACCGGTGAAACACTGTGTGCTCTGGACGCTCCTATCGTGCTGGAACGCATGGTCTTCCCTGAGCCCGTGATTGCACAGGCCGTGGAACCTAAGACCAAGACTGACCAGGAAAAGATGGGTATCGCCCTGTCGCGTCTGGCTGCTGAAGATCCTTCCTTCCGCGTGCGTACTGACGAAGAGTCCGGTCAGACCATCATCGCTGGTATGGGCGAGCTGCACTTGGAAATTATCGTTGACCGCATGAAGCGCGAATTCAACGTGGAAGCCAACGTGGGCAAGCCCCAGGTTGCCTACCGCGAAACGATTCGCCAAAAGGTTGTGGACGTGGACGGCAAGTTCGTTCGTCAGTCCGGCGGTAAGGGTCAGTACGGCCACGTGGTGTTCACTGTCGAACCTCAAGAAGCCGGTAAGGGCTTTGAGTTCGTGGACGCCATCAAGGGTGGTGTGGTTCCTCGCGAATACATCCCTGCGGTGGAAAAGGGCGTGATCGAAGCCCTGACTTCCGGCGTGCTGGCTGGCTACCCCGTTGTGGACGTGAAGGTCACTCTGACTTTCGGTTCGTACCACGATGTGGACTCGAACGAAATGGCGTTCAAGATGGCCGCTATCTTCGGTTTCAAGGAAGCTGCTCGCAAGGCCAGCCCCGTCATCCTCGAGCCAATGATGGCTGTGGAAGTGGAAACTCCTGAAGACTACGCCGGCACTGTGATGGGTGACTTGTCTTCCCGTCGCGGTATGGTGCAGGGCATGGACGACATGATCGGTGGCGGCAAGGCCATCAAGGCCGAAGTGCCTCTGTCGGAAATGTTCGGCTACGCCACGTCGCTGCGTTCCATGACTCAAGGTCGTGCCAGCTACACCATGGAATTCAAGCACTACGCTGAAGCTCCTCGCAACGTGGCTGAAGCCATCGTTGCAGCCCGCGCCAAGTAATTGACGCAGGTTTGACGAATCCGTCATAATCTCGGGTTCTGATCGCGACAACTCCTTGTGGGTTGTCGCGATTTTGCCGGTCTGCGATCTCATGCCGTTCTGTTTCCTGTGCAGAGCGAATCAGCAATGAGGTGCAGACCTTAAACATCACACAGGTTTTTGCTCTTTGGAGAAATCATGGCAAAAGAAAAATTCGAACGCACAAAGCCCCACGTTAACGTTGGCACCATCGGTCACGTTGACCACGGCAAGACCACTCTGACTGCTGCTATCGCTACCGTGCTGTCCAAGCACTTCGGCGGCGAAGCTAAGGATTACTCGCAGATCGACAACGCTCCCGAAGAAAAGGCTCGTGGTATCACGATCAACACTTCGCACGTTGAGTACGAAACTGCTGCTCGTCACTACGCTCACGTTGACTGCCCCGGTCACGCTGACTATGTGAAGAACATGATCACTGGTGCTGCTCAGATGGACGGCGCTATCCTGGTTTGCTCCGCTGCTGACGGCCCCATGCCCCAGACTCGCGAGCACATCCTGCTGTCGCGTCAAGTTGGCGTTCCTTACATCATCGTGTTCCTGAACAAGGCCGACATGGTGGACGACGAAGAACTGCTGGAACTGGTCGAAATGGAAGTGCGCGAGCTGCTGTCCAAGTACGACTTCCCCGGTGATGACACTCCTATCATCCGTGGCTCCGCCAAGCTGGCTCTGGAAGGCGACCAATCCGACAAGGGTGAACCCGCTATCCTGCGTCTGGCTGAAGCTCTGGACACATACATCCCCACTCCCGAGCGTGCTATCGACGGCGCCTTCGTGATGCCTGTGGAAGACGTGTTCTCGATCTCCGGTCGCGGCACTGTGGTGACTGGCCGTATCGAACGCGGCATCATCAAGGTCGGCGAAGAAATCGAAATCGTTGGTATCACAGATACTGCCAAGACGATTTGCACCGGCGTAGAAATGTTCCGCAAGCTGCTGGACCAAGGTCAAGCTGGCGATAACGTTGGCCTGCTGCTGCGCGGCACCAAGCGTGAAGACGTCCAGCGCGGCCAAGTTCTGGCCAAGCCCGGCTCTATCAAGCCCCACACACAGTTCACTTCCGAAGTGTACGTGCTGTCCAAGGACGAAGGCGGTCGCCACACTCCTTTCTTCAACAACTACCGCCCTCAGTTCTACTTCCGTACAACTGACGTGACCGGCTCCATCGAACTGCCAGAAGGCAAAGAAATGGTGATGCCTGGTGATAACGTTTCGATCACTGTCAAGCTGATCGCTCCTATCGCCATGGAAGAAGGTCTGCGCTTCGCTATCCGCGAAGGTGGTCGTACTGTTGGCGCCGGTGTGGTTGCCAAGATCATTGC
>NZ_JAVXSJ010000006.1:66072-154574 GCF_036643215.1 Comamonas sp. | reverse complement strand
CTCAGGGCCCACCAAAATTTATTCGATCTGCCTCCGGCAGGTCAAACCTCCGGTTAATTCCGGCGGGCTCTTAGCTCAGTTGGTAGAGCAGCGGACTCTTAATCCGTTGGTCGAGTGTTCGAATCACTCAGGGCCCACCAAATATTTAAAAGCCAAAGTTCTCACGAACTTTGGCTTTTTTGTTTGGCGCTTCCGCCTCCTCACTTCTTATCTCTCCACCCCATCAAAGCGTGAGCTCTGTCACGGCTGCAGCGGGTATCTGAGGCATCATGCAGGCATATCGGCACCCAAGCCGGCGCACAACCGTGCAAGCCTTCAAGATTCACTATGCAAAATAATCTCTCCACCTTCTGGCGCGGGCCGCGCTGGACTCTGGCCATGCTGCTTGCCATCCTCGGCATGCTCGGCCCGTTCTCGGTTGACACTTATATTCCGGCGTTCTCGGGAATTGCCAAAGCCTTGGGCGCAACCCCTATCGAGATGCAGCAGACACTGTCTGCCTATCTTTTTGGCTTCGCCTTCATGAATCTGTTTCATGGCGCACTGGCCGATAGCTTTGGTCGTCGCCCCGTCATCCTCTGGGGACTAGTGATGTTCACACTGGCATCCGCCGGCTGCGCCCTGTCCCAGAACATCACCCAGCTGGTGATCTTTCGCACACTGCAAGGCCTGTCTACGGGCGCTGGCATTGTGGTGTCCCGCGCCATTGTTCGAGATATTTTTCCACCCGCTCAGGCTCAAGGTCTGATGGCACAAATCACCATCTTCTTCGGCATTGCCCCGGCGCTGGCACCCGTGATGGGCGGCTGGCTGTTTGTGCATCTGGGCTGGCAATCCGTGTTCTGGTTTCTGACACTGATTGGCATTCTGCTCTGGTCCATCAACGTGAAGTTTTTGCCCGAATCGCTGCCCGCAGAAAAACGCCAGCCCTTTGAGTTCAAGCCGCTGATGCAGGGTTACAAAATTCTGCTGACGGACCCACGCTTTCTGCTGCTGGCACTGGCCAGCGGCATACCATTCAACGGCATGTTTCTGTACCTGCTGTCCGCACCTGCCTTTCTTGGCGATATTCTGCAACTGGAGCCGACTCAGTTTTTCTGGTTTTTCGTCTCCACCATTGGCGGCATCATGGCCGGCAGCTGGACCAGCGGAAGGCTTGCCGGGCGCATTGCACCCAAGCGGCAGATTCGCCACGGCTTTCTGATCATGTTCGTGACCTCCATCATCAATCTGGTGGCCAACCTGATCTGGCCCGCGCATGTGAGCTGGGCGCTGATTCCCATTTGCCTGTTCGCCTACGGCTGGGCGCTGATGGTGCCCGTGGTCACATTGCTGGTGCTGGATGTTCACCCCGCACGACGCGGCCTTGCCTCATCCCTGCAGGCCGTTGTGGGCTCTGTCGCCAACGGCGTTGTGGCGGGCGTGATAGCGCCACTGGTCATGCACTCAGCCGTACTGCTGGCCATAGGCTCGATTTTCATGATGCTGGTTGGCCTGATTGCCTGGATGTATTTGCACCGCCACTGGCCTGAGATTGGCCGCACGGCATCAGAGCTTTGAAATAACAAGAGCTGCCAGCGCTTGATACATAAGGATTTCAGACTCATTCATAGCTGAACCCCCTATTAATCAAGCGCAAGCAGCTCCTCTTTTTCATAAAGCGCACAACAAAAAGCCGGCTACAAGAGCCGGCTTTTTTATGGTTCAAGCGAAAGCCTGAATCAGCGATTAACGCTCGTCACGACGGGGAGCGCGGGGCTTGCGGTCAAAGCCGCGATCGCCACCACGGTCACCATGAGGCTGGTAAGGCTTGCCTGCACCTTGGCCAAAGGCTGGACGACGATCGCCGCCACCACCAAAGCCACGCGATTCACCACCGCGGAAGCCGCCTTCACGGCCGCCACCTGCATGGGCGCCATCACGAGGACCGCCAAAGCTCTTACGGGCTTCGCCGCCTTCGCTGCGACCAGCAAAGCCGCCACGGTCACCACCGCGATCGCCGCCGAAGCCGCCACGGCTAGGAGCACGATCACCGCCGCCGAAGCCGCGCTGGTCGTCACGAGGACGGTCACCACCAAAGCTAGGACGGCCACCGCCGAAGCCACGATCGCCACCACGGTCACCGCCGCGATCAGCAAAACGGTCACCGCGAGGTGCGCCGAAGCCTGGACGATCGCCACCACGGTCATTGCCGCGATCGCCACCGAAACCACCACGATCACCGCCGCGGTCGTTACCACGAGCGCCGCCGCCGAAGCTGCCAAAACCAGGCTTGCGGCCATAGCCGTCGCCATCACGGCGAGCTCCGCCGCCGAAACCACGGCCACCACCGCCACCACCACGACGGCCATCACGGTCGCCGCCTGCGGGAGCGCGCTGTACGGGCTCCAGACCAGGAATCACTTCAGCCTTGAATTGCTGACGTGTGTAGGCTTCGATATCGAACACGCGGCGACGGTCACGGAATTCCGCAAACGTCACAGCAGTACCTTCGCGACCAGCGCGACCGGTACGACCGATACGGTGGGTGTAGTCTTCAGCCTTCATGGGCAGGCCATAGTTGAAGACGTGGGTGATGGTGGGCACGTCGATACCGCGTGCGGCCACATCCGTTGCCACCAGAATTTGCACTTGACCGTTGCGCAGAGCCATCAGGCGGCGGTTACGCAGACCTTGGCTCAGAGCACCGTGCAGAGCCACGGCGGAGAAGCCGTCTTGCTGCAGGTCGGTAGCCAGGCCGTCACATTCCACTTGTGTGGATGCAAACACGATGGCCTGATTGATGCTGCTGTCACGCAGCCAGTGGTCCAGCATCTTGCGCTTGTGCTGAGCGTTGTCAGCCCAGAACAGCACTTGCTTGATGCTGGCGTGCTTTTCCTGAGGCGAATCAATCGTCAGCTTCTTCACGCCGGAGCCGTTGTCATGCATCACACGCATGGCCAGCTGTTGCACGCGAGGTGCGAACGTAGCGCTGAACATCATGGTTTGCTTGCGCTGGGCAGTCATCACATTGACTTCGGCCAGATCATCGGAGAAGCCCAGATCCAGCATGCGGTCGGCTTCGTCAACCACCAGGAACTGAACCTTGTCCAGCTTGATCTGCATGGAACGCTGCAGGTCCAGCAGACGGCCAGGAGTGGCCACTACCAGGTCAGCGTTTTGCAGCTTGGCGATTTGCAGCTGGTAAGGAATACCACCCACCACGTTGGCAACACGAATGCCGCGGCAGTGCTTGACCAGCTCGATGGCGTCATGCGCAACTTGCTGAGCCAGCTCACGTGTGGGGCACAGCACCAGGGCGCCAGGAGTAGCAGCCTTGAAATTGCGGTTGTTGGTGGGATCCTTGCGCTTGGCGCGCTTAGGAGCAGGTTCACCATTGGCTGCAGCTTCAGCGCACAGACGCTCGAACTCAGCCTTGGATTCAACTTCAGCTTGAGCGCGTTGTTGAATCAGGGTGTGCAGCACGGGCAGCAGGAAGGCAGCGGTCTTGCCGGAGCCAGTCTGGCTGGAGACCATCAGGTCGATGAAACCGTTGGAATCAGCGCCTTCGCCCATGGCCAGAGGAATGGCCTTGACCTGCACTTGTGTGGGCTGGGTGTAACCCAGATCAGCCACAGCCTGAACCAGCTCAGGGGCCAGACCCAGTTCTACGAAGCCGTTAGGAACTTCTTCAGCCACTTCTTCGGCGGCGACCTCTTCAGAGGAGATTTCTTCAGCAGCAGCGTCTTCTGCGTCCATGTCAGCCAGCATGGCGTCCAGACGGGAATCGATTTCAGGCGAAGACAAAGCAATATCAGCAGCGGCCACTTGGCCCTGCTCCAGGGAGTTTTCTGTCATGAATAGCTCACGAAAAAAGCGACGCAGTCAGCGTGCTGCTCGCTTCTTTTGACGGTTGGTTATCAACATCCACCGTCAAACTTTGACTGGCCCGTTCGCAAAACGGGGCAGATGGGTGTTATGTCTTGGCGTATCGGCTGTATGCAGGCCGTGGTACGCAAGTAAGAACCCGTGTGTGATGGAGATGCGCAAAAATTACCCATTGATCGGGTAAGCAACGTATTGTGGCACACACCGGGTTTTCCCGCAAGTGGCAAAGTTATATCCACCCTGCTGCGAGCATGCCTACCCGCAGCAAACCGCCCTCAGGCGCTGAGCAGCTCCTTACGGTAATGCTGCAGCTCGTCGATGGATTCATGCACATCAGCCATGGCGGTGTGACGTTGCGCCTTCTTGAAAGAGGAATAGGCCGTAGGCTTCCAGCGCTTGGCCAGCTCTTTCAAGGTGCTCACATCGATGTTGCGATAGTGAAAGAAGTTGTTGAGCTTGGGCATGTAGCGCTCCATAAAGCGCCTGTCCTGACCAATGCTGTTGCCACACAGCGGTGTCTTGCCCTTGGGCACGTATTTGCTCAAAAAGGCAATCAGCGCAGCTTCGGCTTCGGCTTCGGTAATGGCAGAGGCCTTTACCTTGTCGATCAAGCCGCTTTTGCCGTGCGTGCCCTTGTTCCATGCGTCCATGCCATTGAGCAGTTCATCAGACTGGTGAATCGCAAAAACAGGGCCTTCAACACGCGTTTGCAGGTCGGAGCTGCTGACCACCACCGCAATTTCGATGATGCGATCGTGGTCGGGGTTCAGCCCCGTCATTTCGCAGTCCAGCCACACCATATTGAGGTCGGATTTGGGCAGCACAACAGGGGTCGCCGCCACGGGCGCGGCGCTGGCGGAATTCGTACAGGAAGCTTCAGACATGGCGCAAATTGTCGCCTACACTGCCAATACATGGCTTCCAACCTAGATTTTTCTCTGCCGCTTTCGCTGCTATTTGCAGCCGCAGTGGCCCTTCAATGGCTGCTGCGTATATGGCTCATCTCCCGCCAGGTGCGCCATGTGGCTCAGCACCGTCCGGCAGTGCCCGCCGCCTTTGCCCACCGCATCAGTCTGGCTGCGCACCAGAAAGCCGCTGACTACACCTTGGCCAAAGCCAAGGTCTCGCTGATCGACATCACCCTGTCTGCCGCTGTGCTGCTGTGCTGGACGTTGCTGGGTGGGCTGGACTGGCTCAACCGCGGGCTGCTTGAATTCATCAACCCCGGCCTGTGGCAGCAACTGGCCCTGCTGACCTGCTTTGCACTGATTTCTGCCGTCATCGAGCTGCCGCTGTCGATCTACCAGACCTTCAAGCTGGAGCAGCGCTTTGGCTTTAATCAGATGACACCAGGCCTGTGGCTGGGCGACCTGCTCAAGTCCACGCTGGTCGGCGCAATCATCGGCCTGCCGCTGGCAGCACTGATCCTGTGGCTCATGGGCTCTACCGGCCCGCTGTGGTGGCTGTGGGCGTGGGCCGCGTGGACGGCCTTCAATCTGCTACTAATGTGGATCTTCCCCAGCTTTATCGCGCCGCTGTTCAACAAGTTCGAACCACTGACTGATGAAAGCCTCAAAGCCCGTGTCACCCAGTTGATGGAGCGCTGCGGTTTTGCCGCCAAGGGCTTGTTCGTGATGGATGGCAGCCGCCGCTCGGCCCATGCCAACGCCTACTTCACCGGCTTTGGCAACTCCAAGCGCGTGGTGTTCTTCGACACGCTGCTCAAGCAACTGAGCCCCGGCGAGGTGGAGGCCGTGCTGGCCCACGAGCTGGGCCACTTCAAGCACAAGCACATCACCAAGCGCATGGTGATGATGTTTGGCGTGTCGCTGCTGGGCTTTGCGCTTCTGGGCTGGATCAGCCAGCAGCCTTGGTTTTACTCAGGGCTGGGCGTGTCGATTCTGGAGAGCAAGCACCTCGGCGTGCCTGCAGAAAACAATGCCATTGCCCTGCTGCTGTTCATGCTGGCCGTGCCTGTGTTCAGCTTCTTCATCACGCCGCTGATGTCCGCCATGTCGCGCCGCGACGAGTTTGAAGCCGATGCCTATGCCATGCAGCAAACCGATGGCGCTCAACTGGCTTCAGCACTGCTCAAGCTTTACGAGGACAATGCCTCAACCCTCACGCCAGACCCTTGGTATGTGAGCTTTTACTATTCACACCCTCCCGCAGTGGATCGACTGGCGCGCATGCCGGCCCCCAGCGGCAGTTTGTAACTCCACACGAGTTTTCTCATGAGCACCTCAACCCTGCAACAAAAAGACTGGTCCCAGCTCAAGCGCAGCGCCCTCAACGCCGAGCAGGTGCGCGCGCAGCTGGCCTCACTTGAAGGCTGGCAGTTGGTGGGCAGCGATGCCAGCCCCGCCATCAGCAAGACCTACCGCTTTGCTAATTTTTACGAAACCATGGCCTTTGTGAACGCGCTGGCCCTGATTGCCCATCAGCAAGACCATCACCCCGACCTGGAAGTGGGCTACAACCGCTGCAAGGTGAGCCTGAACACGCATGACGTGGGCGGCATCTCTGAAACCGATATCGACTGCGCTCGCCGCATCGAAGCACTGCTGAAGCTGGCCTGATTTCTATGGCAAAACAAGGACAGCGCCCCCGCGCCCAAGCAAACTCTGACACTCAGACAGGCTTGGTGGTTGCCAGCTATGGCCGCCACTGCGTGGTCGAAACACCGGACGGCGAGCGCCGCATCTGCCACCCACGTGGTAAAAAAAGCCAGGCAGTTGTGGGCGATCATGTGCTGTGGCTCGCTCCCCCACCCGGTCAGGGTGATGAAGGCACGATCGAGAAAGTGCTCGAGCGCCGCAATGTCTTCTACCGCCAAGATGACATTCGCACCAAGACTTTTGCCGCCAATCTCGACCAGCTTCTGATTCTGATAGCGGCCGAACCTGTGTTCAGTGAAGTGCAGCTCGCCCGCGCCTTGATTGCCGCCGAAGCCGCTCACATTACGCCCATCATTGCGCTGAACAAGATGGACCTGGAAGAGCCTTTCCTGCGCGCCTGGGAGCGGCTGACCCCCTACCGCAGCATGCGTGACTCCGTAGAAGACCCGCCCCATTACACGGTGCTTCCGCTATCGCTGGAAGATGCCGACGAAGAGGATCGCGACGCCATCATTGGCCTGCTGCAAGGCAAGACGACCCTGGTGCTTGGCCCTTCTGGCGTAGGCAAAAGCACTTTAATCAACCTGCTGCTGCCAGACGCCAAGGTTGCTACCAAAGAAATTTCGCAGGCTCTGAACACCGGCAAGCACACAACCACCAGCACCACCTTGTACTGGGTGGATGAGGCGCGTACCACGGCAATCATGGACTCACCGGGATTCCAGGAGTTTGGCCTCTATCACATCGCCCCCACACAGCTGCCCGCGTGTATGCCCGACATTGGCGCCCATGCCAAGAACTGCAAGTTCTACAACTGCACCCATTTGCATGAGCCAGGCTGCGGAGTGATTGATGTGGTCAAAAATGGCTCGGACGATTTACCCATCAGCGATAACCGCTATCGTATTTACAGCGAACTGTTCGATGAGCTGAGCCAAGTGGGATATTGAATCTGCGCTGCGATCGCAGTCATCGCAGGCGCTCACTAAATCCATAGCAGCTAACGCTTAACCAATAAGCGCTAGCTGCTTTTTTAATGAATTATCCAAGCAGGCGAGCAAAGGTCAGCAAAGCCAGCAGCAGTAGCCAGACCACCACCGAGCGCCAGACCAGCCCCACCACGCTGCGCAAATGGGACATTTCAGGCTCGCGCCCCGGGGTGGCGTCACTGCCATTCTCCCACTGCGCATCAGCACCCTCTTCGCCGTAAGCAGCATCGCGACGGCGCAAGGCCTCGCCACCCAGGCGCACATTGATGGCACCGGCAGTGGCGGCCAAAATTACGCCATCGTTGTCATTCGGAAAGCGCTGGGCGTAAACGCGCCAGTTGTCGATAGCCTCTTCAAAGCTACCCACCATGGCAAAGGAAAGCGCCGTGAGCCGCGCTGGCAGCCAGTCAATCACATACCAGGCCTTGGCTGCCGCAGACTGCAGCCGCTCACTGGTCGGGGCCTGCAAGCCTTCAGCGCCCTTGCGTGACCAGGCCCGCGACAGATATTCAGCCATACGGTACAGAATGGCACCCAGCGGGCCAAGTCCCAGTGCCGAAAAAATCGAGAACCAGAACAGCACGCCAAACACATGGCGGTGTGCGGCCAGTACCGAATATTCGATGACATGGCGCACCACTTCGCTGCGCGGGACTTCGCTGGCATCCACCTGCTGCCAGTCGGCCAGTGCCTGACGAGCGGCAAATTCATCCCCCGCATCCAGCGCATCACGAATGTGCGTGAAGTGGTGGCTGAACTGGCGAAAGCCCAGCGTGACGTAGAGCACGGCCACGTTCCAGAGCATGGCAGCAGGCCAGCCAATCAGCTGCAGCAAGGCCCAGAAGATACCGAGCACGATGGCGCAGGGCAGCAAGACAGCCATAATCCAGGCCAGCCAGCCGTGGTGGGCCTTGCCCGCGTCAAAGTTGCGACGAACGGTCACCGTCCAGGCGCGATAGCCCCCTTGCACCAGGTTAGACCGGGCCAGCGGGCGCGCCTGCTCAAGCAGCAAGGCGATCAAGATGGCGAAAAAACTCATTGCTTCATCATAGCGGGGCTGTTTGTCAGCTTGTTACAACTGACATCTCAAGCCGCCAAAAAACGGTAAAGATTGCGCAGCATGCCCGCAGTCGCCCCCCAGATGTAGCGCTGCTGCTCTCCATCCTGATAGGGCATGGCGAACCACTCTCGATCGACACCCTGCCACTGCATGGCATGGCGCTCGTGGTGAGCGGGGTTGAGCAAGAAGGACAAGGGCACTTCAAACAAATCAGTCACCTCGCCCGGATTGGGAAAGTAGCTGGGCTGCGGGCGCACCAGCGCCACCACAGGCGTGATATTGAATGCCGTACCCGTCACATAGACAGGCAGACGCCCCAGCACCTCAACATTCTTGGGGGCAAGCCCCACCTCTTCATGGGCCTCGCGCAGCGCTGTAGCCTCGGCCGATACATCCTGCGGATCACGCTTGCCGCCCGGAAAAGCCACCTGCCCGGAATGCGTAGACAGCTTTGCCGAGCGTACGGTCAGCAGCACCGTCGGCTGCTCACGCAGCACGATGGGCACAAGCACGGCGGCATCAGAAGGCTCGCGGGTGGTAAAGCGCTTTTCTGGCATGTGCTCGGGCGACCATTGCGGCGGCTGTGCAAAGCGCGTGCGCAGGGCTTGAGGGGTCTGCGCACCCAAGGGAACCGAGGGCAGCTCACGGTCAATGCCCAGCAATCGCGCCAGTCTGGGGTCTACGGTGCCGATGGAAGGAGTAGAAGATTGATCAGATGCAGGCATGTATTCAGCCCAAACAAGAACTAAAGCAAGAACAACAAAGCCACAGCAGCCATAAAAAAAGCCGCCACAGCGAACTGTAGCGGCTTTTACGGAATCACTTCCGACGCGCGTATTACTGAGCAGCAGCTGCAGTCTTAACGCGGCGCTGAGGCAGCTTTTCCTTGAT
This sequence comes from Comamonas sp., assembly GCF_036643215.1. Classification (GTDB taxonomy): domain Bacteria; phylum Pseudomonadota; class Gammaproteobacteria; order Burkholderiales; family Burkholderiaceae_C; genus Comamonas. The sequence goes on along the minus strand of NZ_JAVXSJ010000006.1, from coordinate 145,149 downwards.
ACGAGCAGACTTGCCGCTACGTTCACGCAGGTAGTACAGCTTGGCACGGCGCACATCACCGCGACGCTTGACTTCAATGCCAGCGATCAGAGGGGAGTAAGTCTGGAACGTACGTTCCACGCCTTCACCGCTGGAGATCTTGCGCACTGTGAAGCCGCTGTTCAGGCCACGATTACGCTTAGCAATCACAACGCCTTCGTAAGCTTGAACGCGCTTACGAGCACCTTCAACCACGTTCACGCTCACGATGACGGTGTCACCAGGAGCGAATTCGGGGATAGTCTTGTTCAGGCGAGCAATTTCTTCTTGCTCGAGGGTCTGGATCAGATTCATGATGTAAATCCACTTGGATCTTGTCCGCGCCAGAATTGGCAAGCACCGGGATTGGTGCCATTGCTGCATTACAGGAACTGCCCGAAGGCAGATCCGTTATTCCTTGCAGCGGCCGGATATAGGATCAAAGAGCCTCAGATTATAGCTTGGGAGCTGTTTTTGCCAAAAACCCTTCGTCCTTGGCATTGAGAAGCCCCTGTTTTCGAGCTTGCTTGATCAGCTCCGGGCGGTGTTGCGCGGTGATGCGCAAGCGCTGATCACGGCGCCAGCGTTCAATATTGGCGTGGTGGCCAGACAACAGCTCAGGCGGCACATCCTGCCCATTCCAGACTTCGGGGCGTGTGTAATGCGGGCAATCCAGCAAACCATCCAGCGCGGGGTTGAAGCTGTCTTGCTGAAAGCTGCCTTCGTCGTTGAGCACACCCGGCTGCAATCGCGCCAGAGAGTCCAGCAACACCATGGCCGCGAGTTCCCCGCCGGAGAGCACAAAGTCACCCAGACTCAGCTGGTGCGTGACATGGGTATCGATAAAGCGCTGGTCAATACCTTCATAGCGGCCGCAAAGCAGTACCGCGCCACGGCTTTCGGCCCACTCCGCCACCACCGCATGCTTGAGCGTGGTGCCAATGGGCGAAAACAAAACTACAGGTGCGGGCTCGGCCTGCTCTTGCGCATCAGCCTCGATACGGGCTGCGCGAATCGCATTCAGGCACAGCTGCAAGGGCTCGGCCATCATCACCATGCCGGGGCCGCCGCCAAAGGGACGGTCATCAACGCGGCGGTAATTGCCTTCGGCCCAGTCGCGAGGGTTCCACAAATGCACTGCGACCTGGCCAGAGCTGTAAGCGCGGCGAGTCACCCCGCTTTCCAGAAACGGGGCAAACAACTCAGGAAACAGGGTAATGATGTCGAAACGCATGATCTACAAGCGTAAGCAGCTATCTAATTAATAGTGCTTACGCATTCAAATTCAATAATCAGGCTGCCAGTCGGCGACGATGAGCTTGGTGGCCAGATCAACCGAGTCCACATAAGCATCAACAAAAGGAATCAGGCGCTCCTGCTCCTTGCCTTCAACTTCATAGCCCAGCACCAGAACAGTCTGTGGACCAGTCGACATCAGATCCGTGACAACACCCAGAGCCACACCTTCGCGGTTAACTACGGACAAGCCCAGCAGGTCGACCCAGTAAAACTCGCCGTCATCGGTCTTGGGGAAATGCTCACGCGCTACAAAGATGCGAGCACCGCGCAAGGCTTCAGCCGCGTTACGGTCTGCAACTTCAGGTGACGTAGCCACCACAGTATCGGAGTGGAAACGCGCCTGCTTGACTGGCAAGATCACAGTCCCCGTGAACTGCTTGGCGCCCTTTTCCGAAGGCAGCAAGAACCAGTTCTTGGCAGCAAACAGGGCATCAGGAGCGCTGCTGAACGCGTGGACTTTGAACCAGCCCTTGATTCCCCAGGCATCGGCAATGCGACCGACTTCAATGGCATCAGCAGGCAAGCTCGCAGCTTGAAGAAGAGGCATGTGGCTCATGGGAATCAGCGAAAAAGAGATTTCAGAAATTCAATAGAAAACGGGTCCCGTCAGGCAAGCCAACGGAACCCGCTTTGATAAGGCGCTTAAAAAGCAGCCACCTAATAAATTAGGCAGCAACCTTCTTGGTAGCTTCCTTGATCAGGCGTTCAGCCGTTTCAGAAGCTTGAGCACCAACGCTCTTCCAGTAAGCAACGCGGTCCAGAGCCAGACGCAGGCCTTCTTCGGCGCCACGAGCGCTAGGGTTGTAGAAACCCAGACGTTCGATGAAAGCACCGTCGCGGCGAACGCGCTTGTCAGCAACAACTACGTTGTAGAAAGGACGAGCTTTAGAGCCGCCGCGGGAGAGACGAATAACAACCATGATGTTTCCTTCGGGTGGTTACAGCCAGTGCCATCAAAAATTTGACCAGCTGCGCAGGTTTTCTTACAGCGTTTGAGACACGCGACATGACCACCCGGCCAGCGACACGCCGTAAAACCGGAAATTATATCGATTTCTGTCCAAGCTGCCTACAGCCCGGCAAATGAACAGATGCAATGCAAAGGTCTATCGCCAGTGAGACCGCACTTGCCCTGTGCCCGAAAAGCCGCATGGCAGGAATAATGGACTGGTCTTATCGCTTTTAGCTTCTGCTCCCAGCCATGAACCCTATTGCGTCCGCTACTGCCCCCACCTCTCGCGCCAAGAACAAGACTGTCGCCGCCTGGTTGGCTTTTCTGGGCGGCCCATTGGGCTTGCACCGTTTCTACCTCCACGGTCTGGGCGACTGGCTGGGATGGCTTTTACCTGTCCCTACCGCGCTGGGTATTTACGGCATTGAGCGAGTCCAGCAGCTTGGGCAGGACGACCAACTGAGCTGGATTCTCATCCCCATGCTGGGCTTCACCATCGCCGGGTGTGCACTGCGCGCTATTCTTTATGGGCTGATGGAAAAGCAGGCTTGGAATGCCCATTTCAACCCCGGCGCAGCCTCTGATGCACCAGCAGGGAGAACCCAATGGACCACGATTTTCGCCATTGCGCTGTCGTTAATGTTTGGCGCCACCGTGCTGATGGCCAGCATTGCCTACAGCTTTCAGCATTATTTTGAATATCAGGTGCAAGAGGCGCGAAAAATATCCCAATGAGGCTGATTCAGAACCTTCAAACCAAGGGTTGAACCTAGCAAGCCCTATTTTCAAAATGCATTTTTTGTAAGCAAAAGTCTAATTTCAGGTTTAAGAGCCTTAAAACGCGCCCCCTATCAAGCGACAGAACCCACAATGCCAATCTGAAGAACATCTTGCAACGATTTCGCCCCTCGCAGACTCTGCGTACTCAGGCGTTCTCGCTGCACCTGCCTGATGAGGTTTTATGTCTGTACCTGCCGACAAGTCTGTCAAATCCGAAGTACATGGACAAAGCCCCTTCCCGGCCGCCACTAGTCTGGTGGGCGTGTACGGAGAGCAGCTTTTCCGCATTCTTGAACAGACCAGCAGCGGTTATGTACTGCTGGACGCGCAAAACCGGGCTCAGCGCTGGAACGATGGCTACCTGCGCCTCTTTCCATGGCTTGTACCGACTCTCAAGGTCGGCTCCGTGCTGCAGACGGTCCTGCAAGCTGCTGCGGCATCTGCTCCATCCACATCTGCGCCAGCCCTGAACAGCATTGCCGAGAGCCAGCTGTCCTTGATCACGCGCCAGCAAACCAGTGCCCAGGTTCAACTACCCAATGGGCGCAAGGTCAGCCTGTCGGCCCACGCTCTTTCGGCTAATTACACCGTGCTGGCCTGCAAGGAACTGGTTGCCGGTGAAGGCGACGGGGAAAGCCTCGCATTCTTTGATGTTCTGACCAACCTGCCCAACCGCCGCCTGCTGCTGGATCGCCTGTCGCAATCCATGATCCAGTCTGAGCGTACCGGCTGGCGTGGCGCCCTGTTGACTATCGACATGGAGCCCGCCAAGGGTTTTACCAGCCTGAATGCCGATGCGGCCAATGCACACCTGGCATCAGACATTGCGCAGCGCCTGCTCAGCTGCATGCGCGCCTGCGATACCGTCGCTCGCATGGATGCCAAGCACTTTGTCATCATGGTGTCTGACCTGTCCCCAGATATTGAACTGGCCAACCTGCTGGTCGAACGGCTTGGAGAGCGCCTTCAGGAAAGCCTGAACACCAGCTACAAGCTCAACAACCAGACCGTGACGCTGGAGGCTAATATTGGCGCCACCTTGTTCGGCCCTCACTCCCGCTCGGCCACCGAGTTGCTGCAGCAGGCTGAAACTGCCATGTACCGCCTGCGCGACGAGGAAGCCCCAGGCCTGCATTTCTTCAGCCCCGAGCAGAAAATTCAACCCGTAGACCGGTCCCGCATGGAGCAAGACCTGCGTGAAGCACTGCGTCTGGGTCAGTTTGAACTGCATTACCAGCCTCAGTACTCAACCCGTGGCGACGTTAGTGGACTCGAAGCCTTGCTGCGCTGGCGCCACCCTAGTCGAGGTCTGGTTCCGCCCAGCATCTTTTTGTCAGTTGCAGAAGAAACCGACATCATTGTTCCACTGGGCCGCTGGAGCATTCAGGCCGCCTGCGAGCAACTGGCTCAATGGAAGAACGACCCACAACTGAGCAATCAGACCGTGTGCGTCAACATCAGCGCCAAGCAACTGCAGCATGCCGATCTGGCTGAGCAGGTCGAAAGCATCATTGCGCGGACGGGCGCGAACCCCGCCCTGCTCGTGCTGGAGCTTTCAACCAAGACCTTGAACCCCGTCAATGCCGACATCATTCAAGCCTTGAGCCGCCTGAGCGCCATTGGCCTACGTCTGTCACTGGATGACTTTGGCAGCAGCTCCAGCACCCCCGAGGTGCTGCGCCAATTGCCTTTGTGTCAGCTCAAGCTCGCACATTCACTGGTTCAGCGCCTTGGCCCCAACAATGCCAGCGAAGCCGCGGTTCAAGCCGCGATTGCGCTGGCTGGCAGCCACAAAATCACCGTGGTCGGCGCGGGTGTTGAAACCCTTGAACAACGCGCCCTGCTGGCGCAGCATGGTTGCGAGCACTTCATGGGCTATCTGTTCAGCGCCCCGGTGCCGGTTGGCCAGATCAAGTCACTGCTGCAAAACCCTGCATTGTTTGGGCTGCAGAAACACGTCGCCTGACCCCCTGATTCAGGCACAAAAAAAGGCTTCGCAATGCGAAGCCTTTTTTTACATATAGCCCTTAATTCATATGCGCTAGCAGCTATGAATCAAGTAGCAAATTAATACAGCTGCAAGCTGACCCAATAGGCAATAGAAGCCACAAAGGCGCTAGCTGGAATCGTCAGAACCCAGGCCCAGACGATGTTGCCAGCAACACCCCAGCGCACTGCGCTGGCTCGCTGGGTAGAGCCCACGCCCACAATCGCACCTGTGATGGTGTGTGTGGTCGACACAGGTACGCCCAGGAAGGTTGCAAAGAACAGTGTCAAAGCGCCACCGGATTCAGCACAGAAGCCGCCAACGGGCTTGAGCTTGGTGATCTTCTGACCCATGGTCTTCACGATGCGCCAGCCACCAAACATGGTGCCCATGCCAATCGCCAGGTAGCAGCTCACAATAGTCCACGTCGGTGGCGCTGCGTCAGCGGCATTGGTGTAGCCCGTCGCAATCAGCAGCAGCCAGATAATACCGATGGTCTTTTGAGCATCGTTACCACCGTGACCCAGGCTGTAAGCCCCGGCAGAAACCAGCTGCAGGCGGCGGAACCACTTATCCACGCGATGGGGGCTTGCGCGGCGGCAAATCCAGGCCACCAGCACCATCATCAGCGAACCCAGCAGGAAGCCCAGCACGGGAGACACAAAGATGAAGGCCACTGTCTTCCAGATACCGCTGGCAATCAGCGCACCGGCGCCAGCCTTGGCCATCACAGCACCCACAATGCCGCCGATCAGGGCGTGCGAAGAGCTGCTGGGAATACCGTAGATCCAGGTGATGACGTTCCAGCTAATGGCACCAACCAAGGCACCGAACACGACGTGCGTATCCACAATACCCGGCTGCACAATGCCCTTGCCCACCGTAGCTGCCACGCTCAGATGGAAGACAAAAATCGCCACCACGTTGAAGAACGCAGCGAACATCACCGCATGAGCGGGCTTGAGCACCCCCGTAGAAACTACGGTGGCGATGGAATTGGCAGCGTCGTGAAAGCCGTTCATAAAGTCGAACAGCAACGCAAGCGCCACCAGCAAAATCACAACCCAGAGGGCTGCCTGTACCGGTTCCATGATCGGGCTCCAGCGAGAATCAGGAATTCTCGAGGACGATGCCCTCGATCAGATTGGCCACGTCTTCGCAGCGATCTGTAACGGTTTCCAGCAGCTCGTAGATAGCCTTGAGCTTGATCACTTCACGAACATCGGGCTCTTCACGGAAGAGCTTGCTCATGGCGGCTCGCATCACGCGGTCAGCGTCGCTTTCCAGACGATCAATCTCGTCGCAGGTCTTGCTCGTGGCGTCCACGATGGAAGGATCCGAGAGACGGTCCAGCAACTTGACAGCATCACGCACACGCTCACAGCAACGCACACACAGGTCGGTCAGACGTGTGATTTCTTCCGTCATGTGACGCACGTCGTACAGCGCCATGGTCTCGGCCGAGTCCTGAATCAGGTCAGCCACGTCATCCATGGTGTTGATCAGCGAGTGAATGTGCTCACGATCAAGAGGAGTGATGAACGTCTTGTGCAGCAGCTTGGTCACATCATGGGTGATGCGGTCAGCGGCGCGCTCGGCGTTATCGACGTCTGCGTTGTATTTTTCGCGCAGATGGAGGTCGTTGTAATTTGCAACGAGTTGCGAAAAAGCATGAGCTGCTTCAACGATGCGGTCTGCATGTTGATTGAACATCTCGAAAAAATTGCCTTCTCGCGGCAATAGCTTGCCAAATAGCATGAATGCTCCTTACCGGGGAAAAGAAACCAGGCGACTCACAGCAAAAGAGCATGGTTCCCGGCTTAAACGGGGCGAAGTTTACTCTTGAGTCCTTGTGCGTTTCAGCGCGCAATCAAGACAGCCCTTCAAGCGGCACGAAAAATAAAATACACCGTGTTCGTCTAGCCAAATCCTGATACAGCGGCACCAGCGCCAGCAGAGAAAGAGATTTCTCTCAATCAAAAGTACGCAAAGTACCCGATGTGGAATGACAGCAAAAAATCACGCGAATAAGTTCTAAAAATTTCTTTTTGAAATAAGCAAATTCCCTTAAAGCATAAAAAGGAATTAAAAAGAATCAAAGAGAAATTGAAAAAACATTCAAAAAACCCAAAAAAACGTCATTTATTTGTCATCTTCTTCAGTTTACGGGGATTTACGCAGGGAATTGAGACCCTAGAGCATGCTCGAAACGAGCTGCTCCAGAGCCATTTCCAACCCCGCATATACCCTAATAAAGGTCTACTCACCCAGATAGGCGGCGCGCACACGAGGATCCTTGAGCAAAGTCTGCCCCGGCCCCGTCATGGTGATGATTCCTGACTCCATCACATAGCCCCGGTCGGCCAGCGCCAGCGCGCGGCTGGCATTTTGCTCCACCAGCATCATGGTGACGCCCAGAGCATAAACATCGCTGACCACCTCAAAAATCTTGTCTACCATGATAGGAGACAGCCCCATGGATGGCTCATCCAGCAGCAGCACCTTGGGCTGACTCATCAAGGCACGCGCCATGGCCAGCATTTGCTGCTCACCACCAGACATCGTTCCCGCCAGCTGATCTTTGCGCTCTCTAAGGCGCGGAAAGATGCCAAACATGCGCTCAATATCGGCCTGAATACCGGCCTTGTCATTGCGCGTGTAGGCGCCCATGAGCAGGTTTTCCGTGATCGTCATGCGTGCAAACACGCCGCGCCCTTCGGGCACCATGACCAGGCCTTCGGCCACCAGATCCCAGGCGCCTTTGCCCTTGATGCTTTTGCCCAGATACAGAATTTCTCCATCTGCAATAGGCAGGCCGCGTGTAACGGCTTTCATGGTGGTGGTCTTGCCCGCACCATTGGAGCCAATCAGCGACACCAGTTCACCCTGGTGCACGACAAAATCCACCCCTTTGACGGCCTGAATACCGCCGTAACCCACTTTAAGCCCACGCACCTCCAGCAGCACCGGCGCTGCGGACTTGACCACCTGAGCTTGTTCCAGCACTTGTTCCTGCATATTCAATGGCCTCCGGTGCCCAGATAGGCTTCAATCACTTTTTCGTTCTTTTGCACTTCGGCAGGCGTGCCTTCGGCAATGGGTTTGCCGTAGTCCAGCACTGTCACGCGATCGCACAGGCCCATGACCAGCTTGACATCGTGCTCAATCAGCAAAATGGTGCGCTGGTCATTGCGGATGCGGTCAATCAGCTCGCGCAGTTGCACCTTCTCCGTGGCATTCATGCCAGCGGCAGGTTCATCCAGCGCGATCAACTGCGGATCGGTGGCCAGCGCGCGGGCAATTTCCAGCCGGCGCTGATCGCCATACGACAGCGTGCGGGCCTTGAAGTCGGCATATTTCCCAATGCCCACATAGTCGAGCAACTCTCGTGCCCGCTCGCGAATCGCAGCTTCCTCGGCCTTGAAGCCCTTGGTGCGAAACACTGCCCCCAGCAAGCCTGAATGCGTGCGCACATGGCGGCCCACCATCACGTTCTCAAGCGCCGTCATTTCGGCAAACAGGCGAATGTTCTGGAAGGTTCGGGCAATTCCCGCTCTTGCCACCTTGTGCACAGCTGTAGGTTCGTAGGGCTTGCCAGCCAGCTCGAACTTGCCGGTATCTGGCGTATACAGACCCGTGATGACGTTGAAAAAAGTCGTCTTACCGGCGCCATTGGGGCCAATCAGGCCATAGACCTGCCCCCGCTCTATCTTCATGTTGACGCCAGACAGTGCCTGCAAGCCACCAAAGCGCTTGGAGATGCCCGAGACGTTGAGGACCGTGGAAGTCGTGTTCTCTGCCATATCAGTTCACATTCCTTGTCTTCATTGTCATCAGGACACATGGTCCAGGTTTTTGGCACGCTCTGGCGTGGGCCACAGCCCGCGTGGGCGCATGAGCATGATGACGATCATGGCCAGCGCAATCAGCAACTGGCGCAGGATGGAGGCGTCTAGCCGCCCACCGGTCATCTCTTGCAGCGGGCCAGCCACATAGCGCAGCGCCTCGGGCAAGGCCGATAGCAGAACCGCCCCCAGAATCACGCCGGGGATATGGCCCAGACCACCGAGAACCACCATGGCGACGATCATGACGGACTCCATGAGGCTGAACGACTCTGGCGAGACGAAGCCCTGAAAAGCAGCGAACATGGCCCCGGACACACCGCCAAACGATGCACCCATGCCAAAGGCCAACAGCTTCATGTTGCGCACATTGATTCCCATGGCCTTGGCCGCGATTTCATCTTCACGAATCGCCATCCAGGCACGGCCAATGCGCGAGTCCTGCAGGCGGTAGCAAATCAGCACCGTGAACAGCACCAGCACCAGAAACAGGTAGTAGTACATCGTGACCGATGCCACATCAAAACCAAAAAACTCGTGGCGCTTGGCCAAGTCAAAGCCAAAAACCTTGACTGAGTCGATCTGACCAATGCCTTTGGGGCCATTGGTGATGTTGACGGGCTGGTCCAGGTTGTTCACGAAGATGCGGATGATCTCGCCAAAGCCCAGCGTCACGATGGCCAGATAGTCCCCGCGCAGCCGCAGTACGGGCAGCCCCAGCAACACCCCTGCACACGCTGCAATCAGCATGCCTAGCGGAATAACCAGCCAGATAGAGGTGTGCAGCCCATCCGGAAACATGGCCGCAAACCCCTCAAAAGTCTCAGCCAGATGAGGTGATGCCATCAGCGCAAACATATACGCGCCCACTGCATAGAAGGCCACATAGCCCAAGTCCAGCAGACCGGCGTAGCCCACCACGATGTTCAGGCCCAGGGCCAGCATCACGTAAAGCAGGGCCAAGTCGGCAATGCGCACCCATGCGTTGCCAAAGTACTGAAGGATGAACGGCAGCACCAGCAGGCCAATGCCACCTAAAACCCAGGAAAGTATTTTTTTGTTTTTCATGGGTAATCCTCAGGCTCGATCGGCCACACGCTCACCCAGCAGGCCCGAAGGACGCAGCGTCAGGATGATGATCAGCACGACGAAGGCAAAGATGTCGGTGTACTGGCTACCCAGAACCCCGCCCGTCAGATCTCCGATATAGCCCGAGCCGATGGACTCGATCAGCCCCAGCAGCAGGCCACCAACTACCGCACCGGCCAAGTTGCCGATGCCGCCAAACACCGCCGCCGTAAATGCCTTCAGGCCCGGCAAGAAGCCCATGGTGTGATGCGCTGTGCCGTAGTTGGAGGCATACAAAATGCCTGCAATGGCCGCCAGCACCGCGCCAATGATGAAGGTGGCAGAGATCACCATGTCCGGCTTCACACCCATCAGCGAAGCCACACGCGGGTTTTCTGCCGTGGCGCGCATGGCGCGACCCAGCTTTGTGTAGTTCACCAGGTACATCAGCGTAGCCAGTGCCAGAGCCGTGACCACCAGCACCAGAATCTGCGTGGGCGTAATCACCGCTGTGCCAATTTCATAAGGCGTGCTGGACAGCAATGTGGGGTAAGCCTTGTAATTAGGCTTCCAGATGATCATGGCCAGCGTCTGCAGCAGGATGGAGACGCCAATGGCCGTAATCAGCGGCGCAAGGCGTGGGCTGCTGCGCAGCGGGCGGTAGGCCACTTTTTCTATCACGAAGTTCAGCGATGCAGCCACCACGCAGGCAATGATGGCGGATATCAAAAGCATGAGCCAGCCCGGCAGATAGGGCATGGCTTCCTGCATCAGACCAATGCAGCTCCAACTGGTTAAAGCCCCCACCATCAGCACTTCGCCGTGTGCAAAGTTAATCAGCTGAATGATGCCGTACACCATGGTGTAGCCCAAGGCTATCAAGGCGTACATGCTGCCCAACACCAGACCATTGATGATCTGTTGCAGCAAGATATCCATAAGCGCGCTCCCCTTCTCTCGACCCAAGACGGAGACACAGCGAGCCTCTCATCCCGAACGACGGAGCCAGCAATGCCATGGTTCCCCTTTTGCAGTCCGCCGCTTTGTGAGCCGCTTGTCGCAAAAGAGTGAATCGATTCTAGGGAGCAGTTTTCATGCCAGAGGGCGGGGGTTTCCCGTGGCAGAGGCTGTTGATGCTGCAGCGCAAAAAGTTATCGGCCGCGCAAGTTCAATAAATTCAGACACTTAGTCAGCACCAAGCGGCACAAATAGCGATAAACGCTAAAAGCACCAGCAAGAATGCCGCATTTCACTAGTCACCGTCTTGCAACACTGAGCAAATGGCCTGCGAGCAGCGCTTGACGCAATTACGGCTCAGGCTCCGATTCCTGCTGCGGCTTGCCAGCACGCGCCGCTTCATTCAGTTCGCGCAGTTGCTCCAGCTTCTGGCCAATCTTGATTTCCAGCCCGCGCGGTACCGGCTGGTAAAAGCCGGGGTCTTCCATGCCATCGGGCAGATAGCTCTCGCCCGCGGCAAAGCCGCCTTCCTCGCTGTGCGCGTAGCGGTAGTCCTTCCCATAGTCCAGCTGCTTCATCAGCTTGGTCGGTGCGTTGCGCAAATGCAAGGGCACAGGGCGCGTGGCGTCGGCCTTCACAAAGGCCTTGGCTTTGTTATAGGCCATGTAACCCGCGTTGCTCTTGGGAGCCACGGCCAAATAGATCACGGCCTGCGCCAGCGCCAGCTCGCCCTCTGGGCTGCCCAGACGCTCGTATGTTGCAGCCGCGTCATTGCACATCTGCATGGCTCGCGGGTCGGCCAAACCAATATCTTCCCAAGCCATGCGCACAATGCGGCGCGCCAGATAGCGCGGGTCTGCACCGCCATCCAGCATGCGAGTGAACCAATACAGTGCGGCATCTGGGTCAGAGCCGCGCACGGATTTGTGCAGCGCGCTGATGGTGTCGTAGAACTGCTCGCCGCCTTTGTCGTAACGGCGCATGCGCTCGCCCAGCACCTTGAGCAGCCAGACATCGGTAATCGTTTCCACCTTGGCCTGCTCAGCCGTCATGGACAGAGTCTCCAGCGTGTTCAGCAAGCGGCGTGCATCACCGTCGGCATAGGCTATCAGGCGCTCAACCGCTTCGTTTTCGATAGCTGGTAGCGCTTGTATCGCCTGCGCTTTGGCCACTATTTGCTTTAAATCGGCTTCCGACAGCGACTCCAGCACATAGACAGCTGCACGCGAGAGCAAGGCCGAGTTGACTTCAAACGACGGGTTCTCCGTCGTCGCGCCGATAAAGGTGAACAGGCCGCTTTCCACATGGGGCAAAAATGCATCCTGCTGGCTTTTGTTGAAGCGGTGCACCTCGTCCACAAACACGATGGTGCGCTGCTGCATCAGCCCGTCGCGCGCCAGCTGCGCCTGCTCCACGGCTTCGCGAATGTCCTTCACACCACCCAGCACGGCGCTGATGGAGATGAACTGCGCATCAAACGAATCGGCCATCAAGCGGGCAATCGTGGTCTTACCCACGCCGGGCGGGCCCCAGAGAATGCAGCTGTGCGGGCGGCCCGACTCAAACGCCAGGCGCAGCGGCATGCCCTCACCCAGCACTTGTTGCTGGCCGACCACCTCGCCCAGCGTGCGCGGGCGCAGACGTTCTGCCAGAGGCTGATGGGAAACTGCCGAGGAATGAGAGTTGTTGTGCATGACCATGACCCCTCAAGTATCCAACGCGCCAGCCCTGCGCGCAGCCAAATGGGCTGGGCTGCTGTGCACAGCCACTTTCGTAGCCAGTACTCACCTGCGTTAACCCTTATTTCCTATCAGAATTATTGATAAGAGAAAATAGCGTTTTAACGGATTAAATCTCTCCATTAACGAGGTCACCCCTCGCCTTCATGGAAGTACTGCCCCTGTTCTGCCTGCCAAAAGCCAGGTCAGCCATGCGCGGCAGCGCGTTTAGATTCATTGCCTGCTGCCCCACCTTCGGCAGGCAATGCCTGAGACTGATACGGCTACCGCCCGTCAGCCAGCACTCAATCGAAAGCATCCGCAACTTTCCTTGATTCCAACTGACTTTGGGCGCGCTGCTGCAAGCACCGTGCACCAGATCCTATGCGTATGAAAAAACTCAAGACGTGGGACATTTTTGCCCTCGGCTTCATGACCTTTGCCCTGTTTCTCGGGGCAGGCAACATCATCTTCCCTCCCATGGTGGGCATGGCTGCGGGTGAAAACCTGCTGGGCGCATCGGCCGGCTTTTTGCTGACCGGCGTGGGCCTGCCACTGCTGGGCGTGATCGCCCTGGCCCGCGTGGGCGGTGGTCTGGACACCCTGACCCACCCCATCGGCCGCATTGCCGGTCTGGTGCTGGCGGTTGCCATCTACCTCACCATAGGCCCCCTGTTCGCCACGCCGCGCACCGCCACGGTCTCGTTTGAGATGGGCCTGGCACCGTTTGTGGGCAACACGCCTGGCATGCTGCTGGCCTTCACCATCACCTATTTTGTGATGGTGGCGCTGCTGTCGCTGTTCCCCGGCAAGCTGATGGACAACGTGGGCAAGATCATCACCCCCGTGCTGATTGTGGCTCTGGCTGTACTCGGCGGCTCTGCCGTGCTGGCCCCTGTGGGTGGCTACAGCGTCAGCACTGCGGCCTATGCCACGCAGGCTGCAGCCTTCTCCGAAGGCTTTTTGCAGGGCTACCAGACCATGGACGCGCTGGCTTCGCTGATCTTCGGCATCGTCATCGTCAATGCCATCAAGGCCGCTGGCGTGCACGACACCAAGCTGCACACCCGCTACTGCATCTACGCCGGCATCATTGCCGCCGTGTGTCTGGGTCTGGTCTATGCATCGCTGATGTATCTGGGCGCAACCAACAGCAATCTGGCTGCCAATGCCACCACCGGCGTGCAGATTCTCACGGCCTTTGTGCAGCAGACCTTCGGCCCCGCAGGCCTGTGGCTGCTGGCCATCGTCATCATGCTGGCCTGCCTGACGACCGGGATCGGCCTGATTACGGCGTGCAGCAGCTTCTTCAGCGACCTGACCGGCATCAATTACCGCACGATGGTCATCGGCCTGTCCGTCTTCAGCGCTGCCGTGGCCAACCAGGGCCTGGCCCAGTTGATTGCCGTGGCCGTGCCTGTGCTCGTGGGTCTGTACCCTCTGGCAATCGCACTGATCGCCCTGAGCCTGCTGCACCGCTGGAACCAGCCATCGCGCGTCTACATCCCCGTCATGGCCGTCGCTCTGGTCTTTGGCCTGTTCGACGCGGCCAAGGCTGCCAAGTTTGATTCGCTGCTCCCCGCATGGCTGGACACCCTCCCCGGTGCCGCTATGGGTATGGGCTGGGTCACACCCGTTGTCTGCGTGCTACTGATTGCAGGCGCGCTGGACTTTGCAACCGGCAGCAAGCAAGCCATGAGCGCCAAGCGCGCCTGATGACTTCATCTTGAATAGGCATCGCCACTATCAAAAGCGCAGCGCGTTGCGCTTTATAGATAAGGGATAGAGTCTGATTCAACAATAAAAAAGGCCTGCGGAAATTCATCCGCAGGCCTTTTTTGTGCTCGCCCCCTGGGCTATTCGTGTTTACTGCTTGAGCACATCCGCACCCTTTGGTGCTTTGAACTGGAAGGTCGATGCAGGCAAAGAAGCCTGTGTCTGCAAAGACTGGAACTTCATAAGCGAATGCTGGCCAAAGCTGTCTTCAATGCTCAGCGCCGCCAGTTGCCCTTCGGGCGTAAAGCCAATGCGCACGCTTTTAAGCTGACCACCCTTTTGCTTCGGGCTGGCCAACACCCATTCCATACCATCGCCATTGGGCTCGTTGCTCAGCTCAAAGTCCGCCTTCAGCGCCTTCAAATCCGTGGCCGAAGTCAAAATGGCCGCCGGCGTGCTGCCCAGAGCCTGTGCCTGTGCGCGCTCGGTGACTTGATTCAGGTCGGCGTCATACAGCCACAGCGTCTTGCCATCCGCCACAATCAGCTGCTCAAACGGCTTGACGTAGTTGAAACGAAACTTGCCGGGGCGCTGAAATTCAAAGCTGCCGCTGGAAATCTTGGTGCGCGCCTCCTGCCCCTGCTTGGGAGGAGACGTTACCGACTGCGTGAACTCCGCCTTGCCTGCGCGGACGTTCTTCATGAAAGATTCAAGGCTTTTCAGGCCATCAGCCATTGCTGTACTTGCGCCAGCAGCTATCAAAATTGTAGTCAAAAGACGTTTCATCTTTTCTCCAAAAATTTATCCATTGGGGCTTGGGCTTAGCGAGAGACACCAAGCAAGAGCCGCCTTCGGGCGAAGGTGTCATCCCCTCAGAAGGAAGCCGCCACGGGGCTCAGGAGGCATCCCGGTTCGGCACCAGCACATCCCGCTGCCCACTGGAGGTGAGTGAGCTGACCAGCCCGGCCTGCTCCATCTGCTCCAGCAGATTGGCCGAGCGGTTGTACCCGATGCGAAGTTTGCGCTGGACATAGGAAATGCTGGCCTTGCGGTCTTTCAGCACAATCTCCACGGCCTGGTCGTAGAGTTCATCTTTCTCGCCACCGCCGCCTTCGCCGCCCGCTTCTGCGTCACCATCGACCGTTCCGCCTTCCAGAATGCCTTCGATGTAGTCAGGGTCGCCCTGCTCCTTGAGATAAGCGACCACGCGGTGCACCTCTTCATCCGACACAAAAGCGCCGTGCACGCGAATCGGCTGGCCCGTACCGCTGGCCATGTAGAGCATGTCGCCCATGCCCAGCAAGGATTCGGCCCCCATCTGGTCCAGCACAGTGCGGCTGTCGATCTTGCTGCTGACCTGGAAGGCAATACGCGTGGGGATATTGGCCTTGATCAAACCGGTAATCACATCCACGCTGGGGCGCTGGGTGGCCAGAATCAGGTGAATGCCTGCAGCACGCGCCTTCTGCGCCAGACGGGCGATCAGCTCTTCAATTTTCTTGCCCACCACCATCATCAGGTCGGCCAGCTCATCAATGACGATCACCACATGCGGCAAGCGCTGCAGCGGCTCGGGCTCTTCAGGCGTCAGGCTAAAGGGGTTGGGAATCGATTCCTCACGCGCCTTGGCCTCATCGATCTTGGTGTTGTAACCCGCCAGATTGCGCACACCCAGCTTGCTCATCAGCTTGTAGCGGCGCTCCATCTCGGCCACGCACCAGTTCAGGCCGTTGGCGGCCTGCTTCATATCCGTCACCACAGGGCACAGCAGGTGGGGAATGCCTTCGTAGACCGACATTTCCAGCATCTTGGGGTCGATCATCAACAGGCGCACATCGCGGGCCTCGGCCTTGTAAAGCAGAGACAAGATCATGGCATTGATACCCACGGACTTACCAGAGCCGGTGGTACCCGCCACCAGCACGTGGGGCATTTTGGCCAAGTCAGCCACCACGGGATTGCCCACGATGTCTTTGCCCAAGCCCATGGTCAGCATGCTCTTGGCATCGTGATAGACCTGTGAGCCCAGCACTTCAGACAGGCGAATCGACTGGCGCTTGGCATTGGGCAGCTCAAGCGCCATGAAGTTCTTGCCCGGAATGGTTTCAATCACCCGCACAGACACCAGCGACAGTGAACGAGCCAGATCCTTGGCCAGATTAACGATCTGAGAGCCCTTGACACCTGTGGCCGGCTCAATTTCATAGCGCGTAATGACAGGGCCAGGCATGGCCGCAACCACCCGCACTTCCACGCCAAAGTCCTTCAAACGCTTTTCAATCAGACGGCTTGTCATCTCCAGCGTCTCGGCAGAGACCGACTCCTGGCGTTGGGGCGCCTCGTCCAGCAAGTCAACCTGCGGCAGCTTGCTGTCAGGGTGATCCGTGAACAGCGGCTTCTGGCGCTCCTTCACCACGCGGGCGCTGGGTTGGGCCGTTTCTTGCAGCACAGGCTCAATAATCTGCACCGGCTGATGCACAGGGACGCGGATTTCGCCCTCGGTGCGATCAAAGACGACTTCCTCACGCTCGCGGGCCGCTCTTTTGCCGACGGAAACATCCTTGGCAATCTCGCGGCGCTCGCGGCCAAATTGCACCAGACCATCCAGGCGAGCGCCCAGACCTTCGGCCAAAGAGCCCCATGAAAAGCCAAACACCATGGCCGCGCCCAGCACGAACAGGCAGATGCCAATCAGGCCAGAGCCTGCAAATCCCAGCCATTTGAGGCTATTGAAGCCCATCATGTAGCCAAATACACCGCCAGCCGGGCCAGGCAGCAGACTTTCAAAACGGTAAAGGCGAGTCCATTCCAGCGCGCAGCTGGCCACCATCAAGACAGCCAGACCGCCCCAGAACAGAAAGCGGCGACGCCACAGCGGCATCAGCGCTATTGGCGATCCATCTTTGTTCACGCCGCCACGCATCCAACGCACCAGCGATGTAATCCAGGTCTGCGCAGAAGCCAGCACCAGCCACCAGACGGACATGCCAAAGCCGAAATAGCAGGCATCGGCCAGCCAGGCGCCAACGCGGCCCATCCAGTTTTGAACAAACGGCCTTTGCCCGGCACCAGAAGTGGACCAGGCGGCATCCTGCGGGGAATAGGTCAGCATGGCTGTGAGCCAGAAAACCAGAGCCAGCAGGCCAATGAGCAGCAAAACTTCTTGACTGAAGCGAATCACTCCATAGCGCGGAGTGGTTGCCCGGGCTTTGGATTTGCTGGAAGAAGACGCCTTCGAAGCGTTCAATGTGTATGTCATACGCAGGCGCAAGCTTACCTTAGCCCTTTATCCAAGCGGTGATTCGGCCAACACGATTTTCCAGCCTAATGCAAGCACATGCAACAAAGCTGCCAGTCAGCTCACATAAACGCTTATTCACTATCATTTTTAACAATTGCAGTGATTAAAAACAGCTGAGCGCAGAGACCTTGATACGGAGCGATACTCCCATACCTTTTCAATGCTTTCATGACTGCGCGCCGGTTGTCGGCCTGCTTATTTTCAGAGTCACGCTTCATGTCCTCCTCCAAACACGCACAAGTTCTCATCCTGGGCTCCGGCCCTGCAGGCTACACGGCCGCCGTGTACGCCGCCCGCGCCAACCTTAATCCGCTGCTGATCACCGGCATGGCCCAGGGCGGCCAGCTGATGACCACCACCGAAGTGGACAACTGGCCAGCCGATGTGATGGGCGTGGAAGGCCCAGCCTTGATGCAGCGTTTTCAGGAGCACGCAGAGCGCTTCAAGACTGAAATCGTGTTCGACCACATCAACAAGGTCGACTTCTCTAAGCGCCCGTTCACGCTGACTGGCGACAGCGGCACTTACACCTGCGACTCGCTGATTCTTGCCACCGGCGCATCGGCCAAGTATCTGGGCCTGCCTTCTGAAGAAGCCTTCATGGGCCGCGGCGTTTCTGCCTGCGCCACCTGCGACGGTTTCTTCTACCGTGAGCAGCCCGTCTGCGTGATCGGCGGCGGCAACACTGCAGTGGAAGAAGCACTGTACCTGTCCAACATCGCCAGCAAGGTCACTCTGGTGCACCGCCGCGACAAGTTCAAGGCCGAGCCCATTCTGGTGGACAAGCTGATGGCCAAGGTCAATGAAGGCAAGATCGAGCTCAAGACCCACTTCACGCTGGATGAAGTGCTGGGCGACCAGAGCGGCGTGACCGGCATTCGCATCAAGAGCACGCAGGACGGCCACACTGAAGAAATCAAGCTGCAGGGCGCGTTCATCGCCATCGGCCACCACCCCAACACCGACATCTTCCAGGGCCAGCTGGAGCTGGAAAACGGCTACATCGTCACTCAAGGCGGCCTCAAGGGCTTTGCCACGCAGACTAGCGTGCCCGGCGTGTTTGCCGCTGGCGACTGCCAGGATCATGTGTACCGTCAAGCCATCACCAGCGCCGGCACGGGCTGCATGGCAGCCCTCGACGCACAGCGTTTCCTGGAGCAAGAGTCCTGATCGACAGCAAGCGCCGTTATTAATGGCGCTCACAAAAGCCCTTGAGCTTGGCCTTCTTTGGCCCGCCTCAGGGGCTTTTTGCTGAAAACGCTATAATCGCAGACTTTGCTGAATTCAAGGTAGTACAGACCAAGTGCTTTATGCACTTTGTGCCATCGGGACTTCCGCAATCGGGCTACCGCCACCCATTACAAACTGGCGAGGTGAGGTTGTCGGCACCTTCTGCGCAATGCAGGATGGCAGCGCTGGCAGCCGATTCAACTATCGGAGTGTCCAAATGGCACGCGTATGTGAAGTTACGGGCAAGAAGCCCATGGTGGGCAACAACGTTTCCCACGCCAACAACAAGACCAAGCGTCGTTTCCTGCCTAACCTGCAGTACCGTCGTTTCTGGGTCGAAACAGAAAACCGTTGGGTGCGCCTGCGCGTTTCCAGCGCTGCTCTGCGTTTGATCGACAAGAACGGCATCGACTCCGTGCTCGCAGATATGCGCGCCCGTGGCCAAGCTTAATTTCCACTAAAGGAGAATCAACATGGCTTCCAAAGGCGGACGCGAAAAGATCAAGCTGGCTTCTACTGCTGGCACCGGTCACTTCTACACCACAACCAAGAACAAGAAGACGATGCCTGAAAAGATGTCGATCATCAAGTTCGACCCCAAGGCTCGCAAGCACGTCGAGTACAAGGAAACCAAGCTGAAGTAATTCAGCCTGTTTCTTGAAAAACCGCCTCACGCAAGTGCAGGCGGTTTTTTTATGTCTCAAGCATGGCTCAGTTGCGCGGACTCTGACCCAGTTGCAGACAGGCCATCGCCCCCAGATCCTGCATGGCCCTTTCCATGAGTTCGTCGACCGGATGGGTGCAGGCCAGGCGCATACAGTGCTCGTAGCGGCCAGAGTTGGAAAACATACTGCCCGGCGCAATCCTGATGCCCTTACCCAGGGCCGCCGTGAACAGCTCCGAGGTGCGCATTTCTGCGGGAAATTCCAGCCACAGACACAGCCCCCCTGCAGGCAGGCTCATGCGCGTGCCCAAGGGAAAAAACCTGGCAACCAGTCTGGCCATGGATTCACGCTGCTTCTTCAACTGCTGCCTGAGTTTTTCCAGACTGCGCTGATGCGTGGGCGAGCCCAGCACCTCGGACACCACGAGCTGCCCCAGCGTCTGGGTATTGCGGCTTTGCGCAAATTTGAGCATCTGCACCCGACCATGCCATTGGCCACCATTCATCCAGCCCTGGCGCAGACCCGGTGCCAGACTCTTGTTGAAGGCCTGGCAGTAGATCACATGACCCGAAACACTGTCCCAGGCCTTGAGCGGCTTGACGGCCTGTAGCCCCTCCACGAACAGGCCGTAGGAGTCATCCTCAATCAGCGCAGCGCCATGTGCGGCACATAAGGCCACCAGCCTGGCCTTGTTCTCATCGGGCATGCGAGCCCCCAGGGGCATCTGCAATTCCGGCACCACCACCACGGCCTTCAGCCGTGGCTGAGTCTGAAATGCCAGCTCCAGCGCCTCGATGGACATACCTGTGCGCGGACTGCAGGGAATCTCCAAGGTTTGCAGCTGCAGCGACTCCACCACCTGCAGCAACCCGTAATAAGTGGGTGACTCGACAGCCACCAGATCGCCTGGCGAGGCCACAGCCGCCAGTGCCAGACTCACACCTTCTGAATTACCCGTCGTAGCCAGCACATCCACCGGGGCCACGCGTATCCCGGCGGCCAGCGCCCTGCGCGCCATGGCCTGCTGAAACTGGGGGTGATTACCTTGATTTGCCAGTAAAGAGCGGCCTTGCGAAAGCAGCGTCGGGTGCTCGCGCAACAGCCGCGTCACGGTCTTGTTCAGGTAATGGTGGTCGAACAGCGCGGCAGGGGGCGTGCAGCCGCCGATATCCATATACACATCGGCTTGACGCCCACGCTCCAGCAGCAGCGAAATATGCTCGTTGATGCCCACGAAATGCGCATAGGGGTTGGGCTGCACAGGCTGACTCAGGTCGGGTTCGCTGGTCAGAGGCACTGCGGCAACAGCACCCGTTTCGCGCACGAAATAGCCCACGCGAGGCTTGGCTTCCAGATAACCGCTCTCTTCCAGATAGCGCAGCACCTGCAAAGCAGTGGACAGGCTGACCTCATGCCGCACCATCAGCTCGCGCACCGAGGGCATGCGCTCGCCAGGTTTCAGGGTTCCCAGTGCCATGGCTGTGCTGTAGTTGGCAGCCAGCCGCTGATAAAGCGGCAATGCCGGGCTATTGGCCTGTCTGCTGGCGAATGACGAATCAAGAGTGGCGGGAGTCAGCATGGTGACGGTGCGAGCTGCTGGGCCTACATCATGCCAGCAAGACCTGTTCTGCAACAGATACAGATTCAACGCAAACCAGGCAGAACAGAGCAGCACCAATCTGCACTGATACGCCTTGGCAACTTCTGCGCTGTACCTGTTGCGTAAGCCGCGCCAAACCTACGCTTGAGACTTGGAACACTTCTGACAACAATCCCATGCATTGCCCTCAAAGCACACCATCACAGTACCAGCTTCGCACCGGTCAGGCCTTGTCACTGCACCTGCCGCAAGGCCACGAACTGTTCTGCCAGCAAGGACCGTTGCAACTGGCCATCGGACCCTTGAGCTTTACCGACAACCATTTCGGCCAGCACATGGTGCTGCATACAGGCCAGAGCTGGCGCTCACCTTCACATACCTGGGTACAACTGAGCACCCGGCAAGCGGGTCACGCTCAAGTTCAGGTTCATCAGCCCCAGATGCAGAAAAGCTGCACTACCCCCATCGAAGAAGCGGTGCAGCTTGCTAAAAATGACCAAGCTCAGGGCATGAACGCCACGATGGCCAAAACTTGGTGGCAGGTACTGAGCTTGCGCAGTCTCAGCTGGAGCAGCTTCAGGCGCGGGCAGCGCGTAGCTTGACCGAGAAGTCCTTGAGCGCGGCAATACCACTGGCCTCGGCACGCAGGCACCAAGCCTGCAGCTGACTGGTCAATTGCTCGCGGCTCAGCGTGGTGTTCAGCCACAGCTGGCGCAGCTCTTCACGCATGGTCAGCATCTGATCAATCACCGGGTGAGCGGCCCGGGCCTGCGCCAGCTGGCCTTGTGCGCGCTCTGGCACTTTTTCTGCATCGCGATGCAGCCAGCGCTGAACACCCTTGAGCAATGAAACATCAGATTTTTGCGCCTGCTTTTGCTTGAGCAAATCCAGCTCTTGCTGAACAGCAGAGCGTACGCCGCGCGCATAGCGGGCCATGACTTCGTAGCGATTGGCGATGATGGCTTCCAGCGTCAGTTCATCAGCGACCGGCTTGATCGCACCCATGCGCAGGCGCGGCGGCGTCTTCTTGACCTTGGCCCAGCCCAGCTTCTGCATGATGCTGATATAGAGCCAGCCAATATCAAACTCATAGGGCTTGACCGAGAACTTGGCCGACGTTGGATACGTATGGTGGTTGTTGTGCAGCTCTTCACCACCAATGATGATGCCCCAGGGCGACAGGTTGGTAGAGGCGTCCGTTGCCTCGTAGTTGCGATAGCCCCAGAAATGGCCTAGGCCATTGACCACGCCAGCGGCCCAGAAGGGAATCCAGACCATTTGCACCGCCCAGATGCTCATTCCAATGACACCGAACAGCGCCACATTCAAAATCAGCATCAGCGTGGGGCCCCAGACCGAGTGCTTGGAGTACAGATTGCGCTCCAGCCAGTCATCGGGCGTGCCGTGGCCAAACTTCTTGATCGTTTCCGTATTCTTGGCTTCGCTGCGGTACAGCTCAGCGCCTTCGCGCATGACTTTGCTCAGGCCACGCGTCTGCGGGCTGTGAGGATCGTCCACCGTCTCGCACTTGGCATGGTGTTTGCGGTGAATGGCCACCCATTCCTTGGTCACCATGCCCGTACCCAGCCAAAGCCAGAAACGGAAGAAATGGGAAGGCACAGGCCCCAGATCCAGAGCCCGGTGCGCCTGACTGCGGTGCAGAAAAATCGTGACACCCGCAATCGTGAAATGGGTGGTGATCAAGGTGTACAGCAGCAACTGCCACCATGACAGATCCCACAGCCCGTTGGCCATCCATTCCACGACTTCATTCCAGAGCAAGCCAATATCCAGCGACATAAATAACAAAGCCTTTGGCAAAAAACCATGCTCCACCTTATAAAGCACGGTCGTGCAATTTTAGGTGAGCTGCTTACAAGCCTACTGCTGATACCCTGACAGCTGATACCGGATTTGCACTGAAGTTACGCCTTCTTCACCCAAACAGCGGCGAAAAATCCGTCAGTTTCGTGCTGATGCGGCCACAGGCGCAGATAGCGCTTGCCGTCATCTCCACCGCTGCACAGCTTGTCGCCATCAGCAATCTTCAGCTGCTCCAGCACATCGGCAGCATTCAAGGGTTCAAACTCAGGGTGAGCAGCGCTGAAAGCTTCGGCAATGGCTTCGTTTTCCTGCGGCAGGATGGAGCAAGTAGCGTAGATCAGGCGGCCACCGGCCTTGACCAGACGAGCGCTGCTTTCCAGAATCGCGGCCTGCTTGACGGTCAGCTCTTCCACGGCCTTGGGGCTTTGGCGCCACTTCAGGTCAGGGTTGCGGCGCAAGGTACCCAGGCCCGAGCAAGGCGCATCCACCAGCACGCGGTCAATCTTGCCAGCCAGGCGCTTGACGCGTTCATCACGCTCATGGGCAATGGCAGCGGGGTGCACATTGGACAGACCCGAGCGCGCCAGGCGTGGCTTGAGTGCATCCAGGCGGTGACCCGACACGTCAAACGCATACAGGCGGCCGGTATTGCGCATGGAAGCGCCAATGGCCAGCGTCTTGCCGCCGGCACCGGCGCAAAAGTCCACCACCATCTCGCCGCGCTTGGCATCCAGCATCAGGGCCAGCAGTTGCGAGCCTTCGTCCTGCACCTCGATGGCACCACGATTGAAGGCATCCACCTTGGCCAGCGCAGGCTTGCCATCGACACGCAGACCCAGTGGCGAGAACGGTGTGGGCTTGGCCTTGATGCCAGCTTTTTCCAGTTCTTTGCGCACTTCAGCGGGCTTGTCGTTCAGGGCGTTGACGCGCAAGTCCAGCGGCGCAGCCTTTTCCATGCTCGCAGCCAAGGCCCAGAATTCGTCACCCACCTGTGCCTTGAGCGGCTCAACCAGCCACTCGGGCAGGTTGTGGCGGTGGGATTCCATCAGCTCTTCAGGCTTGATGTTGTCGCAAGCGTCCAGCCACTTGAGTTCCTGAGGTGTCAGCGCAGCCTTGATAAAGGTCTCGCTGTCCTGGCCGTCCTTGTTCTTGACGTTGCCTTGCTTCTTGCCCTGCTCACGCAGGACAGCGGCAAAGCCGAGAATGGCCAGACGGCGCTCACGCGGGCCGCTGCCGGAATGTGCCAGGCCTTCAAACAACAGCTTCTTGCGCAGCACGGTGTAAGTGGTTTCGGCCAGAGTGGCGCGCTCACGCGGGCCGAGGTAACGGTTTTCGCGGAAGAAGTAAGACACCACGGAATCGGCCGCGTGTTCAAAAGTCATGGCGCGCTTGACGAGTTCAGCGCAAGCGTCGAGAAGCTGTTTGGGATGCATAGCCCCAATTGTCCCACTGTCACCCTAGCCTTGGCTTGCGCCAGAAATCTATGGCCTCCAAGCGTCAACGAAGATTCATAGTAAAAACAGGCTCTAGCCCTTTTAGAGCATGCACTAACCGCTCACCTTTTTAAAATATCATGTCCGACCACAACCTGCCGCCCCTCATCACCACCCCGCCCGGCCTGTACGAACATTACAAAGGCATGCCCTATGAAGTGATTGGCACCGTGCGCCACAGCGAGACGCTGGAGCCTCTTACGCTGTACCGCGCCCTGTATGGCGAACGTGGTCTGTGGGTGCGCCCTGCCGCCATGTTTAATGAAACCGTGGTGATTGATGGCGTGGAGCAGTCGCGTTTTCGCCGTCTGCCGGAAGATCAGCAGAAATTGGCATAAAAAAGGCTCTAGCGCCTATTCAATAAGCGCTAGCAGCTATCAAATCTGATTTAGCTCTTGATCAGATTAAGCACAGCACGCGGGTAAATGGCGTGTTCTTGCACCAGCACGCGCGCGGCCAGCAGGTCGGCTGTATCGCCGGGCAGCACAGGCACCACAGCCTGCTCCAGAATCGGTCCCACATCCAGCTCGGCCGTCACGCGGTGCACGGTGCAGCCCGCAAACTTGCAGCCTGCATCAATGGCGCGCTGATGCGTGTGCAGGCCCGTAAAGGCGGGCAACAACGAGGGGTGGATGTTGATGAGGCGGCCTTCGTAATGCGCCACAAAGCCGGGGGTCAGAATGCGCATAAAGCCAGCCAGCACCACCAGATCAGGCGCATGGCGGTCAATCACCTGCATCAGCTCGGCATCAAAGGCCTCGCGGCTATCAAACTGCTTGTGATCCAGCACCTCGGTGGCGATGCCGTTATCGCGCGCAAAGACCAGTCCTTTGGCCTCAGCCTTGTTGCTGACCACGGCCGCGACCCGGGCGTTGTACTGCTTTGCCCAGTTCTGCTGCTGGGATGCACGCACAATGGCGGCCATGTTCGAGCCGCCGCCCGAGATCAGGATCACGATGTTTTTCATGGGCGGCGATTGTCGCATTGACGGGCTAACCCTTGGTGGCTTGCAGCCGTTCCCGTGCGCCGTTCTAGACTTTTGAGGAGACAACATGCCTTTTGACCCACGCAATATCGCCCTCACCCCCATTGAGGCCCGCGTTCTGGCCACGCTGATGGAAAAGGCCCGCACCGTGCCGGACAGCTATCCGCTCACGCTCAACAGCCTCATCACCGGCTGCAACCAGAAGTCCAGCCGCGACCCGGTGATGGAAATCAGCGAAGGCGAAGCCCAGGAAGCGCTGGACAACCTGCGCATGAAAACGCTCGCCGTGCAGATCAGCGGCACCCGCTCTACCCGCTGGGAGCACAACTTTCCCCGCGGCATCGGCGTGCCCGACCAATCCGCCGTGCTGCTGGCCCTCTTGATACTGCGCGGCCCCCAGACGGCGGGCGAGCTGCGCATCAACTCCGAACGCTGGCACCGCTTTGCCGATATCTCCTCGGTCGAGGCATTTCTGGATGAACTGCGCGAGCGCAGCGAAGAAAAAGGCGGCCCGCTGGTCGTACTGCTGCCCCGTGCGCCCGGCGCCCGCGAATCGCGCTGGGCCCATCTGCTCTGCGGCCCCGTCGATGTAGCCGCCCTGCAAAGCGCCGCCAGCGCCAGCGGTGGCACGGGCGGCGGCAATGCATCTGCCCTGCAGCAACGCGTGGATACGCTGGAAGCGGAAGTGACCCAGTTGCGCGCCACCGTGCAGATGCTGTGCGAATCACTGGGGGTGGAGCCACCTGCCATCCAGACAGCACCAGCTGAGTAAGCCAGTGCATTGAAATTGATAGCTGCTAGCGCTTTATAGATAAGCGCTAGAGGCATATTTCAATCAACTATAAAAAACTGGCGCGCTCCAAGCCAGAGACAGCAGGGCCGCCATCCCCCTGAGGGGACGGCACAAAGCCCCTCAGGGGATCAACAACCTCGGGGGAACCCTTCCTTGTCACGACCCGGACAGGAAGAAAAAGAACGTGCGTGCTACAAAACATCCAGATTTTCTGGAGACACCGCATGGACTTGGCATTCACCCCTGAAGAACAGGCTTTTCGCGATGAAATCCGCACCTGGGTGCGGGCAAATCTGCCCGAGGATATTGCGCACAAGGTGCGTAACGATCTGCACCTGACGCGTGACGACATGCAGCGCTGGGCCAAAATTCTGGGAAAAAAAGGCTGGCTCGGTTACGGCTGGCCCACAGAGTTTGGCGGCCCCGGCTGGTCGGCCGTGCAAAAGCACTTATTCGAAGAGGAATGCGCGCTGGCCTGCACGCCGCGCATCGTGCCCTTCGGCCCGGTGATGGTGGCCCCGGTCATCATGGCCTACGGCACGCCGGAGCAGCACAAGCGCTTTCTGCCCGGCATTGCCAGCGGCGAAGTCTGGTGGAGCCAGGGCTACTCAGAGCCCGGCTCGGGCTCTGACCTGGCCAGCGTCAAAACCCGCGCCGAGCGCGTGGGTGACAAATACATCGTCAACGGCCAGAAGACCTGGACCACGCTGGGCCAGTACGGCGAGTGGATCTTCTGCCTGGTTCGCACCAGCAACGAAGGCAAGCCCCAGACCGGCATCAGCTTCTTGCTGATCGACATGAAATCCCCCGGCGTGACCGTGCGGCCCATCAAGCTGCTGGATGGCGGCCATGAAGTCAACGAAGTCTTCTTCGACAACGTGGAAGTACCTGCCGACCAGCTGATTGGCGAAGAAAACAAGGGCTGGACCTACGCCAAGCACCTGTTGAGCCACGAGCGCACCAATATTGCGGACGTGAACCGCGCCAAGCGCGAGCTGGAGCGCGTCAAGCGCATTGCCAAGGCCGAAGGCGTGTGGGAAGACCAGCGCTTCCGCGACCAGATCGCCCTGCTGGAGATTGATGTGATCGCGCTGGAGATGCTGGTGCTGCGCGTGCTCTCGGCCATGAAGTCGGGCAAGAACCCGCTGGACATTGCCGGCCTGCTCAAGATCAAGGGCAGCGAGATTCAGCAGCGCTATGCCGAGCTGATGATGCTGGCCGCCGGCCCCTACTCCCTTCCCTACGTGCAGGAAGCCATGGAGGCAGGCTACCAGGGCGACTTCCCCGGCGGCGTGCTCTGCAACGCCCCTCTGGCCGCCACCTATTTCAATATGCGCAAGACCACCATTTACGGCGGCTCGAACGAGGTGCAACGAAACATCGTGGCTCAGACGGTTCTTGGCTAAAGGCCACAGGAGACAAATATGGATTTCGATTTTTCCGACGACCAGCAACAACTGCGTGATGCCGTGGCCCGCTGGGTGGACAAGGGCTACACCTTCGAGCGCCGCCAGAGCATTGCCAAGCAAGGCGGCTTTTCGCGCGAGGTCTGGAACGAGCTGGCCGAGCTGGGACTGACGGCTCTCACCGTGCCCGAGCAATACGGCGGCCTGGGTCAGGGCGCAGTCGATGTGATGGTGGTGATGGAAGAACTAGGCCGCGGCCTGGTGATGGAGCCGCTGACGCAGGCTTTTGTGGCCAGCGCTCTGCTCAGCCAGTTTGGCAGCGAGGCCATCAAGCAAAGCTGGCTGCCCCAGATTGCAGCGGGCGAGAAACTGGTCGTGCTCGCATCTCAGGAGCGCAAAGCGCGCTACCGTATTGATGTCTGCGATGCAAAGGCGAGTAAAACTGCCAATGGCTATACGGTAGACGCTACCAAAAACATAGTTCTTGCCGGTGACAAAGCCGACGCTTTCATCGTGCCTGCCCAGCTGGACGGAAAAATTGCGCTCTTCCTCATCGAAAACGGTGCCGAAGGGGTGTCAACCAAGGCTTATGTCACTCAGGATGAAGCCCGCGCCGCCGATCTGGTCTGCAAGGCAGCGCCCGCCACGCTCATCACCAACAACGGCCTGGCCGCACTGACGCTGGCGCAGGATGTGGCCAACGCCGCCCTGTGCGCCGAAGGTGTCGGCGTGATGGAGCAAACGCTCAAGCTCACCACCGAGTACATGAACCAGCGCAAGCAGTTCGGTGTGCCCATCTCCAGCTTTCAGGCCCTGCGCCACCGCGTGGCCGATATGAAGATGCAGCTGGAGCTGGCCCGATCCATGAGCTATTACGGCACGCTCAAGCTAAGCGCCCCGGCAGAAGAGCGCCATCTGGCCATGGCTCGCGCCAAGGTGCAGCTGGGCCAATCCATGCGCTACGTGGGCCAGCAGTCCGTGCAGCTGCATGGCGGCATTGGCGTGACCGATGAATACGTGGGCAGCCACTACTTCAAGCGCCTGACGCAGATGGAGATGACGGGCGGCGACACTCTGCACCACCTGGGCACCGTGTCTGCGCACATGCAGGACAGCGCTGGCGTTTTTGCCTAGAAACCCACAGGAATACACAGCAAGTTACGGCAACTGCATTCAACATAAAAGCAAAAGTCAACAGCACGCTACGGCGTGCTGTTTTGCTTTTGGCATGCGCTATGCACAGCCCTGCGCTTCCTATGATCTTTGCGCCATTCACAAGATCAAGGAGACACGCATGAGCACGCAAGACACCGAAAAGTACCTGCTGGAGTCTATTCGCCTGGCCATGGGCAACGTCAAAGGCCGCGAACGCGCCACCTGGCCCTTCGGAGCCGTTCTGGTGCGTGACGGCCAGGTGCTGGCCCGCGCCGTCAATCAGGTCGAGGAGCTGTGCGACCCTTCGGCTCACGCCGAGATGCAGGCCCTGCGCATTGCCGCCAAGGAGCAAGGCAGCACCGATCTGTCCGGCTCGGTGATGTATGCCAGCGGCTACCCCTGCACCATGTGCCACACGGCCATGCTGCTGGCCGGCGTGAAGAAGGTCTTTGTCGCCTACTCCAACGAAGAGGGCGAGCCCTATGACCTGTCCGCCTCCCGTGGTTACGACGAACTGGCTCGCCCCGAAGACAAGCGCGAGATGCCCGTCATCAACCACCGCGTGCGTGATACGGGTGAAGACTTGTACGAAGCATGGCAAAAAGCCGTGGATGAAGATCGCGCCACTGTCTAAGCAGTACAAGCGCTAGGCGCTATCAAAAACAAAGCCCTGAATGATGAGTTCAGGGCTTTTTTGTTCTCAGCACAGCGGCTTCAGGTCAGCAGATAGTCCACCGGCTTGAGGGGTGGCGGAACCTGCGGGTCGCCCAGCGACTGGCTCAGGCTGATCTCAATGCCACGGCACATGGAGTCCAGCGCCAGATCGTTGCTTTCCATGCCGAAAGGCTCTTCCAGCTCATCGCCCAGTGCATCAAGACCGTAGAAGGTATAGGCCACGATGCCCACCACAAAGGGGGTCATGAAGCTGGTGACATCGACCAGGCCAAAGGGCAGCAAGAAGCAGTACAGGTGCGCCGTGCGGTGGAGCAGCAAGGTGTAAGAGAAGGGAATTGGCGTGTTCTGAATGCGCTCGCAAGATGCCGCAGCCGAGGTGAACCCGCTTAGCGTCCTGTCAATCGACACCGCCAGACAAGGATCGATGCGCTTGTCCTTCAAGCATTGCCCCAGGTCCTGCCCCATGGCCAGAACAATGGCGTCTGTGCGCTGGCCCAGCGGCAATTGCTTCAGGCGCAGCCATTCGTCATCGGTCAGCCATTGCTGGGCTGCCGTATCCTCTTTCAGGCCGCGTAGCTGGGCGCGCAGCGCGTGGGCAAAGGCCACGGCGCGGTGCACCATGCGCACGCGCACATCGTTGGCGCGCTGACGCGGGTCAATGGGGTGATCAGATTCAATCAAACTCTGGCACTGGCGCGACAGAGTGCGCGCGTAGATGACGATTTCGCCCCAGAGCTTGCGCCCTTCCCAGTAGCGTGAGTAAGCGGTGTTGTTGCGAAAGCCCAGAAAAATCGCCAGAGGCAGACCGATCAGCGTGAACGGGATCGGCGTGATGGGAATCTTGGTGTGAAACAAGGTGCCGTGGGCCACCGTGACGATGACGGCAAGCACGATGTTCACGGCCAGCACACTTTTGATGCGTTGCAGCACCGAGCCCCGGACAATCCAGAACAGCCTGAAGCCCGATGGGCGATCTCTGACGATCATGAAAACCTAGATAGGCATAAACCCCAATTCAATCACAGACCCCGAGAGCCTTCAGCCAACGCAGCAAACTCCCACTATCTTGCTCAACTGCGCCAGCGCGAGCCACGCGGAACGTGGGCGACGAGAAACTCCATCTGGTCGGCCAGAATGCGGCGGTTTCTCAAAATGAAGTCTTCCCACAGCGTGGGGGTGTAGGGGGTGTAGAGCAGCGGCATGCGCGCCTGCTCGGGCGTTCTGGCACCCTTGCGGTGATTACAGGCACGGCAGGCGGTAACCAGATTCATCCAGGTGTTCTCGCCGCCGACACTGGCGGGAAGAATATGCTCACGCGTCAGATCGCCCTCATGGAACTGGCGCCCACAGTAGGCGCAGACGCAGTGGTCACGCGTAAAGAGCTTGCCATTGGTCAGACCCGGCAGCAACTCGTGCGGGTTGATATTGGGCATGCCCTTGGTGCCAATGATGGAGTTGATGTGAATGACTGACTGCTTGCCGGTCACCGCATTGTGGCCACCCCGAAAGCAGGCGATTTCGACACCGGCTTCCCAGCGCACATCTTCAGCTGCATAGTGCAGCGCCGCTTGCTCCAGCGTTACCCAGGACTGCGGCAGCCCCTGGGCTGTCAGCTTCAAGACTTTCACAACACGCCTCCAGTCAGTCAACAAGACCACAGAAAACGGCAGAGCGTCTTGGCGCTCTTTTGCAGCCTCCTCAGCTGCATGGATTGAAGCAATATACTCTGAAACTATGTCAAATAGACGGCTTGCGCCGCATGCATAGGCGCTAGCTGCTACAAATAACAAAGCAGCCCATGAAGATTTTTCGCGGTATAAATCATCCCGGACTGGCCCCCGCCTGCGCCGTGACCATTGGCAATTTTGATGGTGTGCACCGGGGACATCAAGCCATGCTCGGCCTGCTCAAGGCAGAAGCCGCACAGCGTGGCATTCCCAGCTGCGCGATGACCTTTGAGCCGCACCCGCGTGACTACTTTGCGCAAAAGCTGGGCAAGCCCGAGCTGGCACCAGCGCGCGTGGGCACGCTGCGCGACAAGCTCAGCCAGCTTGAAATCTGCGGCGTTGATCAGGTCGTGATCCTGCCCTTCAACGAGTCCCTGGCCAGCCAGCGCCCCGAAGACTTTATTCAGGATGTACTGATTTCCGGTCTGGGTGCCAGATACGTGCTGGTGGGCGATGACTTCCGCTTTGGCAACAAGCGCGCCGGCGACTACGCCATGCTGGATAACGCCGGTCAGGCTCTGGGCTTTGATGTGGCGCGCATGAACAGCTATGAAGTCCACGGTCTGCGCGTCTCCAGCACCGAGGTGCGCGCCGCCCTAGCTGCAGGCGATATGCAGCAGGCCGCCAAGCTGCTGGGGCACCCCTACAGAATCTCGGGCCATGTGGTTCACGGTCGCAAACTGGGCCGCAAACTGGCCGAATCCCAAAACGGTGCCAATGACGGCTTTCGCACGCTAAACCTGCGCTTTGACCACTGGAAACCCGCAGCCAGCGGCATTTTTGCGGTGCTGGTGCATGGACTGTCGGACCAGCCGCTGCGCGGTGTCGCCAACCTGGGCGTGCGCCCTTCTCTGGACCCCAATGACATCAACGGCGGACGCGTGCTGCTGGAGACCCACTGTTTTGATTGGCCCGCACAGCTGGGAGGGGAAGGTGCCTACGGTAAAATCATCCGCGTGGAACTTCTGCACAAACTGCACGACGAGCTGAAGTATGACAGTCTCGATGCCCTGACGGCAGGCATCGCCAAGGACTGCGATGACGCGCACGCGTTTTTCGCCTCCGGCCACACGCCGTCTCATACTTCTGCACACACAGAGACTCGTCGCCAGACCACGCGCGACCGAATTTGACGCTCGCTGCTCGCACGCCATAGGCGCGGCAGCGCATCTGGCGCTCACCTCATCATTCACGCCCAGGCAGCACTGCCCGGGCCCAGTATTGCTCTCAAGGTTTCCCATGTCTGATTCGAAGTCCAACAAGCCCGAAGCGTCCGTCTATCGCGCCACGCTGAACATGCCCGACACCCCCTTCCCCATGCGCGGCGACCTGCCCAAGCGCGAGCCGGCATGGGCCAAGGAGTGGGAAGATCAGGGCACCTATCAAAAGCTGCGCGTGGCACGCAAGGGCGCGCCCATGTTCATCCTGCATGACGGCCCTCCCTACGCCAACGGCAAGATCCACATCGGCCATGCCGTGAACAAAATCCTGAAGGACATGATCGTCAAGAGCCGCCAGCTGGAAGGTTTTGACGCGCGCTACGTGCCCGGCTGGGACTGCCACGGTCTGCCCATCGAAAACGCCATCGAAAAGCTGCATGGCCGCAACCTGCCCCGCGACGAGATGCAGGCCAAGAGCCGCGCCTTTGCCACCGAGCAGATCGCCCAGCAGATGGTGGACTTCAAGCGCCTGGGCGTGCTGGCCGACTGGGACCACCCCTACAAGACCATGAACTACGCCAACGAGGCGCTGGAGCTGCGCGCCTTGAAGAAGGTGATGGAGCGTGGTTTTGTGTACCGCGGCCTCAAGCCCGTGTACTGGTGCTTTGACTGCGCCTCGTCGCTGGCCGAATTCGAAATCGAATACCAGGACAAGCAGAGCCAGACCCTGGACGTGATGTTCCCCGCTGCCGAGCCTGCCAAGCTGGCAGCAGCCTTTGGCCTGCCCCAGCTGAACAAGGAAGCCTTCATCGTCATCTGGACGACCACGGCCTGGACCATCCCCGCCAACCAGGCGCTGAACGTCAACCCCGATCTGGAATACAGCCTGGTCGACACCGAGCGCGGCCTGCTGATCGTGGCCTCGGCCCTGGTCGAAAAATGCCTGACTCGCTGGAAGCTGGAAGGCACTGTTCTGGCCACGGCCCAGGGCAAGGCGCTGGACCACATGCCCTTCAAGCACCCGCTGGCCCATGTGGACAAGGGTTTTGACCGCATCTCGCCCGTGTACCTGGCCGACTACGCCACGGCGGACGACGGCACCGGTATCGTGCACTCGGCCCCTGCCTACGGCGTGGATGACTTCAACAGCTGTGTCAACAATGGCATGGACTACAAGGACATCCTGAACCCCGTGCAAGGCAATGGCGTGTACGCAGCTGATCTGCCCATGTTCGGCGGTCAGTACATCTGGAAGGCCGTGCCCGTCATTCTGGATGCGCTGAAGGTCGCCAACCGCCTGATGGACACCACCAGCCTGGAGCACAGCTACCCCCATTGCTGGCGCCACAAGACGCCCGTCATCTACCGCGCTGCAGCGCAATGGTTCATCCGCATGGATGAAGGCGAAGGCGTGTTCACCGACCCCGCCCAGAAGCCCGAAAAGACTCTGCGCCAGATCGCGCTGGACGCCATCGAGCAGACCAATTTCTACCCCGAAAATGGCCAGGATCGCCTGCGTTCCATGATCGCCGGTCGTCCCGACTGGTGCATCTCGCGCCAGCGTTCGTGGGGCGTGCCCATCCCCTTCTTCCTGCACGTGGACACGGGCGCTCTGCACCCGCGCACCATGGAGATCATCGACCAGGCGGCCGACATGATCGAGCAAGGCGGCATCGAGGCCTGGAGCCGCGTGACCACCGAAGAAATCTTGGGCGTTGAAGAAGCCAAGCAATACACCAAGAGCACCGACATTCTGGAAGTGTGGTTCGACTCTGGCAGCACCTTCTGGCACGTGATGCGCGGCACGCACAACGACATGCACCACGACCAGGGCCCAGAAGCCGATCTGTACCTGGAAGGTCACGATCAGCACCGCGGCTGGTTCCACTCTTCGCTGCTGCTGGCCTCGGCCATCTTTGGCCGTGCCCCGTACAAGGGCCTGCTGACCCATGGTTTCACCGTGGACGGTCAGGGCAAGAAGATGTCCAAGTCCGTGGGCAACACCGTGGCGCCACAAGACGTCAGCAACAAGATGGGCGCTGAAATCATCCGCCTGTGGGTCGCTGCGACCGATTACTCGGGCGATCTGGGTATCGACGACAAGATTCTGGCCCGCGTGGTGGATGGCTACCGCCGCATCCGCAACACGCTGCGCTTCTTGCTGGCCAACGTCAGCGACTTTGACGTGACCACCGATGCTGTTGCCTATGGCGACATGCTGGAGATCGACCAGTACGCGCTGGCCCGTGCTGCGCAGCTGCAAAAGGAAATCATCGGCCACTATCAGGTCTATGAGTTCCACCCCGTGGTCGCCAAGATTCAGCTGTTCTGCTCGGAAGATCTGGGCGGTTTCTACCTGGACGTGCTCAAGGATCGCCTGTACACCAGCGCGCCCAAGAGCCTGGCCCGCCGCTCGGCCCAGACCGCGCTGCACCAGATCACCCACGCGCTGCTGCGCTGGATGGCTCCGTTCCTGTCCTTCACAGCCGAAGAAGCATGGAAGATTTTTGGCAACGGCGAAACCATCTTCCTGGAGAAGTTCACCGATCTGCCCGAAGGCGACGAAGCCCTGCTGGCCAAGTGGACGCGTCTGTGCGAAATCCGCAACGTGGTCAACAAGGACATCGAGAACGTGCGCGCCGACGGCAAGCTGGGCTCGTCCCTGCAAGCCGAAATCACCCTGTCCGCACAGCCCGAAGACCTGGCTTTGCTGCAATCGCTGGCGGATGACCTGAAGTTTGTCTTCATCACCTCCGCCGCCAACGCGGTGGCTGGGGATGCATTGCAAACCACGGTCAAGGTGAGCGAGAACGCCAAGTGCGAGCGCTGCTGGCACTACCGCGAAGACGTGGGCGTGAACCCCGAGTACCCCACTCTGTGCGGCCGTTGCGACAGCAATCTGCATGGCGATGGTGAAGTGCGCACCAAGGCCTAAGCACTTAAAAAGTGAGCTGCCAGCGCCTGCTGGCAGTCTCTTTCAGCATCAAACCATACTGAAACCTTTTTAAATCAGGCGCTAGCCGCTATCAAAAAACATTAGCAAAGAGCTGTCATGAGCAACACCCAGACATCTTCCGCAGGCTTTGGCCGAATCTGGCCCTGGCTTTTGTGGGCGCTTGTCATCATCGGCGTGGACCAGATCACCAAGCAGATCATCCTGGCCCATTACCAGCTTGGGGACTGGACGCCCGTCGCCAGCTTCTTCAACATCGTGCGTGCGCACAACACGGGCGCAGCCTTCTCCTTTCTGGCAGATGGCAGCGGCTGGCAGCGCTGGTTGTTTGTGGGCATTGGCGTCATCGCCACCGTGCTCATCGTCTGGCAGTTGCGCAAGAACCCCAACGAGAAAATGTTCTGCCTGTCGCTGTCCAGCATTCTGGGCGGCGCCATTGGCAACGTGGTTGACCGCCTTCAGCACGGCTATGTGGTGGACTTTCTGGACTTCTTCTGGGGCCGCAGCCACTTCCCAGCCTTCAACGTGGCAGATATGGCCATCACGCTAGGCGCTATTTTGCTGATTCTGGATGAAATCCTGCGCGCGAGGCGTGCCAAGAATCAAGCCTGAAAATAGGCTAAACCTACATCCCATAAGCGCTAGCCGCTATCTTTTAAAAGCCGCAACCCACTGGGTCTGCGGCTTTTTTATGGCATCTCGTACTCGGGAGTATTGGCCCAGACCAGTTGCCCATCCTTCCAGTAACGCACCGAAATGGGGTTGGTTTGATAGCAGGTATCCCGCACCCAGTCGGCCAGCGTCAGCGTCTGTGCTTTCTCGGGGATGACAAAGGGGTCACGCTCTTGCCTGGCATTGAACTGCACCATATACCCCGCCGCACAATCCTCGGCAGGCCGCCCCTCACGCGCCGCAAACTGCTGCGGCCTGGACAACTCCAGAGTCAGCTGGCCCGTCAGGCTCAGGGCATTGACCCATAGCCCGCCCACCTCTACCGGCACGGGAAAGCGGATGTCCTGCACCGCCCGCAAGTCGGGCTGGCCGTCAGCGCGCTCCACGCCGCCTTCCGGCATATCGCGATGCACATGACTGCCCGCCGGCACGGTGATATCACCCCAGACCACCGCGCGAGTCAGCGTAATGTTCATCAGCCGCTCCTGCTCGGCAATCTGCGCATCGGCATAGCGCTGACTCAACGCCATCTGCACCAGCATCACCCCTGTCGATATGGGCAGCACGGACAAAACCACGGCCACAATCCATTGCCACACCGCAAGCGGCGGCCTTGGCGTGCCGCGCCGCTCATGCCACAGCCGCCAGCCCCACCAGCCCAGCAAACCGACAGCCAGCAATAGCGCCAGCAGCAACAAGAAAAGGCCTGCAACGGCAGCACCTGGAACAGCAGGAATCATGGAGAACCCGTTTTGATGACAAGCCGCATAGGCAACGCCTGGATATTCTTGCAATGGAGGCTCTGCCTCACAAGGAGTTTTTCACGTATTCAAGGCTTGGCATCGGCCTGAGCCTGCAGCCAGTCCAGAAACTGACGAAGGTGGCGCGGCTTGTCCGAGTCCAGCGGCACCAGGGCTTGAAAGCTGCTGCCGCGCATGGTGACTTCGGGAAAAGGCGCCAGCAGGCGTTGCTGCTGGATATCGTTGCTCAAGGTCGGCAGCGGCCCCACGCCGTAGCCCAGCCCGTCCATCACCGCCTGCAGGCTGACGAAGAAATGGTCGAAACGCAGCACCTGCACGGGCCGCAGATCAGGCTGACCAGCCATCTGCAACCAGGTTTCCCAATCCCCGGGCCGGGTCTCCGCCGCCAGCCAGATGGTCTTAGCCAGATCCTTGGCGGACTTGAGCGGCTTTTGCTGCCACAGCGCCGGGCTGACGATCACGGTGTTGACCTCGGTATAGAGCGGCAGCACCTCGTACTGGCCGGCCTCGATAGGGCCGCGGCGGATTGCCACGTCAAAGCTGCCCTTGAGCGCCGGCTCGGTGCTGAAGGCAGTGGAAACGCGCACCTCGATGCCCCGGTACAGCGCATGAAAAGCCGCCAGACGCGGAATCAGCCAGCGCATGGCCATGGTGGCCGGGGCGTTAACGCGTATGACCTTCTCCGTCGCCCGCTTGCCGTAGCGCCGGGCCGCATCGCCGATATGGTCAAACGCCTGGCTGATCTCGCGTGCAAACGCCTTGGCATGCGGTGTGGCCACCATACGCTGGCCTTCTTTGCGAAACAAGGACTGGCCCAGCGCGGCCTCCAGCAGCGCAATCTGGCGGCTGACGGCGCCATGGGTCAGGTGCAGCTCCTTACCCGCCTCGGTAAAGCTGTTGGCCCGGGCTGCGACTTCGAACACGCGCAAGGCATGCAAAGGGGGAAGTTGATGTGGCATGGGGCGTAGTGGATAAGGCTTTGATGAAAGCTAAGTGACTTTATCCGTGATCTTTTATCACGCCTATCGCACTATTTGTCGATAGTGTTCACAGAGCGCACTGCCTAAGCTGCAAGGCATGAAACACCTACACATCAACCAACGCAGCTATCAGCTGCCTGCCTCACCCACCGTCATCGTCTGCATCGACGGCTGCGAGCAGGAGTACATCAACCAGGCCGTGCAGGCCGGCGTGGCACCGTTCTTTGCCAGCTTGCTGAAGAAGGGCGCGGTGCTCTCGGGGGACTGCGTCATGCCCTCCTTCACCAATCCCAACAATCTCTCCATCGTCACCGGCACACCGCCCAGCGTGCACGGCATCTGCGGCAACTATTTCTACGACACCGAACAAGACGCCGAAGTGCTGATGAACGACGCCCGCTATCTGCGTGCCCCCACCGTGCTGGCCGCCATGGCCGAGCAAGGCCTGAAGGTGGCCGTGGTAACCGCCAAGGACAAACTGCGTGCCTTGCTGGGTAACGGCCTCAGCGGCATCTGCTTCTCGGCCGAGCATGCGGACAAAGCCTGCATGGAAGTGAACGGCATAGACCAGTTGCTCACTCGCGTCGGCCTGCCCCTGCCTTCGGTCTACAGCGCCGATCTCTCGGAATTCGTCTTTGCCGCAGGCACCATGCTGATGCGCAGCGAGCGGCCCGATCTCATGTATCTGTCCACCACCGACTACGTGCAGCACAAGCATGCACCGGGCACAGATGAAGCCAATGCCTTCTACGCCATGATGGACCGCTACCTGGGCGAACTTGACGCCATGGGCGCTGTCATCGCCATCACGGCCGACCATGGCATGAATGCCAAAACCGATGCACTGGGCCGCCCGCAAGTCGCTTTCTTGCAGGATGTGCTGGATGCTCAGCTTGGAGCAAACAGCGCCCGCGTGCTGCTGCCCATCACCGACCCCTATGTGGTCCACCACGGCGCGCTGGGCTCCTATGCCACGGTGTATCTGAAAAACGGTACGGCGCAGCAGGCGGTGGTCGATGCGCTGAGAGGCATTCCCGAGGTTGAAGAAGTGCTGGACCGCGCCACCGCAGCGGCACGCTTTGAGCTGCCGCCGGACCGCATCGGCGATCTGGTGGTGCTGGCCCACCGCCTGGCCGTGCTGGGTACCAGCGCCAGCAAGCACGATCTCTCGGGACTGACGGTGCCGCTGCGCTCACACGGAGGCCTGTCGGAACAAGCCGTGCCTCTGCTGTTCAACCGCCCCCTCAAGGACATCCCGGCGCGTCGCCTGCGCAATTTTGATGTCCTGCAACTGGCACTCAATCACCTGCCAGTGCCTGCGGCCTCGGCCGCACCGCAGCAGCACGCTGCGCTGATCTAAGCCCTCCCTCCCCACAGCCATCCCCCGCAGCACCAGCAGTCCAACTGGTGCGGCGCGGAGTTGCTCGCCCTTTTTTCGCGCTAGCCCTCTACAAAAAATGCAGCGCCCCTGCTGCAATGCCCCAGGAGCCCATGATGAAAAACCCACTGCATCCAAGCCACTCCCGTTCCTTCAAACCGCTTTTTGGCACCTTGCTGATGCTCGCAGCCTTTTCAGGCCAGGTGCAAGCGCAAGGCTTCCCCAGCAAACCAGTGCGCATCGTCGTGGGCTTTGCGGCCGGCGGCTCCACCGACAAGCTGGCCAGAGTGATGAGCAAGCGCATGGGCGAGCTACTGGGTCAATCCGTCGTGGTGGAAAACCGGCCCGGAGCAGCCGGCAATCTGGCCGCCGAAGTCGTGGCCGGTGCGCCGGCCGATGGCTATACCTTGTTCATGACCACATTGAGCAGCCAGGCCATCAATCCACATATTTATTCCAAGCTGCGCTTCGATCCCGTCAAAAGCTTTGAGCCCATCTCTCTGGTTGCCAAATATCCGCTGCTGCTGGTGGTGGCTCCGCAGCTCAAGGTCAACTCGGTGCAGGAACTGATTGCTTACGTCAAGAAGAGTGATCAGCAAAGCTTCTTCAGCTCTGCCGGCAGTGGCTCGCCAGCGCATCTGGCAGGCGAGATGTTCAAGGCGCGCACCGGTGCCAATCTGCAGCATGTGCCTTACAAGGGCGGCAGCCCGGCATTGCTGGCGGTCATGGCCAACGAGGCACAGTTCGCTTTTGAAACCATTCCCAGCGCCATAGGCCAGACCAAGGGCGGTAAGCTCAAGCCCTTGGCAGTCTCCTCCAGTGCACGCTCGACTGCGGCACCCGAGCTACCGACCTTGCAGGAGGAAGGCCTTTCGCAATTCGTCGTGACCTCCTGGGCAGGACTGGTCGCCCCAGCAGGCACACCCCGCGACGTATTGGAAAAACTCAATCAGGCAACTCAGCAGACTCTGGCAACGCCCGCCGTCAACGCCGCCTTGGTAGCCGACGGGGCCGAGCCTGCTGGTGGAAGCAGCGCCGAATTTGCACGTTTTCTATCTCAGGAGTTCAAATCCTGGGGCGATGTGGTGCGCTCTGCCCAGGTAAAACTCGATTAATACGGGGACAAACCCAGTCAATGCCTCTGATTCGGTACCAAACGCACACTTTCGCGCCTATGCTTACCCTTAATTCGCACTGACATGTACGTTTTGGAATCATTGATACCAATGCGGCTCATCAGTCAGAGGTATATTTGACCGCTTCTCCGCAATAGCACATGAAGCATTTACTGAATCTTTTAGCAGCCATTGCCCTGTTGATCTGGGGCTCTCAGATGGTTCGCACCGGTGTTCTGCAGGTCTTTGGCGCAAACCTGCGCAACATCCTTGCTCGCAGCATGAGCAACCGTTTTTCGGCAGCGCTCTCGGGCATGGGTGTCACCGCTCTGGTGCAGTCCAGCACAGCCACATCGCTCATGACCTCGTCCTTCGTGGGTCAGGGCCTGATCACTTTGCCATCAGCGCTTGCTGTCATGCGCGGCGCCGACGTAGGCACCGCCATGATGGCCGTGCTGTTCTCGGCCGATCTGTCGTGGCTATCGCCCCTGTTTATTTTTGTCGGCGTGCTGCTCTACATCACGCGCAAAGACTCCAAACCTGGCCGCATTGGCCGCGTGCTGATTGGTCTGGGCCTGATGCTGCTGGCCCTGCGTCTGGTGGTCGAGGCGACCGAGCCCTTGCTGCAAGCGCCTGCCGTGCGCACCCTGCTGGCTTCCGTCAGCAGCGATCTCTTCATGGAGCTGCTGCTAGGTGCTGTGCTGGCCGTGGTGTCCTACTCCAGTCTGGCCGTGGTGCTACTGATTGCCGCCATGGCAAGCTCAGGCGCCATTCCCATTGATGTGGCGCTGGGCCTGACGCTGGGCGCCAACCTGGGCAGCGGTCTGGTCGCAGCGATCACCACAGCCAAGTCTGCGGTGGAAGAGCGCCAGGTCACCATCGGCAATCTGCTGTTCAAGATCATGGGCGTGGCCATTGTTGCGCCCTTCATCGGGCTATGGACGCAATACGTGGAGGTATACCTGCCCAATGGCGGCCAGAACGTGGTGATGTTCCATCTGGCCTTCAACATCTTCAACAGCCTGTGCTTTATTGGCTTGACCCAGGTGGTCGCCCGCTGGGTCACGGCCATCCTGCCCAAGCCTGAGGATGAAAGCACCTCTACGCTGCTTCGGCCCCGCCACCTGGACCCTTCTGCGCTCTCCACCCCATCATTGGCCATTACCTGCGCCGTGCGTGAGTCGCTGCATCAGGCTGACATGATCGAATCCATGCTGATCGGCCTGCAAAAAGTGGCCGAGACCGATGACCTCAAACTCTCCGAAGAAGTGCGCAACCTTGAAGGTACGGTGGACGATTTGTACTCCGCCATCAAGTACTACATGACCAAGATTTCGCGCGCCGAACTGGACGAGCGAGAAGGTCAGCGCTGGACAGAAATCATCAGCTTCACCATCAATATGGAGCAGATCGGGGACATCATCGAGCGTGTGCTGCTGGACCTGGAAGACAAAAAGATCAAAAAGGGCCGCAAGTTCTCGCAGGCCGGTATGCAGGAAATTCACGAACTGACCCAGCACCTGCTGGATAACCTGCGCCTTGCCATGAGCGTCTTCCTCAACGGCAATGTGCGTGAAGCGCAGAAGCTGCTGGAAGAAAAAGCACGCTTTCGCGACCTGGAACTGGCCTACTCCGCCACCCACCTAGAGCGCCTGTCGCAGCACACCGTCAACAGCATCGAAACCAGCTCGCTGCATATCGACATGATCAGCGACTTGAAGCGCATCAACTCCCTGCTGTGCTCGGTCGCGTATCCCATTCTGGAGCAGGCTGGGGCGCTGGCACCCAATCGCTTGAAGCCTGTCATTACGGACACTCAGCGTTAAGCGTTGCCTGACTCGGCATAGCGAACATGGTAGCCACGCGCTTCCATCATCCGCATCAGGTCAGGCTCGCCATACATGTTTTCCATGTCTGCACGTGAGCAATGGCTGCGAACTGTCAGTGGGTGCAGTGATGCCAGTTGCCGGTTACGCGAATGATGTCCAAAAATCCGCAATGCATCGACACCTGAGTGCAAGGGGCTTGCATTCTCAATCGCAAAACCAAGTGCCACATCAAGAGGCGCAAAACGCAGGCCCAGCGCTTCCAGTTGCGGGCGTAAAACGCCGCTCAGCTGCACGTCCTCATTGAGCACATCGCCAGCCCAGCCAAACTGCAACAGTGAATCGGAAAACCAGTCTGGCGCAGAAACTTCCACCCGCAGCGATGGATTCTCAGCAAACACGCGCATCAGCTTGCGGCTGCGCAAACTGAAGCCCCCATTGAGCACAGGCACAGCCTGATGCCCTTCTGGCACGCCATATGCCCACTCAAAGCGACGGCTCCAGTAATCGCCATCACGGCTGTAGACACGGGCCAGATGCACAGGCGCGCCAATGTAGTCGTAGTACAGATAGTCATCGCGCCAGAGTCGGCCATCCAGCACCCAGCCGTCGTCTTGCACGACCAGCGCAAAGTCGGTCTCGATCACGCGCCAGAGCATGAACAGCATGAACCAGCTATAGCCCTGATAGTCCATAGGCGCGATAGCGCGATGCTCCACGGATGACGGTAAGTCTGCGGGCCTGACGGGACTGCACAGCAGTGCCCTGCAACCGGGCATTTGCGCCTGACTCAAGGCTAGGGCCCAGCCAGCGGCCTTTGCATCAGGCAAGCCTGTGACGGAGACAATCGTGATTCGGCGCGCAGATTCTGCGGAGATATAGGTAGGCTCTGGCATGAACAGGCATTGTGACGATTTCACCCCTCGCAGGAAACGGGGAAACTGCGGCTGTGGCTACCAGCCCATATAGCTCGCCAGCACCAGCGATGCCTCGGGCGTAAAGCGCCCCTGCACCAGCCAGTCTTCCAGCGCACTCAAAGTCAGCCTCTCAAAGCGTTGCACCTCGCCATCCTGATTCACAGGCTGCAGCACATCAGGCACCAGCGCCGAGAACCAATCTATGCGCTCGACCATATAGCCTTGGCCTTCAGCCTCATCACTGGGTCTGGAAAATTCGATGAGTCCGCCGTGTGTGACCTGCGCCAGCTCGGTCACGTGCAGACCCGCCTCTTCCCAGGTCTCACGCGCCAGTGCCTCGGGCAGGCTGTCTTCGGCAGAGACCATGCCGCCCATCAAGGTGTCCCACATGCCGGGGTTGTTGGCCTTGTCTTCTGAGCGCTGCTGTACCCAGAGCGCGCCGTCCTCACCGTAGCCAACCAGATGCACCGCACGCGTGGCTATGCCCAGCGGCCGCACGGCACCGCGCTCAATCGTGGCAATCTTCAGCCCAGCCGCATTGCAAACAAGCAGTTGCTCATCGCGCCAGGCTCCGGCCAACCCTTTCGCACGCATAAGTTGGGCCAGTTGATTGAGCCTGAGCGTGCAATCAGCCTGCCCATCCAGAACCCAGGTGTCGTTGCGCCAGTGAAGACTCAAGCCGTACTGATTGAGCGCATCAGCGCCCAGTTGCAGGACCAATGACTCCTCGATGCTCCCGATCAGCTCACCCTCTACAGACAGCCCATGCCTGGGTCTCTCAGGCAGCTGATGGGCCAGCAGGCGCTGCGTCTGCAGCCAAGCCGATGTTTCTTGCTTCATTGCCAATCTCCAATGCCGCTCATTGTCACAAGCTTTCGCAAAGCGCCATGTCTTGCATCACCATTGATGACTGATATCCATCCCCTGCCAAACACCATCTGGGTACGTATATGTCTCAGCACCCGTGACCACCGCGTTACAGTGGCTCTCCATGAATTCTTCCCTGAAACCCTCCACAGTCGCCATGCTCAGTCTGGCTCCTGCGCTGTGGGCCGGTAATGCGATTGTGGGTCGACTCGCCCAAGACCTGATCTCGCCATTTGCGCTGAATTTCTTTCGCTGGTGCATCGCCTTTGTCCTGCTGCTGCCACTGGCCTGGCGGGTGCTACGCAAAGACAGCCCCATCTGGCCGCTGTGGCGCCAGTACATGTTGCTGGGTCTGCTGGGCATTGGCTGCTACAACGCCTTGCTGTATCTGGCACTCAAGACTTCTACGCCGCTCAACGTGACGCTGGTTGGCTCCAGCATGCCGGTGTGGATGCTGGCGATTGGCCGCCTGTGCTGGGGGACTCCTATCAGCCGCAAGCAGATGAGCGGCGCCCTGCTGTCTGTGCTGGGCGTTGTGGTGGTCATGTCGCGCGGTGATCTGCAAACGCTGATGAACCTGCGCTTTGTGGCGGGCGACTTATTCATGGTGCTGGCCACGATTGCCTGGGCTTTCTACACCTGGCTGCTGTCGCGCAGC
Source organism: Comamonas sp. (assembly GCF_036643215.1). Classification (GTDB taxonomy): domain Bacteria; phylum Pseudomonadota; class Gammaproteobacteria; order Burkholderiales; family Burkholderiaceae_C; genus Comamonas. The sequence goes on along the minus strand of NZ_JAVXSJ010000006.1, from coordinate 100,668 downwards.
ACCGGGCCGCAGGAAGTGAAGTCGCACTGGGCCAGTTTTCTGTTGGCGCAGATTCTGTTCGGGCTGCTCTGGTCTGGCCTTTTTACGGGGGCTGAAGCCGCTCTGGGCGGCTTTCGCTTTGTGGTGGGCTGGTCGCTGCTTGGCACTTTGCTCTTTATTGCCATAGGCCCGGCCATTCTGGCCTACCGCTTCTGGGGCATGGGCGTGCAGCGCTCCACGCCAGCCATTGCAGGCTTCTTTGGCAATCTCATCCCGCTGTTTACGGCCCTGCTCTCCATTCCCGTGCTGGGCGAAACGCCGCATCTCTATCACGGCATAGCCTTTGTATTAATCGTGGCCGGCATCGTGGTTTCATCCCGCAAATAAGCAGCAATCGCCATAAAAAAGCCCCGCAATGCGAGGCTTTTCAGATGCGATCAATGAACGATCAATAAGTACCAGGGTACAGGCCACCGTCGGGCAGAAGGTTCTGACCCGTCATATAGCCAGCCTGACGGCTGCAGAGGAAGGCGCAGATCGCGCCAAACTCTTCGGCCGTGCCAAAGCGCTTGGCCGGGATTTGCGCAGCCTGAGCCTGACGAACCGCATCCAGCGCCTGGCCAGTCTTGGCCGCCGCTGCCTGATGGGTGGCCACCAGACGGTCGGTATCAAACTTGCCAGGCAGGATGTTGTTGATGGTCACGCCCTTGGCGGCAATACCCGAGCGAGCCAGACCCGCCACAAAGCCCGTCAGGCCGCTGCGTGCGCCGTTGGACAGGCCCAGAATGTCGATGGGCGCCTTCACCGCACTGGAGGTGATGTTGACAATGCGGCCAAAGCCGCGCTCGGCCATACCGTCCACCGTGGCCTTGATCAGCTCAATGGGGGTCAGCATATTGGCGTCCACCGCCTTGATCCATGCTTCGCGGTCCCAGGTGCGGAAGTCACCTGTGGGCGGGCCACCAGCATTGGTCACGACAATGTCGTAGTCCTTGCCCGGGCCGCCAGCGGCTTCAAACACGGCGGTGCGGCCTTCAGGGGTGGTGATATCCTCTGCCACGCCGATCACCTTGATCTGCGGAGCAATGGCTTGCAGTTTTTGCACGGCGGTCTGCAGTGCTTCGGGATTTCTGCCGTTGATAACCAGATTCACGCCTTCTTCAGCCAAAGCCTTGGCGCAGCCAAAACCCAAGCCCTTGCTGGCGCCGCAGACCAGTGCCCAGCGGCCGGTGATACCAAAGTCCATTTCAAAGTCCTTTCACACAGTTATCAGACCGGGCAATGCCAGCCCGGAATTATCAAAATCTATAGCTGCTAGCGCTTATCAATAAAGCGCTAGCGGTCAATTTCATGATTGACGCCCATGAAACAGCTTGTGGTGCAGCCTGCGCAGCGACCACCAGACGCAAAAGGCCACCACCGGAATGGCCACGGCCGCAGTCGATTCAGGCGACCAGGGCCAGCCCAGCTTTTGAGCGCCCTTGGCCAGATAGCTGATGAGACCGGTGATGTAGTAGGTAATCGCAGCAACGGACAAACCTTCCACCGTGGACTGCAGCTTGAGCTGCGTGCCCTGGCGGTCATTCATGGTGCCCAGCAGTTCCTGGCTGCTTTGCTGCTGCTCAATCTCGACACGCGTGCGCAGCAGACTGCTGACGCGGGAGACCCGTTCAGACAGCGCATTCTGGCGACGCGTGGCCCACTCACAGGTCGCGCGGGCGGGCGTCAGCCGTCTATCCATGAACTCACGAATGGTCTGAATGCCACTCAGCCGGGTTTCCTGAATCTCCTGAATGCGGCGATCCACCAGCTCAAAGTAGGCTGAGCTGGCCGAAAAACGCGAATGCGTGGCTGCATATTCGCTCTCGACCTGACCGGCCAGACGCGTCAGACGATCCAGCAAAGCAGGCTCGGCATCACGGTCTGCGGCGCGAATGGCATGAGCCAGCTCGGCCAATTCACGCTCTGCCGTCGCCAGCACTGCGGCGGCCTGGCGCGCAGCGGGCAGACCCAGCAACGCGGCCATGCGGTAGGTTTCAATCTCGAGCACACGCTGCACCAGCCGCCCCAGACGGCGTGGCGTCAAGCTGGCGCCCGCCAGCAGCAACATGCGCGAGAAACCATCGGGGTGGATGGCAAAGTCGGTATAGATAGAACCTGCATCGCCCGACACGCGCGAGCCGACAAGGGTATCGGCATGCAGCATGTGGCGAATCAGGTGCTGCGCATCCACATCCTGCTCGTTCAGCGCCCACAGGTGCAGGCTGCTTAGGCACTGGCCGGGCAAACTCGCCACCCAGTCTTGCGGCACGGCATCAATGGCTGTTTCGGGCTCACGCACATCGGCCACGGCGGCTTGCGCCATGGGCGTGGTGAAGGTCCAGGCCACAAATTCGGTGTGCTGCTCCCAGCGCAGGTGAAATGCGCCCAAGTCAATCAGCACATGGGTGGTGGCCGCATCGGGCAAGGGGCGGTGGTGGTTGCGCAGCAATGCCGCCACATGCTCGCGGCTGGCCTCGCGCTGGGCAGCGTCAGTCAACATCACGATATGCGTGATGGCCAGCGGCGCCTGCATGATTTCCGCAGGACGGGCGTGGATTTCGTTGTGCAGCAAGACCCGCTGAGGGTGCTGCGCGGGCAATAAAGACAAGGCCATGCAATCTTTCCAGTAACTGCAGCTATTTTGCAGCCCGAATCCGTATTTTCCCGAGCAAAAGTCCCCAGATAAAAAAAGCGGCCCTTTCGGGCCGCTTCAAACTTGATTCAGCAGTCAGGCAAGACCTTAGTCTTCCACGAAAGCTTCTTCACGCTTGTTCTTCACTGCAGGCATCAGAACGATGACCAGCAGAACCACAGCAGCGGCCAGCAAGCAGGCGGAGATAGGACGTGTCACAAACACGGACCAGTCACCACGCGACAGCAGCAGAGCGCGGCGCAGGTTTTCTTCCATCATCGGGCCCAGAATGAAGCCCAGCAGCAGCGGTGCAGGTTCGGTACCCAGCTTGTGGAACACATAGCCGATGAAACCGAAGATACCGACCATCCACACGTCCCATGCATTGTTGTTGGTACCGTACACGCCGATAGCGCAGAACAACACGATGGAGGGGAACAACCAGCGGTAAGGCACAGTCAGCAGCTTGATCCAGACGCCGATCAGCGGCAGGTTCAAGATGATCAGCATCAAGTTACCAATCCACATGGAGGCAATCAGACCCCAGAACAGTTCTGGGTTGCTGGTCATCACCTGAGGGCCGGGCTGGATGTTGTGAATCGTCATGGCACCCACCATCAGCGCCATCACGGCGTTGGGGGGGATACCCAGAGTCAGCAGAGGAATGAACGAAGTCTGCGAACCGGCATTGTTAGCCGACTCAGGAGCGCACACACCACGGATGTTGCCTTGACCGAAAGGAACTTCGCCGGGCTTCAGCTTGGTCTTCTTTTCGATGGTGTAGGCAGCAAAGGCCGACAGCATGGCACCGCCACCGGGCAAGATACCCAGGGCCGAGCCCAGAGCTGTACCGCGCAGCATGGCAGGAATCATGCGCTTGAAGTCTTCAGCCGTAGGCATCAGACCCGTCACCTTGGCGGCGAACACTTCGCGTTCGTCGTCGGGCTTGGACAGGTTGGCAATAATTTCGCCGTAACCGAACACACCCATGGCGATCACGACAAAGTCGATACCGTCAGTCAGTTCAGGAATGTCAAAGCTGTAACGAGCCACGCCGGAGTTCACGTCCGTACCAACCATGCCCAGCAGCAGACCCAGCACGATCATGGCGATCGCCTTGAGCAGCGAGCCGGAAGCCAGCACCACAGCACCGATCAGACCCAGGGTCATCAGCGAGAAGTACTCGGCAGGGCCGAACTTGAAAGCCACTTCAGTCAGCGGAGGAGCGAAGGCAGCCAAGATGATGGTGCCCACGCAACCTGCGAAGAAGGAGCCGATACCGGCAGCTGCAAGCGCTGGACCCGCCCGGCCTTTTCGGGCCATCTGGTAGCCGTCAATCACGGTCACCACAGACGAGGACTCACCTGGCAGATTCACCAAAATGGCGGTGGTGGAGCCACCGTACTGGGCACCGTAGTAAATACCGGCCAGCATGATCAGCGCCGCCACAGGGGGCAGAGCGTAAGTTGCGGGCAGCAGCATGGCGATGGTCGCCACTGGGCCGATGCCTGGCAACACGCCAATCAGCGTACCGAGCAGACAGCCCACAAAGCAGTAGATCAGGTTCTGGAACGTGAAAGCCACGCCAAAACCTATCGACAAGTTATTAATCAGATCCATGGACGATGCTCCTGGTTAGCCAGCGATGAAGCTAGGCCACACGGGGAACTGCAGATTCAGCGCCCACACGAAAGCGAAATAGCTACCCACGGCCAGAACGGTGGCCAGAACAGCTGTTTCCTTGATATTGAAAGTCTGTCCAGCCATGCTGGCGATGAAGACCAGCGCGTAGATAGCGATGATCAGACCGAACTGAGGGATACCCACAGCAGGCACGCCCACCAACAAAATGCCGAAGGCAAAGTTGGCAGCCAGCACGAAGAACACAGGCTTCCAGGCCCACTTTCCAATCTTGTCGCCATCAGAGGGGCCCTTTGTCAGGCCGCCTACGCAGATGGCTGTACCCAGGATGGACATAAGTACACCCAGAATCAGCGGAAAGTAACCGGGGCCCATACGTGCGCCAGTACCAATGGTGTAGTTGGATGCGCCGATCGCAAATGCGAGTCCGACGACCAAGAACATCAGACCGGAGAAAAAGTCTTTTTGGCTCTTGATTTTCACAAAAATGTCCCCTTACGGAAATCACGACTTGGCGATTCTCGTTTCTTACAAATGCCAAATTGATGTGGATTCCACCTACAAAGGGCTTACCCTATGGATGACGTTTTGTACACATTACCCGCATACACGGCATAAAAGTGCTGCTTGATTGGTCTGCGCAAGACAAAAAGCAGGCGCTCACACTCAAAACGTATTCGCGAGCTTGAATCGTCAGATTTCGCTCATCAGCGGCGTGCAGGCCAGCACTTCGGGCAAGGTGGTGATGCCTTCGGCCACACGTAAAGCACCAGCCAGACGCAGCGGGCGCATGCCGTCCTGCACGGCCTGACGGCGTAAAACGTCCATGGATGGCGCGTCGTGAATCTGCTTTTTCAGGCCCTCGCTCACAATCAGCAGCTCATACAGGCCCATACGGCCGCGATAGCCGGTCATGCGGCAATCTTCACAGCCCACGGGCTTGAAGGGCTGGTAGCTACCGGTCAGCTTCCACGGCTTGACGCTTTCGGCCAGTTCATCGGGGGCCGCTGCTTCATCGCGCACCTTGCAGCTGACGCATAGCGTGCGCACCAGCCGCTGGGCCAGCACGCCCAGCAAGGTGGCGTTAATCAGATAAGAAGGCACACCCAGCTCCATCAAGCGGCTGACGGCACTGGGTGCATCGTTGGTGTGCAGGGTGGAGAACACCAGATGCCCCGTCAACGCCGCCTGCACGGCCATCTCAGCCGTAGCGAGGTCTCGAATTTCCCCCACCATGATGATGTCCGGGTCCTGGCGCATCAGTGCGCGCAAGCCTTCGGTGAAGGTGAAGTCGAGCTGGGGCTGAACCTGGGTCTGGTTGAAGCTGGGCTCGATCATTTCGATGGGGTCTTCCACCGTGCTGACATTGACCTCTTCGGTCGCAACGCGCTTGAGCGTGGAGTACAGCGTGGTGGTTTTTCCCGAGCCAGTAGGCCCGGTCACCAGAATAATGCCGTGCGGGCGCTTGACCAGGTCTTCCCAGCGCTGCGCATCATGGGCGCTGAAGCCCAGTGCATCGAGATTTTTAACGGTATTTTCGGGGTCAAAGATGCGCATCACCATCTTCTCGCCAAAAGCCGTGGGCAGCGTGGAAAGGCGCATTTCCACTTCTTCGCCGCGCGGGTTGCGGGTCTTGATCCGGCCATCCAGCGGGCGGCGCTTTTCCACCACATCCATGCGGCCCAGCAGTTTGACCCGCGCCACCATGGCATTGAGCACGCCCATGGGCATTTGATAGACAGGGTGCAGCACGCCATCGATACGGAAACGAATCACGCCCTGCTCGCGCCGCGGCTCCAGGTGAATATCGCTGGCGCGCTGATCAAACGCGTATTGCCACAGCCAGTCCACCACCTTGACCACACCTTGGTCGTTCGCATCCAGTTGCTTGCTGCTCTTGCCAAGCTCTACCAACTGCTCAAAGCTCGCGCCGCCTGTGGCACCCCCGGCTTTTTCAGCCGCACGCACAGACTTGGCCAGTGCAAAAAACTCAGCCGTATAGCGCTTGATATCCAGCGGGTTGGCCACCACGCAGCGCACGCTGCGGCGGGCCTGGCGCTCTACCTCGCCCACCCAGTCGGTAATAAAGGGCTCGGCCGTGGCAATCACCACTTCCTTGGATGTCACCTGCACGGGCAGCACCTTGTGGCGCTCCGCATAGCTGGCGCTCATGGCCTCGCCCACGCGGCCCACATCCACCCGCAACGGGTCAATGCGCAGATACGCCAGACCACTGCGCTGGGCCAGGTACTGGGTCAGGGTTTCAAGATCCAGCGGCTTCAACGTCTGCGCGCTGACCACGCCCACATTGGCCAATCGCACCAGCGGCAGTTGTGCGCTTTCAGCGGCAGAGCAACGCATCACTGTGCGCTCAGCCTCCTGTGCGGTAATGACACCATCATCCTGCAGCCAGCGCACCAGCATGCGCCAGTCCAGCGGACCTTCGTAGCGGGCTGGCTTGATGGGCAGGGGAAAAATGGATTCAGTCAGGGACATGGCAGGCTGCGTCGATAAAACTGCCTTCAATGTAACCGTCCTGAGTCAGCGCCTCACTGCTGGGCGGCAACGCTGCAGCACAACGGCAATCACTCTGCCTTGGTGCGGCTGATGCGCGCGACTTTGGCCTTGGCCGTCTTGGTGCCAGCTTCGGCATCGCGTGCAGGCACAAACACTTTGGACCAGCGCAGGGTTGGCAGGTCCCAGCGGGCCTGAACCTGATCGCAGGCTGCCTCCAGCTCGGCGCTATCCAGCATGCGCGGCGTGCGCTGGGCCAGCACCACGGTGTTGCCCTCACGCGTGGGGCGAAAGGCCCAGAGCGCATCTTCACCAAAGGCCTGCGCCATCTGGTCAAGACTCTTGTCAAAGCTCGACGAGCGACCGAACAGGTTGACCGTCATGATGCCGTCTTCGGTCAGCAAGTTACGGCAATCGGCATAAAACTCGGCACTATCGAGCACGGGTGCCGCGGCCTCGTGGTCGTACAAGTCCACGGCCAGCGCATCTACGCTGCCATGCCATTCGCTCTTCTTGATCTCCAGCGCCGCATCGGCCAGCACCACCTTCAAAGTGCTGCTGTCGGGCGGGAGTTTGAACCAGCTGCGGCACACGGCCAGCACCTGCGGGTTCAGCTCAATAGCCGTGGTCTTCATGCGCAGTTTTTTGTGGCAGAACTTGGTGATGGCTGCAGCACCCAGACCCAGCTGCATGGCGTGCTTTTCAGGCACGCTTGCCGGGTCGGTGAACAGCAGCCAGCCCATCATGCGCTGCACATATTCCAGATCGATATCGAACGGGTCGCGAATACGCATCGAGCCCTGGACCCAGGGCGTTCCCAGATGCAGATAGCGGATATCGCCGTCGTCAGAGACGCTGACTTCGGGCAGCTCCTGCACGCTGGCAGCATTCTTGTCTTGCGCGGGCTTTGCGCCGCCACGGGTTTTACGAATCACGTTTCACACCAATCTTCAAAGCAGGCCATGGGCCGCCAGCGCGTCGCGCCAGGCCTGCAGTTTTTTATCGAATGACCAACTGGCATGCGCCGGGCTGGTAGATGGCAGCTTCAAAGCCGTCAGCCCCAGCGCCTCGGTCTGGCGCGCGTGCTTATAGCTCTCTGCGCCGTTGTGCAATGCCAGTTTCAGATCCGGGCAGCGCTGGCGCAGCCCTGCAAAGTCGTTGACCTGAGCTGCGCGAATGGCACTATCCAGACTGCCTTCTCGCTCGCAGCTGGCGTACACATCCCACAAGCCCAGCCCGCGTGCCAGCAGCCATTCACAGCGGCCCGCATAGTCATCGCGCGGCGGCTGTGCATATTGCGGCCACAGGGCCTGCAGCAGCGGCCAGAGCTGGTTTTGCGGATGGGCGTAATACTGCGCTTGTTCCAGCGATTTCAGTCCGGGGAAGCTGCCCAGCACCAGCGCACGCGTGCGTGCATCGGCCACCGCAGCCAGCCCCTGCCAGCGCGTGCCAGTCTGGGTTGCAGAAGAATCCTCAGTCATGCCTTATTGTCGCCCACCCGCCATCAGCGTGCGCTGCACACTGCTATTCAAAAAATGAGCAGCTAGCGCTTGATCTGCAAGGGCCAGGCCTCGTTTTGGCTTGAACTATGCCAGCGGCAGTGCAGGCAGGCCTTTGAGCGCCGAACGTGCATTGGCCGTGCTGGCCTGCGCCAACTCAGCAGCGCTGATACCGCGCAACTGCGCCACTTCGGCTGCAATGCGCGGCAGCTCAGCCGAGCTGTTGCGGCCTTGCGGCTGGCCAGCAATACGCTGCTCTGCCGTGGTGTAGAGCCAGTGCGGGGGGATGTCAGGCGCATCGGTCTCCAGCACCAGTGCATCCAGCGGCAGACTGGCAGCCATTTCGCGCAGTTTGAGTGCTCTGTCATAAGTCACAGCACCACCAAAACCCAGTTTGAAGCCCAAATCGATAAATGCCTGTGCCTGCTGGGCGCTGCCGTTGAAAGCATGGGCAATACCGCCCACCACTTTATTCGCACGCAAGGTCTTGAGCAGGCGGTCGCTGCTTTTGCGCACATGCAAGATGACGGGCAAATCAAACTCGCGTGCCAGCTTGATTTGCTGCTCGTAAAACCAGATCTGCCGGTCCGCATCCAGACCCGGAACAAAAAAATCCAGCCCGATCTCGCCCACAGCCACCAGATGCGGGTCATCACGCTGCTGCATCAGCAACTCGCGCAGCGCTGCAATATCGGACTCATCTGCGCCCGGCGTAAACAGCGGGTGTATGCCCAGCGCATAGCTGTCGCCATGGCGGTGCGCCAGCGCAATCACCTCCTGCCAGTGGCTGCGCTGCACAGCAGGAATCACCAGATGACTCACACCCGCTGCGCTGGCGGCAGCCCGCACGGCATCGCGGTCGGGCGCGAATTCGGCGGCGTCCAGGTGGCAGTGGGTATCTATCCAGGTCGTCATTTGCGCATCATGCACCGACTCATGCGCCTGCATTGCGATGCCATTTGAGGCGAGTCGGTGTAAGCCTACAAGCAACATCCAATCTTGTCCTACTCGAAACACATTGAAACAAATAAAACATTAGGCAACTTCACCCTCTGCACTCTGCGACTGGCCAAAGGATCACGTTATGACAGGACTTCTGCAAGGCACGCTCTGGCAACGACTGAGCCAGAACCAGCATCGCAATGACATGCAAAGCAAGCTGGCCGCGCTCGATCAGGTGCAGGCCGTGATCGAGTTTGATCTGCAAGGCCATGTGCTGTCGGCCAACGAAAACTTTCTGCGCACCATGGGCTATGACGCCAAGCAGATCATCGGCCAGCACCACCGCCTATTTGTGGATGAGGAAACCCGTGAATCCGCCGAATACGCACAGTTCTGGCAGCGACTGGCCGCTGGCGTGCATGACAGCGGGCGCTACCGCCGCATCAACAGTCAGGGGCAGGATGTGTGGCTGCAGGCCAGCTACAACCCGATTCTGGACAGCCACGGCAAGCCGCGCAAAGTCATCAAGTACGCCACTGACATTACCGAGCAGCAGCAAAACGAAGACGATGCACGCGGCCAGCTGGAGGCCATTGCCAAGGTGCAGGCCATCATCGAATTTGATCTGGATGGCACCATCATCACGGCCAATGATCTGTTTTTACAGACGATGGGCTACCACCTTCAAGAAGTCGTGGGCAAGCACCACCGCATGTTTGTGCAGCCGCATGAGGGCCAGAGTCTGGCCTACCACCACTTCTGGCAAAAGCTGGGCATGGGTCACAACGATGCGGGGCAGTACCTGCGCATAGGCAAGAACGGCCGCCAAGTGTGGATTGAAGCCAGCTACAACCCGATTCTGGACGCTGAGGGACGCCCTTTCAAAGTCGTCAAATTTGCCACCAACATCACGCAGCGCGTGACGGCTGCGCACACTTTGCGCGCCACGGTGGAAGGTCTGACTGAAAGTGCCAACCATGCACGCCAGGCCAACGAGCTGGCGCAAGACGCCTGCAGCGTGGCCGAGGCCGGTGGCCGCACCGTGCAAGAGGTGGTCACGACCATGGAATCCATCAGCGCCAGCTCACGCAAGATCAGCGACATCATCGGCATGATGGACTCCATCGCCTTCCAGACTAATCTGCTGGCACTCAATGCAGCGGTAGAAGCGGCGCGCGCTGGCGATCAGGGCCGGGGCTTTGCCGTGGTGGCCAACGAGGTGCGCCAGCTGGCCCAGCACAGCGCAGAAGCGGCCAAGGAAATCAAGCAGCTGATTCAGGCATCGGTCAATCAGGTTACGCAGGGCGTCACGCAGGTGCGTGAGGCGGGCACCACCATGGCCGAGATCGTCACCTCATCGCGCCAGGTCACGCAGATCATGGGCGAGGTGGTTCAGTCATCGCTGGCCCAGTCGGCCAGACTGCGTGAAGTGACTGACGACCTGACTGCGCAGGATGCTTCCGGCAATCAGCGCACAGAACGCTCCCACGCATCGCTGCAGAACAGTCAGTCGGCCCGTGCGCAAGCCCATATCGCTATCAAAAACGCAGCTGCGACCGCTTATTGAATAACGGCTGCATGCCTTTATCCATCAAAAAAAGGCCCGGAATGTCCGGGCCTTTTTTTCATGCAGCGGCTATCAGCCTAGCTGGCCAAGACCCAGTCTCACCATGCGGTCGCAGCGGGCCGCCAGTGCTTCGTCATGGGTGACCATCACAAAGGCCGTGCCGTTGTTGCGTGCCAGCTCCAGCATCAACGCAAACACGGTGTCTGCCGTGCCGCGATCCAGATTACCCGTGGGTTCATCGGCCAGCACACAGGCCGGGCGGGTGACCAGCGCGCGCGCAATGGCCACACGCTGGCGCTCGCCGCCTGAGAGTTCGGCCGGGCGGTGCGTCAGGCGGTCGCTCAGGCCCACGGCGCGCAGCATCTCGGCGGCACGCTCCATGCAGTCATCCTTGGCATCGCGGCGAATGCGCAGCGGCATGGCCACGTTTTCCTGCGCCGTAAATTCGGCCAGCAGGTGGTGAAACTGGTAGATAAAACCCAGATGTTGATTGCGCAGCGTGCCTTGCTTTTGCGGGCTGAGCTGGTTCAAGGGCTGACCCATCAGGCTGACGCTGCCAGTCGTCGGTGCATCCAGCCCCCCCAGCAGGTGAAGCAAGGTGCTCTTGCCCGAGCCCGATGCGCCCACCACGGCCAGTGTTTCGCCGGCCTTGACCTGCAAGTCCACGCCCTGCAGCACCGTCACATCCAGCTTGCCTTCGGCAAAGCGCTTGGTCAGGCCCCGCGCTTCAAGCACGGTCTGACCCATCACAACATTATTCATAGCGCAGTGCCTCCGCAGGGTTCACGCGGCTGGCGCGCCAGCTGGGGTAAATCGTGGCCACAAAAGAAAGAATCAGAGAAATCACGGCAATCGGCACGATGTCTGTGGACTGCGGCTCACTAGGCATCTTGCTGATGAGGTAAATGTCCTTGGGCAGGAAGTTGGCGTGCAGCGCCTGCTCAATAGCGGGCACGATCACGTCAATATTGAAAGCAATACCCAGACCCAGCACCAGACCGGCTAGCGTTCCAATCACACCCACCATGGCACCCTGCACCATGAAGATGCCCATGATGGACGATGGCGAAGCGCCCAGCGTGCGCAAGATGGCAATATCGGCGCGCTTGTCCTGCACGCTCATCACCAGGGTGGACACCAGATTGAAAGCCGCAACGGCGACGATCAGCGTGAGGATGATGAACATCATTCGCTTTTCAAGCTGCACGGCGGCAAACCAGGTCTTGTTTTGCTGCGTCCAGTCGCGGATGAACAGGCGGTCGCTCAGCGTATCGGCCAGCTCATGCGCCACGCGCGGCGCTTCGTGCAAGTCCTTGAGCTTGAGGCGAATGCCGGTCGGGCCTTCCAGACGGAAGAGGCGCTGCGCATCTTCGTAATGCATCATCACCAGCGCCGAGTCGTATTCGTAGTGGCCCGAATCAAACGTGCCCGCCACCGTCATCTGTTTCATGCGCGGCAGCACACCGGCAGGGGTGACCTGACCACTCGGGGCAATCATGGTGATGACATCGCCCTCAATCACGCCCAGCGAGCGGGCCAGCTCAATGCCCAGCACCACCTTGAATTCACCGGGGATCAGGCGCTTGAGCACCTCGCCGCTGGTCGCAGCCAGATCGGTTACTTCGCCTTCGCGCGCCGGATCAATACCGCGCACCAAGGCCCCTTTCATGTCTTCACCGCGCGCCAACAATGCCTGAGCAGCTACAAAAGGTGCAGCACCAATCACGTCCTTATTGGAGCGTGCCTCACGCATGGTGCGCTCCACATCGGGCAAGGGTGCGCCTTGCGGGGCGTAGATTTCCACATGGGAGACAACGCTGAGCATGCGGTCGCGCACTTCCTTCTGGAAGCCGTTCATCACACTCAGCACAATAATCAGCGCCGCCACGCCCAGCGCAATGCCAAGCATGGAAACACCCGAGATAAAGGAGATGAAGCCATTGCGGCGTGTAGCGCGCCCTGCACGGGTATAGCGCCAGCCCACGGCCAATTCGTAGGGAAATTGCATGTTGACCGCATTGTGGCATTGCCCGGGATGCCCTACAGCCTGCGCCAGCCTTGTGCAAATTTTTACCAGTGCTGCCTTCCAGCCCTTGCCGGGGCATATGCAGCGGCCATGCACGACAATAGCCAGCATGTCTTTGACCGCGCCTTTGCTACCTGCTGCCCACGCCCTGGGCACAGGCACCTCTGAAATCATTGTTGCCTACGCCAGCGGCCCTGCCGACATTCCCAAAGCCTGGGATGGCCTGCAACTCCCCCACCTGCAAGCCTTGCTGGCAACGCTGATGCCCACCACGGTGGTGCAAGGCGACGAGATGGATTTCTCGCCCCCGCACGAGCGAGCACTGGCCCGCGCCATGCAACTACCCGACACACCGGGCCTGATCCCTTGGGCCGCACTGGCATCGGGCGAGACCACGCAGGCCTGCGCCTTCATCACGCCCTGCCACTGGCATATCACGCCCGATCAGGTGCACCAGACCGATCCCGCCAGCGCACCGCTGAGCGAGGACGAATCCCGCCAGTTGCTGGCGCTGATTGCGCCGTGGTTCAGTGATGACGGCATCACGCTGGAATATCTGCGCCCTGACCTCTGGCTGGCGCGCGGCGCAGCTTTCAAGGACTTGGCCACCGCCTCAATGGACAGAGCTCTGGGCCGCGATGTGCGCCCCTGGATGCCCAACCCGATTCAGGGCGCCATCATTCAGCGCCTGCAGACCGAGCTGCAAATGCTGCTCTATACCAATGTCTTCAACGACCAGCGTACCGAGCGCCGCCTGCCGCCCATCAACTCCTTCTGGGTGCATGGCACGGGCAGTCTGCCCAGCTTGCCCGTGACCAAACCACAGGCGGTCTGCATCAACGATCTGCGCCACGCCACCTTGCAAAGCGATGTGCAGAGCTGGCAAAAAGCCTGGCAAGCGCTGGACAGCGGCCTGATCGCCGACTTGCAGCAACGTGCCGCCAAGGGCGAGCCCATCAAGCTCACTCTCTGCGGCGAGCGCAATGCCGTGCAATGGCAAAGCCAGCCACGCAGCTTCGCGGACAAAATAAAGAGTCTTTTGGGAGCTAAGCGCTTACCAGACTTGCGAGAGATGCTATGAAAATAAAATCTCTCATTGCCCTGCAAGCCAAGGCCGCTCAACCATGAAGATCACGCCCCGCACCATTCCCAGCGACAGCGTATCGACTCTGCTGCAGGCCCAAATTCACCCGCTGCTGGCCCAGCTCTACGCTGCGCGTGGCGTGTGCTCTGCCGATGAGCTGGATGACGCGCCCGCCTTGTTGCTGACACCCTCCGGCCTGCGCGGCATAGACAGCGCTGTGCAGCTGCTGGCCGATGCCATTGCCCAGCAAAAGCGCCTGTGCATCGTGGCCGACTATGACTGCGACGGCGCTACCGCCTGCGCCGTGGGTATGCGCGGCCTGCGCCTGCTGGGCGCGCAGCATGTGGATTACCTCGTGCCCGACCGCGTGGTCGATGGCTACGGCCTCACCGCCCCAATCACCCGCCGCGTCAAGGAAACCGGTGCCGACATGCTGATCACCGTGGACAACGGCATTGCCAGCGTAGAAGGCGTGGCCGTGGCCAAAGAGCTGGGCCTGTCCGTCGTCGTCACCGACCACCACCTGCCCGGCGACAGCCTTCCTCAGGCCGATGCCATCGTCAACCCCAACCAGCCCGGCTGCACGTTTGAGAGCAAATCCATGGCAGGCGTGGGCGTCATGTTCTACGTGCTGCTGGCCCTGCGCACCGAGCTACGCAGCCGCGGCCGTTTTGATCGCCACACCCAGCCCCGCCTTGAGCAATTGCTGCCACTGGTGGCACTGGGCACCGTGGCCGATGTGGTCAAGCTCGATGCCAATAACCGCCGGCTGGTGGCGCTGGGCCTGAAACAAATTCGCCGAGGCATCATGCAGCCCGGCATTCGCGCGCTGTTTGAGGCTTCAGGCCGCCGATTTGACACGGCCAGCACCATCGACTTTGGCTTTGCACTGGGCCCGCGCATCAACGCCGCAGGCCGCCTTGCCGACATGACCATCGGCATCGAATGCCTGACCACCGACGACGCCAGCCGCGCCGACAATCTGGCCCGCATGCTGGACAGCATCAACCGCGAACGCCGCGAGATTGAAGTGGGCATGCGCGAGCAAGCACTGCTGATGGCCGAAGGCCTGTTCAAGGACGGCATGACGCCGCCGCCCGCCATCAGCGTGTTTGACCCCGACTTTCATGAAGGCGTGGTGGGCGTGGTCGCCTCCCGCATCAAAGACAAGCTGCACCGCCCCAGCTTTGTGTTCGCCGCCAGCGGCGCGCCGGGTAAAGAGCATGAAATCAAGGGATCAGGCCGTTCTATCCCCGGCTTTCATCTGCGCGATGCGCTGGACCTGGTCAGCAAGCGCCACCCGGGAATGGTGCTGCGCTTTGGCGGTCACGCCATGGCGGCAGGCTGCACGATTGACAGAACACGCTTCAAAGACTTTGAACAGGCACTGGCCCAGGTCGCGCAGGAATGGCTGGATGCCGCCACGCTGATGCGCAGGCTGGAAACCGACGGCCCGCTCTCGCCCCAATGGCTGGACACCGCCCTCATCGAGCAAATGCAACTGGCCGTTTGGGGCCAGGGCTTTGCCGCCCCGACCTTCAGCGAAGAGCTGGAGATCACCTCCCAGCGCCTCGTCGGCGAAAAACACCTGAAGCTAGAGCTGCTGCACCATGGCTCCAAGGTCGATGCTATCTGGTTCAACCATACCGACCCGCTACCCGCCCGCACCACGCTGGCTTATCGTCTCGACATCAACGAATGGCGCGGCGAGCGCAAAGTGCAATTCCTCGTAGAGGCCGCGCAGGACTTTGAAGGCGGCGCAGGCAATATGGGGTTTTGACGCTGGCAAAAATGCAGCCGCTGCACGGCGGCTGCATTTTTTCAGCGCTTAAAACTTCTCCCAGTCGCCTTCACTCGCCATAGTTGCAAGCGGCTGTGGCTTCTTCAGGGCTGGCGCCAACTTGGGTGCACCTGCTGCCTGCCGGTTCGATGGTTTCATCACCTTGGCTGCAGACATACGAACGGGAGCCAGCGCCGGTGCGCCAGCAGTTACAGCCCCCGCACCTAAATTGAAGACAGAAACCACCTCAGACAAACGCTGAGCCTGCGCCTGCATGGACAGCGCAGCCGCACTGGATTCCTCCACCAGCGCCGCGTTCTGCTGCGTCATCTGATCGAGATTGGTGACGGCCTGATTCACTTGATTGATACCGTCGCGCTGCTCAGTCGACGAGGCGGTGATTTCACCAATCAGATCACTGACGCGGCGCACGCTGGTCACGATCTCATTCATGCTCTTGCCTGCCAGCTCCACCTGCTGAGAGCCCGACTGCACGTTGTCCACGCTGGTGGTGATGAGCTGCTTGATTTCCTTGGCCGCATCGGCGCTGCGCTTGGCAAGGGCTCGCACCTCGCTGGCCACCACGGCAAAACCACGGCCTTGCTCCCCCGCACGGGCGGCTTCTACCGCCGCATTCAGCGCCAGGATATTGGTTTGAAAAGCAATGGAATCGATCACGCCGATGATGTCGGCAATTCTGCGGCTGCTGTCCGTGATCTGGCCCATGCTTTGCACCACGCGCTGCACCACCTGACCGCCTTGCTCTGCGGCCTGTGCAGCGGTGGATGCCAGTTGATTGGCCTGGCGGGCCGTATCGGCGGATTGCGTCACCGTAGCGGTCAGCTCTTCCATGCTGGCGGCGGTTTCTTCCAGGTTAGCGGCAGTCTGCTCGGTACGAGCTGACAAATCCTGGTTGCCCATGGCGATCTGGCCTGAAGCCGAAGACACGGATTCCACGCCCGAGCGCACTTGCCCCACCACCGTGCGCAAGCGCGCAGCCATGACATTGAGCGAACGATGCAGCTGACCTAGCTCGTCATCACGCTGATGGTCTGTACTGACGCTCAAGTCAGCATCTGCAATAGCATCCGCCAGTTCAACCGCCTTCATCAGCGGCTGGGTAATGGATCGCATGATGAGCACGCCGGTCACCAGCCCCAGCAGCATGATCAAACCGCAGGCTGCTGCAATAACCCAATAGGCTTTGGTGCGACTGGCTTCTCCATCTTCCAGCGCCTGCATGCGATAGCGATCCTGCAGCTGTACATAGGCATCAAGGGCTGCGTAATATTTCTGAGCACCCGGGTTGAGCTGCTCTTCAATCAGTTTCTGAGAGTGCTCAAAGTCACGTGCACGCCGGGCTTGATCGACCTCCTTGTTCGCGGCAAACAAGGTGTCGCGGTGCTTGTTGACATCCGCCATCAATTTCCTGGCTTCATCGGTATGCACCTGCGCCAGCACTTTCTCACGCAGCGCATTAATGCTGGCGATCAGGCTACCCATCAGCTTGTACTGATGCTCCACCAGATTTTCCTCAGTCGACATGGCTGCCGCCGTAAAGCGGTCCATGCTCATTTGCGTCAGGATGCGCCATTCTTTGGCTTGATCAGCCGCAGTCTGTGCCTGCACGGCTGCCGAGAAAACGCTTTCATTGACACGACTGGAATAGGCCAGACTGCCCGCCACCAGCAACAACATGCTCACCAAAAGACCGATCACCAGCACCCATAGCTTCTGGGCTACAGTGAATTGAAACAACTTCATGAACCAACCAATCCAGACAAGAAAATCCAAACACTGGTACGTCACGCATCGTGAACTCCGGGCTGGCTTATTCATGACTCTGGCGGTCAATTCCTGGCCCTTGACGTCCTCTCTCAAGCCAGGCGGAGTTAGCTCCTCAAGGCTGCCCCGGAATATTAATAATTGTTACAACTGCTTTCCATCTTGGGCATAGCTCTTGTTATTAGGACTTTCCCGCTTACCGCAAAACCTTACTTCGTAAAGAAGGCATGAAAAAGCCCGCAGCTTCTTTTCAGATGCTGCGGGCTTTTGGGATGCGGATGCGGCTACTTAAAAAGTTTCCCAGTCCCCGTCATCAGCCGCTGTAGCCGACTTGCTGCTGGCAGCCAGTGCCGTGGGCGTAGCGGCCTTGCTGGCTGGCTTAGTTGTCATCGCTGCTGCACGCTGCTTGACGGGTGCCATGGCAGGCACCGCGCGGCTTGCGGCGCGCTGGGGTGCAGCCACCTTGGCATAGCCGCTTTCTTGGCCTAGCTTGAAGATGGAAACCACCTCGGCCAGACGCTCTGCCTGCTCTTGCATGGACAGCGCAGCTGCACTGGATTCCTCCACCAGCGCCGCGTTCTGCTGGGTCATCTGATCGAGATTGGTGACGGCCTGATTCACCTGATTGATACCGTCGCGCTGCTCAGTCGACGAGGCGGTGATTTCACCAATCAGATCACTGACGCGGCGCACGCTGGTCACGATCTCATTCATGCTCTTGCCTGCCAGCTCCACCTGCTGAGAGCCCGACTGCACGTTGTCCACGCTGGTGGTGATGAGCTGCTTGATTTCCTTGGCCGCATCGGCGCTGCGCTTGGCAAGGGCTCGCACCTCGCTGGCCACCACGGCAAAACCACGGCCTTGCTCCCCCGCACGGGCGGCTTCTACCGCCGCATTCAGCGCCAGGATATTGGTTTGAAAAGCAATGGAATCGATCACGCCGATGATGTCGGCAATTCTGCGGCTGCTGTCCGTGATCTGGCCCATGCTTTGCACCACGCGCTGCACCACCTGACCGCCTTGCTCTGCGGCCTGCGCAGCAGTTGATGCCAGTTGATTGGCCTGGCGGGCCGTATCGGCCGATTGCGTCACCGTAGCGGTCAGCTCTTCCATGCTGGCGGCGGTTTCTTCCAGATTGGCGGCAGTCTGCTCGGTACGGGCCGACAGGTCCTGATTGCCCGTGGCGATCTGGCCCGAGGCCGAGGAGACAGATTCCACCCCCGAGCGCACCTGACCGACCACGCTGCGCAGACGCTCGGTCATGGCATTCAAGGCCTTGAGAAGCAAACCCAGTTCGTCATTGCGATCCGCATTGACAGAGGCCGTGAGATCGCCCCCTGCAATGGTGTTGGCCAGGGCCACGGCTTCGTTCAAGGGATGGGTCACGGAGCGCACGATCAGCACGGCCATAACCAAGCCCAGCAAAACCAGCAAGCCACACACACTGCCGCTGACCCAGTAGGCGTTGCTGCGCAGCCGCTCGCCATTGCTCCTGGCCTGATCACGGTGCTGCTCTTGCAGGCGCACAAAGGCTTCCTGGGCATCGATATAGGCCTTGGCGGTGGGGCGCAGTTGCTTTTCTACGAGGTCGTAGGTCGCAGCAAAGTCGCTGTTGTTACGGGCCTGCTGTACTGCTGCATTGATTTCCAGTGTCTTGCGGCGATGCTCCGCAATACCTTCCAGCGCCTTTTGCGACTCTTCGGAGCGAGCGGTTTCCACCACCTGCTTTTGCAGGGCATTGATGCGCTCAATGCCCTGAGTCATCAGCTGGCGCTGCTGCACGACCAGGTTTTCCTCGCTGGAGATCGCCGCCACGATGGAGCGGTCAATACTGGTCTCGGTGAGATTGCGCCATTCCCGCGCCAAGGTGGCAGCGGTCTGGGTGCGGTCTACGTTGTCGGCAATGGTGGTGTTGACATTGTGTAAGTACACCAGGCTGCCGGCGTTCACCACCAACATGCCCAGCAACAGGCCAATCACCAGCACCCACAACTTTTGGGCCACAGTGAACTGATTCAACTTCATGGAAAACCAATCTAAGCAATACGGTTGAGCAAGAGCAATCCCCAGGCTGCACAGATCCAAACCGCCATGAGCGGTTGGCAGCGCCCGTGTCAGCCCGGAACGGCATCCCCATATCATCGTCATCGGTCGGGGAATATTAAATATTGTTACAAATCAAGCACTCCGCACTGCAGCACTTTGTCGGTAAAGCCGCTCCAGCCTGTACGGGCAACACAGAAAATGCGACGACCTACAATGAAGCTGTGCCAAAAACCTACCTGAACACCGATCTCCACTGCCACTCTGTCGTCTCCGACGGCACTTTGACGCCTGAGCAACTGGCCCAGCGTGCCGCTGAGCGAGGGGTGGAGCTGTGGGCGCTGACCGATCACGATGAAGTCGGCGGCCAGCACCGCGCTGCCGCAGCGGCCAAGGCTGCGGGTCTGGACTATCTGACGGGCACAGAAATCTCCGTCAGCTACGCGGGCAGCAGCGTGCATATCGTGGGCCTGGGCTTTGATGCCGACAACGCCGAATTGACGCAAGGTCTGTACGACACCCGCCATGGCCGCGGCCCGCGCGCCCGCGAGATGGGGCGTCTACTGGAAGAAGCAGGCATTCCCGGGGCCTACGAAGGCGCACTGCGCCACGCGGGTAACCCCGAGCTGGTCTCGCGCACCCACTTTGCGCGCTTTCTGGTGGAGACCGGGGTTTGCAGCGATACCTATGAAGTCTTCAGGCGCTACCTGACCGAAGGCAAACCCGGCTATGTCTCCCATGTCTGGGCCAATCTGCGCGATGCCGTGCGCTGGATTGTGGATGCTGGCGGCGTGGCCGTCATTGCCCACCCTGCGCGCTATGACTTCAGCGCGCTTGAGGAATACGCGCTGTTTTCAGAATTCAAGCAGCTGGGCGGCCAAGGCGTAGAAGTTATTACCGGTAGCCACCGCCCGCATGAATATGTGACCTATGCCGATATGGCTAAAGAGTTCGATCTCGCCGCATCGCGCGGCAGCGATTTTCACAGCCCCGAAGAATCACAAATCGACCTGGGACAGCTTCCCTACCTGCCCGGCAAGCTCACCCCTGTGTGGGAGCTGCTGCAAGACCGCATTCAGCGTGCTTGAACCTCAACGAAAGCCCGCATGACCACCGTTTTTGAAGTCTATCCAGAGAATCCTCAGCCCCGCATCATCAAGCAGGCGGCAGACATGCTGCGCAAGGGCTCCATCTTGGCAGTGCCTACAGATTCAAGCTACGCCCTGGTCTGCCACCTTGATGACAAGAACGCCGTAGACCGGCTGCGCCGCATTCGCCAGATCAACGACAAGCACCACCTCACACTGCTGTGCCGCGACCTGTCTGAGCTGGCGAATTACGCCCGCGTGGACAACCGCCAGTACCGCCTGCTGAAGCTGGCAACGCCCGGCCCCTACACCTTTATTCTTGAAGCCAGCAAGGAAGTGCCCAAGCGCCTGAGCCACCCCTCGCGCAAGACCATCGGCCTGCGCGTGCCTGATCGCAAAGGCCTGCAACTGCTGCTGGAGGAGCTGGGCGAACCACTGCTGGCAACCACCTTGATTGCTCCCGGAGAGACCGAGCCGCTCAACGATGCGGAATCGATTCTGGAGCGTTTCCCGCATGAGCTCGATGCCGTGGTTGATTCCGGGGCCTGCCCGCAGCAGCCGACCACCGTGCTGGACCTCACGCCCATGGCCCTGAACAACCCGCCCGTCGTGGTGCGTCAGGGTTTGGGCAGTCTGGAAGACATCGGCCTTCAAGCCGACTGAACTCAAAAACTCTTCACCCAATATTGATAGCACATAGCGCCTGTCAATATTGGGCTACAGCCTGATTTCACTTGAAATCAGTATTCTTCATACGCCAGCACTGGCTTTGATGCGAGTGGCGCATGCCGTCCCGCAGGCGCCATGGCTGGGTGCAGCGACAACATGGGCGCGGGCACATCGTCGTCATCCAGCTTGAAAGCACCCACGGCCTGCTGCAAATCCTGCGTGCGGGCATTGAGCGCGGCCGCGGCCTGCGTGGCCTGCATGACCAGCGCTGCGTTTTCCTGATTGGTACTGTCCATGTGCGCCACGGCAGTATTGACGTGGGCAATGCCCTCGCTTTGCTCCTTCAGCGCGCCGGAGATTTCACCCAGCAACCCCGTCACCTGGCCTACGGACTGCATGATGTCCTGCATGGTGCTACCGGCTTGCCCCACCAAGCCGGAGCCGCTTTCCACCTGCGCAACGCTGGCGGTAATCAGCTCCTTGATCTGTTTGGCAGCCTCCGCACTGCGGCCTGCCAGAGAGCGCACCTCGCTAGCCACCACGGCAAAGCCACGGCCTTGCTCTCCGGCTCGGGCCGCTTCCACGGCAGCGTTCAGCGCCAGGATATTGGTCTGGAAGGCGATGCCTTCAATCACCTGAATGATGTCCACAATCTTGCGTGAGCTGCCGCTGATGGCATCCATGGTGTCGACCACCTGATTGACCACCTGCCCGCCGCGCCCTGCGTTAGCCGATGCCGTCACGGCCAGAGAGCTTGCTGAATGCGCGCGCTCGGCGTTCTGGCGCACTGTGATGGTGAGCTGCTCCATGCTGGCCGCCGTTTCGGTCAGCGCGCTAACCTGTTGTTCGGTGCGACTGGAGAGGTTGGAGTTACCTGCATCAATCTCATAGGCCGATACGGCCAGCGAAT
Organism: Comamonas sp.; assembly: GCF_036643215.1. Taxonomy (GTDB): domain Bacteria; phylum Pseudomonadota; class Gammaproteobacteria; order Burkholderiales; family Burkholderiaceae_C; genus Comamonas. The sequence continues at coordinate 78,467 of NZ_JAVXSJ010000006.1, read as the reverse complement.
CCGTGGACTGTTTGATGCGCCCCACCAGTTCAGTCAGCGTGTCTTCCATGGTGCTCAGCGCTGTCAGCAGACGACCAAACTCACCGGTGGCGCTGGATGAAAACTCTTTGCTCAAGTCACCCGCAGCTACGGTCTCGGCAATCAAGATCGCTTCTTGCAAAGGCGCCACAATGCCCCGGCGCAGGCTGAACCACGACCACGCGCAAGAAATAAACACCCAGGCCCCCAGCGCCAGCAACCACCAGCGCGAGCGCTGGACTTCAGTCATCAGTTGCTGCGACTGCTGGGCCGTGAGCGAACCCGCTTGCAGCACCGTCAGCACATCAGACATAGCCACCCACGCAATGCCCATCAGCGCCAGCACAAATACGCTGATGCTGACAAATGCAATCACTAGTCGATTGCTCACCGTCATATTGATCCCCTTGCCCAGCCCTGCTGTGCCGAACGCGTTGTTATTGGTTGATTTATCTGACTCGCATACAACCTGAGCAGCGGCCAAGCGCTGACCCCAAGCTGCATGCGGGTTGCATTTTGCAACAATTGCTTGATCTGGCAACTATGTGCAACCCGAATTTCAGGCCCTGAAGCTGACTTGTGCAAGAGTGAGACAGCGCCAAGGCGCAGCGTCTGAGACAATCACCGGGTGGAATTCACCCAACTCATTCAAACCGTCCTGATCTACGCACTGCCTGTGCTGTTCGCCATCACCATTCATGAGGCGGCGCACGGCTATGCGGCGCGTCATTTTGGCGACAACACCGCAGCCATGATGGGTCGCATCACGCTCAACCCCATCAAGCACATCGACCCCGTCGGCACCATCCTGATGCCGTTGATGCTGTACTTCGCCACGTCGGGGGCTTTTCTGTTTGGCTACGCCAAGCCCGTTCCCGTGCGCTTTGACCAGTTGCGCAACCCCAAGCGCGACATGATCTGGGTGGCGCTGGCGGGCCCGGCATCCAACTTTGTACAGGCCATTTTCTGGGCATTGGTACTGGTGATGCTGGTAGCACTGGGCCAGAACGAGCGCTTCTTCCTGGAGATGTGCCGCGCCGGCATCACAGTCAACCTTGTGATGTGGGCCTTCAACCTCTTTCCACTGCCGCCGCTCGATGGCGGCCGCATTTTGGTTGGCCTGCTGCCCTGGAAGCAGGCGCAAGCCGTAGCCCGTGTTGAGCCCTATGGCTTTTTCATCGTCATGGGCCTGGTTCTGCTCGGCGTGGTCGGCAGCTACTGGCTGCGCCCGCTGATGAGCCTCGGCTACTCGGCCATCGACCTGATCCTCTACCCCTTCATGGCCTTGCTGCGCTGACACAGGCGCGGCAGACTGCTATCGATTTTTGCTGTTGATTCCTATGAGCACTACCCGTTTCCTGACCGGCATCACCCCCAGCGGCACCCCACATCTGGGTAACTACGCAGGCATGATGCGCCCCGCCATTGAGGCCAGCCGCAACAAGAACGTAGAGAACTTCTACTTTCTGGCCGACTACCACGCGCTCATCAAGTGCCAGGACCCCGATCGCGTGCAGCGCTCCACCATCGAGATTGCCGCCAGCTGGCTGGCCGCCGGTCTGGACCCCGAACACGTCACTTTCTACCGCCAGTCGGACATCCCCGAGATCCCCGAGCTGACCTGGTTTCTGACCTGTGTGACCGGCAAGGGTCTGCTCAACCGCGCTCATGCCTACAAGGCATCCGTAGACAAAAACAACGCCGCAGGCACCGAGCCTGACGACGGCGTGACCGCAGGCCTGTTCATGTACCCCGTGCTGATGGGCGCTGACATCTTGGTCTTCAACGCCAACAAAGTGCCCGTGGGCCGCGATCAGGTCCAGCATCTGGAGATGGCGCGCGACATGGCTTCCAGCTTCAACCACATCTACGGCGGCGAATACTTTGCCCTCCCCGAAGCCGTGGTCGAAGAAAGCGTTGCAACCTTGCCCGGCCTTGATGGCCGCAAGATGAGCAAGAGCTACAACAACACGATTCCGCTGTTTGCCCCGCGTGAGCAGCTCAAAAAGCTCATCAACGGCATCACCACAGACTCGCGCGCGCCCGGCGAGCCCAAGGAAGTCGAAGGCTCGGCCCTGTTCCAGATCTATCAAGCCTTTGCCACCGCCGAAGAAACCGAAGCCCTGCGCCAGCAATACGCCGCAGGCATTGCCTGGGGCGATGCCAAGCAGGCCCTGTTCGAGCGCATCGACCGCGAAATCGCGCCCATGCGCGAGCGCTATGAATACCTGATGGCCCACCCCGCCGAGCTGGAAGAGATTCTGCAAGCCGGTGGCATCAAGGCCCGCAAGCTGGCCACTCCCTTGCTGCAGCAGCTGCGCAGCGCCGTGGGCATTCGCAATCTGGCGCAGACCAGCAAAGCCAAGGCAAAGACGGCCAAAACAGCCCTGCCCCAGTTCAAGCAGTACCGTGAGGCGGATGGCCAGTTCTACTTCAAGCTCGTGGCCGCCGATGGCCAGCTGCTGCTGCAAAGCCAGGGTTTTACCGCCCCCAAGGAAGCAGGTCAGAGCATTGCTCAGCTGCAGCGTGAAGGCGCAGCGGCTCTGGAAGCGATCAAACCTCGCCTGCAGTCGCTTGACGGAATCAGTGACGAACAAGTGCTTCAGGCGCTTGAACAGTTGCGAGAAGCCGCAGAGCAGTAAACTGCGCTGGAATCATGGAGAGAGCTGCCCGAGCCATTGCCGGGCAGTGGAGATTCAATACTTCGCACGAAAGGGATGAGAAATGCGTATTGCCGCCCTGGATGACGATCCTTTGCAATTAGAACTGTTGCGCCAAGTCGCCACAGAAGCAGGCCACAGTTGCCACACCTTCCTCAAAGGCGCCGCGCTGCAGCAAGCGCTGCGACGCGAGAGCTTTGATCTATTACTGATCGACTGGGAACTGCCCGACACCAAGGGCCCCGATGTTGTGCGCTGGGTGCGCGAGCAGATCAGCAAAGATGTACCCATCATCTTCATCACCCACCGCAGCGAAGAGGCCGACATTATTGAAGGCTTGGCCAGCGGTGCTGATGATTTCATGATCAAGCCTATCCGTGCGGGTGAGTTACGCGCGCGCATCTCTTCCTTGCTGCGCCGCTCCTACCCGCTGGCTGCGCAAAGCGTTCTGACTTTCGGGCCTTACCGTTTTCTCACCGCCACCAATGGCATTGAGATGGATGACAAGCCCGTGGAAGTCACACACCGCGAATACACGCTGGCGCTGACGCTGTTCCAGAACCGGGGCCGCCTGCTCTCGCGCGATCATTTGCGCGAAGTGGTATGGGGTCATAACGCCGAGGTGCAATCGCGCTCGCTGGACACCCATGTCTCGCGCCTGCGCAACCTGCTCAATCTGCGTGCTGGACAGCCCTATGCCATTTCCGCTATTTATGGCTATGGCTACCGCCTGGATGCCCCCGAAACCGCTGAGGCCGAAGAGCCCAGCGCCGCCTGATTTTTAATAGCACCAACCCCACACCCCACCTTCAAAAAATGCCTATTCGCCCTCAGTCCCGCTTTGCAACCCACGCCTCGCTGTATGGCTTGGGCTCAGGTGCGCTCTGGGTGGCATTGGCAGGGCTGATGGGGGCCAATGCAGTCAACGCCCAGATCACACCCAAGCAACGCGGCGGCGACTTTATCGTGCACCGCGTGGTGGCTGGCGACACACTGGAAATGCTGGCCGCCCGCTATCTGGGCGACCGCACGCACTGGACCGCGCTGCAAAGCCACAATCGCGTGGACAACCCCTTTCAGTTGCGCCCCGGCTCGATGCTTGAAATTCCGACCCGTCTGCTGCGCGCAGCCACGGCATCGGTAGAGTTTGTGCAGGGTGATGTACGCAGCTCACGCTCTTTGAGCCATCTCGCAGACACCGCCAATGTGGTCAGTGCCGCTTCGCAAGCGGTGCAAAAAGGCCAGTTGCTGCAGGAAGGTGACTCGCTCAAGGTTCCGGCCAACGCCTTTGTATCTGTGCGTCTGGCTGATGGGTCGCTGGTGCGGGTGCAGTCAGAGTCTGATGTAGAGCTGCGCCAGATGCGCCGCAAGGGCCGCGCCGGCAGTTTGCAATCCGTCATCGACCTGCGCGAAGGCGGAATTGAGGCATCTGTGCCCAAGCAGACCAATGGTGAACGCCGCTTTGAAGTGCGCACACTGGCTGCATCCACCAGCGTGCGCGGCACCCAGTTTCTGGTGCTGACCGATGCTGCAGGCCAAACCGCTGCAGCTGTGGATGAAGGCTCGGTCGCCATTCAGGCGGGTCAGCCCTCTGCCCTGCTCAAGCCCGGCCAAGGCCTTGCCGTCTCGGCCAGCGGCCAGCTGGGCAAGCCTGCAGCCATGCTGGGGGCGCCTGATATTGCTGCGTGGCCCGCACTGGCGGAAGACGCCAACTGGGTCAGTCTGCCCCTGCCTGCCATGCCCGGCGCGGTGCGCTATCAGGTGCAACTGGCCAAAGACAAAGAAATCACCCAGATCGTGCGCGGCGGCATGTTCACACAATCGCCCGCCCGCCTGACGGGCGTGGAAGACGGCAACTACATCGCCGCCATTCGCGCCATTGATGTCAATGGCATTCCTGGCGCCCGCAGCCTGCAGGCTCTGCGCGTCAAGGCCCACCCCGTGCCTCCGCACTACGAATCGCCAGAACCGGATGCAACTGTCGGTCTGGGCCAGCGCGGCCTGCAATGCACCAAGGTGACTGAGGCCTCCGCCCATCGCATTCAGGTGGCCGATGCCGCTGGTAACTTCGCCCAGCCCCTGCTTGATGCGGGCGACCTCAAAGATTGCACCCTGCCCGCCGATGCGCTGGCCAAGCTGCCCGTGGGCGAGTACCAGTGGCGCGTTGCCAGCATTCGAACACTCAGCAATGGTCAGCGGGATGCTGGCCCATTCGCCGCCCCCCAGAAGCTGAAACTGGCCCACGCCCCCAAATCGCCAGACCTGCAACTGGACGGCAGCGCGGGTGAGGGCAGCCGCAACATTCGCTGGGCCGGTGAAGAAGGCCAGCGCTACCGCATCGTCGTGGCCAGCGAACCCGGCTTTGCCACGCCAGTGGTCGACACCTGGATCACGCAGCCCGAGTGGGGCACACAAGACCTTCCCGTCGGTGCTTACTACCTGCAAATGCAGGTGGAAGACAGCAACGGCCTGCGCAGCAATTTCTCGGCAGCACGCCAGTTCCAGACCGGCAACTCGGTCACCTCGGTCGAGGGCCAGACCCTGACCTCTGGCGATGGCTCCCGCCTGATGCGCCAGTAAAAACAGTAGCTGCCAGCCCATGATTTCAATGGAATGTCATGGGATTCATGCCTTAAACCAAGAGCTATCAAGCGCTGGCAGCTATTGTTTTATGACTGCTTCACCGCACTCTCTGCATGACTGAAGCACCACCCGAACGCAAAAACCGCCTGCAAAACCTGCGCCTGAGCTGGCTGCTGCTCAGCGCCTTTTTGCTCGGCCTGACGTACTGGCTTAGCGGCAGCAATCAGTTGGTACGCATCAACGGCATCATTCAAGACACCTCGGCCTGGCTGCACCAGCGCCCTGCATCACCCGATATCGTCATCGTCGCCATTGATGACGACAGCATTGACAGCATTGGCCGCTGGCCCTGGCGCCGCGCCCTGCACGCCGCTGCGCTGGAACGCATTCAGCAGGGCCAGCCTCGCGCCATTGGGTTGGATATCGTCTTCAGCGAAGAAGATCTGGACTACCCCGGCGATGACCTTCTGCTGCAACTCTCGCTGCAAAAAAGCGGCGAGGTAGTTCTGCCCATCACCCGCGCCGCGCAGGGCGAAGCTACACCACCACTGCAAGGCCTTGCCAGCGTGGCCGCAGCCTTGGGCCACACGCAAATGCCCATGGATGCCGATGGCGTGGTGCGCCGCTTTTACGCACAAGAAGGGCGGCCCGGCCAGCTCTGGTGGCATATGGCTCTGAGCCTACATTGCGTGGGCGAAACCACTCAGCCCTGCCAGCCCACTCAAGCGGCTCAAACACCCACCAAGCCTGGAGCGACATGGCAACGCCTGCAGCCCCAGCTCATCGCCTTTGCCAGCGCTGCGCAAGACAAGCAGCAAGGCCATCAGTCACCGTTCACCACCTATTCCTATATCGACGTTCTGCGCGGCAACATCCCCCCCGCAGCGTTTCGCGGTAAATACGTGCTGATTGGCGCTACCGCCGCTGGGCTGGGTGAAAAATTCACCGCACCTATCGGCTTTGATGCACGCCTGGTCTCCAATGTGGAAATGCTGGGCCATGTGCTCAACGGCATCTTGCTCGATACGCATCTGGAAGCGGCCTCGCCCTCCCTCAACCGCGCACTCAATCTGCTGCCTGTGCTGCTGGGCCTGCTTGCGCTGGCATGGGTCGGCCCCTCCGGCGGCTTGATTGCCAGCGCCTTGCTGGCACTACTCAGCCTGCTTATCGCCGGGCTTGCCCCGCGCTGGGGCCATGTGCAAACTGCACCCGCTGCGGCTCTACTGGGCCTCTCTCTCGCCTACCCGCTGTGGAGCTGGCTGCGCCTGCGAGCCGCCACCCGCTTTCTCGCGCTGGAACTGCAAGACCTGCAAGGCCAGGGCCTGCCGGTCATCAGCACCAGCGCTCTCAAAGGCGATGCACTCGACCAGCGCATTGCCGCCGTCGAGCAAGCCTCCCGCCAGCTGCGCGCCCTGCACCACTTTGTGAGCGAAAGCCTGCGCCAGCTGCCATCGGCCACCTTTGTCTGCGACCGCGACGGGATGGTGCTGCTGGCTAACACCGCCGCCTACCGCCACATTGAAAGTCTGGGCACCAGCCTCAAGCAAGGCGATGATTTGATTACCCTGCTGGCCGGCCTGCACAACGCCACCAGCCACGACTACCACTCTGCAAGCCTGCCCGCCAGCAGCGCGCCACTGCTCAGCCGCAACGCCCTCCAGCAAGCCACCCTGCCCCGCCAAAGCGAGGGCCGCGACACGCAGGGCCGCTATCTCATGCTGCTCAGTCAGGCATTTGAGGCACCGCCCACATCCGGCTGGCTGATCACGCTGATCGACATCAGCGACCTACGCAGCGCACAGGCCCAGCGCGATCAGGCCATGCAATTCATCTCACACGACATACGCGCGCCAGTCGGCTCCATCATCACGCTGCTGGAGATGCAACGCACCAGCAAACGCATCGAGTCTGAAGACGTTTTGTTTGCCCGCATTGAAAGCTACGCCCAGTCATCGCTCCAACTGGCAGACGACTTTGTACACCTGGCAAGAGCGCAAGAGCAAAACTACCGCAGCGAACTGCTGGACCTAGGCCTGCTCGCCGATCAAGCCGTATCTGACTGCTGGACACAAGCCCAGCAGCAAAACGTGCAGCTGGTGTTTGAGCTGCCAGAGACTGAAGCCAGCGTGCACGGCGACCCCGGCCTGCTGCACCGCGCCGTCATCAACCTGCTGACCAATGCCATCAAATACGGCAAGCCGCAGGACAGCGATCAAGCCGCCATCGTCGAATGCCGCATTGTGGAAGACGCCCAGAGCTGGGGCATTGCCGTGCGCGATCACGGCCCGGGCATGGATGAAGCCTCGCTGACCAAACTCAGCCAGCCCTTCGAGCGCCTGCAGCAGCATGAGCGCATGGATGGTGTGGGTCTGGGCCTGGCCTTTACCCGCACCGTAGCCCAGCGCCATGGCGGCAGCCTGCAGATCAGCAGCCGACTGGGTCATGGCAGCACTTTCACTCTACATATCCCCAAGGCCTGAAGCCAGAACACATCTGAGAGCAAGAAACGAAAAAGCCTCAGAACTTTTCAGTTCTGAGGCTAGACGTTTTTGGTGCGGCTGGCAGGAATCGAACCCACGACCCCTTGGTTCGTAGCCAAGTACTCTATCCAGCTGAGCTACAGCCGCAACAGGGTTGTATTCTAGCGGTGAAAAAACACCTCTCAGACCAAATCAGCAAATTTTTCGCAATCAGGCAAAGAAAAAGCCTGTCACCGACGAAGATGACAGGCTTGATACATGTTTGGTAGGGCGTGACAGACTTGAACTGTCGACCAAAGGATTATGAGTTTCGGCAGGTTTGTGCTTGCCTAGGGAAGTGTACCGAAGTGCACCGAAACCTGCAGAAGCTAAAAGTATTTTAGTGACAGTAAGTTAGCGAAATTTGATGGAGTTCGATAGAACTGGTGGGTGTACCGCTGGTGTACCGAGAAATCCCAGGCCAAAAGCCAAACAAGCTCTTCACAAGAGGGTTTGAATTGCCAGTAGAAGCTAAGAATTTGCCCCACTTTCCACATCGTCCAACAACTCTAGGATCCACACGCATGAAGCGCGAACCGACTCCTTGTTTTAGAGCGTACCTCCAACCAGGTCAACATCTGCCATTACCGGATTGGGCAGAAGACTTGCCCACCGCCTACGAGCGGGCACGTGAAGATTGGTGGAGCCAACTTGATGAGGCCAACCGCAAGCACTGGATAGCCCTCTCGGGCGGGAGCGGGACGGTTACAGACGCTTGGGAAGCATTCCTAGCGAGCAAAGCACGCGGCCCTGTCTTTACATAGCCCCTCAGCAACTACTGCACTGGCACTGCAGATTCACGGCCTTATCACTGCACTTACACCGCAAGTTCACTGCATCGCCACTGCAGTCTCACTGCAAATTCACGGCCCCAACAGGACGCCATCACATGTGCTCGCAATGGAGCACATTTCGGCTTGCGTGTACCACTCATTAACTCAATGATTTAAAAAGAAAAAATCATTAAAAACCACCTACAGCGTGTCACGTTCTTTATGTTCCACTAAGCAGCGAAGTTCGTTCAATTGAGTTGCCGCAGTGTCCAAGACACTCCATCGAATACCGACCACGTGCTGCAACGCAGTCGGTATCAGCAAAACATCAGCAACTCTCAATAGGGCATCAGCAAAAGATCAGCAGAACATAAGCAAAAGACCAGCAAGCCCTAAAGAGTTGACCTCAGGATGCGCTTAAGGACGCGCATTTCCACCTTCCCCTCAGGTCATCCATTTGGCAGACCCGCACCGGCCAAGGCCTGGAAAAAATCCAAGTAACGCCAGCGCTCAAAAAGCAAAGGCCAATTTTTCCAGGCGGAGCGTGGGCGGATGGCCTGCACCCAGCAGTTAGCAGTTAGCAGTTAGCAGTTGCTTAATGAAGCCATGAACAACTGCCTATCCACAGGTCACGCTAGGTAAGAAAAAGGTAATAAGAAGGTAAAGGGCGGCAACGCGTCAAAAAATCCAACAGTGACAGTACCTTGAAGCACCCTTGGGCGATGCTATGCAGATGAAGAGCGATGCTATGCAGATGAAGAGCGACGCTATGCAGATGACGGAGCGATGCTATGCAGATGCCCTGAATCAGGAATCGCGTAATCAAGGGAAAGCAAGGCTCCCTCATTACCTGAGCTGAATTCGAGCATCTAGCGTGTTGTTCAAATCGGCAAGCCACAGTCTCCATAGCATTTTGAGATGATGGTTGCGCTTACTAACTACAGATCACCAAGTGCCTGCCAGTAGCCAATGACGTCAGCCGCAAGACGTGAGCATTACGATGAGCCACTGCGCAGGTGGCTGTTACTACGTCGTCCAGACAGTGAGCTATGTGCCCCCACTCATCCACACCGATCTGCGGCCATACAGGCCTTAATGGCCTGTGTGCCTGCACATGGTGTACAGCACCACTTACTTAACGTTGTCTGAGTCCGACTCAGAGCACTTTGATCGAGAGCTTCTGCGGCAAGTTGGTCTCATCATGAACAGCGCGGTTCTAACCCCAGGTGCAGATTCCAGTCTTACTTGATCGCCCGTTCCAGTGCTCGTGGACAGTAGTCCAAAATTAGATGGACATCCAGCTGCTTAACGTTGACGGCAGCAAACGACCCTGAGCTACCCTCCGAGTTCCAGGAATCTACGTCTGCTGTGAGCCCAGGAAGTGCACTAACCGACGAAGTCGTATATCTCTTCGTTCAAGACATCATTCAACGCATAGCGAAGGAACTTGATATCTATCCATGCGAGCTCGATGCGTGCATATTCGCCAGCTTTGATGCTGACGAAGCAGACAGCTAAGATGACGCTTAACACTTCTATCGAGACGACATGCCTACGGCACGCAGCTCATGTCAATCGTTAGGCATCAGAAGGCGATCGGATCATCTCGAATATGGATCAACTCAATTTCAGCTTTTGGTTTGGCCTAGCGCTGGCCATTCCGATTGGAATTTTTGTCAACCTGGTTACACCATCGATTGGCCAGTGGTGGGCTAAGCGGAATCGCAGTCGGTCACTTCAGCAGACAAAGGCGCTCAAGCGCGAGCTTCTGAAGATTGAACAAATCGCTAAAGAGCCGGGGCAACATCAAGTGTTCTTGCTTGAGGCCGTATTACTCATCACTCTGCTAACGTCAGCATTTGGAGTTATGACGGGGCTCTTCTTCGCCCTATCAAATTTGGCATTCAGTGGGTCCAAAGGATTGGCGATTGGAGCCCAATTCACGTCGATATTTGGCGGCGTCTTGATCGCTCGAGAGGTCATAGACACATTGCGACGGTCCAAACAGATCAAGAACATTGATAAGTACCGGGAGGAAGTTGCAACTAAGTTGAAAGAGTTGGGAGATGGCGGCACTGATGCCTAACCCGTCATTGCAGCGGACGGCCTATGGTAGCCGCTGAATTCAATCGTTAGTGGATTTCTGCTCTGGGTCGATCGCCGGCCGACACGAAGGACTGCTGATGGGTACCTCAGGTTTGTCGTGTTGCCTCATCAAGTCTGCCTTCCGGCAGCAGACCGCTCACAGCTTGAAGCTGTAGTTCGGAGGTGCACCATGGGTGTCTGCTCATGGCCGAAAGCAGAATTAGCAAGCTGTCCAAGTTGGGTGGTTAGCCGTCTAGATGAAATCAGCGTACTGTCCACGAAACCTTGGAATCAGTGACCATAAAGACTGGAATCTGCACCCGGGCAAGGCACGACGCTATGCGGATACTGTCATCCAGATCGATAGCTGTTGTTTACCTTTAGTACTAATCTCGACTTTGTAATTGGCAATGATGTTCAAGCGCTCCAGTTCCCGACATGCACGCGCTAGGGCTTTCTTGAAATCTCGCATTCGCCCCCTGTACTGCATTTTTTCCTTGAGCCATTCCAGCACATAGCGTTGTATGGGGTCACTCGACGTGGCCACAAGCAGCTGAAGAGATTTGGCCATATCTTGCCCCCGGCCTATTTGCTTTCGCTTCTCCCAATCCAGAAGGGCATATTCATCGTTGCCAAACAGCACTGTCCAACGCGAATCCAGCGTGAAGTTATAGGTCTTTGTGACTGAGTCATAGCCAAAGCTCTGAACAATGTGAAACGCATCTGTTTTCCCGACACTGTACTTCCTGGTGCCATCCGAGCGCTTTGCTTCCGCGATGAGGGTTGCCTCGGTTAGTGCCTTCATCCGCCTCATGAGCCATTGGTACTGACTCACATTTGTTTGCCTACCTAGCGCACGCAGCAAAGCTGCGCGATTAACCGCGACCGGCAGGCCTAGCGGCTGGTTCTTGGCCTCAAAAAATAATTGCAACGTAATATCAGCATCAGCCTCATCGAGCTGCTCTCCCGAATAGCTCATGACTGCATCTGAGCGTGTAACAAGCACCGTCTCAATGAGCTGCTGCCGATGCCCTCTAGCGATGGGAGCAAAGAGTGACGATCTTGCTATCTGATTCGGCATTGCCCTTTTAAATTCACCCATGCCTCGTAGAAACAGCTCAGCAGGTCTACTAGCAACTTTCTTCTCAACCTTAGCTTGCACTTCCTCAGTACGTTGCTTGAGCCACGCAATTGAATCAGACACGCGCAACTGCCGTTGCCGTACCTCGGCTTGCGATTCATCAAGGAGCTCGGACACCAGGAAGTTCCAAACTCAGGTCAGTTCATTTGTTCGATGATTTCCGCGATTTTTGCGGTATCAAAATACACTCGCCGTCCGAATTTTTTACGAGCTGCATTGACTTGACCTGCCCAGCCGACATTGGTGCGCAGACTGATACGAAGGCCATCGGGTGAACGATGAAGTTCTTGGGCCAAATGCACCAACGTCATCAAGGTGCCGTATTTGCTTGTGAGGGCTTGTTCTTTCGTCATGCTCTAGCTCCGAAAACAACCGAAACACATCGGGTATGAGCGAAGTTTGAGTAAACGGAACGATGCGCGGAAGTATGGCGCATATGGTGAATATGGTAAAAAATTCACCTAAGTGATTGTTATTAATTGATTTTTAATTTTTATGCATTTTTACAACATCATCCAAATCATAGTGAAACTGCATGCTCAACGGCACACTACTTGCATGACTTGCATGACTTGCATGACTTGCATGACTTGCATGACTTGCATGACTTGCATGA
>NZ_JAVXSJ010000006.1:0-65972 GCF_036643215.1 Comamonas sp. | reverse complement strand
CTTGCATGACTTGCATGACTTGCATGACTTGCATGACTTGCATGACTTGCATGACCAGACGCTATCACGCACTGCTGCTGTCTAAGCATTTTTCGATCACTGTCTCTTTTGCAGCGATTACGGCTAGTACAAGTTTTTTGACCAGATGCGTGCGTAGATTATTTTAAAAGTCTTTCCTCTCTAGCGACGTACGCAAATTGTTCAAACCTCAGAAACAACCCAAATATCGATCAAAAGTTTCTACTTCCGTAGCTTTGTCAGGGGTACTTATGTAAAATTCTGAGACAGCTATCGAGCACACTTCCCTGATAATTGATGAAAGATGGTCTTTATAAATCTCTGCTACACACTCAATTAATCGTAAACGGAAAAATCGGAATGATCATTTTTCCTCTGCAGGGCTTCGTATCAAAGGCCATCAGCAAAATGAATGAACCAGGCCTTAGATCTTATACACTGACAAATACACAGATCAACTCTTCACTCCAGATCTCTGGCGTGGCAGACCACTCGAAAGGTAAAGATTGAGCATCCCTTTGAAGCGTGAATTAGAAGAAATATATAAGCGATACGGTTTTGAGATAGCAAAGATATACGATGCAGAAGGCGTTATTGTATTCACACTGAAGACTGGTTATTTTGACAACGCTGATATAGTACCTCTTTGCGAGAATGCTCAAACAGAAACAGCATTTAAGGATTTCTCGAGTGCAGGTTTTGCGTGCACGATTCGTAAATATCTTACTGCCAAACAAACTGAGTATGAACTTTTTCAAGGATTCTTCTCGGTATCAACCATAATAGATCGCCTACAAAGAGATTATACTAATTTTACAAGCGGTATTGTCCGGCCTTTTTCGGATGATGCAATATATACATATATAAATGCACCTTACAGCGTAAATGGAAAAAAAGGAGACCTATCTCCTGCGGAGGAAGTTGTATCGCGTCTAAGTACAAACAAGCCTATGCTATTTCTTATTGAGGCAGCAGCAGGATTTGGGAAAACATGTACAGCATATGAAATTGTCCACTTATTAATACGTAATGCCGAATACTTGCCACTATTCTCTGAGCTCTCTCGTAACAGAAAAGCTCCAATTTTTAGATACGTTTTGCTCGATGAGATAGACAGGAAATTCCCAACACTTAGCTCTAGGCTTGTGCAATCCGAAATGGTCAATGGTCGCGTAGTGACAATTCTTGACGGCTTCGATGAATTACTGAGAAAAACAGATGATACAGAAGAATTCGATAAACATGAGCCAATGCTTGAAACAATCGGTCAATTCCTAACAGGAAATGCCAAGATTGTTCTTACAACACGACGCACAATATTATTCGAAGGAGATGCATTTCATTCATGGGCAGCAAATAATGCCGATAACTTCCAGCTGGTTCGTATCAGAATTGGAGAGCCTACAATTTCGGACTGGCTACCCGAGGATCGTCTCCAAGCCATAAATGCTACCGCACTGAATATACAAAGTGGGCTGTCAAACCCAGTCCTTCTTTCATATCTAAGATGCATCCCAAAAGAAAAATTTGACACAGTAGTGCAATCCCCGCAGGATCTTGTGGAGAAGTACTTCGATTTCTTACTTGAGCGTGAACAGATCCGCCAGGATCTAAAAATGAGTGTTGGCACCCAGAAGTCAATACTAACCATGATCGCAAGCGATATGGTATCCCTCGGTTATACATCAGAGCAGCGAGACTATATAGTCGAATTAGTGCAACGGTCATGCCTCCCAGAACTTGAGGCTTCTTTAGCACTGTACCCCGCTGCAGACCGCCCAGACAGGGAGTTTCTTGCAAATAAAATTGCCAGTCATGCACTGCTTGATCGAAGCAACAAGGACGAGAGAAAAATTGGCTTCATAAACGAATTCGTCCTCGGCTATTTCGTTTCAACCAATATCTTGCATGACCCGGATTGGCTAAATGATGATCTAAGATTTCTTGAGCCAGCCGTGATGTCTTATGGGCCTCGCACGAATGATGACAAGGCTGAACTGCTAGATCGAATTCGAGACTCACTCGAATTTACTTCAATATCATATCGAATAGATTTTACCGCAAAACTAAGCGGTAGAGTGGACTTTCTACTTTCATCTGACGAAGCCGAAGGCTTGGATCTGGATAATATTAATCTTGGATCAGCGCCCATTACAGATTTTCAGTTCAATGATTGCACCTTTAGAAATTGCCAATTTTTATTGGCATCAATGGAGAATGTAACATTTTTGAATTGTAAGTTCTATGGAGCCAATAATGCAATTGGTACATCCGACGGAAAAATATATTTACTGGGAGATTCTGGCGATACCGCCTTCCTTCGTGATGCGATTCAGGCCAGTACAATTAATTTAGACGAACCAGAAGAATACTCTCAGTTACTTGAGCGACATGTACTCGAAAAATTCTGGCCTATTGGACGGGAAAAGCTTATTCACAAACATCGTCCAATTTCTGGTATTTGCACAGCGAGCGGAGATTACAAGCCAAATGAAATGTATGAGGCAATAATTCGTCTTAAAAAGAACGGACTTCTTCTTCAGCCAAACCATGCATCTTTTGTTGAACTAAATTTTGATCGTCTGCCAGATATTAGGCGAATTCTCGGGAGATTATGATGCAAAGCAATTTTAAGCATATTGCTGAGGAAATTCGCCGCCAAGTTGAGGAATCAATTTTTAGTGTCGGCATTCTGTCCAGAGTTTTTGCTCGAGGCAAAGATACTGATTCGCTTAGTATAAAACTACAAAAAGATCCTGGAAAATATAGCGCTAGCGGTAAGCTAATTCAGGATGCGATTGGAATTAGAGTCGCTCTTTATTTCCCTGAAGATATTGCACTTGTAAAGTCAATTCTTGCATCAAAATATATTTACGATGAAATATCATCGACCATAGATAAACCAGAGCGAGACCAGTTTTCAGTCACTCGATACAATTTAGTTTTCAGGCTTCCTACAGACCTCATAGTGAGCTTTCAGCGCGCGGCTGCTGGCGATCCGCTAGATACCTGCTTTGAAGTGCAATTACGAAGCATCTTGTCAGAGGGGTGGCACGAAGTTGAACACGACCTTCGCTATAAAGCCAAGGAGAGCTGGCAAGATCATGATGACTTGAGTAGAGCACTGAACGGTGTCGTGGCGACACTGGAAACATCAGAATGGAGTATGGGCAGAATATTTGATGAACTCGCGTACAGACACTACAAAAGCAAAAATTGGTCAGCAATGCTCCCCAATTTGATAAAGATTCGGATCCGTGGACAGGTCTCCGAAGAATTGACTAGGGTGTTGAATTCAGATACTGCGGCTGCGAGGGATCTGGTTCGCGTTGATCGCTCCAAGCTGATTAAAAACATGTTTTCAGCCCGTCCGCGCGTTCCAATGACTATGGACAATTTGATCTTCTTTTGGAACGCTATTGGACCCCAACACGCTTCACTATCAGCACTTACGCCTGCATTGATATCTGAGTCTGCGAGCTCAGTATGCAGTTGACGCTGAGGCCCTGACTAGTTACAGCGCAGAACTGCAACTCATTTTATTTGGCCTTTTGCAGCAGACAAAATCAGCATACTCTGAGATACGAACTACCCAGCCCGCCCCTGGGCGGCGCTGAGTTCGGGATTTGATATTACAGGTTTTGCTGATTGCAGCCGTTTAGGCTCAGCATCGTGAATGACCCAGTTGAATCCATAGCATGAAGCAGCTATTTTTCAGCTGTTGAGGCACCATCAGCAGAGAAAATTTTAAGAATGCTGACTATTTGCATATGTCACTTGGCATTAATTAATAAACAACAAGGCTTGGAACGATTTTCGCCCTTCAGCAACTAACATCTAGTCAATCAAAATAATTCAAATCACTTCTTCGATCTAGCTTGGCAACCAGATCTTCCGCTCGCAAATGGGTGTATCGCTTCAGCATCTGCATGGACTTGTGCCCACTGATCGCAGACACCTCTTGATCGCTAAAGCCTCGCTCAACTAGGCGGCTTACAGCCTCATGACGAAGATCGTGGAAGTGAAGGTCACGAAACCCTTCCTTCGCCAAAATTTGGCGCCACACGCGATCGTATTGCCACGGTCTTCTCTGACCATCCCGGCCAGGCTCTCCAAAAAATATAAGACGGGTATCGTCAGGACGAGCAGGATTAGAAATAGCCTCACGCATCACCTCAGTGGCCCGCCGACTGAGTGGCACGGTTCGCGGCTCACCGTTTTTAGTGTCAAGCAGTCTGACGATACGGCGCTCAATGTCCACGTGCTCTAGCTTTAATGAAGTTATTTCAGATCGGCGCATTCCGGTCTCAATAGCCAGCTCCACAATCCACTTCAACATGGGATTGCTATGTGCTGCCACTGCGGCAAACAATCGTGCTTCTTCACCAGCATCCAAGCGCCTGTCGCGGGCAGCACCAGGAGCAGGCTTCCTAATCATTCGCACCGGGTTGTAGACGAGCCCTACACCCCATTCACGCATAGCAACTGAATAAAGGTGCCCCAAGAGCGCCAAGTCAAGCCGAACTGTGTTGGCTGCCTTGCCGTCAGCCAAGCGCTGATCACGAAATCTAGCCACCAGCTCAGGCGTCACCGCGCTCATGGAGTACGCCCCAAAGAACTTAGTCAAGGCAGCAAGATGCGATCGCTCACCGAGCTGGGTGTAATGCTTCTTAGTGGGAGTCACTTCGGTCGCATAGCGCTCCAGCGCCTGGGCTAATTTCATGCGATCCGCGGACTGTCGCCGAATGTACAAGCCTCGCACCATTTCATCCTCAGTCGTGCGAGCCCAATCATCGGCATCTCGTTTGACGCGGAAAGTCTTGATAGTGGTGGGAAAGCCGCGCTTGCGGATGATGGCCTTCCAGGTGCCAGAGGGTGTCTTAATGATGCTTGCCATGAGGTGCCTTCGGTTCAATGTACCGAAACTGTTACCTCAGGGGCTATGGTGAATAGCCTTTGCCACAACAGCGCAAGCCTAAGCTGTTGTTTCCATTAGAAAAAATGGTAGGGCGTGGCGGACTTGAACCGACGACCAAAGGATTATGAGTCCTCTGCTCTAACCAACTGAGCTAACGCCCCAGCACTGACAACAGCCGTGGCTGCCACCAGAAAAACTCTGCCATTGTAGGGCCTAACGCTTGTGGCTCAGGGCATTGCTCACCAATTTGGATGTGATGTCGACAATCTGGATCATCTTGTCGTAGTGCATGCGCGTGGGGCCGATCACACCCAGGGTGCCCACAACCTTACCGTCTAGCTCATAGGGAGCACTCACCACGGAGAGGTCTTCAAACGGGACGGTCTGGCTCTCGCCACCGATGTAAATTCGCACGCCATCGGCCTGATTAGAGAAATCCAGCAGTCGCAGAATCTGCGTTTTTTGCTCAAACAGATCAAAAGCGCGGCGCAGATTCCCCATGTCACTGGAGAAATCACTGACCGAGAGCAGATTACGCTCGCCGGCAATCACCACATCTTCCTGATCATGGCTGCTCATCACTTCAGCACCCACATTCACGGCGGCCTGCATGAGGCTGGCGACTTCGCCTTGCAACTGCTCGACTTCGGTCTGCAGCCTTGTTCTGACCTCTTCCATGGTCAAGCCGGCGTAATGGTGATTGAGGAAATTCGAGGCTTCGATCAGTTGCGAAGATTCGTAATCCACGTCGGTAAAGATCACTCGGTTCTGCACATCGCCTTCAGGCGAGACGATGATGACCAGAAAGCGCTGCTCCGACAGGCGCACAAATTCAATGTGCTTAAAAACGGAGCTGCGGCGCGGCACCATGACCACGCCCACAAACTGGGAGAGGTTGGACAGCAGGTTAGCCGCATTGGCGATCACTTTCTGCGGCTGCTCATGGATCAGCCCTGGCGTGATGAGGTTGGAGCGGTCCACCGTCAGCATGGTGTCGACAAACAGTCGATACCCTCTTGCGGTAGGCACACGGCCTGCGGAGGTGTGCGGGCTGATGATCAACCCCATTTCTTCCAGATCGGCCATCACATTGCGGATGGTGGCAGGCGACAATTCAAGCCCGGATGCACGCGAAAGAGTGCGCGAGCCGACTGGTTGACCATCAGCGATGTAACGCTCAATCAGCGCTTTCAGCAATAACTTGGCACGTTCGTCGAGCATGATTTCATTTTAATGATGTAATTTCCCAGATGACATCCACGTTCCGCCATATTGCCTTGATCGGCAAGTACCACACACCCAACGCAGGAGCCCCATCCGACGCTGCCAGCGAGGCTTTGCTGCGCATTGCGTCTTATGTGCGTAGTCTGGGTTGCGAGGTGATTCTGGATACCCAGTCCGCGATTTATGCAGGCCTGTCTGACTACCCCAGTATGGACGTGGATGGCCTGGGCAAGCATTGCGACCTGGGCTTGGTAGTGGGTGGCGATGGAACCATGCTGGGCGTCTGCCGTCATCTGGCTCGCTACGGCACGCCGCTAGTCGGTATTAACCAAGGGCGCCTTGGCTTTGTCACCGATATTGCGCTGGATGAGTTTGAAGCCTCCATCACGCCCATTCTGCAAGGCGAGTACGAGGAGGACGAGCGCCCCCTGATGCACGCCCGCGTCATGCGTGATGGTCAATGCGTATTTGAAGCCCAGGCCATGAACGATGTGGTGGTCAACCGTGGCTCAACCTCTGGCATGGTGGAGCTGCGCATTGAGGTGGGCGGGCACTTTGTCTCCAACCAGCGCGCCGATGGTCTGATTGTGGCCACGCCCACCGGCTCTACCGCCTATGCGCTGTCTGCCGGCGGGCCCATGCTGCACCCCTCTATTCCCGCGTGGGTGATGGTACCCATTGCGCCGCACAACCTCTCCAACCGCCCCATTGTTCTGCCCGATGCGCAGGAGATCACGATTGAAGTCGTCGGCGGGCGCGGCGATGTCAGCGCGAACTTTGACATGCAATCTCTCGCATCGCTGCAGCACGGCGACCGCATTCTGGTCACCCGCGCCGATCACAGCGTGCACTTTCTGCACCCCAAGGGCTGGAATTATTTTGCCACCCTGCGCAAAAAACTGGGCTGGAATGAAGGGGGCTCCTGATCATGGCTTTGAAGCGCATCGCCCTGCAGGACTTTGTGATTGTTCAGTCCCTCGATCTGGACTGGCAAGCTGGCTTTACGGTACTGACCGGCGAAACCGGGGCAGGAAAATCCATCATGCTGGATGCCCTGCAACTGGTGCTGGGCGCCCGCGCCGATGCGCAGGTAGTGCGCGAAGGCTGCAATCAAGCCGACATCTGCGCCGAGTTTGACTGCCCTCAAAACCTGCGCCCCTGGCTTGAAGAAGCCGGTTTTTCACAAGAGCAAGAACTACTGCTTCGCCGCGTGATCGACAGTCAGGGCCGAAGCCGCGCATGGATCAATGGATCACCCGCAACAGCAACCCAGCTACGCCATCTGGGCGATCAGCTCATCGATATTCACGGCCAGCACGCATGGCAAAGCCTGACCCGCCCCGATGCAGCCCGGGCCATGCTGGACACCTATGGCAGCATTGACACCACCTCGCTCAAATCACTATGGCAGAGCTGGCGCCAGACCAGCCAAGCACTGGAGCAGGCTTTGTCTGCCCAGGACAATCTGCAGCGCGAGCGTGAACGCCTGCAGTGGCAGATTTCAGAGCTGGACAAGCTTTCCCCTCGCGCTGACGAGTGGGATGAGCTCAACGCCCAGCACACCCGCCTTTCGCACGCGCAGACCTTGATGGACTCTGCCCAGACTTGCCTGCAACTACTTGAAGATGATGACTCAGGTGCAGCCAACCCTTTGGGTAAAGCGCACCACCTGCTACAAGATCAAGAGCATCTAGAGCCAGAGTTTCAGAATATTTCCGATGTACTAGGCTCCTGTGTGGCGCAGTTGCACGATGCAAGGCACTCGCTGCAAGCCTATCTGCGCCGCGCCGATCTGGACCCCGAATTACTGGCTGATCTGGACGAGCGCCTTGCGCTGTGGATGCAGCTGGCGCGTCGCTACAAGCGCACACCTGAAGAGTTGCCAACGCTGCTGGAAGGCTGGAGGCATGAGCTGCGCCAGCTTGATGCAGCTGTGGATATCGATGGCCTTCGCACCACAGAACAAGCCGCGCATCAGCAATATCAAGCGGAGGCACGCCATATCTCTCAGCAACGTGCACTGGCCGCTCCTCGCCTGTCACGCGCTATTACCCAGTCCATGCAAAGTCTGGGCATGAAAGGTGGGCGCTTTGAGGTGCAGCTGGAGCAAGCCGAATCGGCGGCTCCCGCAGGCATAGACAGCGTGACTTTTCTCGTCGCAGGCCACACCGGAGCCACACCCAAGCCCATTGCCAAAGTTGCATCGGGCGGTGAACTGTCCCGTATTTCTTTAGCCATTGCTGTCACCACCAGCGAGTTGGGGCAAGCCGGAACACTGATTTTTGACGAAGTCGATTCCGGTGTGGGTGGCGCTGTGGCCGAGACCGTGGGGCGCCTCATGCGCTCTCTCGGTCGTTCGCGCCAGGTGTTGGCCGTTACGCACTTGCCGCAAGTCGCCGCTTATGCTGATCAGCACTACCGCGTCACCAAACGCCCCAAGTCAAATACCACCATCAGCAGCGTGGACCCGCTGGATGGCGAAGAACGCGAAATGGAAATGGCCCGCATGCTGGGCGGCGAGCATCTGTCTGACGCCACGATGGCCCACGCCCGAGAAATGCTAACCATGGCAAGATTGTCGGCAAGCGAGCTGCTGAACAGCAATGGATCGCCTGCCTCAAGTGCCAAAAACAAAAGCAGCAAGGCCACCACCACGCGCAAAAACACCAGCAAAGTCAGGGGAGAGTGAAATCATGTCTATGGAGATTGTTCTGATCAGCGGCATGTCCGGGTCGGGCAAATCTGTTGCGCTGCATGCGTTAGAAGACGCAGGCTTTTACTGCGTGGACAACCTGCCGCCCGAGTTGCTGCAATCCTTTGTGGAGTTGAAGCTCACTCACCAGGAGGAAAAAGTAGCCATCGCCATGGATGCGCGCAGCGCCCAGGGCTTGCCGCAATTGCCTGAGCAACTGGCACGGCTTGAAAAACAGGGCCTAATCCCTCGCATGATTTTTCTGGATGCCGGCAACAGCACGCTGGTGCGCCGCTTCTCTGAAACACGCAGACGCCACCCCCTATCCCCAGGCTCAGCCGCCACTGAGCGGCAGGCGCTGGAGCAGGACATTGAAAAAGAGCGCGAGCTCTTAGGAACACTGCGCGACCGATCTGTCGTCGTCGATACCAGCGATCTCAAATCATCCCAGCTGCAAAGCTATATCAAGCAAGTCATTGAAGCGCCAGAAGGCCAGATGACGCTGATGTTCCAGTCCTTTGGCTTCAAGCACAACATGCCCGCAGACTCGGACTATGTGTTTGATGTGCGCATGCTACCTAACCCGCACTACGAAAAAGATCTGCGCCCGCTCACAGGGCTTGATCAACCTGTGGCGGACTATCTGCGCGACCTTCCCGAGGTGCAGCAGATGCAGCTGGACATTCAACAATTTCTGGAGCGCTGGCTGCCTCTACTGGCCAAAGATCACCGAAGCTACGTCACCGTGGGCATTGGCTGCACGGGCGGCCAGCATCGCTCGGTCTTTCTGGTGGAGGCACTCGCCAAGCATTTCGAGAAAACCTGGCCTACCGTGCGCCGCCACCGTTCACTGGATTTCCGTGGAAATTTCCTGCAAGTTTCTCAGCAGTTTCTGACCACCGACACACCGCCTGCCTCGCACTGATCAAACCACCCATGTTCAGCACTCAGACTTCGGCCCCACGCGTGCTGCTCCTGGAAGATGACCCCGCCATCGCTCGCACCATCTGCTATGCGCTGGAACGCGAAGGCATTGCCGTCACTCATAGCCTGCTGATTGCCGATGCGCGCCAGCAATGGGCATCTATCGCATTTGATGCCCTGCTCATGGATGTGGGGCTACCCGACGGCAATGGTCTGGACTGGTGCCGAGAGCTGCGCTCTGCAGGTTCTATCGCTCCCGTGCTGGTTCTCAGTGCCAGAGGCGAAGAGATGGACAAAGTGCTGGGGCTTGAGCTGGGGGCCGATGACTATCTGACCAAGCCCTTCAGCCCCCGCGAGCTGCTGGCCCGCACCCGTGCCCTGCTACGGCGCTCAAGGCAATTTCAGCCAGCAGCGCACGCCCCGCCTGCGCTAGCACTTCAAATAGATGAGCAAGGCCAGCGCATTCTGCTTCATTCGCAAACCATGGATTTGACGCGCCGCGAGTATCAACTGCTGCAAAGCCTGATCCAGAGTGCGGGCCGCATCCTCAGCCGCGATGCGCTGCTGGAGCAAATCTGGGGTCTGGGCAGCGAGAGCACAGACCGCACGGTGGACACCCACATCAAGACCCTGCGCGCCAAGCTGCGCGAGCGCTTGCCGGGTCACGAGGTCATCATCACCCACCGCGGGCTGGGCTACAGCCTGAACCAACCCGGATAAGCCCCATGCGCCTGGGCCTGCGTCTGTTCTTTGCCTTCTTCCTCATCAACGGACTGGCCGCATTTTTTGTGCTGCGCGTCTTTATGGTGGAGGTCAAGCCCAGCGTTCGCAAGGTGACTGAAGACACGCTGGTCGAAACCGCCTATGCGCTGGCAGCACTTGCCAGTGCGGACTTGGCCAAAAACCTGTTTCAGCCGGGCCAAAGTGGCCCCTTCGCGACCCAGCTATCGAACTACACACAAAAGCCCATTCAGGCCTGGATCTGGGATACCCGAAAAACCACGCTGGACATGCGCATCACCGTGACCGATGCACAAGGCATTGTGCTGTTTGACTCGCAAGGCAAAGATCAGGGCTCCGACTACTCGCGCTGGCGCGATGTCTATCTGACGCTGCGCGGCGAATACGGTGCGCGCACCACAAGAGCGGTCAAGGAAGACGAGTCCAGCAGCGTGATGTATGTCTCCGCCCCCATCATGGTGAACGGCCAGATTGGCGGCGTGCTTACAGCCTCAAAACCCTCAAGCTCAGTGCAAAAAATCGTGGATAGCGCAGAACAAAAAATTCTGCGCGGCGGACTGCTGTTTGTACTGCTGTCTGCTGGCGTAGGCTGCGCCGTGACCTGGTGGTTTGTGTTGCATGTGCGCCGTCTGCGCAACTATGCGCAGCAGGTTCAGGCACCCACCCTTAATGAATCGACCCACCACCCTGCGCAAATGCCCAAGCCTGTGGCCGTCCCCAATATGCCCGGCGAGCTGGGCGAGCTGGCTCAGGCTATGGACACCATGCGAAAACGCCTTGAGGGCCGCGACTACATTGAAGGCTATGTGCGCGCCCTGACCCATGAGCTGAAAAGCCCGGTCGCAGCTATCCGCGGCGCGGGCGAGCTGCTGCAAGACGACCTGCCCACCCCAGACCGAATCATGTTTGCCAAGCAAGTCGTTGACCAGAGCCTGCGCCTGCAAAACCTGATTGACCAGCTACTGCAACTGAGTCGACTGGAGCAGCGCCAGCAGCTAGATAAAACCCATAGCTGCAGCCTGATGGGATGCGCGCAACAGGCCATGAATGCCCTGCACAGCACCGCCCAGCAGTACGGCATTGCGCTGCAGCTAAAAGGCGCAGACAGCCACGGCCCGTGGGAGGCTGGCCTTGTCACCCTCGCCATCAGCAACCTGTTGCAAAACGCGCTGGATTTTTCGCCTGAAGATCGCGTCATCACGCTTGAGTTGAGCCCGCATCGCATCACCATCAGCGATCAAGGCCCGGGTGTGCCAGATGCCATGCTGACCCGCTTGGGCGAGCGCTTCTTCACCACACCCAGGCCTAATGGCGAGCGCAGTGGCACTGGTCTTGGCCTGTCCATCGTCACCCGCATCATGCATCTGCACGGCGGCAGCATGGCGATACGCAATCTGCACCCGGGGCTTGCTGTGACACTAGACTTCGCTACTGAAAATCAAGCCATTAAGAGCGGCTAACGCAACCCAGCAAACCGCAGGTTTACGGTTGAGACGAGGCGCAAAGCCGTAGGCAGAACAAAAATACGACAAGGCGAAGCAAGGACGCATCAAGGGTTGCGTCAGGGGCTCTAAGGAATGAAGCGCGACTTCACACTCGCTTCACAGACTTCATTTCATCCACACAGTCGCTGAAGACACTGCCTCCTGAAACCTCATATTTCAGGAGCACGCATGAAAAACCGACTGCTATTCAAAACAGTCTCACTGCTGATCGTTCTGGCAATGCTCATGCTGGGCTTGTCCATGATTCAGGACGTGGTCAAGGACCGCATCCGTAACCGTGACTACGCCGTGCAAAGCGTGGTGTCCAGCCTGGCCGGATCACAGACTCTGATCGGCCCGGCGCTGGTGCAGAACTGCACGGAAACCACCAGCACCCCCAACGGCAAAAAAATCGAATACACCACGCGTGAATTTCAGCGTCAGTTGCTGCCCGATAGCGTGAGTCACAACGCCAACGCAGCCATGGAAGAGCGCTCACGCGGCCTGCACCTGATCAACGCCTATGTGCTGCACGACCAGATTCAGGCCAGTTTCACCAACGCCGATCAGTTTGCCCAGCCACCCAGCGCAACCAGTGCCGCCAAAGCCTCCGTCAGCTGCGGCAAGCTCTATCTGAGCTTTGCCCTCAGCGACCCGCGCGGTATTCGCAGCGCGACTGTTGAAGCCAATAACAAGGAGCTGAACGTGGAGTCCGGCACCTCGCTGGAGCACTACAGCAAAGGCATTCAGTCCGAAATCAATCCCGCCACACTCAAAAAAGGCGAGCCACTGAGCATCAGCCTCAAACTACAGTTGCTGGGCACCGAACGTCTCGCCTTCACGCCCATAGGCGCTGAAAACAAGGTGACCCTGACTGCCGACTGGCCACACCCATCGTTTGGCGGCAGCTTTCTTCCCGCACGCCGTGAGGTAACGGACAACGGCTTTACCGCGAACTGGGAAATTTCCTCACTCGCCACCTCGGCCAGCACCGCTTTTACCCGCCAGCAAGGGCTTTGCAGTTCCGGGTATGGCGACAGCGAGCCGGACTACACCGTAACCAGTGCCGCGCGTGCAGCCGCATCGGGCAACGGCCCCTGCCTTGAGACCATGAACACGGAGTTCGTCAACCCCGTCAACGTCTATTCGCTGAGCGACCGCTCTACAAAATACGGCGTGCTGTTTGTGATTCTGACTTTTGTGGCCGTCGGCCTGTTTGAGGTCATGAAAAAGCTGCGCGTTCACCCTGTGCAATACCTGCTGGTGGGCTCTGCGCTGTGCAGTTTCTTCCTGCTGCTGATCAGCCTGTCCGAGCATCTGGGTTTTGCCACGGCCTATGTCATTGCCGCAAGCTCCTGCGTCGCACTGCTGGCCTTCTACGCCAGCCATATTCTGGGCAGCATCAAGCGTGGCCTGCCGTTTGCCGCCGCCATCTCGGCGCTGTATGGCCTGCTCTATGTGCTGCTGCAACTGGAGCAGACCGCTCTGGTCGTCGGCTCCATTGCGCTGTTTGCCGTGCTGGCTCTGGTCATGATCTGCACCCGCCATGTCGACTGGTACGCCTTTGGCCACAGCGATAGCGATGCACCATCCAAGGCAGTGGCAGACAAGGAGCTGGCATGAACACGGCCCTGCATTCGCGTGAGGTTCAAGCCCTGCTGGCCATCTCGTCGCAGCACCTTCTCAATGAAGGCAGCGTGCAGCAATATCAGCAGCTCTGGCTGGCTGCACAAAGCAGTGGCGACCGTGCAGCACAGCAGACTGTTCGCCAGCATGTGGCGGACGCCGGGCGACTGTTGCAAGCGCAGCGCGCCAACCCACAAGCCCGAGCGCTGTGGCTGGCCTTGATGAGCCTGCGTTGCTCCATGCTGATGCCGCGCCTGCGATTCTGAAACTCTCTACCCCCCAATAAAAAAGGTGACATACGTCACCTTTTTTATTGGGGCAGGGCCAAGACTCAGACCAGCTCAGAGTCCAGCAGCTTGCGTATCGGCGCAGGCAAGCCCAGCTCAGCCCATCCTGCGGCATTGACCCAGCAGGATTCATCTGCTTCAGAAACCATAGCTGCATGCGCTTGATCCATATTGACCAGCACCGGGTGAAGGTGCAAATCCTTATGCGTCAGCACATGCAGGAAACCGGGCAGGTCTTGCCAACTGTGCGCAGCACTGTCAAGCCAGGTAGTGCTTGCAAAGCGCTGCAAGGCCTCATAGCTGTCAAAGACTGGCGGGCTGTAAAGCCCCGCCCAGATGCCGACTTGCGGGCGCTTTTGTAGCCATACGCGGCGCTGACTATCCACAGCAACCAACAGCCACCACGCTTCAGATGTTCGTTTGACCTTGCGCGTGCGCACCGGGTAGGCCTCAGGGTTGCCAGCGCGTCCGGCGCGGCATTCATCGTGCAGCGGGCAGAACAGGCAGCTAGGCTTGCGCGGCGTGCAAATGCTGGCGCCCAAGTCCATCATGCCCTGCGTGTAGCGCGGCATGGCTTCGTGCAGGTTCTCTGTGGGGCACAGCTGCTGCGCATGCACCCACAGCTGCTTTTCATTTTTGGACTGTGCCAGATCGCCATCAAAGCCCAATACGCGCGTGAGCACGCGGCGCACATTGGCATCCAGAATCGGCACGCGCTCCGAAAAGCAGAACGAAGAAATTGCGCCAGCGGTCGAGCGGCCAATGCCGGGCAGCGTCGCCAGCTCTTCTGCAGTCTGCGGAAAAGCCCCGCCCCATTGCTCCATGACGGTCTGCGCGCATTTGTGCAAATTGCGGGCGCGGCTGTAATAGCCCAGACCGCTCCACAGCGCCAGCACAGCATCTTGCGGTGCAGCAGCCAGACTGGCTACGTCAGGGAATGCATCCAAAAAACGCTGGTAGTAGCCCAGCACGGTGCTGACCTGAGTCTGCTGCAGCATGACTTCAGACAGCCAGACGCGGTAAGGATCACGGGTTTGCTGCCAGGGCAAATGATTGCGGCCATGGCTGGCCTGCCACTGCACGACAGCAGTGGCAATCGAAGGGAAAATCAAGATTTCAAGCTACCAGGTTGATGTCCAGCGGCGCGGAAGCGGTCTGGGCGCGCTCAGACCATAGAGGCACCAGCAACTGGGCTGATGCGCTGATCAACTGCCTCTGCAACGAGCCCAGATGAGCCTGCGCATTTTCCATGTCGGCAATGCGCTCTTCCAGGTCCGTGGCTGCGCCGCTGATGCGATCGACCGCTTCCAGGCGGCGCGTGTAACTGCGTTTACGTTCGCGCAATTGTGCATCGACAGGCGCAGTCAGTGATTTGCTCCACATTTCCACGTCGTTCGATGCCGCTTCAAACACGGTGCGCAGACGCAGCGCCAGCGCCTTGATCAATCGCTGCGAAAAATCTGCACTCGTGAGCTTGAAGGCACTGCTCAAGCCTAGGTACTGGGTGTAGCTGCCTTCGATGCTGCGCAAATCTTCAGTGAAGTCGGACAGCATCAGCGCTGGCGGCACCTGCAGAGAAAAGCTGAATTCAGCATTGAGCTCTCTGAACGAAGTACTCATCATGATCTGAATTTCTTCGGCCTGCGTCAGCACCTTGACGGCCACAGCATGCAGTCGCTCAAACGTCTGCTCATAGATCTTGCGCACGCCCAGCTTGAGGCCGCGCTGATCCAGTGCCTCTTTGAGTTCGGCCAGTTCTTCTTTCAAAGCCACCGAGCTGAGCAGCTGAAAAATATCCTTGAGCATGCGCATGTGCACCGTGCGCATGGCCTGAATCCTGGTCGAGCTCTGGTCAAACTCTTTGTTCTCACCTTCAATACGCGAGCGCATGCCAGTAATCACACTGGCGTTCTTGCCTCGCAAGCCGCACAGCTCAGCCAGCTGGTCGTCCAGCTCTCTGCGGCGCATATTAATAACTCGGTCCACCTGCCCCTGCAGTTGCTGCACATTGGCATGTACTGCTGCCTGCAGCACCTTCTGGCGCTGACCCATGATGCCGTTGGCCAGCAAGTCCTCAAACGCGGGCAGGCCGCTGGCTTGCAGCAATACATCGTTGCGACTCACCTTCGCAACCAGACCCTTCTGGGCAGAAACAGGTAACACCTTATCGACCGAGACACCGAGCAGATTCGCCGAGTCTTGCTGCTGCCTGCGCAACTGCGCCTGCACCTGCGCGCCAGAGCTGAGGCTGTCCCACAGCGTATCGACCTTATTGAGCACCACCAGACGCGATGCTGCCAGCGCATCGTCGCCACCAGCCTTACCGGCACCAGCGGGCAACACATGGTCACGCCAGATGGCAAGGTCGGACTTGGTGACGCCCGTATCAGCCCCCAGCACAAAGACCACGGCATGGGCCTGGGGGATGAGGTTGACCGTCAGCTCAGGCTCCGCACCCACGGCATTCAAGCCGGGGGTATCCAGAATCACCAGCCCCTGCTTGAGAAGCGGGTGCGGCATGTTGATGAGCGCATGGCGCCACATGGGCACTTCTACCCAGCCATCGGCATCCACCATGGGGTTATCGGCTTCATCGTCGTCATGCCAGAAGCCCAGCGTTCTAGCCTGATCGACGGAGACCTTGCGCACCTCGGCCACCTTGAGCAGCGTGTCTGCAATCTGCTGCGCATTGCCAATATCCAGCGGGTGCTGCACCCATGCATCGCTGCGCACACGCCACTGACCAAGACTCTCGGGCGACTCACGCGTGTCAATGGGCAGAAGGCGCAAGCTGGGCATCAGCTCAGCCTCCCAGCCCAGCTCTGCCGGGCACATGGTGGTGCGGCCTGCGCTCGCAGGCATGAGGCGGCGGCCGTAGTGGGCAAAGAAAATGGCGTTGATCAGCTCTGATTTTCCGCGCGAGAACTCGGCCACAAAAGCGACCATGACCTTGTCGCCGCGCATCTGATCTTCAAGGCGCTGCAAGCGCTCCTGCACGGCGGAGTCCAGTAAATCCTGCGCCATCAGCCATTCGCGCAGTTCCTGCAGCTGCGAGGCGAAACCTCGTCGCCACGCACCATGTTGGCCAAACTGCTCATTGAATGAAGCTGTCACGTCTACCTCTCTTTTTTGTGCAAGTCGCCCAGTCAGCGAACACTGCCAGCCTGATCAAAATATAGCATTGGCCATTTTCAGGGCTGCCATGCACTGCGGCACACCGAGTATCGGCGCAAGTCTGCTAACTCTGTATCAAATACGCGCGCATCTGGCGCCGCGCTGTGTCATATCAGACAATAGTGCTGAATTTTTAGTCAAAATAGCCTCAAGCGCCCATAAGACAAGCGCTAGCAGCTATCAAATTCAAAGAGATTTGGCCTCTTTCTGGCAGCGGGCGCAGTAAAAGGTGCTGCGCTGCCCCTGCTTCATCAGCTTGATGGGCGCGCCGCAATGCGTGCAAGGCAGGCCCTCCCGGCCATAGACCTTGGCCTGCAGCTGAAAGTGCCCTTCCATGCCATTGGCCGCAGAAAAGTCTCGCAGCGTGGTGCCGCCCTTCTCCACCGCCAAGGCCAGCACAGAACGAATCGCCTCATACAAAGTTTTGACCTTGCGTGGCCTCACATCGCGCGCCGGTGTGGCTGGGTGAATACGTGAAAGAAACAACACCTCAGAGGCATAGATATTGCCCACCCCCACCACCACGTTGCCGCTCAGCAGCAATTGCTTGATGGGTGTCCGGCTGGCGGCCAGCCCAGCCTTGAAGGCATCGAACGTGAAACGGCTACTCAGCGGCTCCATACCTAAGTGGTCAAGCAACTTGCGCGCCAGTACATCACCCTCATCAGGCACATAAATCACGGCACCAAAGCGACGCGGGTCATGCAGGCGCAAAAGGCCCTGAGACGTTTTCAGGTCAAAGTGGTCGTGCGGCCCCGCGCTGCCCAGCGGCGCCTCGTCAAGCCCCACAAAGCGCAGACTGCCCGACATACCCAAGTGAATGAGCAGCAGCCCCTCATTCAAATCCACTAGCAAATATTTACCGCGGCGACGCACGCCCAGCACCTCGCGCCCGACTAGCGCCTGCGGCAATAGTCCCAGCGGCCAGCGCAAGGGTTTGCCCAAGGCTGCAGCATCAATGCGCGCACCCGCAATGCGGTCTGCAAAAGAGCGGCGCGTAACCTCGACTTCGGGCAACTCAGGCATGCAATCTCTTCTTCACCAAGTGTTCAACAAGCTTGGATTATTATGGGCCGATGGTTCATCCTCTACGTATTCAGGGACTCGCCGTGGCCACCGCTCTGGCCATGGGATCGGCAATCGCATCCGCCCAACCTGCCGACCCGCCACCCAAAGTGGACAGGACCGAGCAAGCGACTGAGCTTGAGCAAAGCATGGAGCGCGAAGGCAATCAGGCCGCCCTCTCTGCCGAGCTGTTCTATGAAATCCTGGTGGGCGAACTCGCCGCCCAGGAAGGCGCCCTGAACGACGCACAAGCCCTGATGATGGAAGCGGCGCGCAGCAGCAACAACGAAAAGCTCTACCGCCGCGCTACAGAGCTGGCGGTTCAGTCCCGCTCTGGCGATCGCGCTTTGCGCAACGCCCGCGCCTGGCTGGAGGCCTATCCGGAATCACGCGATGCCAACCGCGCCGTGCTGCGCATTCTGGTGGCCATGAATCGCATCGCCGACTCGGCCAGTTACCTGCGCCGCGAGGTAGAGCTGACGCCAGCAACCAACCGCAGCGCCACCTTTTTAGCGATCACCCAGCTCTACAACAATGCCTCAGACAAGTCTCTGGCCGCTGATGTGGTGGAGCAGGCACTGGAAATCGATTTCAAAGACCCCAAGAACGGCCCCATGGCCTTGGCTGCAGTCGGCCACATGCGTCTTGTGGCCGATCAAAAACAGGCTGCACTGCAAGCGCTGCAAAACGGCGCCAAGCTAAGCCCTGATTCGGGCGCTATCGCCCTGCTGGCAATGGAGCTGCTGGAGTCAGGCTCTGCCGAAGTCGAGCCACTGGTTAAACGCTATCTTGAAAAAAATGCATCGCCCCAGCTGCGCCTGACCTATGCCCGCGTGTTGCTGGGCCAAAAGCGCAATGCAGATGCAAAGGCTCAGCTGCAACTCATCACCCGAGAGAGCCCGGAATTCCCAGAAGCCTGGGTCATTCTGGCCAATCTGCAGCTGCAAGATAACGAGCTGGATGCCGCAGATACTTCGCTGGCCCAGTTTGGCGCGCTGCTGCCCAAGCTGCCCGATGGTGTGGGCCGCAATGCCGGCGCAGCCCAGCTCTATCTGCTCAAGGCTGAGCTGGCCGAAAAGCGCAAGCGCTATGACGAGGCCGACGATTATCTGCAGCGTATTCCTGACGCCGCCAATCTGCTGAGCGTACAAGCGCGCCGCGCCGATATGCTGGCTCGTCAAGGTAAGGTACAAGAAGGCCGTGCGCTCATTCAGGCCACACCCGCCACCGGCCCCAATCAAAAGCGCCTCAAGCAAATCGCAGAAGTGCAGTTGCTGCGCGACGCAGGCCTGAATCAGGAAGCCTACACACTGCAGGCCGCTCTGCAGAGCCAGTCCCCCAACGATGTGGAGCTGGCCTATGACACCGCCCTGCTGGCTGAAAAAGCCGGTAAGTTTGATGAGATGGAGCGCCTGCTGCGCGACATCATCAAACGCAAGCCCGACTTCAAGCATGCGTATAACGCTCTGGGCTACTCCTACGCAGACCGCAATATCAAGCTGGAAGAAGCGCAAGCCCTGATCCAGAAGGCGCTGGACATGCAACCCGGCGACCCCTTCATCACCGACAGCCTAGCGTGGGTGCATTTCCGCCGCGGCAATCTGCCTGAAGCAGAAAAGCTGCTGGAGCAAGCCTATGCCACGCGCCAAGATGCAGAAATTGCCGCCCACCTGGGCGAAGTTCTGTGGACGCAAGGCAAGCAAGACCGCGCACTGCTCGTCTGGCGTCAAGGCCTGAAGGAAGACAACAGCAACGACACGCTGCTTGAAACCCTCAAGCGCCTGAACGCCAAGCCATGAAGCCCATTACCCAACTGCGCAAGACCTGGCTGACCCTGCTGATCTGCGGTGCGATTAGCAGCACTTTACTGACAGGCTGCGCCCTGCCAGAGCGCCAGCTGACGCCCGATGCGACCGCGACCAGCCAACACTGGTCAGGCCGCATGGCCTTGCAGGTTCAGGACTCACAGCAGCAATCCTTCAGCGCCGGTTTTGAACTGCAAGGCAGGCCCGAAAGCGGCACGCTGCTGGTTTTCAACCCGCTGGGCTCCATCATTGCCCGACTGCAATGGACGCCTGTCGGTGCCACGCTGCAGCAAGGCGAGCAGATCACAACATCCGACTCTCTGCCCGAACTCATCACCCGCCTGACCGGCAACGACATTCCCGTGGCTGCCCTGTTTGACTGGCTGCAAGGCAAAGACACAGCAGTCACCGGCTGGAAAACCGATCTGTCGCGCATCAGCGAAGGCCGCCTGCGCGCTGACCGCAGCAGCCCGCCACCCGAGGCATCTCTGCGCATCGTGCTCGACCAGGAATCACGCTGATCCGCGACTTCTCGCCTGTTCTGGTGCTATCGTTGCGCCGTTTTTCTCCCACATATATTCGCCATGCACTCGCTTTATGACGTGCCGGCTCCGGCCAAGCTCAATCTGTTTTTGCACATTACAGGCCGCAGGCCGGACGGCTACCACCTGCTGGAATCCGTCTTCATGTTGATTGACTGGCACGATGTACTGCACTTTGAACGCAGCCCCAGCAGCCAGATCAGCCGTGAAGACCTGAACGGCGTGGCCCTCCCCCCAGACGATTTGATTACCCGTGCAGCCCGCGCGCTGCAGCAAGCAACAGGCTGCACCCAAGGCGTGCACATCGGCATTCAGAAAAATTTACCGGCGCAAGCCGGCATGGGCGGCGGCTCATCAGATGCAGCCAGTACGCTGCTTGCGCTCAACCGTCTGTGGAACTTGAAGCTCTCACGCCAGGAACTGCAAAAAATCGGTTTGACGCTGGGTGCCGATGTGCCCTTTTTCCTCTGCGGTCACTCCGCCTGGGTCAGCGGAATTGGCGAAATCATTGAGCCACTGCATGGCAAAAATGCCTTACCAGAGCAGCAGTTCATCGTGATCAAGCCTGAGCAAGGACTGGAAACCGGGCAAATTTTCACCAGCGATCTCCTGAAACGCGACTCAAAGCCTGCTATAGTTGCGGACTTCGCTGCAGAGCACTACGGTTTCGGCCGAAACGACTTGCAGCCAGTCGCTGAAGGCTTGCAGCCTGAAGTGATGAAAGTCAGAAACTGGCTCGAATCATTCAAACTGCATGCTAGAATGACCGGCTCAGGAAGTGCAGTCTTTGCACCAATGACACAGACAATTGATTTAAATAGTGCACCAAACACTTGGAAAATCAAAATCTGTAAAAATCTCGAATCTCATCCACTTTTGAGTTGGGTTTCTGGATAAAAAGTTTTAGGCTTTTTGTCTTCGACAAAAGACCTGTGTAGGGGAGTCGCCAAGTTGGTTAAGGCACTGGATTTTGATTCCAGCATGCGAAGGTTCGAGTCCTTCTTCCCCTGCCAAACATCTTCTTGCGTCATAGCAACCCACAGCACTGGGACGCACAATGCATTCACATCATTCAGATTTCATGGTCTTCACAGGCAATGCCAATCCAGGCATGGCCCAAGAGATCGTTAAGCACCTTGGCACTACCCTCGGTGCTGCTGACGTTGGCTGTTTCTCCGATGGAGAAGTTGCAGTCGAGATCAAGCAAAACGTTCGCGCTCGTGACGTGTTTGTGGTTCAGTCCACATGCGCCCCCACCAACGACAACCTCATGGAGTTGTTGGTCATGGTTGATGCACTCAAGCGTGCATCCGCCGAGCGTATCTGCGCCGTAATCCCGTACTTCGGCTACGCCCGTCAAGACCGCCGCCCCCGCTCCAGCCGCGTGCCAATCACCGCCAAGGTGGTTGCCAACATGCTGCAAGCGGTGGGTGTCGAGCGCGTTCTGACCATGGATCTGCACGCCGACCAAATTCAAGGTTTCTTCGACATTCCCGTAGACAACATCTACGCAACCCCCGTGTTGCTCAATGACCTGCGCCAGAAGAACTACGAAGACCTGATCGTTGTGTCCCCCGACGTTGGCGGTGTGGTGCGTGCTCGCGCCCTGGCCAAGGAACTGGGTTGCGATCTGGCCATCATCGACAAGCGTCGCCCCAAGGCGAACGTGTCTGAAGTCATGCACGTGATCGGCGACATCGACGGCCGCAACTGCGTGATCATGGACGACATGATCGACACCGCAGGTACCCTGGTCAAGGCAGCCGAGGTGCTCAAGCAGCGCGGCGCCAAGAACGTGTACGCTTATTGCTCGCACCCCATCTTCTCTGGCCCAGCCATTGAGCGTATCGGCAACGGCACGGCTCTGGACGAAGTGGTTGTGACCAACACCATTCCGTTGAGCCCCGAAGCTCAGCAGTGCGGCAAGATTCGCCAGCTGTCCGTAGCCGGCCTGTTTGCCGAGTCGATTCACCGGATTTCTACCGGTGATTCGGTGAGCAGCTTGTTTAGCGCTTAAAATCTCTGGTTTTTCGGGCTTGAGCCACACAAACCTCCTGCGGGAGGTTTGACTGTTTCGAGTCCACAGCAAGAATCCAAGACCTTTTCAAGGCACAGGTTCTTTTATCAATAGGGCGAGACTGGTCGCGGTCCGCCCATCAAGGAGTTAGTTATGCAATTCGTCGCAACTGAGCGCGCAAAGCAAGGTACGGGTGCGAGCCGCCGTCTGCGTCTGTCGGGTAAGACTCCCGGCATCGTTTACGGTGCTGGTGAAACCCAACTGATCGAAATCGATCACAACGCCCTGTGGCACGCTGTGCACAAGGAAGCTTTCCACTCCAGCGTTCTGGACATGGAAATCGCCGGTCAAGTGACCAAGGTTGTTCTGCGCGACGTGCAGTTCCACCCCTTCAAGAAGCTGGTGCAACACATCGACTTCCAGCGCGTGGACGCAACTACCAAGCTGCACATGAACGTGCCTCTGCACTTCGAAGGCGCAGAACAGTCTCCCGCCGTTAAGGGTGAAAACTGCACCATCACTCACCTGATGACCGAAGTGCAAGTGATCTGCGAACCCGCAGCTCTGCCCGAGTTCATCAAGGTGGACCTGAGCGCTCTGACTTCCAAGTCCACTCTGGGCGTGCAAGGTCTGAAGCTGCCTAACGGCGTGAAGGCTGTGGTGCGTGGCGCCAACAAGAACCCTCTGCTGATCTCCATCAAGTTGCCCGACGTGGCTCCTGCTGAAGGCGCTGCACCCGCTCCTGCGGCTGCTCCCGCTAAGAAGGGCAAGAAGTAATTCTTGTGACTTCGCTACAGCGCCCGTCGCTGTACTCAAAGAAAAGGCCCACCTCGGTGGGCTTTTTCTTTGGGGTTGAAAGAACTGCTCCTGCCTGCCCGCCTTTGCTAGCAAGAAGATAATCAAGTCATGATCAAACTGTTTGTCGGCCTCGGCAATCCCGGCCCTGAATACGAAGACACACGGCACAACGCCGGCTTCTGGTGGATTGATGCGCTGGCGCGCGAACTCAAGGTCACTCTGGTTCCAGAGCGCAGCTACTGGGGCCTGATGGCTCGCACTACCATCCACGGCCAGCACGTCTGGCTGCTGGAGCCTCAGACCTTCATGAATCTGTCTGGCAAGTCCGTGGGCACCCTGGCCCGCTTCTTTAAAATTCAACCCGAAGAAATTCTGGTCGTGCACGATGAGCTGGACTTTGAGCCCGGCGTGGTCAAACTCAAGCTGGGCGGCAGCCACGGCGGCCACAACGGCCTGCGCGATATTCATGCCCAACTGGGCTCGCCCAACTACTGGCGCTTGCGCGTAGGCATTGGTCACCCCGGCAACAAGGGCGAAGTGGCCAACTGGGTGCTGAAAAAGCCAGCGCCCGATCAGCTGAAACTGATCGAAGATGCCATCACACACTCGCTCAAGGCCTGGCCCGAGATGGTGGCCGGACAAATGGACAAGGCCACACTGGCCATCCACACCAGCAAGACCCCGCGCCCCAAGCCGCCGCGCAAGCCTGCACCCGATGCAGCGCCAGCCTCCACTGACAACGCCTGAAGCAAAAAAAAGCTCCTGAAACAGGAGCTATTTGCGCTTGATTGATAAGGGCTAGAGGCACAAAATCTCTTAAAAAATCTTAATCCAGCTTCTTGGCCTGCATCAGCTGCTCGTACTTTTTGAACAGCACCTCGTGGCTTTCCACATACTCAGGGTTCACGGGAATGCAGGCCACAGGGCAGATCTGCACACACTGGGGCTCATCAAAGTGACCCACACATTCTGTGCATTTATGCGGGTGGATTTCATAGAACTGCTCGCCCATGTAAATGGCGTCGTTCGGGCACTCGGGCTCGCACACATCACAGTTGATGCATTCATCCGTAATCATCAATGCCATGGGCCAGCTCCTCTGCAGTTCTTCGAATAAGTAGCACTCATTATCCCAAGCCCACCAAGACATGGCTGCACTCGGGACAAAGCCAATACGCCTCGAAGATCGCTCATTCACGGCATATCACCGGCACAATGCCGTTATGCTGCGCAGCACGCAAAAGACCTCTGCGTTTTCCTCACGATGAACCTTCGCCCAAAGCCATGAGCATCTTCTTGCTCAAACGCCTGCTCACGCTGATCGCCACCTTGCTGGGTGCATCCATCGTGGTGTTTGCCGTGCTTGAAATTTTGCCCGGTAATGCCGCCCAGATGCTCATGGGGCCCGATGCCGCCCCTGAAGCCGTGCAGGCCATGGCGCAGCAACTCGGCCTTGATCAACCCGCACTCACGCGCTACTGGCAATGGATTAGCGGTCTGCTGCATGGCGACATGGGCACCAGCTACGCCTATGACTCACCAGTGTCTGAGCTGGTGTGGGAGCGCCTTATCGTTACCGTGCCGCTGGCCATCATGGCCATGGGCATTACCGCCGTACTGGCTATTGCGGCTGGCGTGTTTGCCGCAGCAAACCACAAGCGCTGGGGCGATGTGGGGGTGATGGGCCTGGCGCAGATCGGCATTGCCATCCCCAATTTCTGGTTTGCGATTCTTTTGATTCTGCTGTTTTCAGTCAAGCTGCAATGGTTCTCGGCCGGTGGCTTTCCGGGCTGGAGCGAGGAAGACGGCGGTGGCTTCTGGCCCGCGCTGCAGGCACTGCTGCTGCCCGCTGTTTCCCTGGCCGTGGTGCAGGCCGCCATTCTGGCGCGTATCACCCGCTCCGCCGTTTTAGAAGTGCTGCGCGAAGATTTTGTGCGTACCGCCCGCGCCAAGGGTCTGTCGCGCGGTGCAGCGCTCTGGCGCCATGTACTGCGCAACGCCATGATTCCCGTCATCACCGTCATGGGCCTGCAGTTTGCCAACCTTCTGGCGGGCACCATCGTGGTGGAAAACGTGTTCTACCTGCCCGGTCTTGGACGCCTGATCTTTCAGTCGATCTCTAACCGCGATGTGATTGTGGTGCGCAACTGCGTGCTGCTGCTGGCCGCCATGGTGGTGGTGGTGAATTTTGTGGTCGATGTGCTGTATGCCGCCATTGATCCCCGCATCAAGGCCAGCGATATATGAGCGTGCCTGCGCCCGACTACCCCACCCGCGCCTTCACGCGCACGCAGCCGCAAAGCTTTGGCCAGCGCGCGCTGCAGCACCGCAGCTTTTTGCTGGGCTCGGTACTCAC
This sequence comes from Comamonas sp., assembly GCF_036643215.1. Taxonomy (GTDB): domain Bacteria; phylum Pseudomonadota; class Gammaproteobacteria; order Burkholderiales; family Burkholderiaceae_C; genus Comamonas. The sequence continues at coordinate 40,301 of NZ_JAVXSJ010000006.1, read as the reverse complement.
AGCTTTACTGATTACTGCCGCCCTGCTGTCTTTTGTCTGGACACCCGGCTCCGCCTACGAAATAGACATGGATGCCGCACTGCAAGCCAGCAGCAACCTGCACTGGCTGGGCACCGATGCCTTTGGGCGCGACATTGCCTCGCAAATTCTCGTCGGTGCACGCGCATCCATCGCCGTGGGCCTGATTGCCGTGGGCATTGGTCTGGCACTGGGCGTAGCTCTGGGGTTGATTGCCGCAGCTCGCCGCGGCTGGGTGGAAGAAATCATCATGCGGCTGGCAGACTTCACCTTCGCCTTCCCCGCCCTGCTCTCGGCCATCATGCTCACCGCCGTGTTTGGTGCGGGCATGGTCAATGCCATCATCGCCATCGGCGTCTTCAACATTCCTACGTTTGCACGCATTACCCGAGCATCGGCCAACGCCATCTGGGCGCGGGACTATGTGCTTGCCGCACGCGCCTGCGGCAAGAGCCGTACCGCCATTACGCTGCAGCATGTGCTGCCCAATATTCTTTCCGTGCTGGTGGTGCAGGCCACTATTCAGTTTGCGCTCGCCATTCTGGCCGAGGCCGCGCTGTCCTATCTGGGCCTTGGCACGCAGCCGCCACAGCCCTCATGGGGCCGCATGCTCAGCGATGCCCAGACCCTCATGTTTCAGGCACCGCTGCTGGCCGTCTGGCCCGGTGCGGCGATTGCCCTTTCGGTGCTGGGCCTGAACCTGCTGGGCGACGGCCTGCGCGACCTGCTTGATCCCCGACTGACACGCGAGCGCTAATGCGTAGGGATACCGACCATGGCTTTGCTTGAAGTCTCCAACCTCACCATCAATCTGCAAACCCATCGTGGCCGGGCTCAGGCCGTGCGTGATGTGAGCTTTACGCTGGAACGCGGTGCCACGCTTGGCCTGATCGGCGAATCGGGCTGCGGCAAATCGCTGACGGCACTGGCCCTGATGGGCCTGCTGCCCGACCATGCGCAGATCGACGGCAGCATTCAGCTGGACGGCAAAGAACTGCTGGACATGAACGAGCGCCAGCTGTGCGCACTGCGCGGCAACCGCATGGCCATGGTGTTTCAGGAACCGATGAGCGCTCTGAACCCCGTGCACAGCATTGGCCGGCAGGTGGCAGAGCCGCTGCGCCTGCACCAAGGCCTGAGCCGCGCGCAGGCCCACGCCCGTGCCACCGAGCTACTGGAGCGCGTAGGTATTGCACAGGCCGCCCAGCGGCTGGACGAGTACCCGCACCAGTTCTCTGGCGGGCAGCGCCAGCGCATCATGATTGCCATGGCGCTGGCCTGTAGCCCCGACCTGCTGGTGGCGGACGAACCGACCACCGCGCTGGATGTGACGGTACAGCAGCGCATTCTGGATTTGCTGCAGGAGCTGGTGGCCGAGCATTCCATGGCGCTGGTACTCATCAGCCACGATCTGGGCGTGATTGCTCAGAATGTGGAACAGCTATTGGTCATGTACGGCGGCACCGTGGTGGAGTCCGGCATGACGGAAACCGTCTTCGCCCAGCGTGCCCACCCCTATACACGCGGCCTCTTCGCAGCGCGCCCCCAGCTGCACGCTGCCAGCAACACTGCCCGCCTGCCCACCATTGCAGGTGCCGTGCCTGAGTTGGTAGACCTGCCCGCAGGTTGCCCGTTTGCAGGCCGCTGCAGCTACACCCAGAGCAACTGCTTTATTGAACGCCCCCAGCCCCGCACGCTGCACCAGCCCAGCGTGGCTGCGCCTGCATCGCTGGCCTCATGGCGCCAACCGCATCGGGTGCGCTGCCTGTATGAGCAAGCCTTGAAAGCAGGAGCGCAGGCATGATGCAAAACGCTCTCAAGCAAGGCGCTCTCAAAACAGAAGCTGCTAGCGCAATACTGCTAAGGGCTAGCAGCCTGAAACGCGCATATTCTCGCCCGCGCACCTCGCTATGGCACAAGCCCGAGCCGCTACAGGCGCTGCGCGGTGTGAGCTTTGAATTGCAGGCTGGGCAAAGTCTGGGCGTGGTGGGTGAATCAGGCTCGGGGAAGTCCACTCTCGCCCGCCTGGTCATGGCACTGGATACACCCAGCGAAGGCACGGTCGAACTGCTGGGCCGCAATCTGCACCAGTTACCTGAAAAAGAGCTGCGAGCGGCAAGGCGTGATTTTCAGATGGTGTTTCAGGACCCCTACGGATCGCTGGACCCGCGCATGACGGTGGAGCGCATCATCAGCGAGCCACTGACCACGCTGGCCAGCAAACCCAGCCCCGCTGCACAGCGCCAGCAGGTGCTGGCCGTGCTCGATCAGGTGGGGCTGCGCGCGCAAGATGCCGACAAGTACCCGCATGAATTTTCGGGCGGCCAGCGCCAGCGCATTGCCATTGCCCGCGCGCTGATTACCCGGCCCAAGCTCATCGTGGCCGATGAACCGGTCAGTGCGCTCGATGTGTCCGTCCAGGCGCAGGTGCTCAACCTCATGCAGGACTTGCAACGCGAGCTAGGCCTGTCATACCTCTTCATCAGCCACGATCTGGCCGTGGTGCAGCATGTCTGCGATCAGGTCATCGTGCTCTATCAGGGTGAAATCGTGGAGCGCGGCACACCGCAAAAGCTGTTCTCGGCACCAGAGCACTCGTACACACAGGCACTGGTCAAGGCCGCTCCCCGCGCGCTCTGACTCAGCAGTACCAACAGTTGCTCACACTCGCGGCCGCGATCTGCAGCACGGCGGCCTTGGCGCCCCCTGCGTGGTGTAAAAATACAGCTGAAACAAGTCCGCACCGCACGCTGTGCGCAATGACTTGCAGCGCTTTTACAGGCCCAGTGCGGCCTGCCCCCATTCGGAGACTTTGTTGATGCTCAATCGCCGCTCCTTGCTGGTCAGCTCGGCTGCCAGCTTACCGTTGTTCACCGCCTGGCCCGCTCTGGCCCAGAACAAAAAAGACAGTGTCACGCTGGCCATGACGCTGGAGCCGCCGGGGCTGGACCCCACGGCCGGCGCGGCCTCGTCGATCGCCGAAGTCGTGCTCTACAACGTGTTCGAGACGCTGACCAAGATCAACTCGGACGGCAGCGTCTCGCCCCTGCTGGCCGAAAGCTGGGAGGTCTCCTCCGACCTCAAGACCTACACCTTTCGCCTGCGCAAGGATGCCAAGTTTCAGAATGGCGAGCCCTTTAACGCCACCGCCGTCAAATTTTCGTTTGACCGCGCAGCCGCTGAGAAAAGCACCAACAAGGACAAGCGCAGCTTCGCCAACCTCAACACCAAGGTCGTGGACCCGTACACCATCGTCATCACCAACAAAGATATCGACCCCGATTTTCTGTTTGTGATGGGTCAGGCCACCTCCGTCATCGTCGAGCCCAAGAGCGCGGCCACCAACGCCACCAAACCCGTAGGCACCGGCCCTTATCAGCTGGCGTCGTGGAGCAAGGGTGCATCCGTCACGCTGGCCGCATGGCCGGGCTATCGTGCAGCGCAGAGCATTCGCATCAAGCGCGCCGTGTTCCGCTTTATTCCAGACCCGGCTGCGCAGGTCGCATCCCTGCTGGCAGGCGATGTAGACGTTTTCCCCCGCGTTACGCCGCGCAGCGTGCCCCAGTTCAAGGCCAACCAGCGCTTTCAGGTGATTGTGAGCAACTCACGCGCCAAGACCATTCTGGCCATCAACAACGCACGCAAGCCTCTGAACGATGTGCGCGTTCGCCGTGCCATTGCCGCCGCCATTGACCGCGATGCCGTCATCGCCGGTGCCGCCGATGGCTATGGCGTGCCCATTGGCAGCTATTACGTGCCCACCGCCTTTGGCTATGTGGATACCACGGGCGTCAACCCCTTTGATCTGGACAAGGCCAAGGCGCTGATGGCTGAAGCCGGCATCAAAACCCCGCTGACGCTGACCATGACCCTGCCGCCCACGCCTTACTCACGCCAGGGCGGCGAGCTGATTGCAGCCCAGCTGGCCAAGATTGGCATCAACCTCAAGCTGCAGAACGTGGAATGGGCACAGTGGCTGTCGGGCACATACACCAACAAGAACTACGACTTGTCCATCATTTCGCATGTGGAGCCATTTGATCTGGGCAACTTTGCCAAGCCGGACTACTACTGGGGCTACCACTCGCAAGAGTTCAATGAGCTGTTCGAGAAAATCAAGCACACCCCCCGCCCTGCCGACCGCGCTCGCCTGCTGGGCGACGCTCAGCGCCTGCTGGCCCGGGATGCGGTGCACGGCTTCATCTACACCCCGCAATGGGTGACCGTGGCCAACAAGAAGCTGCGCGGACTGTGGAAGGACATGCCGGTATTCGTCAACGACCTGTCTTCTCTCTCCTGGGCTTGACTTTGACCTCCCCCTGAGGCGCTTCCGCACCTTCCCCCTCCCTCGCTTCGCGGGAGGGGGACGACAGCCTCGCTGCGGGGCGGCCCTTGCTCGCTGTCTCTCGCTTAGGCCGCGCCAGTTTTCAGCGCTGCACCATTACCAAGCGTAATGCCAGCGCGCCAAACACAGTGGCGGCAATGCGGTTGAGCCAGCGCTGGGCGCGGGCAGATCGCTGCAGAATCTGGCCAAACAGGCCTGAGCCGCAGGCGATGGAGCCAAACACCAGCAGCGTGGCCAGCATGAAGACACAGCCCAGCGCCATGACCTGCAGGCCCACGCTGCCGCGTGCCGGGTCGGCAAACTGGGGCAAAAAGGCCAGAAAGAAGATCAGCACCTTGGGGTTGGTCAGATTCATGACCACACCGCGACCGACCCAGCCCATGGCGGTTTTCAGCGTCAGCACATCACGCTCGGCAAGTGCCTGCGCACCTTCAGTCACGCTGACCGGTGCACGCCATGCACCCCATGCCAGATACGCCAGATACGCCGCGCCGCAGAGCTTGAGCGCCGTAAACAGCATGGGCGATGCAGCAACCACTGCCGCCAGCCCCAAGGCCACCGCTACGGTGTGGCCCACAATGCCAAGGCTTAGCCCCAGCACCACGCACAAGCCCACACGCCAGCCGCGCTGGGCAGACTGCACGAGGACAAACAGATTGTCCGGCCCGGGGCTCAGGCCCAGCAGCACGGCCACGCCAAAGAATGCAATCAAAACGTCCCAGGTCGGCATGGTCAATTCTTTATAAAAACAATAGCTGCTTACGCTTTATTGGAAAGCGCTACAGGCCTTTTTGATGCATAAAGCTGCATCAACCCAGTCCCAGCGCCGTCACGCCCAGCGCAATCATGATGGCGCCTGCAATACGCAGACCCCGGTCGCCCTCACCCAGCAGCTTGCCACCGATCAGCGCGGCAAACAGCATGGACACCTCTCGTGCCGGGGCGACATGCGAGATGGGTGCGCTTTGCACCGCATACAGCACCAGCACATAGGCAATAGGGCTGAAGAAGGCAACGATGGCCGCATAGCGCCACTGCAGACGCCACAGGCGCTTGGTCTCGGGCCAGTCCTGCACAGCCAGCGGCGCCAGAATTGCCAGCCGGATCAGATTGCCCACGTAGTCCACCAGAATGGGCGACATCAGCAGCACCTTGACTGCATAGCTATCCACCACTGTATAGCTGGCGATGAACATGCCCGTCAGCAAGCCGTAATAGAGGCCGGACAGCACGCGCTGGCGTGCCTCGTCGTCCTTCCCCTCCCGGATAGCAATGATCATGCGCGGGCCACCCGCAATCAAAAACACGCCAACCACCACGCCCGCAATACCCGCTGCGCCCAGCGTGGAGATGCTCTCACCCAGAAACAGCACCGCCACCAGTGATGACATCAGCGGCCCACTGCCGCGTGCCAGCGGATAGACCACCGTCAGATCCGCCACCCGGTAGCCGCGCAGCAGCACTACGAAATAAGCCACATGCAGCAACGCGCTGGCCGTGACAAAAGCCCATTCCATCCAGCCCCAGCCCGGAACCACATCCTTGCCCAGCCACCAGCCCAGCGGCAGCCAGATGACGGCGTTCCAGACCGAGGTGTAGAGAGAGAAGCGGGCATCACCGCCCGCCTTCTTGGCCACGATATTCCAGCCCGAGTGAATCAGGCCGGCCAGAATGATGAGAGCGAAGGCTTGCAGAGACATGAGAGACAGAAACGCCAGAAATGCAAAAGGCCGCGCAACGCGCAGCCTTTAAAAAAGTCCGAAATCAGGTTTCAGAGAAGCTCTGTATGACCCGTGATGCGGGCCACTGCCCTGTACCCAACCAGAGACACCGAGCAAGAGCCGCCTCGCGGCGAAGTTGTCGTCCCCCTTGAGGGAATGCGCTCAGCGACTCTAGGGCAGGCATTTATTTCCGGGCAGCGATAAGCGACAAGAATTCGCGGCGCAGCTCGGAGTTGGTGAGGAAGGCCCCACGCATGACGGAGTTGAGCATCTTGGAGTCCATCTCGCGCACACCGCGCCAGGACATGCAGAAGTGCGAGGCTTCCATCACCACGGCCAGACCGTCAGGGCGGGTCTTGTTCATGATCAGGTCAGCCAGCTGAATGATGGCTTCTTCCTGAATCTGCGGGCGACCCATGATCCAGTCCACCAGACGGGCGTACTTGGACAGGCCAATGACGTTGGTGTTCTTGTTGGGCAGCACGCCAATCCAGATCTTGCCCATGACGGGACACAGGTGGTGGCTGCAGGCACTGCGCACGGTGATCGGGCCGACGATCATCAGCTCGTTCAGGTGCTCGGCGTTGGGGAATTCGGTAATCGCTGGCTGGTGCACATAACGGCCGCGGAAGACCTCGTTCACATACATCTTGGCCACACGGCGAGCCGTGGCGCGGGTGTTGTGATCGTTGGTGGTGTCGATGACCATGGAGTCGAGCACCGTCTGCATCTTCTCCTGGACCTCGTCCAGCATCAGCTCCAGCTCGCCGGGCTCAATAAAATCGGCGATGTTGTCGTTGGCGTGAAAACGCTTGTTCGCCGCCTGCAGGCGCTCGCGGATCTTGACCGAAACGGGCGTGCCCTCTTCAGTCTGTTTGTCTTTATTCATATCGGCGAGTTCTCTGAACATTCAAGAATGGTACCAGCGAATCAACTTCCCAAAGCCTCAAAGGCTTTGCCATTCAAACGCAGGTTTACACAGCGCCCGAAGCTATGGTTTCAGTAGCATCAGAGCCTGAATTCCGCAATCAGCGGCAAATGGTCGGACATACGCCACCAAATCCGCCCCTTTGGCACTTGCAGCCCCAGCGGCGTCAGCCCACGCACATAGATATGGTCAAGCTGCGCAATCGGCAGGCGTGCAGGGTAGGTGGCGATGCCTCGGGTTTCATCAAACTCGAACAGACCAAAGCCCGCCAGCATGCGCTTGATCTGGTTGCCCCAGTCGTTGAAATCACCCGCCACGACCAGCGGCGCATTGGGCGGCACCTCGCGCTCGATAAAGCGCTGCAGCAGAGCAATCTGGCGAATGCGGCTGCCGGGAATCAAGCCCAGATGAACAACGATGGAGTGCACGCGCTTGCCGTTGATGTCCAGCTCCACATGCAGCAGACCGCGCTGCTCGAAGCGGTGGTCTGAGATGTCTTCGTGCTGGTAGCCAATCACCGGCCAGCGGCTGAGCAGCGCATTACCGTGCTCGCCATCTTTGGTATAAGCATTGGTCAGGTAGACGGACTCATAACCCTCAGGAGCCAGATATTCGGCCTGCGGCACATTGGGCCAGTGGTCGAAGTACTGCTCCTCCTTGCGGTTCATCTTGCGCACTTCCTGCAGGCAGACGATGTCTGCATCAAGCTGCTCCACCGCAAGACCAAGGTTATGAATCTCCAGCCGCCGCGCCGGGCCCAGGCCCTGCACGCCTTTGTGAATGTTGTAGGTGGCCACGCGCAGGATCTGCGGCTCTGGCGGCGTAAATAACTGAACTTCAGACATAGGCACTGTTTTTCTCAAAGCGGTTACGGCTTCTGCTGGCTTTGAGCCAACGCCGGTTCAAAGCGCGGCAGCAACAAAATAGCTTCTGCGTTGGAAGAGGAAAAGCAGCGCTGGGCTGCGTCGCGCCAATCATGCCAATCATGTGCGGTGTGCTCTCTCGGATTCAAGTGCACAGCCATGTAGGACGGCACACGAAGCCCGAACACGTGTTCCTGGTTGTGCCACACGCCCGGCGCGTAACGGTGCTGCCATTCGGGGTAGATGGCATAGACGTTCTCAAGCTCCCAGTCGATGAGCTGGCAGCCGGGCGCGAGTGCATCAATGCCGGTTTCTTCCAGCACCTCGCGGGCAGCGGTTTCGCGCCAATCCTCATCCTCGCTGTCTTTGCTGCCCGTCACCGATTGCCAGAACGGCTCGCCGCCCGGCGCAGCAATGGTGCGGCGCAGCAGCAGAACCTGACCGTCCTCACGGTAGATGACAACCAGCACGGACTGCGGAATCTTGTAAGGCTTGATGTCCATCAGTCCATATTAGCGCGCTGGCAATGGCCGCAATGGGAGTTGGCGCTGCGCTTGATGGCTATCAATATTCATAGCTGCTAGCACCCTCCAGTCATCAAAATAGATAAAAAACCTTGCCAGATTCATCTACTGACAGGCGCAAGCAGCTCTTAAAGCCGTAGCAATAAAAAAGCGCCAGCCGCTTTCGCAGACTGGCGCTTGATGCAGACTGCGACAAACGCAGTCTGTAAAAGGCTTGGAGATCAGGCCTCGGTGGTCGTCACCACGGTGTTGCGCAGCTTGATGTGCAGCTCGCGCAGTTGCTTCTCGTCCACAGGCGACGGGGCTTGCGTCAGCAAATCCTGAGCGCGCTGGGTCTTGGGGAAGGCAATCACGTCGCGGATGGACTCGGAGCCGGTCATCAGCGTGATCAGACGGTCCAGACCAAAGGCCAGACCACCGTGAGGAGGCGCGCCGTACTGCAGCGCATCCAGCAGGTAGCCGAACTTGGCGCGCTGGTCTTCAGGGGTGATGTTCAGGGCGGCAAACACCTTGGCCTGCACGTCTGCACGGTGGATACGCACCGAGCCACCGCCCAGCTCCCAGCCGTTCAGCACCATGTCGTAGGCCTTGGCAATGCACTTGCCTGGGTCGGTGACCATCAGCTCTTCATGGCCATCCTTGGGCGATGTGAAGGGATGGTGCACAGCCGCCCAGCGGTTGTTTTCTTCGTCATGTTCGAACATGGGGAAGTCCACCACCCACAGGGGGGCCCACTTGTTTTCGAACAGACCGCTCTTCTTGCCGAACTCGCTGTGGCCGACCTTCAGACGCAGGGCGCCGATGGAATCGTTGACGATCTTTTCCTTGTCAGCGCCGAAGAACAGCAGGTCGCCGTCTTGAGCGCCGGTGCGCTTGAGGATTTCGGCAATTGCTGCATCGTGCAGGTTCTTGACGATGGGCGACTGCAAACCTTCACGGCCCTTAGCCACTTCATTGACCTTGATCCAGGCCAGGCCCTTGGCGCCGTAGATCTTGACGAACTCGGTGTAGCCGTCGATTTCGCCACGCGAGATCGCAGCGCCGCCGGGCACGCGCAGAGCAACTACACGACCACCCTTGGTCGTCGCAGGAACGGAGAAGACCTTGAAGTCCACATCGCCCATGCAGTCGGTCAGCTCTGTGAATTCGAGCTTGACGCGCAGGTCAGGCTTGTCCGAACCAAAGCGGTGCGCCGCATCGTGGTAGGTCATGATGGGGAATTCGCCCAGTTCCACGTTCAGCTGGGTCTGGAACACTTCCGTAATCATCTGCTGGAAGATGGCACGAATTTCTTCTTCGTTCAGGAACGAAGTTTCGCAGTCGATCTGCGTGAATTCTGGCTGGCGGTCAGCGCGCAGGTCTTCGTCGCGGAAGCACTTGGTGATCTGGTAGTAGCGGTCGTAGCCGGCCACCATCAGCATCTGCTTGTACAGCTGGGGCGACTGGGGCAGTGCGAAGAATTCGCCGTCATGCACGCGCGAGGGCACGAGGTAATCGCGTGCGCCTTCGGGGGTGGACTTGCCCAGCATGGGGGTTTCGATGTCGATGAAGCCCAGCTTGTCCAGGAAGTTGCGCACCTGAATCGCGGTCTTGTAGCGCAGCATCATGTTGCGCTGCATCACGGGGCGGCGCAGATCCATCACGCGGTTGGTCAGGCGCACGGTTTCCGACAGGTTCTCGTCGTCCAGCTGGAACGGAGGTGTGACGGAAGCGTTCAGCACGTTCAGCTCGTGGCACAGCACTTCGATCTGGCCGCTTTTCAGCTTGTCGTTGGTGGTGCCTGCGGGGCGAGCACGCACGATGCCCTTGACCTGCACGCAGAACTCATTGCGCACGTCTTCAGCCACCTTGAACATTTCAGCGCGGTCAGGGTCACAGACCACCTGCACGTAGCCTTCGCGGTCACGCAGGTCGATAAAGATCACACCACCGTGGTCACGGCGGCGATTCACCCAGCCGCACAGGGTCACGGTTTCGCCCATTTGGGCTTCGGTCACCAGACCGCAGTATTGAGTACGCATTGCCATGAAAGTCTTCCTGCACCCTTAGGGGTGCGACAAGGTTGTTTGTTTGGATTCTTCGATCGCGGTGAGGTCTGGCGGAGCCACTACACCCATCGAAACAATATATTTGAGTGCGGCATCCACACTCATTTCCAGCTCAATGCACTCGCTCTTGCGCACCAGCACAAAGTAACCGCCCGTGGGGTTCGGTGTGGTGGGCACGAACACGCTGACATAGTCATCGCGCAGCAAGGCTGCTACTTCGCCATTGGGCTGGCCCGTGACAAAGGCCACGGTCCAGACGCCTTCACGCGGCCATTGCACCATGACCGCAGTGCGAAAGGCATTACCGCTGTCAGAGAAAACGGTATCAGAGACCTGCTTGACGCTGGAATAGATGGAGCGCACCACAGGAATGCGGCGCACCAGTGCATCACCCCAGCCGACCAGCTTGCGTCCGATGAAGTTGCTGGCAATACCACCGACGATCAGCAGAATCAGCAACGTCAAAATGACGCCAAAACCCGGAATGTGCACGCCCAGCAGTTTGTCGGGCTGCCATGCCTCAGGAAGAATGGCCAGCGTCTGGTCCAGCGTCCCGATGATCCAGTTAAGCACACCGAGGGTGATCACCAGAGGAACGATGACCAGCAAACCTGCAATCAGCCACTTGCGCAATGCAAACATAGTCTCGAAGAGCCTCAGGAGTTGGCAGTGGCAGGAGCCGCTGCAGGAGTTGGTGCGGGTTCCGCTGCAGGTGCAGCAGCGCTCTCACTGGAGGAAGAAGTGCTTGCAGTCGGCTTGCTGCCGCTGTTCTTGAAGTCCGTGGCATACCAGCCAGAACCCTTGAGCTGAAAGCCCGGAGCGGTAAGCTGCTTGGAAAAGGCCTCGGCCCCGCAAGCTGGGCACACGGTCAGCGGCGCGTCCGAGATTTTCTGCAGCACATCCTTGGCATGACCACAGGAGCCACACTTGTATGCATAGATAGGCATAGCGCTAAAACGAGGGAAGTGCAAAAACCCTCAATTATAGGCGCCGCCCCTCGTTTTGCTGCGCTGCACAGGCAAGCCCCGGCATCGCTTATTTGCACTTTCAGGCCTTGGCCTCGGTAAAGCTCTCGATTTCCCGGTGATGGTTGCTGACCCACTGGGGCAGCAGAGACCCTGCCAGCATGCCAACAACCGCCGCCAAAAGACCAGCCAGCTGCTGCGGGAAAGCCTGATGGAGCGCCGGTGTCACCATAAAGATCAGCCAGACGCCAATACCCAGAGTCACAGCGCTGATGGCGCCTTGTGTGGTGGCGCGCTTCCAGTACAGACCAAAAACCAGCGGCACAAAAGCCCCCACCAGCGGCACCTGATAAGCACTGGCCACCAGTTCATAAATAGGCGTGCCTTGCATGGCGATGGAATAAGCCAGCACGCAGGCCGCAAACACCAGCACGCTGATGCGCATGGTCTTGAGGTTGTCCTTGTCCGTCGTAAACGGGCGGAACTGACGCCAGATGTTTTCGGTAAACGTGACACTGGGCGCCAGCAGGGTCGCTGATGCGCAGGATTTGATAGCCGATAGCAGCGCGCCAAAGAACAGCACCTGCATGGCGAAGGGCATCTTGTCCATCACCAGGGTCGGCAGCACCTTTTGCGGATCTTCAGCCAGCAGGGCAGTCGCCTCGGTCGGCATGATGATGAGCGCACTGGCCACGAGGAACATGGGCACAAAGGCAAAAATCACATAGCAGGCACCACCGATGATGGTACCGCGCACAGCAGATTTCTCGGTGTCGGCAGACATCACGCGCTGGAAAATGTCCTGCTGCGGAATCGAGCCCAGCATCATGGTCACAGCGGCGCCAATGAAGAACACGATTTCATGGAACGATGGCTCAGGCAAGAACTTGAACAGATCGCGGCTGGTAGCCAGATCGACCACCTTGCCAGCACCACCCGCCATATCGCCGGCGAAGAAGGCCAGCGCCAGCAGGCCCACAACCAGAATGATCATCTGCACAAAATCGGTCACTGCCACAGACCACATGCCGCCAAACAGCGTGTAGATGAGCACGGAAAGAATGCCAATCGTCATACCCATGGGTATGCTGACCGAACCGCCCGAGAGCAGGTTGAACACCAGCCCCAATGCCGTGACCTGAGCCGAGACCCAGCCCAGATAGCTGAGCATGATGATGAGCGAGCAGATCACCTCGATCGAGCGTCCATAGCGAGCACGGTAGTAGTCGCTGATGGTCAGCAAGTTCATGCGATAGAGCTTGGCCGCAAAGAAGGCACCGACCAGAATCAGGCACATGCCTGCGCCAAACGGGTCTTCCACCAGCGCCTGCAGACCGCCTTCGATGAACTTGGCAGGTACACCCAGCACCAGCTCGGACCCGAACCAAGTCGCGAAGGTGGTGGTGATGATCATGTACAGCGGCAGATGCCGCCCAGCAATAGCGAAGTCCGCCGTGTTTTTCACGCGTTTTGCCGCCCACAAACCAATGCCAATGGTTATCAATAGGTAGACGATTACCAATGAGAGCAGCAAGCTCGCACTCCTCAGACTAAATAAAAAAGGAAGCTCAGAAGCGGATGCGCAGCAGAATCTGCAGCACTACCAGCCCGATAACGAAACCAATGCCTGCGCTGAGGATGGCCTGCAGCAAGCGGTTGGTTGTCTTTTGCTGCTGGAGCAGCTCTTTCAGCAAGGCGTCGTTGTGATTGCCAGCGCCTTGCTTGGCCAGATACTGATGCAGCACGCGCGGAATATCGGGCAGGATCTTGGCGTAGCGCGGGGCTTGCGCCTGAATCTCGTTCCACAGACGCTGCGGGCCCATCTGGTCCAGCATCCACTTTTCCAGAAACGGCTTGGCCGTACTCCAGAGGTCCAGATTGGGGTCCAGCTGACGCCCCAGACCTTCGATATTGAGTAGCGTCTTTTGCAGCAGCACCAGTTGCGGCTGAATTTCGACCTGAAAACGACGCGAGGTCTGGAACAGGCGCATCAGCACCATGCCCAGAGAAATCTCGGCCAGCGGGCGGTCAAAGTAAGGCTCGCAGACGGCTCGAATCGCGGCTTCCAGCTCTTCGACCCGCGTGGTGGCAGGCACCCAGCCACTTTCCACGTGCAAAGCGGCAACGCGCTTGTAGTCACGGCGGAAGAAAGCCAGAAAATTCTGCGCCAGATATTCTTTGTCGAACTCGGTCAGCGTGCCGACGATGCCAAAGTCCAGCGAGATATAGCGCCCAAAGGTATCGGGCTCCAGGCTGACCATGATGTTGCCCGGGTGCATGTCCGCATGGAAGAAGCCATCACGAAACACCTGGGTGAAGAAAATGGTCACGCCATCACGGGCCAGCTTGGGAATGTCCACACCGGCTTCACGCAGACGCTCCACCTGACTGATGGGCACGCCCTTCATGCGCTCCATCACCATCACATCGGTGTGGCAGTAATCCCAGTGAATCTCGGGGATCAGCACCAGATCCAGCCCTTCCATATTGCGGCGCAGTTGCGCCGCATTGGAGGCTTCACGGATCAGATCAAGCTCGTCATGCAGGTAGTTATCAAACTCGCCAACCACTTCCTTGGGCTTGAGGCGCTTGCCGTCTTTGGACAGCCGCTCCATCCAGCCAGCCATCATGTGCATGAGCGCCAGATCCTTGTCGATCACGGTCTTCATGCCCGGACGCAGCACCTTGACGGCCACCTCATGCTCAACACCAGCCTTGTCGCGAATCACCGCAAAGTGAACCTGTGCAATCGATGCACTGGCCACGGGCTGACGATCAAAGCTCACAAAAATCTGATCGAGCGGCTTGCGAAACGAACGCTCAATGGTGTCCACCGCGATTTGCGAATCGAACGGGGGCACACGGTCCTGCAGCTTGGCCAGTTCTTCCGCAACATCAGGCGGCATCAGGTCGCTGCGCGTAGACAGCACCTGACCGAACTTCACAAAGATGGGGCCCAGTTCCTCAAGCGCTTCACGCAGGCGCACGCCACGTGGCTTGTCCAGTTTGCGTCCGAATGTGAGCACGCTGCGCAGACTGCGCAGGCGCGGATGAGGAATGCCGGAGAGCACCAGCTCGTCCAGACCATAACGAAACACCACCCAGAGGATGGCCCAGCCTCGCAGGAAACGGCTCATGGCTGTGTGTAATCGGCACCGGGCATAGATGCCACAGGTGCGGTACTTGCCGGGCTGACGACATCTGCATCAGCCGCTTTTTTGCCACCCATGCGTGCGCCAACGAACTGGCGCAGGCCTTGGGCTGCTGTGCGGGCGACCTTGGCAATGGTGTGGGCTGGCACATCGCCAACCAAGCGGGCCAGGTCTTCTTCCACATCCCACTTGACGTTGTCGACCAGCCAGTTGATCTCGGCGGCAAACTGCACATCGCCTTCAATGCGGATGCTGGGCTTGTCACCGCGCAATGCGGTCTGAGCCAGCGACAGAGGCGAAGTCTCAGTGACTTCCAGCATCAGGTCGGGGGCAGCGTCTTCAGGTGCCACATCGAACAGACCAGCGGGCGTGACCAGCAGGGCTACCGAGTACTGACGCCATTGCACGCGGGCAATGCGACCTCTTTGACGCAGGAGGCGATCCATGGCCTCTTTTTCCTGCATCAGCACATGGTTGATGAAAAGCACCAGACGCTGGTGCATTTCACTCACCAGCCATTCGGGAGCTTGAGGTCCAGCCATCACGCGTTCGACGAGACCGCTCAGAAAAGAAAAAGGGGACTGTGTTGCCATAGTCCCCGATTATTCATGAAATCAATCCCCCTGAGTCGCTACGCGCCTTCCCCTAGGGAACAACGCCTTCGCTGTGGGGGAGACCTGTCTTATTGCAGCGCTTGCACGCCAGCCACCAACCAGCCGCTGGAGCCGCTCTTGGGCTTAGTCATGTTCCAGACTTCGCGGAAAGGGCTTGGACCTGCAGAGGCGTCTTCACGAATCATGCCGGAGAACTCGACACTGGCCATATAGCCATTGCCCAGGTCTTCGATGCCCAGCAGCTGTGCATCAATCATCAGCACTTCCGTGTGATTGGGTTCACCAGGGCGCTGCGACTCGCGCTCAGCCAGTTGACCGCGAATTTCCGACAGCATCTCGTCCGTCATCATCGAGCGCAGCGAAGTAATGTCAGAGCGATCCCAGGCGGATTGCAGCGTCACGAAATTACGCTTGGCAGCTGTCAGGAAGCCGTCTTGATCAAAGCCTTCTGGCACGCCCCAGTTCTGCGAACCCGACAAAGCCGAGCCAATCATGGAGCCACCGGCTGCGGCAGCAGGCTGATAGTCCTGTTCCCAGGGGCGCGCAGACGCATCATTACCCACTTTTTCTGGGTTGTACTGACGTGCCTGAGGAGCATCAACATTGCCACCCAGATTGCCTGCACCCTGAAAAGCGAAGGGGCTGCTGTTGGCCTGAGCAGCAGGCGCAGCCTTGCGGCGACGCATGATCATGCCGATGACCGCCATGACAACCATGGCCAGCAAAGCCATCATCAGGAAGTTGCCAAAGGCTTCACCAAAGCCCAGTGAGTTGGCCAGCCAGGCCAGACCCAGACCCGCAGCCAGGCCGCCAAGCATGGCGCCCCAGGGCTTCTTGGGCGCTGCAGCAGGCGTTGCTGGCGCGCCAGCACGGTTTTGCTGAGCCGCATTTTGCTGCGGAGCCTGCTGAGTGTTCTGTGTGGGAGCACGAGAAGCTTCGCGTTGCGTGACGTTGCCAGACTGTTTGCCAAACGAAGAGCCTCCGCCCATGCGTTTCGCGTCAGCCTCACCGTGTGCCACAACCAGCATTGCCACCAAGGCGATTGACCAAAGTTTTTTCATCTCATCTCCCTTCTTATAGAAAGTCGCTATAAATCTGCGCACAAGGCGCACTTAACACTTGATCCCGACATGCAAGGCACAGATGCCACCTGTCATGTTGTGATAGTCCACATGGCCAAAGCCGCATTGCTGCATCAAGGCCTTGAGTTCCTTCTGGCCGGGGTGCATGCGGATGGATTCAGCCAGATAACGGTAGCTTTCCGCATCACCGGCAATCATCTGCCCCATGGCCGGCAAAATCTTGAACGAATAAAAGTCATAGGCTTTCTCCAGGGGCTTGGCCACCTTGGAGAACTCCAGCACCAGCAGCTTGCCACCGGGGCGCAGAACGCGGTTCATTTCCTTGAGCGCTGCATCCTTGTGCGTCATATTGCGCAGGCCAAAGGCCACGCTGACCAAGTCGAAATGGCCATCAGGGAAAGGCAGTTTTTCCGCATCGCAGACCAAGGTGGGCAACAACACGCCCTTGTCGGTCAGGCGGTCACGCCCCACACGCAGCATGGCTTCGTTGATATCGGTGTGAACCACTTGGCCCGATGCGCCGACCTTCTTGGAAAACGCCAGAGCCAGATCGCCCGTGCCGCCTGCAATATCCAGCGCCTTGTCGCCTTCCTTCAGGTTGGCCACCATCAGGGTGTAGGCCTTCCAGGCGCGATGCAGACCGCCGGACATGACGTCATTCATGACGTCGTACTTGGAGGCCACGGAGTCGAACACACCGCGTACACGCGATGCCTTTTCGCTTTCGTCAACAGTCTGGAATCCGAAGTGTGTGGAGCTCATAACAAAGAATGCTAAGCAAGCAGTGCTTGTGCGTACAGCGACAACCCCGTATGACTACAGGCTTTGAAGCACTATGGTTTTTAGAAGAAATTGGCTTTAAGCGCTTATTTCACCTGCGCTACAAGCTATCGGAAATATAGCACCAGCATCAATAACCTTGCGCTTGGCGCATGGCCTGTGTGGCGCCAGAGGGACGTTTGCACAGGCTTTCAGCCGGCAGACAAGCCCCCTCGAAGTCAAATCTCAATGCACGCTGCAACCGTGGCCGCCAGCACCCTTTTCGGGCATCAGCGTGTCGCGGTTCAGGCCTGCATCTTCAAGGCGCTGCAGATACTGCTTCCACAGCTCATCTTGCTGGCTACCCAGCTGATAGAGGTATTCCCAGGTGTAGAGACCGCTTTCGTGCCCATCGCTGAAGAAAGGCTTGATCGCATAGTTGCCGACCGGCTCGATGGTGTTGATCCCCACATCGCGCTTGCCGGTCTGCAGGACCTCCTGGCCCGGGCCATGTCCCTGCACTTCGGCCGATGGCGAATACACACGCATCAGCTCAAAGGGGATGCGAAAGGTTTTGCCATCCGTGTAAGACACCTCCAGCACGCGCGATGCGCCATGCACGGTCAGTGCCTGAGGGGTGGGAGTGTTGGCTTGCAATCCGGCCATGGTTCTCTCCTGTTCAATGCATAAAAGGGCAGCCAGGAGCTGCCCTTTGTCTCTCTGTACTCAATCTCCAGAGCGGAGATACGAACATCAGGCGGCCCAGAGGGTCAGCGCCTTTTGCAGCGCAGCATCTACCGCTGGCAGTTGCTGGGCCACCGCCGCTTCACGTGCTTCATCGCGCTCGCGCAGGGCGGGCGCCCAGACCGATGCGGGGAAGTGGCTGTCCCAGTCATAACGCGCAATAACATGCCAGTGCATATGAGCCACCATATTACCCAGCGCCGCCAGGTTGATCTTGGTGGGCGAGAGCTGCTCGCGCAGCACGCGCTCCACCACAGCCACTGCGTCCATGCACAAGGCACGGTCTGCAGCGCTCAAGTCCGAAAACTCGGCGGCATGACCGGCCCAGACTACGCGATAGAAAGCTGGAAAGCCCTCTTCCGCAGCACGAATCACACGCAGCTTGTCACCACGCCAGATCAGCGCACCACCGTCGGTGGTGCACAGAGGGCAGTTGTCTTGATGCGTCATATCCACCTCAGACCAGGACGCGCTCGATGCCACCCGCGTTGGCGCGCTTGACGTATTCAGGCATCCAGTTCTCACCAAGAATGTCACGCGCCATCTCGACCACGATGTAGTCGGCTTCCAGTAGGCCGTTGTTCATGTCATTGCCGTAGCGCGACAGACCTTGCAGGCAGCTTGGGCAGCTGGTCAGAATCTTGACGTTTTCCTTGGGCGCCAGAGCACCGCTCTCGCGCAGCTCGGCTTCGCTCTTGCGCAGCTCTTCCGTCTTGCGGAAGCGAATCTGCGTAGAGATATCAGGACGCGTCACGCCCAGCGTGCCGGACTCACCACAGCAACGCTCGCTCTTGGTGACCTGGTCACCCATCAAGGCCTTGACGGTCTTCATGGGGTCCTGCTGCTTCATGGGCGTGTGGCAAGGGTCGTGGTACAGGTACGTGCCCTTGTTCTGCAGCGTGATGCCCTTTTCGAGCAGATATTCGTGGATGTCGATGATGCGGCAGCCGGGGAAAATCTTGTCGAACTGGTAGCCCTGCAACTGGTCATAGCAGGTACCGCAGCTCACCACCACGGTCTTGATGTCCAGATAGTTGAGCGTGGTGGCAACACGGTGGAAGAGCACACGGTTGTCCGTGATCATCTTCTCAGCCTTGTCGAACTGCCCCGATCCGCGCTGGGGATAGCCGCAGCACAGGTAGCCGGGCGGCAGCACGGTTTGCACACCGGCGTGCCACAGCATGGCCTGCGTGGCCAGGCCCACCTGACTAAACAGACGCTCCGAGCCGCAGCCGGGGAAATAGAACACCGCCTCGGTATCCGACTTGGTGGCCTTCGGATCCCGGATGATGGGCACGTAATCCTTGTCTTCAATATCCAGCAAGGCGCGTGCCGTCTTGGTGGGCAGGCCACCGGGCAGCTTCTTGTTGATGAAGTGAATCACCTGCTCCTTGATAGGAGCCGTACCGACCGATGCCGGCGGGTGCGCCGTCTGCTTCTTGGCAAAGCTTTGCAACACATCAGCAGCCAGACGCTGAGCCTTGAAGCCCACACCGACCATGGCCGAGCGCATGAACTTGATGGTGTCAGGGTTCGTGGCGTTCAGCATGGTCATGGCCAGCTTGTTGCCCGGACGGAAGCTCTTCTTGTCCATCTTGCGCAGCAGATTGCGCATATTCATGGTCACATCGCCAAAGTCGATCTTGACCGGGCAGGGGTTGAAGCACTTGTGGCAGACCGTGCAGTGGTCGGCCACGTCTTCAAACTCCTGCCAGTGCTTGAGCGAGACACCACGGCGGGTCTGCTCTTCGTAGAGGAAGGCCTCCACCAGCAGCGAAGTCGCCAGAATCTTGTTGCGGGGCGAGTACAGCAGGTTGGCACGCGGCACGTGCGTTGCACACACCGGCTTGCACTTGCCACAGCGCAGGCAGTCTTTGACGGAGTTGGCAATAGCGCCAATATCCGACTGCTGCATGATGATGGACTCGTAGCCCATCAGGCCGAAAGACGGCGTGTAAGCGTTGGTCAGATCGGCAAACATCAGCGATTCACGTGGCGAACGGCCATCGTGGCTCTGGTGCGCCGATGCGTCCCACTCTTCATTGCGAATCAGCTTGCCCTTGTTGAAGCGACCTTCAGGGTCCACGCGCTTCTTGTAGGCGGCAAATGGTGCCAGTTCCTCATCGCTGAGGAATTCCAGCTTGGTAATGCCAATGCCGTGCTCACCCGAGATCACGCCATCCAGACTGCGCGCCAGATCCATGATGCGAGCCACGGCGCCGTGCGCGGTCTGCAGCATTTCATAGTCGTCAGAGTTGACGGGCAGATTGGTGTGCACATTGCCGTCACCGGCATGCATGTGCAGCGCCACCCAGACACGGCCCTTGAGCACCTTCTGGTGAATCTCGTTGACGGATTCACGCAGCGGCTGGAAAGCCGCACCTGCAAAAATCTTGGACAGCGGTTCTTTGAGCTGCGTCTTCCAGCTGGCGCGCAGCGTGTGATCTTGCAGCTGGGGGAACAGCGTGGCAACGCCATCCAGCCAGCCTTGCCAAAGGCCACGCACCTCGGCGACCAGCGCCAGCGCCTGCTGCACGCGGTCTTCCAGCAACTCGGCGCTGGGAATCTCGCCTGCATCGTCGCTCTTGCCCAGGGGCAGATCGGAATGTTTGAAGAAGCCGCTCAGCTCATCGCAGAGCTTGAGCTTGTTGCGCAGGCTCAATTCAATATTGATGCGCTCAATGCCATCGGTGTACTCGGCCATGCGGGGCAGAGGGATCACCACGTCTTCATTGATCTTGAAGGCATTGGTGTGGCGCGAAATAGCAGCTGTGCGCTTGCGGTCCAGCCAGAACTTCTTGCGGGCTTCGGCGCTGATGGCGATAAAGCCCTCGCCATTGCGCGAATTGGCAATGCGCACCACTTCGCTGGTCACGCGAGCCACTTCATCGGCGTTGTCACCGGCGATGTCGCCCAGCAACACCATCTTGGGCAGGCCGCCATTGCCTTTTTTGGACTTGGTGGCGTAACCCACGGCCTTGAGGTAGCGATCGTCCAGATGCTCCAGACCCGCCAGCAGCACGCCTGAGCGCTTTTGCTCGGCAAACATATAGTCTTTGATCTCAACGATCGAAGGCACTGCATCCTTGGCGTTGCCGAAGAACTCCATGCACACCGTGCGGGTGTGAGCCGGCATGCGGTGCACGACCCAGCGGGCGCTGGTGATCAGACCGTCCGTGCCTTCCTTCTGAATGCCGGGCAGGCCAGAGAGGAACTTGTCGGTCACGTCCTTGCCCAGGCCTTCCTTGCGGAAAGTCTTGCCGGGAATGTCCAGACGTTCAGTACGAATAGGGGTCTTGCCATCAGCCTCGAAGTACTTCAGCTCGAAGCAGGCCATCTCGGCATCGTGAATCTTGCCCAGGTTGTGATCCAGACGCGTGACTTCCAGCCACTGCGCATCAGGCGTCACCATGCGCCAGGACACGAGGTTGTCCAGCGCCGTCCCCCAGAGCACGGCCTTCTTGCCGCCCGCATTCATGGCCACGTTGCCGCCAATGCAGGAGGCCTCGATGGAGGTTGGGTCCACCGCAAACACAAAACCGCCGCGTTCGGCCGCATCGGCCACGCGCTGTGTCACCACACCGGCTTCGGAGTAAATAGTGGGCACTTCATGATCCACACCAGGGATCATGCGCATCTCAACTTCGGTCAGCGCTTCCAGCTTTTCGGTGTTGATAACCACCGAGCGCCATGTCAAAGGAATAGCACCACCCGTATATCCCGTGCCGCCTCCACGCGGAATAATGGTCAGACCCAGCTCGATACAGCCCTTGACCAGACCAGCCATTTCAGCTTCGGTGTCAGGTGTCAGAACGACGAACGGATATTCCACGCGCCAGTCCGTGGCGTCAGTCACGTGGGCCACACGCGAGAGTCCGTCGAACTTGATGTTGTCCTTGGCCGTGTAGGGGCGCAGCGTCTTCTGCACGCGGCGGCGCAGTTGCTCGGCTTCCACAAAAGTGGCATTGAACTCATGCACGGCACGGTGGGCTGCATCCACCAATTGCCCCACCAGCTGATCACGCACCGAGTCTTCATGAGGCTCGCGGCGCTTGTCGATCTCGGAGAGTCGATGCGCCAGCGCCTCGACCAGCGACTTGCGGCGATCAGGGTTGTGAATCAGATCGTCCTGCAGATAGGGGTTACGCTGCACGACCCAGATATCACCCAGCACCTCGTAAAGCATGCGGGCGGATCGGCCAGTGCGGCGTTCCTGACGCAGCTGGTTGAGCACATCCCACATGGATGAGCCCAGCAGACGAATCACGATCTCACGGTCAGAGAACGATGTGTAGTTATAGGGAATCTCGCGCAGTCGTGCGGGTTCAGCAGCCTGCGCCTGCAAGGCGGCAGCCAACGCAATCGGTACATTCATGGGTAGACCGTGTTGGGCGCCCGGTGGCGCCCCGAAGCCAGTGGGATGCTGATTTTAAGCGACCCGCGCTCGGTCTTGCTTTGCTATGGGTTCTGAGTCACCAGCCCAGCTATCGCAAAAGCAGCAAAGTCGCCTGTTTTCAAACTGAATCAGCCCATGCAAAAACAGCATGAAGCTCATCCAAAGTGCACCAACGCACGACAGTATTCAATCGCCTGCAGGCAAAAACCAGACTCCTGCTCTGGAGACAGCGCATTACTCAGATTTCTTGCCTATGCGATTTCCACAAAAACCATACATTTCCGAATCAAAAACAACGCAATACGAAAGACTACCAACAACAAACGAAATAGCCTTGACCTAGAATGGCGCAGCTTCGCGCACCATTACTTGTCGCACATTCGTCATAAGACGACCAGTGACTGCGGGTTCTGCCCATGGTGGAGTGCCTAGCCCATGCAAACAATGACATCCATATGTCATACGAATGACTTAGTGTGCACCAGCACATATTTCGTCAACGATCGTTAGGAGCCTCATGCAATTCAAACAACTAGCCATGGCTGCAGCCGTCGCTGCAACCGCCTTCTCGGCACAAGCCACCACCGATATTCAATGGTGGCACTCGATGACTGCCGTGAACAACGAATGGGTCAATGACCTAGCCAAGCAGTTCAACGAAAGCCAGAAGGACTACCGCATCGTCCCCACCTTCAAGGGTGTGTATGACGAATCCATGACAGCCGCCATTGCAGCCTTCCGCTCGGGCAATGCGCCTGACATCCTGCAAGTGTTTGAAGTGGGCACCGCCACCATGATGGCTTCCAAGGGCGCAACCGTGCCCGTGGGCAAGGTGATGAGCGACGCCGGCGTGGCTTTTGACCCCAAGGCCTACATCCCTGCCGTGGCCGGTTACTACACCGCCCCCAACGGCCAGATGCTGAGCTTCCCCTTCAACAGCTCGACCACCATCTTCTATTACAACAAGGACGCCTTCAAGAAGGCCGGCCTGAACCCTGACGTGGCCCCCAAGACTTGGCCCGAAGTGTTTGACGCTGCCAAGAAGCTCAAGGCCAGCGGCCACAGCTGCCCCATGACCCTGGCATGGCAGGGCTGGACTCAGCTGGAGTCCTTCTCCACATGGCACAACGTCGAGTTCGCTACGGAACAAAACGGTCTGAGCGCCAACGGCTACAAGGCCCGTCTGAAGATCAACTCGCCCCTGCACGTCAAGCACATCGACAACCTGGCCGCAGCTGCCAAGGCTGGCGAGTTTGTCTACAAGGGCCGTGCTTCCACCGCCCAGGCATCGTTCACCGCGGGTGAATGCGCCATGATCCAGACTTCGTCCGGTTTCTACGGCGACGTGGCCAAGAACGCCAAGTTCAACTACGCACTGGCTCCCCTGCCCTACTACCCCGATGTGAAGGGCGCGCCCCAGAACACCGTGATCGGTGGCGCATCGCTGTGGGTGATGGCTGGCAAGTCGGCTGAACGCTACAAGGGCGTGGCCAAGTTCTTCGAATTCCTGTCGCAGACCAAGGTTCAGGCCGCTTCGCACCAGCGCACCGGCTACCTGCCTGTGACCATGGCTGCCTACGAGCTGACCGACAAGTCCGGCTTCTACGCCAAGCACCCTGGCACTGATACTGCTGTGACGCAGATGATCCGCAAGGTCACCAACAACTCGCGCGGTATCCGTCTGGGTAACTATGTGCAGATCCGCACCATCGAGGACGAAGAACTCGAACAAGTGTGGGCTGGCAAGAAGACTGGCCAGCAAGCGCTGGACTCTATCGTGAGCCGCGGCAATGAGCTGCTGGCACGTTTCGAAAAGTCGTACAAGAAGTAAACCCTCCAGCACCCGCAAGGGTGCTGACAGGCCTGCTGTGCCTTCAAACAAGGCACAGCACCCTTAAATGCCCCGTTGACTGAACCCAGGCTCCGGCGGTTTTTTTATTTGTGACTCCTCATGGAAAAACGCGTACTTTTCCGATCTAGATGGCTTCCCTGGGCGCTGATTGCGCCTCAGCTGCTCATCATCGGTATCTTCTTTTTCTGGCCAGCTGGTCAGGCTGTGCTTCAGTCATTCCAGATGGAAGACGCGTTCGGCATGAGCACCGAATGGGTTGGTCTGGACAACTTCCGTCAGTTGTTCAGTGACCCCACCTACCTGAACTCCTTCAAGCGCACCGCCCTGTTCTCCGTACTGGTGGCTGGTGTCGGCATTGCAGCATCCCTGGGTCTGGCCATTTTTGCCGACCGCATCGTGCGCTTTGCCATGCTCTACAAAACCTTGTTGATCGTGCCTTACGCCGTGGCCCCCGTGATTGCGGGCGTGCTCTGGGTCTTCATGTTCTCGCCCTCGATTGGCGTGATCACGCATTACCTGGGCAAGCTGGGCTACGAGTGGAACCACCTGATGAACGAAAACCAGGCCATGACTCTGATCGTCATCACCTCGGTGTGGAAACAAATTTCCTACAACTTCCTGTTCTTCCTTGCGGGTCTGCAATCCATCCCCAAGGCATTGATCGAAGCTGCTTCGATTGATGGTGCCGGCCCATGGCGCCGCTTCTGGAACATCCAGCTGCCCCTGCTGTCGCCCACCACCTTCTTCCTGCTGGTGATCAACATCGTCTACGCCTTCTTTGACACCTTCGGCATCATCGACGCAGCCACCCAAGGTGGCCCAGGCCAGTCGACCTCGATTCTGGTCTACAAGGTTTATCAGGACGGCTTCAAGGCGCTGGACCTGGGCGGCTCGGCTGCACAGTCTGTGATCCTGATGCTGATCGTTGTCGTGCTGACCGTGATCCAGTTCCGCTATGTTGAAAAGAAAGTGCAGTACTGATCATGGTTGATCGCAATCCCTGGCTCACCTTCATCTCCCATGCCGTACTAATCCTCGGCGTGGCCATTGTTGCCTTCCCGCTGTATCTGGCCTTTATCGCCTCGACGCACACGGCCGATGTCATCGTGCAGTCCCCCATGCCGCTGCTGCCCGGCGCCCATATGTGGGAAAACTACAAGGAAGCCCTGCTGGGCTCCGGCAAGCTGGGCTCCAACACCAACGTCGTGCAAATGATGTGGGTCAGCTTCTGCGTGGCCATGATCATCACCGTGGGCAAGATCGCCATTTCGCTGCTGTCGGCCTTTGCCATCGTCTACTTCCGCTTCCCCTTCAAGATGCTGTGCTTCTGGGCCATCTTCTTGACGCTGATGCTGCCCGTAGAAGTGCGCATTCTGCCCACCTACAAGGTCGTGGCAGAACTGGGCATGCTCAACAGCTACGCGGGTCTGACATTGCCGCTGATCGCCTCGGCCACCGCCACCTTCCTGTTTCGCCAGTTCTTCCTGAGCGTGCCAGATGAGCTGGTCGAAGCTGCCCGCATTGATGGCGCCAGCGCCATGCGCTTTTTCAAGGACATTCTGGTGCCCTTGTCCAAGACCTCCATCGCAGCCCTGTTCGTGATTCAGTTCATCTACGGCTGGAACCAGTACCTGTGGCCTCTGCTCATGACCACCTCGGAAGACATGTACCCCGTGGTCATCGGTATCAAGCGCATGCTGGCCGGTGGCGAAGCCTCTGTGGACTGGAACATTGTGATGGCGACCGCCATTCTGGCCATGCTGCCCCCTACGGCCGTGGTAATGCTGATGCAAAAGTGGTTTGTCAAAGGCCTGGTGGATACCGAGAAGTAATCCTCTCCACCACTGCCCCAACCACCTTCTTTTGACCCATTGAACGAATACCTGGAATACCTCTCATGGCATCCATCTCTCTGAAGAACATCGTCAAGCGCTACGGCACCGGCAAGGCCGCCGTACCCGTCATTCACGGCGTAAGCGCCGAAATCAAGGACGGCGAATTCGTCGTGCTGGTCGGCCCCTCGGGCTGCGGCAAGTCCACCCTGCTGCGCATGATTGCCGGCCTGGAAGAAATCACCGGCGGTGACCTGATGATTGGCGACAAGGTCGTCAACAACCTGGAACCCGCCAAGCGCGACATCGCCATGGTGTTCCAGAACTACGCGCTCTACCCTCACATGAGCAACTACGAGAACATGGCCTATGGCCTGAAGATCGCCAAGGTGCCTGAGGACGAAATCAAGCGTCGCGTGGACAAAGCCGCCAAGATTCTGGAACTGACCAATCTGCTTGACCGCAAGCCCCGCCAGCTTTCCGGCGGCCAGCGCCAGCGCGTGGCCATGGGCCGCGCCATCGTGCGCCAGCCCAAGGTCTTCCTGTTTGACGAGCCCCTGTCCAATCTGGATGCCAAGCTGCGCGGCCAGACCCGCCTTGAAATCCAGAAGCTGCACGCCGAGCTGGGCATTACCAGCCTGTTCGTGACCCACGACCAAGTCGAAGCCATGACGCTGGCCCAGCGCATGATCGTCATGAACGGCGGCTATGTGGAGCAGTTCGGCACCCCCGAAGAGGTCTACCACACCCCCGCCTCGGTGTTTGTGGCTGGCTTCATCGGCTCGCCCCCCATGAACCTGCTGAAGAACTCGCCCAACGGCAAGCCCGGCATGATTCTGGGCATTCGCCCCGAACACATCGACCTGGTGGAAACGGGTGGCGTGGAATTCAAGGTGCAAACCGTTGAACTACTGGGCGCTGAACGCCTGCTGTACGGCAAGGTCGGCGACGAAGATGTCACCGTGCGCATTGAAGAAGGCAAGCCCTTCCCCAAGCCCGGCGAAACCACCCAGATCGCAGCGCGCGATGACCGCCTGCACTGGTTCAACGCAGAAACCGGCAAACGCGCATAACCCCCTCCAAGGGCCGACGTCTCAGGCGATCGGCCCTTTTACTTGCAGCACAGTACATTGAGGCGCATGCCTTCATTGATCCACTCCACGGTTCCAGTCCTTCCCTCTCTGAATCTTGCAGAGAGCGAAGCGTTTTACGTCCAGCGACTGGGCTTTGCCGTGCTGCTGCGCATGGACGAGTACCTGATCGTGGCGCGCGAGGGGTGCGAGCTGCACTTCTGGCCCTGCAACAACCCGGAGCTGCCCCGCAACAGCTCCTGCTATGTACGCGCAGACACCCGCGCACTGCATACCGAATTCACCCAGAACGGCTTGCCCCTGCCCCCACCCCAAGCACGTGAGTGGGGCATGCGCGAGCTGTATGTGATTGACCCACACGGCAACCTGCTGAAATTTGGAGAACCTGTCGAATGACCTCCCTGGCAAATTGGCCCTATCCCCGATGGGTCGCCCATCGTGGAGCCGGCAAGCTGGCACCGGAAAACACCATGAGCGCCTTCCGCCTGGGCGCGCAGCACGGCTATCGCTTCTTTGAATGCGATGCCAAGCTCAGCAAAGATGGCGTGCTGTTCTTGATGCATGACGCCACGCTGGAGCGCACCACCAACGGCCACGGCATGGGCAGCCAGCTCAGCATGGGTGAAATCGCCCAGCTCGACGCTGGCAGCTGGCACTCCCGTGCCTTCGCGGGTGAAAACCTGCCCACGCTGGAAGCCCTGGCCCGCTGGTGCCTGGCCAACCAGTTGCACCTGAATGTGGAGATCAAGCCCACGCCCGGCCAAGAGCTGGAGACCGGCCGCGCCTGCGGTGAGCTGATGAACCGCATCTGGCCCCAGGATGTGGTTCAGCCGCTGTTCACCTCGTTCAAAACAGAATCACTCAAAGGCGCACGGGAAGTGGCTCCGCATATCCCTCGCGGCCTGCTGGTAGACAAGTTTGCCGACGGCACGGGCGATGCCGACCTGCAGATTGCCAAAGACCTGGACTGCGTGGTGCTGGTGCTCAACCACGCGCTGTGGAACCCCGCACTGGTCGCCAAGGCACATGGCACAGGCCTGCGCTGCAGCAGCTATACCGTTGACGACGAATGGGCCGCACAGCGCCTGATCGACCTAGGCACGGACGGCATCATCACCGACCGCGTGGACTTGTTCAGCCCCGCACAGACCGGCGCGCACATCTAAATCAATAGCTGCTAGCGCCTGAAATTAATGGCTTTCAAATCATTAATAACCTGAAACCCATTGAAATCAAGCGCAAGCAGCTTCTGTACTGATAGCAAACAAAAAGCCCGGCCACTGCAAAGTTACCGGGCTTTTTTGTATTCAAGGCTTCATGACCTTAAGTCACAACCTCTAAAACTGCCGCCACTCCAGCCGAAGGCGCGCAGCGCCACAGGAGGTTAATCCAGCTTCGTTCCGGAAGCCTTCACCGCAGCCGCCCAGCGAGGTGTTTCGCTGGCCAGGAATTTCGCAAAGGCTTCAGAACCCATGAAGGCCGGGTCAGCTCCCTGCTCCACCATGCGGCTCTTCACTTCGGGCAAGTTCATCACTTGCTGGAAGGCATTGCTCAGCTTGGCCGTCACTTCCTTGGACAGACCGGCAGGTGCCAGGAAGCCGTAGAAGCCCACCACTTCAAAGCCTTTGAGGCCGGACTCAATCGCGGTCGGCACTTCAGGCAGCGCAGGGTTGCGTTCCTTGCTGGTCACCGCCAGTGCGCGGACCTTGCCTTGCTTGTGATAAGCGGCAGCCTGAGGAATGCTCTCCGCCATGAACTGCACCTGACCACCAATCAGGTCGGTAAACGCTGGGGCGCTGCCCTTGTAGGGGATGTGCACCAGATCCGCTCCGGTCGCGTTCTTGTACATCTCAGGCACCAAGTGGCTGATACCGCCGTTACCGGCCGAGCCGAAGTTGATGCGGCCGGGGTTGGCCTTGGCGTAGGTTGTGAACTCGCCCAGCGTCTTGGCAGGCACCTTGTTATTCACCAGCAGCGCCAGCGGCTGCATGGCGGTACGGGCGATGGGCGTGAAGTCTTTGAGCGTGTTGTAGGGCAGCTTGCTGTAGAGCGCAGGGTTAATCACCATCACGCCGGTATTGGCCAGCATCAGCGTGTAGCCATCCGCAGGCGCACGCATGACATCCTGCGCACCCACAGAACCACCTGCACCGGGCTTGTAGTCCACCACCAATGGCTGGCCAAGTACGCTTTGCAGCTTATCCGTCAGCAGTCTGGCATGCTGATCCAGCGGGCCACCTGCGGGGAAGCCCAGCACGATGCGAATGGGCTTGGTGGGGAAGGCATCGTTGGCCTGCACACCCACAGACATCAGCAAACCTGCACCAGCCATCAGGCCAGCCAGAACGGTACGGACGGATTTCTTCATTATTTGTCTTCCTTTGGTTTTTAAAACGACTCTCCGGCGCGAACTGTAGCGGCATTTGGCCGCGACAGACACCCTCATTCGGAGCAGAAGACATGAAAAAAACGCTTCTCTAAAGAAGCGTTTTTGAGGCAAGACAAACTGACTAAGCAGCCACTGTCAGATCAACCCAATCAGCGCTTGGGCTGCCAGGTCAGCGCCTTGTTCTGTGCCTCAGCCACTTGGGCAATCGTCAGCTTGTTGGCCGACTCATCGCGGCGCTTGGCGGCATCGCCACCCAGCTCCATCGCGGCCAGGTTGTACCAGAAGTAGGCCTTACCATAGTCACGCGGCACGCCCTGACCCTGCGCATACACCATGCCCAGGTTGTACTGGGCAGCGGCATCACCCTGCTCTGCGGCACGCTGGTACCACTGCACAGCCTTGCCGTAGTCGCGGGCCGTGCCCTGACCTTCCGCGTACATCACACCAAGACGGTTTTGCGCGCCAGAGTGGCCTTGCTCAGCCGCTGCGGTGTACCACTTCAAAGCCATGGCGGGGCTGGCTGTGCCGCCTTGGCCATCTGCATGCAGACGCGCCAGATTGAACTGAGCCGATGCATCGCCCTTATCGGCTGCGCGGCGGAACCACTGCATGGCGTTGGCATAGCTTTGCGGTACGCCACGGCCTTCGGCGTACAGCGTACCCACGTTGTTGATGGCTGCAGCATGACCTTGCTCGGCGGCCTTCTGGTACCAGACCAGCGCGGTGCCGTAGTTCTGAGGCGTACCCAGACCTTCGGCATACACGGTACCCAGGTTGTACTGAGCGTCGGCATGGTTCTGGTCGGCCGCGCGCTGGAACCATTGGGCGGCATAGGCCGGGCTTTGCTCCACACCCAGACCATAGAGGTACAGACGCCCCAGATTGTTCTGGCCATCGGCATTCCACTGCTCAGCACTCTTCTGGAACCAAGAGGCAGCCAGCTTGTAATCACGCTGCACACCCACGCCATCCATATACATGCGGCCCAGGCTGTTTTGCGCACGGGCATCGCCTTGCTCGGCAGCGCGTTGCAGCCACTGAGCGGCCTGCACCGGGTCCAGCTTCACGCCCACGCCGTCAGACAGCATGGAACCCAGCTGGTTCTGCGCCTCGGCATGGCCTTGATCGGCCGCTTTCTTGAACCATTCGGCAGCCGTCATGTAATTCACGGCCACGCCATTGCCCTTGAGGAAGCGCTGACCCAGTTCAAACTGAGCCGTCACATGCCCTTGAGCGGCAGACTTTTCCAGCCACTGCGCCGCAGTGCTGAAGCTCTGGGGCACGCCCAAGCCATCTTGATAGAGGTGCGACAGGTTGTACTGCGCGACCGCATTGCCCTGCTGGGCTGCGCGACCGTACCACTGTGCGGCCTCGCGGTAATTTTGTGGCACGCCCTGGCCGTTGGCATACAGGGCACCCAGGCTGTTTTGCGCACCAGCATGGTTTTGGGCAGCGGCCTTGCGGAACCACTGAGCAGCCATGGCGGCGTTCTGCGGCACGCCCTGGCCGTGGACATACATCTCGCCCAGCTGGTTCTGCGCCTTGGCATCACCGCGCTCGGCCGCTTGCAGCGGGCCGACTGTGGACGAAACACGCGAGCCCGCGATAGGCAGCGGGCCATATTGCAGGCGGCTGAACTCAAACTGCGGGCCAGA
The DNA here is from genome assembly GCF_036643215.1 of Comamonas sp. Lineage (GTDB taxonomy): Bacteria > Pseudomonadota > Gammaproteobacteria > Burkholderiales > Burkholderiaceae_C > Comamonas. The sequence continues at coordinate 9,323 of NZ_JAVXSJ010000006.1, read as the reverse complement.
CGTGGCGGCTCGGGAATCGCGCAGAAAATTCATGCGACCTTCCGCACCGGTTTGCGCTGATGCGCTCTGGGCAAAGACAGCCAGACTCGACATGACCAGCGCTGCGATGGGAGAGAACTTCATTCCGGTACGATTCCTAGATGCGTGTTGTTACATCAGATATACGATGACACTAACCAGCGAGCGTAACTGATTCTGATAGCAGCTTTGCTAAGGAATTCCTGAATCGCGGCATCCTCGCCACAGTTTTATGACATTTAAAGCGCCCATAAAAAAGCCCGGCGATACCGAGCTTTGGGTAAGTCATTGGATGTCAGCGCACGCTCACTCGTTGCTTTTGCAAGCCTGTTTCCCATCGGAATGTCTCAAAACAAACGCTGGCGCGGATACAACAGCCACCTTGAGTCAGATCAAGCTTTCAAGCAAAACAGCTTCACCAAAAGCGGCAATTCGGCTCAAAACTCAGCGCCAGGCCCTTGAAAGAACCCACTGACAGAAGGCACTTATGCCCACCAGAGCGGCATAGGTGAGCATCTTCCCATCGCGTGAAAACAGCCAGAGACCGGCCCATAAAACCCCAGAGCCCAATATAAAATTGATAGCTGCTTGCGCAATAAATGATTGGGCTCCAGCCTTGTTTAATTGAAACATTCGGGCGCAGATCGCCAAACCCAGCGCCAGGAAAAAAGCGGGGGCGACGAAGTTGAGTAAATGATTTACGCTCGCAACAAAATCCATGACAGCAATCGTTTCCAAGGCTTTGGATGCGGGGGATGCCCGATCCGGTACTAAATTTTATAATCGCAGGTTATGGCAGTCTGGGCTTTAGGCATCAATCACCACACAGCTCCGCTCGATTTGCGGGGTCGTTTTGCGTTCGCACTCGATCAGATCGAGCCGACACTGCAAGGTTTGCGCGCGTCCCTGACAAGTGCAGGCAAAGCCCACAATGCTGTGGAAACCGCCATTCTTTCCACCTGCAACCGCACCGAGATTTACTGCGCGGCCGATGCCCCTGCCATGGATCACACCATGCACTGGCTGGCCAACAGCGGCGGCGTAGCGCCTGAGCTGCTGCGCCAGCACTCCTACGTGCTGCAAGACGGTCTGGTCGCACGACACGCCTTCCGCGTGGCTTCAGGCCTTGATTCCATGGTGCTGGGCGAGGCGCAAATCCTCGGCCAGATGAAGAACGCCGTGCGCGCCGCTGAAACCGCGGGAGCACTGGGCACCACGCTCAACCAGTTATTCCAGCGCAGCTTTGCCGTTGCCAAGGAAGTGCGCTCTTCCACCGAGATCGGTGCGCACAGCATTTCCATGGCTGCCGCCGCGGTGCGCCTTGCCGGTCAGTTGTTTGAAGACCTGACCAAGATTCGGGTGCTGTTTGTCGGCGCGGGCGAGATGATCGAGCTGGTCTCCACCCACTTTGCCGCGCGCAATCCCAAGCAGATCACCATCGCCAACCGCACCATGGAGCGCGGCGAGAAGCTGGCATCCCAGTTTGGCGCCAACACCATGCGCCTGGCCGATCTGCCCGAGCATCTGCACGAGTACGACGCCATCATCAGTTGCACCGCATCCACCCTGCCCATCATCGGCCTGGGCGCTGTGGAGTCTGCTCTCAAAAAGCGCAAGCGCCGCCCCATCTTCATGGTCGATCTAGCCGTTCCGCGCGATATTGAAGCCGAGGTCAAACACCTCAACGACGTGTACCTCTACACCGTGGACGATCTGGCCACCGTGGTTCGCACCGGTCAGGCCCAGCGCCAGGCCGCCGTGCAGCAGGCAGAAGTCATCATCGACACCGGCGTGCAGAACTTTATGCAGTGGATGGACCAGCGCAACCCCGTAGGCGGCGCAGTCTCGCTGATTCAGCAGGTCAACGCACAGGCCGACGAATGGCGCGCGCTTGAAATTGCCCGCGCCAAGAAACTGATCGCCAAGGGCGAAGATATCGACACCGTGCTGGAAGCGCTCTCGCGCGGTATCACACAAAAAATGCTGCACGGCACCATGGCCGCGCTGCACAAGGGCGACGCCGACGAGCGCGCCCAGACGGCAGACACCGTCAGCCGCCTGTTCCTGCGCTCCAGCCGCAACAACTCCAACAAGCTTTAGCGGCGCTCGCCCGCTTTCGCGCTGCGCCTGCCCGCAGCGCATAGGCCCGACTGCGGCCAGCCCAGACCTCTCTTTTCCCCTGATTCAACGAAGGCGTCCTGCGCGTCGTCCTTCTCAAGCCCACGGTACACACCATGCAAGACTTTTTGCGCAACCAGCTCGAACGCTATGCCCAACGCCTGCAGGAGCTGGACTTTCTGCTCTCGCGCGAAGACATCATGGGCGACATGAAGCAGTACCGCAGCATCTCGCGCGAGCATGCTGACGTGACCGCCATTGCCAGCCGCTACACCCGCTACCAGCAGGCCTCCGCCGACATCGCTGCCGCCCGCGAAATGCTGGACGACCCAGACATGGCCGAGATGGCACAGGAAGAAATCACCAGCGGCGAGGCCGAGCTCATCAAGCTTGAAGATGAGCTGCAGCGGCTGCTGCTGCCCAAAGACCCCGATGACGCCCGCCCGGCCTTCATGGAAATTCGCGCCGGCACTGGCGGCGATGAATCAGCCCTGTTTGCCGGTGATCTGGCCCGCATGTACACCCGCTATGCCAGCAACGTGGGCTGGAAGGTCGAGGTCATGAGTTCCAACGAAGCCGAGATTGGCGGCTACAAGGAAGTGGTGCTGCGCATCGAAGGCGACAACGCCTATGGCGCGCTGCGCTTTGAATCAGGCGGCCACCGCGTGCAGCGTGTGCCCGCGACCGAGACACAGGGCCGCATTCACACCAGCGCCTGCACCGTGGCCGTGATGCCCGAGCCCGACGAGGCCGAAGCCATTACCCTCAACCCCGCCGACCTGCGTATTGACACCTTCCGCGCCAGTGGCGCTGGTGGTCAGCACATCAACAAGACCGACTCCGCCGTGCGCGTGGTGCACTTACCCACCGGCATCGTGGCCGAATGTCAGGACGGCCGCAGCCAGCACAGCAACAAGGCCAAGGCCCTGCAAGTGCTGCAAGCGCGCATTCAAGAAAAAGAGCGCAGCGAACGCGCCGCCAAGGAAGCCGCCATGCGCAAGGGCCTGATTGGCTCGGGCGATCGCAGCGACCGCATTCGCACCTACAACTTTCCCCAAGGCCGCCTGACCGACCACCGCATCAACCTCACGCTGTACAAGCTGCTCGCCATCATGGAAGGCGACCTCGGCGATGTGATCCAGGCCCTGCAGCATGCCCGCGAGGCCGAACTGCTGGCCGAACTTCAGGGCGACTAAGCCCTGACTGCCACTTTGAAGAGCATGACAGAGTCCACCCCCTCCAGCCCTCTCAGCGTCGCCCAGGCGCTGACACTGGCCGCCCAGCTGGGCCTGCCGCGCGTGGATGCGCAAATGCTGTTGCTACATTTAATGCAGCAGCCAGCGCACGCCCGTGCTTGGCTTATCACTCATGACACCGATATTCTGAGCGCCGAGCAGCAAGCGCGCTGGAACGATCTGTGCACCCAGCGCCAGCAAGGTGCACCTGTGGCCTACCTCACCGGCCACAAAGAGTTTTACGGGCTTGAACTGGCCATAGATGCCCGCGTACTGGACCCCCGCCCCGATACCGAAACACTGGTGGACTGGGCGCTGGAACTGCTGCCAGAGGGCGCAGCCCACCGCGTGGTGGACCTGGGCACCGGCAGCGGCGCGATTGCGCTGGCCCTGCAAAGCCAGCGCCCCGCAGCGCAGGTTGTAGCCGTTGATGCCAGCGCCGACGCACTGGCTGTGGCGCAAGCCAATGCCAAGCATCTGAACCTGCCCGTGCAGTTTGCCCACGGCAGCTGGCTGGAACCTTTGGCCGGCCAGCCGCCTGCCGACCTAATCGTCAGTAACCCGCCCTATATTCGCGCCGATGATCCGCATCTGGCAGCGCTGACCCACGAGCCGCTGTCGGCACTGGCCAGCGGTGCCGATGGTCTGGAAGATATCTGCAGCATCATCGCCCAAGCCCCCGCACAGCTGAAGGCAGGCGGCTGGCTGCTTTTCGAGCATGGCTGGGATCAGGCCCACGATGTAGCGCAGCTGATGCAGGCAGCAGGATTCGAGCAGGTGCAGCACCGCAACGACCTGGCAGGCATTGCCCGCTGCACCGGCGGCTGCTGGCCGGGCTTGATTTAGTCACGACCGCCCCAAAATATCTGTGTGCTGAAGTACAACAAGATTTCCTCACTGCACCGCATTCATTGCGGTCGGTGAAATAATTGCAGACATCGCGGCTGTGGCCGCCACCCCTAGAATCCGGAGCCCACTATGAGCAACACTCAACAACGCATCGACGACCTGGTCAAGAACAACGACATCCTGCTGTTCATGAAGGGCAACGCCAGCTTCCCTCAGTGCGGCTTCTCTGGCCGTGCCATCCAGATCCTGAAGGCCTGCGGTGTGGACGCCAAGTCCATCGCCACCGTGAACGTGCTGGAAGATCAGGAAATCCGTCAGGGCATCAAGGAATACAGCCAGTGGCCTACCATCCCTCAGCTCTACATCAAGGGCGAATTCGTGGGCGGCTCGGACATCATGATGGAGATGTACGAATCGGGTGAGCTCAAGCAAATGCTGGCCGCCGAATAAGCCACACCACACCCCAAGCCACCGTTGCCCGGTGGCTTTTTTCATGCCCCCTCCAAAACCTGCCCCCGCCCACCATTGCTGCATTCATATTGATGGCAGCTCTTTACCCAACCCCGGCCCCATGAGTCTGGGCGCTGTGCTGCGCCTGCCTGATGGCACGCAGCACAACCTCTCAAAAGCCTTGCACCAAAGCGGCTGCAACAACGAGGCCGAGCTACTGGCCTTGATGGCAGCCCTGACGCTGGCCCATGAACTGGGTGCCCGCTGCCTGACCATTCGCACCGACTCCCATGTGCTGCTGGAGCAGCTTGGCCCGCCCATGGCCAAGCCCGCCCGCCCCATCGCCAGACTCAACCATCTGTTTGAGGAGGCCCGCCAGCAGATGCAGGGGTTTGATGAACTGCTGCTGCAGTGGATACCCAGACACCGCAATACCGAGGCCGATGCATTGGCCAGAGCCGCACACACCCAGGCCTGAGCAAGCCCATAGAGCCGTCCCTTTCCCTGTGCCATGCTTTATGTGGTCGAATGGGAAGTCTTCGATTACAGGCTGCGGGCCCCTTAAAAATCCGCAGCCGCCCTGCCTATGAGTGTGTTCCAAAGCCTTCTGGTGATAGCCCTGCTGATTTTGCTCAGCGCCTTCTTTTCCATGGCAGAGATTTCTCTGGCCGCATCACGCCGACTGCGGCTGCGCCAGCTGGCCGACGATGGAGATGAACGCGCAGAGCGCGCCTTGCGTGTGCAAGAGCAGCCGGGCGAGTACTTCACCGTGGTGCAAGTGGGACAAAATGCGGTCGCCATACTCGGCGGTATCGTCGGCGAAGGTGCTTTCAGCCCCTCGGCAACACAGCTTTTTTCGCTCTGGTTTCCCCCTGAGCTGGCGTCCACCCTGGGCTTTCTGCTCTCATTCCTGATAATCACATCGGCCTTCATCCTGCTGGCTGACCTGCTGCCGCGCCGCATCAGCATGAACGAGCCCGAGCGCTACATCGTGCGCGTGCTGGCGCCCATGCGCTGGTTTGTGCTGATCTTCAAGCCCATCATCTGGTTTTACAACCTCGTCACCGACACCCTGTTTCGCCTGCTAGGCCTGCCCGCCACGCGCGATGAGCGCATCACCCCCGAAGACATCCTCGCCATGACCGAAGCGGGTACCAAGGCTGGCGTGCTGGAGGCCCGCGAACAGCAGGTGATTGCCAATGTGTTCGAGCTGGATTCTCGCGCCGTGGCCTCGGCCATGACACTGCGCGAACGGGTTGCCTTTTTCTACAAGGACGATGACAACAGCGTCATCCGCGCCCGCATTGCCGAAGAGCCTTTTTCCACCTACCCAGTGTGCGACGGCGATATTGACCGTGTGATTGGCTACGTGGATGCCAAAGACCTGTTTCAGCGCGCGCTCAACAACCAGCCACTGTCGCTGATGGATGAAACGCTGATTCACAAGGTCCTCATCGTGCCTGACCGCCTGAGTCTGGCCGAGGTGCTGGAGCAGTTCCGCCAGGTCCATGAAGACTTTGCCGTCATCGTCAACGAGTACAGCCGCGTCGTCGGCGTCGTCACCCTCAACGATGTGATGAGCACGGTCATGGGCGATCTGGTCAGCCCCTCTGAAGAGGAAGAGCAAATCATCCGCCGCGATGAGCATTCCTGGCTGATCGACGGCGTTGCGCCCATCGAAGATGTGATGCGTGTGCTGCAGCTCGACGAAATGCCCCATGACGACGAGTACGAGACGCTGGCTGGCTTCCTCATGGTCATGCTGCGCCGCGTGCCCCGACGCACCGATGTCGTGACCTGGGGTGGCTACAAGTTTGAAGTGCTGGACGTGGACAGCTACCGCATTGACCAAGTCATGGTCACGCAGCTGCCGGTCCATACGCCAGAGTCTGCAGCCCCATCAGCCACCGCGGCTGCCAAAGTGCAAAGCAGCGCTGCACAGGCAGCGAAGAGCAATCACTCCTGAATCAGGAGCTGCTAACGCATGTCTTTCAACGATAGAGATATTGTTTACGGCTGAAACAAATAAAAAGAGAGCGGTAAACGCTCTCTTTTTCATAGTGCCATCTGAACCTGATCAGACCGACTTGGGCTCATCTACGAGCCAGCGCCGCTGCGCGCCAAAGACGGCGTTCGGGTATTGGGGCTGGCCACGGCTGCCGTTGTAGCGGCCCAGCGCCATATAGGCATCGCCTTTTTCACGGTCCATGTAGTGGCGCAAGATCACGCAGCCAAAACGCAGATTGGTCTGCATGTGGAACAGCTTGCCAATGTCGCCATCACCGATCAGTCGCATCCAGAACGGCATGATCTGCATATAGCCACGCGCGCCAACGCTGGAGATAGCGAACTTGCGGTAGCCGCTCTCCACCTGAATCAGGCCCATGACCATGGACACATCCAGACCAGCGCGCTTGGACTCGTACCAGACGGTCTGCAAAAATTCACGCCGCACCTGCGGGTCCGCCTTGCGCTTGGCCAGCTTGTCGCTGCAAGCCACCAGCCAGCGCAGATAGCTCATGCGCGCCTCAGTCGAGGTGAACTCCAGCTCGGGCGGTGCGCCCGAGCCAGCCACCGCCGAACTCAAGGCCGTGCGCACTGAATCTGCCAGGGGCTCTTCCAGTTGCCCACCCGCCCATGCGGTTTGCGGCAGCAGCCAGCCTGCCGATGGAACGGCAAGCGAGGCTGCGGCAGACAGGCAGGAGCGGCGGCTGAGAAGGCTTTCTGGCATTGATACAGCAGCTTACAAGCCCAGACGGCTCTTGAGGTGGTTCAGCACCTCATTCGTCGCCAGCTTTGTAGCTTCTGTGTCACGGCGCTGCTGGTACTCAACCACGCCTTCCTTCAGGCCACGGTCGCCCAGCACCACGCGGTGGGGCACGCCAATCAGTTCCCAGTCGGCCAGCATGGCACCGGGGCGCTCGTCGCGGTCGTCCAGAATCACGTCCACACCCAGAGCCAGCAGGGCGTCGTACAGCTTGAAGGCTTCTTCCTTCACCGCTTCGCTGCGGCCCATGCCGATGGGGCAGATCACCACGGTGAACGGCGCAATCGCGTCGGGCCAGATGATGCCTCGCTCGTCGTGGTTTTGCTCAATGGCCGCGGCAGGCAGACGGGTCACGCCAATACCGTAGCAACCCATTTCGAAGTGCTGTGGCTTGCCGTTGTCACCCAGGAAGGTGGCATTCATGGCCTGCGAGTACTTGGTACCCAGGTAGAACACATGGCCAATTTCAATGCCGCGCTCAATCGCCAGCTCGCCAGCGCCGTCTGGGGACTTGTCGCCAGCCACCACGTTGCGCAGATCGGCAATCACGGCAGGCTCGGGCAGATCACGGCCAAAGTTCACGCCGGTAATGTGGAAGTCTTCTTCGTTGGCGCCGCAAACCCAGTCGGCCATCACAGCCACATCGCGGTCCACCACGATATTCACGGGCTTCTTCAAGCCAATGGGACCCAGATAACCGGGCTTGCTGCCGAAGTGGCCTTCGATCTCGGGCACAGATGCAAAGCGGAAGCCGGTCAGGCCCTCAACCTTGCCGACCTTGATCTCGTTCATCTCGTGATCGCCGCGCAGCAGCAGCAGCCAGACTTGCGTCTTGACGATCAGGCCCTTGTCGTCCAGCTCGTCGGTGGCCAGCACCAGCGACTTGACGGTCTGACTCAATAGCAGACCCAGCTGAGCCGCCACGGCTTCGCAAGTGCTGTTGCCAGGGGTAGCGACCTTTTGCATCGCCTTGGCGGCTGCAGGACGGGCCTGCGTGGGAGCCAGAGACTCAGCCTTTTCGATATTGGCCGCGTAGTCGCTTTGTGGGCAGTAGACGATGGCGTCTTCACCCGTCGAAGCAATCACCTGGAATTCTTCGCTCAGATCGCCACCAATGGCGCCAGAATCCGCACGCACAGCGCGGTACTGCAGGCCGAAGCGATCAAAGATGCGCTTGTAGGCTTCGCGCATGGTCTGGTAGCTGATCTGGGCGGTGTCACGGTCCTTGTCGAAGGAGTAAGCGTCCTTCATGATGAATTCGCGGCCACGCATCAGGCCAAAGCGGGGGCGGCGCTCGTCGCGGAACTTGGTCTGAATCTGGTACAGGTTCTTGGGCAGCTGCTTGTAGCTCTTGAACTCCTGGCGAGCGATATCGGTCACCACTTCTTCAGAAGTGGGCTGCACGATGAAGTCGCGGCCATGGCGGTCTTGAATGCGCAGCAGCTCGGGGCCCATCTTCTCGAAGCGACCGGTCTCCTGCCACAGCTCAGCAGGCTGAATCACTGGCATGGTCACTTCGATACCGCCGGCACGGTTCATTTCTTCGCGCACGATGGCCTCGACCTTGCGAATCACGCGCAAGCCCATGGGCATGTAGTTGTAGATGCCGGCACCCAGCTTTTTGATCATGCCAGCCCGTGTCATGAGCTTATGGCTGACCACTTCAGCGTCGGCCGGAGCTTCTTTGAGGGTGGAGATGAGAAATTGGGAGGCTTTCATGGAACTGGCAATTCAGTGGAAATAGGCATGGCCCGCTTGTCGATCACAAGGGGCCATGCATAATGAACACAATTCAAAAATTTGGGGTTTGATTATGCTTGACCGGGACGGTTTTCGCCCGAACGTCGGCATCATCCTGCTCAACCAAAGAAACCAGGTGTTCTGGG
>NZ_JAVXSJ010000005.1:0-160377 GCF_036643215.1 Comamonas sp. | reverse complement strand
AAGAAGGCTGCAACTGCTGTCAAGGCCGCTGCTCCCAAGAAGGCTGCAACTGCTGTTAAGGCCGCTGCTCCCAAGAAGGCTGCAACTGCTGTCAAGGCTGCTGCTCCTAAGAAGGCTGCAACGACTGCTAAGGCCGCTGCTCCTAAGAAGGCTGCAACGACTGCTAAGGCCGCTGCACCTAAGAAGGCTGCAACTGCTGTCAAGGCTGCTGCACCTAAGAAGGCTGCAACCGTTGCCAAAGCTGCTCCCGCCAAGAAGGCTGCAGCTCCTAAAAAGACTGCTGCCAAGAAAGCAACTGCCGCACCTGCTCCCGCAAATGCCGTGGCAGAAACTGCAGCACCTGTGGCTCAGACTCGCCTTGCACCTCAAGCTGCATGGCCCTTCCCCACAGGTAACAAGCCCTAACCAGCTCGCTGACCTGCACGCAATAAAAAAGCCCGATCTCGCTTGCGAGAGTCGGGCTTTTTTACATGCCTGATGTCAGCACACTGCGTGCACTGACCAAGGTATCAAGGCTGAAAGTCCAGCTGATAGTTTTGCGGGCCACGGTTCGCAATCTTCAACGCACCCATGCGATTGCCCAGTTCGGCGCAGCGCACCAGATCCCAACCACGCTCCAGGCCAAACAGGAAGGCACCGCGCCATGCATCGCCGCAACCGGTAGGGTCCACCACCGCAGCAGGCTTCACAGGGGCAACCAGCGTCTTCTCACCGCTCTGCCAGACTTCGCAACCTTCGGCACCCAGCGTCACGATCAGGCCCCGCACTTGCTGCGAGATTTGCGCAAAGCTCAGGCCGGTACGCTCGCTGAGCATCTTGCCTTCATAGTCGTTCACTGCAACCCAGTCGGCCTGCTCGATAAAGGCCTTGAGCTCGTCACCATTGAACATGGGCAAGCCCTGACCGGGATCGAACACAAACGGAATGCCAGCTGCCTTGAACTGCGCTGCGTGATCAATCATGGCCTGGCGACCATCAGGAGCGACGATGCCGACTTTGACCTCAGCAGCCATATCGGCCGTGATCTGGTTCTCGTGCGCCTGCATCATGGCGCCGGGGTGGAAGGCCGTGATCTGGTTGTTGTCACGGTCCGTCATGATCATGCACTGAGCCGTGTGCGTGCTCTGCAGCTGGCCCACGTGGCGGGTTTCAATGCCCAGCTCCTTGAAGCGCTGAACATAGTCAGCACCATCGCTACCCACCATGGCCATGGGGTGTGCGTCACCGCCCAGCAGCTTCAGGCTGTAGGCAATATTGCCGGCGCAACCACCAAAATCGCGGCGCAGCGTAGGCACCAGAAACGACACATTCAGAATGTGCAGCTGGTCAGGAAGAATCTGGTCCGCAAAACGACCTTCAAAGGTCATGATGTTGTCGAATGCCAGCGATCCACAGATCAAAGCAGCCATGGCGCTTTCTCTTTCAGAAATTGATTAGGGGTAAAAAACCAGTGCACGGTAGCCGGCCACGGGGGCATCAAGCTCCTGCACTTGAACAGACACACTGACGCTCCACTCCTGGTGGGCCTGCAACTGCTCTGGTGCACCAAGCGGCTTGAGATCGATCACGCGGCGGAGCAGCGGTTTGTCCTGCGCATCGGTCAGCGTCAGCTCGGCCATGGGCGTTGCCACGGAAAAATCGGAGCGGTTTTCCAGCGTCAAACTCCACTGGTACTGTTGCGCATCGGCCAGCTGCTTGAAGCCAGAGCCGCTGATCACCACATCGGCAATCTGGCGCCGCGCCTGCAGCTCGCAACCAGCCAGGCTGCACGCCTGGGTCAGAACCGGCGTCAGCGCTGGGTATTGCGCCGCCAGAGCATCGCGTTGCTGCCATGCATACTGACCTGCAACACCCGCCACAGCGGCCAGAGAACCCAGCACCAACACAGCGCGCATGCCAGTGGATTGCCAGAAGGCCTTGCGTCGCGCTTCGCGCACAAAGCCGGGCTCATCACTTTCAGACGAAGATTTTTCATCCTCATCCCCATGTTCGTCCGCGTCTTTGCCATCGCCCTTTTTCGCATCTGCATCAACAGGCAGCGATACAGCAGCAACGAGCTTTGGCTCATCCACATGGGTGGATAGCAGAGCATCCGCCGATACGACTTCTACCGCCGCATCTTCCTGTGCGTCGGGGTCTGATTCAGGGGCAAGCGGTGACTTGTCCTGTTCAGCTTGCACCGACTCAACCTGCGACTCATCATCTGCGACCAGAGGACGCGCCTGATCGACAAACGAAGGCTCTGCAGCCTCCTGCTCTTCTGCGGCTTCAGGCGAAGAATCGGACTCCGGTTCAGGCGCTGCAGGCGATTCAGGTGGGACTTGAGCCGCCTCCTGATCATCTATTTCCGCTGCCTGCTCCAGTGCAGCATCGACCTCGGCAGACTCCACATCTTGCGCTTCTTCAGAAGCCAGGATCGAATCATATGAGGCTACAGCCCTTTCCTCATCAGCGCTAGACGCTTCTAAAACAGGAGCATTCGATGCTTCAGCTGCATCTTGCTTCTGCACTGATTCTTGCTGCTCAGCAGGGGCCTGCACCGCTGGCTGCTGAGCTTTAGGCTCCAGCAATTCATCGGACACGGTCTGCAAGTCCTGAGATGCATCAAATACGCTTTGACACCTGCCACAGCGCACCCAGCCTTGCGAGATGCGCAACTGGTCTGCAACCACTTTGAAGCGGGTTCCACAGGAGGGGCAACGGGTAACTTGGCTCATCGGATTGCAATTGTAGGCAGCAACAAACCGCACCCGGTAAGGGGTGCGGGCATGTATCAGGATCAGGCGGCGCGCTGGGCGGTCATCAAGATCCAGCCGTCCTGGCTATCGGCCACCTCAAGCTTGAGGTAGGGGGCATAGGCTTCTTTGAGCTCGTCAGCCTGACGCTCCAGAATACCGGCCAGCACCAGATTGCCACCAGCCTGCACACGGCCGCACAGCAGCGGGGCCAGCACCTTGAGCGGCGTTGCCAGAATATTGGCCAGCACAGTCTGATATGTACCGCCAGCCGCATCAGGCAAACCTGCAGTGACCTGCACGTGGTTGGCGCTGCTGTTGTAGTTGGTGGACTCCACCGCCGCAGGGTCGATATCCACTGCGTCGATTTCAGTCGCGCCAAACTTGGCTGCGCCAATGGCCAGAATGCCGGAGCCACAGCCGTAGTCCAGCGTGCGGCCCAGCGTCCCCTTGGGCTGGCGTGCAATCCAGCGCAGGCACATGCGGGTCGTGGGGTGGGTACCGGTACCAAAGGCCAGACCGGGGTCAAGGCGAATGCTGACCTTGGCCTGCTCGGGCAATTCATGCCAGGTTGGCACAATCCAGAACTCGGGCGTGATGTCCACGGGCTCGAACTGCGATTGCGTCAGGCGCACCCAATCTTGATCGGGTACGGGCTTGACGGCCAGAATCTTGCAGCCTTCAAAAAAGTCCTGCGGTTGCAGCAGCTCGCGCGCTTCCACAGCCGCAGCTTCGGTTGGAAACAGCGCAATCACACGGCTGCGCTGCCAGCCATCCTTGGGCGCAGGCATGCCAGGCTCACCAAACAGCGCCTGCTCGGCATCTGTTTGCGCGTCAGCATCTTCAACGGACACGCTCAGTGCATCCAGTGCATCCAGCGCGTCGCTCATAGTTTCAACCCGGTCCTCCGGGCACAACAGGCTCAGCTCGTACATGGCCAATCCTTTCATGGGCCTACACAGTGCGAGATGCAAGGCCATGCCTCGATCTGCCTGGGTAAACCGTAGTTTCCTGAAAAACGAAAATGCTGGTCTCCGTTACCAGAGGCCAGCATGAGAGGTCAAAGCGGCAAATGCCCGCTCATCGCTTGGAAGGGTTGCGGCGTGTCAGCCACTCTTCCAGATAGTGGATGTTCGTGCCACCCTCAATGAACTTCGCGTCCACCATCAGATCCTGGTGCAGCGGAATATTCGTGTTGATGCCTTCAACCACCGTCTCCAGCAGCGCGGTGCGCATGCGGGCAATAGCCTGCTCGCGGGTATCGCCATACGTGATGATCTTGCCGATCATCGAGTCGTAGTTAGGCGGCACAAAGTAGTTGTTGTACACATGCGAGTCCACGCGCACGCCAGGGCCACCGGGGGCATGCCACATGGTGATGCGGCCAGGCGAAGGAGTGAACTTGTAGGGATCTTCAGCATTCACACGGCATTCAAAGGCATGGCCCTTGAATTCGATCTGGCGCTGCGTGAATGGCAGTTTCTCGCCGGCCGCCACCATGATCTGAGTACGCACAATGTCGATGCCCGTAATCATTTCAGTGATGGTGTGCTCGACCTGCACACGAGTGTTCATCTCGATGAAGTAGAACTCGCCGTTTTCGTACAGAAACTCGAAAGTGCCCGCACCGCGGTAACCGATCTTCTTGCAGGCGGTCACGCAGCGCTCACCGATACGCTCAATCAGCTTGCGGGGAATGCCTGGAGCCGGTGCTTCTTCAATCACCTTCTGGTGGCGGCGCTGCATGGAGCAGTCGCGCTCGCCGAGATAAACGGCGTTCTTGAAGGTATCGGCAATCACCTGAATTTCCACGTGACGTGGGTTTTGCAGGTACTTTTCCATGTAGACCGCAGGATTGCCGAAAGCTGCTGCAGCTTCCGCCTTGGTCATTTGCACAGCGTTCACCAGAGCGGCTTCGGTGTGCACCACGCGCATGCCGCGACCACCGCCACCACCGGAGGCCTTGATGATCACAGGGTAGCCCACAGCCTTGGCAATGCGCTTGATGAGTGCGGGATCGTCGGGCAATTCGCCGTCCGAGCCGGGCACGCAAGGCACGCCAGCCTTGATCATGGCCTGCTTGGCCGAGACCTTGTCACCCATGGTGCGGATGTTTTCAGGTGTCGGGCCAATGAAGGTGAAACCGCTTTTTTCAACGCGCTCGGCGAAATCAGCGTTCTCAGCCAGGAAGCCGTAGCCGGGGTGGATCGCCTCGGCGTCCGTCACCTCGGCAGCCGAGATGAGGGCCGGCATGTTGAGGTAGCTCAGTCCCGAGGGAGCTGGACCAATACACACGGCTTCGTCGGCGAGCTTGACGTACTTGGCATCACGGTCGGCTTCGGAATAAACCATCACCGCCTTGATACCCAGCTCACGACAAGCGCGCTGGATGCGCAGGGCAATTTCGCCCCGATTGGCAACCAAAATTTTCTTAAACATGAAGTTCCTCGCAGCTTGTTGCCTGCGCCTCAGCGCAGACCACTGCCAATGACCCAGTCGCGCAGCCAGTGGCTAGCGCACCTCGGCGCTGCAATGCGAGCTGCATGCAACGCCTCATGATCTATTACTCGATCACGAACAGAGGCTGGCCGTATTCCACCGCCTGGCCGTTTTCACCCAGAACGCGAACAATGGTGCCGCTCTTGTCGGCTTCGATCTCGTTGAGGATCTTCATGGCTTCAACGATGCAGATCGTGTCGCCTTCCTTGACCTGGCTGCCCACATCCACAAAGGCCTTGGCGCCTGGGCTGGAAGCGCGGTAGAAAGTGCCAACCATGGGCGACTTGACGACATGACCTTCCACAGCGGCTGCGGCAGGTGCTGCGGCGACGGGCGCGGCAGCTGCTGCAACAGGGGCGGCCATCATGGGGGCTACCTGCATGGGGGCGGCAACGTACTGCTGCTGCACCACACCTTCGCTCTTGACGATACGGACTTTGCCCTCTGCTTCGGTGATCTCCAGTTCCGACACATTCGATTCGGACACCAGGTCAATGAGGGTCTTGAGTTTTCGCAAATCCATGGGAGCTCCAGCGACGTAATTCTAAACAGGGCGCGAATTTACCTCAAATTCGGCCTTCTGCGCGCATTGGCGGATATTTTTCAATAACGTCACCAGGGAATTTTGCTCACCTACACTTTTCTGACGACAAGAGCAATGTTCATTCGCTCTATTTGCTCCAATTCGCCAGATCTTCGCTGGAAAGTTCACCTATTTTACGCTGCCTGACTTGACCTTGGCTGTCGAACAAAACCGTGAACGGCAGACCACCTTGCAAATTTCCCAGGGTTCGGGTAAGCCCTAGCCCGCCTTGCATGGCAATACCGACGGGGAACTGCACAGGTTGGCGCTGCAGAAACCGCTGCACCGCTTCAGACTTATCAACGGCCAAGCCGACTACTTGAATACCCTGAGCACCTTGTTTGGCCGCAAATTCACTGAGCATGGGCAGCTCTTTCACGCAAGGCGGGCACCAGGTCGCCCAGAAGTTGAGCAGAACTGGGCGACCTTTGAAGTCGGCCATGGCGAACGGTTTGCCGTCAGGCGTTTCGAAAACCTGGCTCCACAGTTGCGCTTCAGCGCTGGGGCCCATGGCCTGCGGCTGGCTGCGCAACCATGCAAAGCCCGCACCCGCAGCAGCGGCCACGCCAGCGACAGAGGCCGTCAACCAGAGGCGGCGGTTGCGCCTTTTGCCTTGCGAATCAGGGCTTGGCATCTCACTCATCACGACTCTCCTCCATTAGCTTGCGCAGAGCCTTGGCATCGCCACGCGGGCTGCGTCCTCGACTATCGGGCTTCATGGCGCCGCGCATATCGTCATGGTCATACACCATCAGGTGCACGCCCACGGTTTCATTGATCGGTTTGCACAGGGAGTGGATGGAGAGTGCCTCGACCGGCTTACCCTGAAAGCCAGTCACAGTGCTCGGCTCGTAGTTCACCTGGTTGTTGATCAAAGCAATTTCTGCGGACTTGGAGTCATCGCAAAACAATTGCAGATAAATATCGGACAAGCGCGTGGCTGTACCGCGCCAGACTGCCCCGGCCAGATGCGGGCGAAATTCCTGCAGCCGGTCCATCCAGACCAGCGCCAGCTCGCGCAGCGCCAGCAGCTCTCGCGGCTGGGTTTCGCCGCAGAACAGCTCTATATATTCACGCACCGCCTCTTCAAGCTGGTCGTTATCGGGCAGCGCGGTGCGGCTGGGCAAGGCCAGCTGGCGCACGGCGCGCTGCTTAGCCGGGCCCCACTCCAACCCTTCTTCGACCACGATGCGGGCCGCTGTCTGAGCGATTTCAGCCGTCAAATTATCCAAACTCATAGCGCGCTCTTCCGTAGATCCCGCAGCGGTGTGCAACGCGGGTCATTTGCAGACATTGTGGCCCATGAAAGCGCGGGCACTTTGGCCTATTCCGCACAAGGCTGATGTTTTGATAGCTGGCAGCGCTTGATAGATCTCATCCTCAAAGTAAAAACACTTTCAAACTAATATAAATAAGGCGCAACCAGCTATCAATTTGATAAGAAAGGTTACTGGCAGCGCCTGCGCAATCGATAGATCGCCCTCAGGGCCTGCGCGCAAACGTAGAATCCCCGGCCATGCACATTCATATTCTGGGCATTTGCGGCACCTTCATGGGAGGTCTGGCCGCCTTGGCGCGTGAAGCGGGTCATAAGGTGACGGGCTGCGATGCGGGCGTCTACCCGCCAATGAGCGATCAGCTGCGCCAGCTGGGTATTGAGCTGATTGAGGGCTATGGCGCCGATCAGATCGCGCTCAAGCCCGATATGTATGTGATCGGCAACGTCGTCAGCCGCAAGCACCTGCCCGACGGCTCACCCAAATTCCCGCTGATGGAAGCCATTCTGGACACCGGTGCCGCCTACACCAGCGGCCCGCAGTGGTTGGCGGAACATGTGCTGCGCGGTCGCCATGTTCTGGCAGTCGCGGGTACGCACGGCAAGACCACCACCACATCCATGCTGACCTGGGTGCTGGAATGCGCAGGCCTGCAACCAGGCTTTCTGGTGGGCGGTGTGCCGCTGGACTTTGGTGTCTCCGCCCGTCTGGGCGCGCTCAAGCGCCCCACGACCGGCCCCGGCCCTATGGGCAACGAGCCCGTGTTTGTGATTGAAGCCGATGAATACGACACGGCCTTCTTCGACAAGCGCAGCAAGTTTGTGCACTACCGCCCTCGCACGGCCGTGCTGAACAATCTCGAATTCGATCACGCGGACATCTTTGATGATCTGGCCGCCATTGAGCGCCAGTTCCACCATCTGGTGCGCACCGTGCCCTCCACCGGTCGCGTAGTGACTAATGGCCTGGAAGAAAGCCTGACCCGCGTGCTGACTCAAGGCTGCTGGAGCGAAGTGCGCGCTTTCGGCTCTGCCGTCAGCGATTTCAGCGCCGAAGGCGACCCCAGCGACTTCGCCGTGCTGCGCCATGGCAAAAAGGTGGGCCAGCTGAGCTGGTCGCTGACTGGCGTGCACAACCAGCTCAACGCGCTGGCAGCCATTGCTGCCGCAGACCATCTGGGCGTAAGCGCCGAAGTCGCCTGCGAAGCCCTGTCACGCTTTCAGAACGTCAAGCGCCGCATGGAACTGCGCGGCACCGTGAACGGCATTGAGGTCTATGACGACTTTGCCCACCACCCCACAGCCATCCGCACCACGCTGGACGGCCTCCGCCGCAAGCTCGGCCCCAATGCCCGCATCCTCGCCGTCTTCGAGCCCCGCAGCAACACCATGAAGCTGGGCACCATGAAAAGCCAGCTGCCCTGGTCGCTGGAAAGCGCTGATCTCGTCTTCTGCCATACCGCCGGGCTGGACTGGGATGCCGCAGAAGCCATGGAATCCAT
Source organism: Comamonas sp. (assembly GCF_036643215.1). Classification (GTDB taxonomy): domain Bacteria; phylum Pseudomonadota; class Gammaproteobacteria; order Burkholderiales; family Burkholderiaceae_C; genus Comamonas. The sequence continues at coordinate 151,782 of NZ_JAVXSJ010000005.1, read as the reverse complement.
GGGCGTAGGCCCCGACAAGCGTGCTCAAGTCGCTGGCGATATCGACACCTTGATCGCCCAGATCACCGCAGCGGCCAAGCCCGGCGACCATATCGTCGGCATGAGCAACGGCGGGTTTGGCGGCATCCACGCCAAGCTGCTCGAAGCGCTGAAGTAAGCCAGAAACAAAAATGCCCGCTGAGAAATCAACGGGCATTTTTCTTGGCACAGCCACAACCCAAGGCACCGAGCAAGAGCCGCCTCGCGGCGAAGATGCCGTCCTCCTCTGGGGGAAGCCGCAAAGCGGCTCAGGGGGAGCTTAATAACTAATCGACATCGCCGGCACATCCACCCGAATCAGCGGCTTGGACAGCACTGCCTGAGCGGCCACCGCATAAGTGTTGCGCCAGTCTGGGCTCTCAAACAACTCGGGGCGATTACGCGCTTCACGCGCGACGACGACCAGCTTGTCGGCCAGCAGCACCTTACCGGTGGCTCGCAAAGGCTCGCATTCGAGCGAGATAAATTGCTGATCCAGCCAGCGACGACCTTCATCCGAGCTCACCGTCGGCAGAGACTGGGTATCGACCCGGTATTCCAGGTCATCACCCAAAACCACGATTACTTCACTACGCATATATCTCCTCTCACTTCTGGTGACTGTTGCACCATTCGTTGTTATGACCACAGCTTAATAGTGGCCGAGGGGCTGAAGACGCTGCAAGCTGACAGCTTGCAAACAGCTGCGGCAACCAGTGCAGGCCCTAGCAAGATCAACCAGACATCACAGCGGTTACAGAAAAATGGTGTGCGCAGTGGTGAATAACCAATTAATTTGATAGCACCGAGTGCATACTTGGTATGAATATAGGGGCAAAAGTGTCTTTTTCAACCCCTATTAAGAAACCGTAACTCCATTGTTATTGAGCCCCGTCAGAGCGGGCTTGAAATTTCAACGAGAGCACTTACATACTTGGCAGCTTATTTGTGCGCCGCACAGCAACGCCTTCAGGAGCCCATGACCATGACCGCTGAAAACATCTATCAAGAATTGCGCGAGAACCTGCAGCAACTGGAAGTTGAGCTGCAAACCCAGAGACTCTGGTCAGCAGTAGCTCCTGATCCCAAGGCGCTGGAGTCCACAACGCCCTTTATGTATGACACCCTCAAGCTGCACGAATGGCTGCAGTGGGTCTACATTCCGCGCCTGCGCGCCCTGATGGATGCCAAGGGCGCCCTGCCTCATCAAAGCCATGTCTACCCGCTAGCCAGCCATGAGTGGGAGCAGCACACCCACTTCGACAAAGGTCAATTGCTGCGTCTCATCAACCGCATTGATGCAACCCTCAACGGCTGCGAGATGACCCCCGAATCCGCTCCAGACGCCAAGCACTGAGCCAGCACCTGATTTATATAACCCTATAGATAAGCAAACAGGCCACAAGACGCGATTGTCTTGTGGCCTGTTTCATTCAAGCAAGGCGCGCAGATCAGGCTGCGACTTCAGCTTCTTTAACGCCAGCCAGCGCAGCCTGACGGCGCTGGAGCACGGCTTGCGACAACTCTTCCATCGTGGCCACAGAGTCATCCCAGTTCAGGCAGGCATCGGTAATGCTCTGGCCATAGGTCAGCTTGCTGACCTCGTCCTTGCCGGGGGTGAACTTCTGGGCACCGCCGACCAGGTGGCCTTCAATCATCACGCCGAACACGCTGTTCGAGCCACCGGCGATCTGAGCAGCGATGTCACGGGCGACATCCTTCTGGCGCTCGTGCTGCTTGCTGCTGTTGGCGTGGCTGCAGTCCACCATCAAGGTAGGCGTCAGACCTGCGGCTTCCAGATCCTTGCAGGCTGCTGCCACATGATCCGCATCATAGTTAGGCGTCTTACCGCCGCGCAAAATGACGTGGCAATCTTGATTGCCGCCAGTGTGCACGATGGCAACCTGACCATTCTTGTGCACCGACAAGAAGTGGTGACCACGGCTAGCGGACTGGATAGCGTCTGTTGCAATACGAATATTGCCGTCTGTGCCGTTCTTGAAGCCGATAGGCGCCGAGATACCCGAAGCCAGCTCGCGGTGCACCTGGCTTTCCGTCGTACGGGCACCAATCGCGCCCCAGCTGATCAGGTCGGCGATGTACTGGGGAGAGATCACATCCAGAAATTCGCTGGCAGCAGGCACGCCCAAGCGGTTGATGTCGATCAGCAGCTGGCGTGCAATGCGCAGGCCTTCATCGATGCGGTAGCTCTGATCCAGGTAGGGGTCGTTGATCAGACCCTTCCAGCCCACCGTGGTACGGGGCTTCTCGAAGTACACGCGCATCACCACTTCCAGCGTGTCCTTGTACTGCTCACGCACCACGGCCAGGCGGCGGGCGTATTCCAGAGCAGCAGCAGGATCGTGAATCGAGCAAGGGCCGACGATGACCAGCAAGCGGTCATCCTCGGCACGCATGATGTTGTGGATGCTGCGGCGGGTGTCGCTGATCAACGTCTCCACGGCAGTGCCGCAGATGGGGAAGAAGCGAATGAGGTGCTCTGGAGGGGGTAACACTGTGATGTCCTTGATACGTGCGTCATCGGTCTGGCCTGTCTTGGGAGAACCGGTGCGATACCAGGAGTCAGTGGCGGAAGTGTTCAGAGCAGTCATGGCAATCTTTCGTGAAGTCTTTGATCTTTGAAAACCGGGGGAGCTGGAACGTGGGCATAAAAAAACCGCCGGGCTTTGCAGCTTCGGCGGTTTTTTGGGAGGTGTTTGCGGGGTGCGCGCTATTACCTCTCAGCCGCCTGGGGTGAGAGCCAAAAGTAAAAGAAATAAGCGCGTTGGGTTTGCATGTCTTTCAATGTAGCACAGCTCTTTTGCAATGCAACATCAGCGGCAGGCGCAAAAGTCTTGTTTAAAAAACACTTCTCCTCTGAATACAGGAATTTCTTAAACTATTTTCAAACGCAATATTTTTGCGTTTTTTTAATTTTTTTAGAATTTTATTGATTTGAAAACGATTTATTCCAAAATCAATGCAATTTTTCAGCGAAGCCGCAATATTTATCGCTTAGCCATCCAATACCCTGAGAAACCGCTCTTTTCAAGCATTTCCAGAACCCAGAAATAACAAAACCCCGGCCTGCCATGCAGAGCGGGGTTGAGCATTTCAGCGGGCAAGCCGCCGAAAAGTACCATATCAGGCCGTTCCGCCGACCGTCAGGCCATCGATGCGCAGCGTAGGCTGGCCCACGCCCACAGGCACGCTCTGGCCTTCCTTACCGCAAGTGCCCACGCCGGAGTCCAGGCGCATGTCGTTGCCGATCATGCTGATGTGCTTGAGCGATTCTGGGCCGCTACCGATAATGGTCGCGCCCTTGACGGGGTACTGGATCTTGCCGTTTTCCACCCAATAGGCTTCGCTGGCCGAGAACACAAACTTGCCGCTGGTAATGTCCACCTGCCCACCGGCGAAGTTGCTGGCGTACAGGCCCTTCTTGATGGAGCCGATGATTTCCTGCGGGTCCTTATCGCCACCCAGCATGTAGGTGTTGGTCATGCGCGGCATAGGGATGTGCGCATAGCTTTCACGGCGGCCATTACCCGTGGGCTTGACGCCCATGAGGCGGGCATTCATCGAATCCTGAATGTAGCCCTTCAAAATACCGTCCTCAATCAGCACATTGCGCTGGCTGACGTGGCCTTCGTCGTCCACATTGAGCGAGCCACGGCGGTCGGGGATCGTGCCGTCGTCCAGCACAGTGACGCCCTTGGCGGCCACGCGCTGACCAATGCGGCCGCTGAAGGCGCTGGAGCCCTTGCGGTTGAAATCGCCTTCCAGACCATGGCCGACGGCTTCATGGAACAGCACGCCGGGCCAGCCCGAACCAAGCACCACCGTCATCACACCCGCAGGCGCGGGGCGTGATTCGAGGTTGACCAGTGCGGAGTGCACGGCTTCATCCACGTACTGGGTGATTTGCTCGTCGCTGAAGTAAGCCAGACCAAAGCGACCGCCACCGCCGGAAGAGCCCACCTCACGGCGGCCCTTTTGCTCAGCAATGACGGTGACCGACAGGCGCACCAGCGGTCGCACGTCAGCGGCCAGCGTGCCATCGGCACGGGCGACCATCACCACATCGTATTCGCTGGCCAGGCCGGCCATGACCTGCACCACGCGAGGGTCCTTGGCACGAGCCAGCTTTTCCACCTTGCCTAGCAGCTCGACCTTGGCCGTGCTGTCCATCGTGCTGATGGGGTCCAGCTCAGGGTAGAGAGAGCGGCTTTGCGCAATCTTCTGGACGCCAGCCTTGACGCGGCGTGTCTGGGTTGCGCTGGAGATGGAGCGCACGGTGCGTGCGGCATCCAGCAAGGAAGCTTCGGAAATATCGTCGGAATAGGCAAAAGCCGTCTTCTCGCCGCTGACAGCGCGAACGCCCACGCCTTGATCAATAGAGAAGGAGCCGGTCTTGACGATGCCCTCTTCCAGGCTCCAGCCTTCGGCACGGGTGTACTGGAAGTAGAGATCGGCGTCATCCACCTGGTGCGAGCGAATTTCGGCAAGCGCGCGCGCAAGATGGGTTTCGTCCAGGCCGAAAGGCTCAAGCAGCAACTGACGGGCCGTGGCCAAGCGTTCGATGGTGGGTTCGCGGGAAATCATGGATACATTGTAGAGATAGCGACAAGTCCTGACGCGTTGGTGGATGCACCATAAAAAAGAGCGGAATGTCCCCCCACCAGGCTGGACAACATTCCGCTCTATTCACTCGCGCAGGTTTCTGTGCTGCCCGCATTGCATCACAGAAGCCCCTTGGGCCTTTGCCGCTCCCGCATGATCGGTCTTCTGGCCCCTCCAGAGTCGTTTGTAAACGCTGTTTACACTCCAGGCAATAGGTCAAAGGGAACTACTAACAATTTTCAATGATCTAAAAGCGCCCTCGCTTCATTAAATCAGAGTCAAATCACGCGCTATCGCTTTATAGATAAGCGCTAGCAGCTTCTTTTTTAATAGCAGTTAGTTTTCCCCGGATTTTTACCCATGGGGAATATGCCCATCACCGCCCGGTAACTGACGCTGCGCCCGCGAGACCGACATCAGCACACCTAGCGCCAGCCCCAGCGTGACCATGGCGGTGCCGCCATAGCTGATAAAGGGCAAAGGCACGCCCACCACGGGAAGAATGCCGCTGACCATGCCCATGTTCACAAAGGCATAGGTAAAGAAAATCATGGCCACTGCGGAGGCCATCAGGCGACCAAACAGCGAGTTCGCATGCATGGCAATCGCCAGGCCGCGCCAGACCAGCAGCAAGAAGCCAACGATGATGAACAGATTGCCCACCAGCCCGAACTCTTCGGAATAGGCCGCAAAGATGAAGTCGGTGGTGCGCTCGGGGATGAATTCGAGGTGGGTCTGGGTGCCGGCCATGAAGCCCTTGCCCCAGATACCGCCCGAGCCGATGGCGATCATGCCCTGAATGATGTGAAAGCCCTTGCCCAGCGGGTCACGCGTGGGGTCCAGCAGTGTGCAGACTCTGGTGCGCTGGTAGTCATGCAGCAGATACCAGCTCACGCCGTCAGCGCAGAGCTGCGGCTCAAACCAGACGATGAGAAAGATGCCGACCACGGCCAGCACCACAGGCGGCACGATCAGCTTCCAGGGCAGGCCCGCAAAGAAGATGACGGACAGGCCCGCAGCCATCACCAGCAGCGAAGTGCCCAAGTCAGGCTGCTTCATGATCAGCCCCACGGGAACCATGAGCAGCACAAAGGCAATGGCAAAGTCTGAAGCACGCAAATTGCCTTCGCGGCGCTGAAACCACCACGCCAGCATCAGCGGCGTGGCAATTTTCAAAATCTCAGAGGGCTGAATCACCACGCCCACATTCACCCAGCGCGTGGCCCCCTTCTTGGTAATACCAAAGAGCACCACAGCGACCAGCAGCGCCACGCCCACGGCATACAGCGGCACCGCCACCTTCATCAGTTGCTGCGGCGGTATCTGCGCCAGCAAAAACAGCAGGCCCGCCGCAATCAGCATGTTGCGCCCGTGATCCACAAACCGCGTACCGTGATCGAAGCCCGCCGAGTACATGGCCAGCAGCCCGGCCCCCGCCAGCATGGCTATAAACAAAAGCAGCAGGAAGTCAAAGCCGCGAAACAGCGGAACAATGCGCTGCAACAGCGAGGGTTTATCGAATTCGATGGCGGACATGGGCGGCAATTATCGGGGGAGCAGACCACCGTGCGCGTTGCAAGGTTGAGCTTTGCTGACGACTCACTACTGATGCACCTCATTCATCCCGCTACAGGCCTTCCCCGCTGATAGGCTAAGGCGTAAACAGTCCACAATGCTCAGGACTGAAAAGCTGTTTTATTTACGAGAGGAGATTGCCGCCATGACAACCACCCACCTGCTTTATCTGCACGGCTTTCGCTCCTCCCCTCAATCCAACAAGGCCCGCATCATGGCGGACTACGTCAGCGCCAAGCACCCAAAAGTGCGCTGGTGGTGCCCGCAGTTGCCGCCTTCCCCGCGCGATGCCGCGTCTTTGATTGCCGAAGGCATTGCCAACTGGCCGCGCCAGAGCATGGCCGTCATGGGCTCATCGCTGGGCGGTTACTACGCCAGCTGGGTGGCGCAACTGGCCCGCTGCAAGAGCGTGCTGATCAACCCAGCCGTAAACCCGGCCCGCGATCTGGAGAAATACATTGGCGAGCAGGCCAGCTGGCATGACCCGGAAGAAAAATTCTTCTTTCGCCCTGAATACATCGATGAATTGCGCCTTCTAGACACCCGCAGCATGACGCCAGCAGCCCCGGAGATGGTTTTGATCGCCCAGGGCGACGAGGTACTGGACTGGACAGAAATGAGTGAACGCTACCCCCACGCCCTGCAACTAGTGCAGGAAGGGGGCGATCATGCCCTGTCTAATTTTGAGGAATACCTGAGCCGCGTGGAAGAATTTCTGACCCTGGCTTGAGCTCAACCAGGAATTCAGACCACGCCAGGTCGTCCGCTCGTGGGAAAATACACGGCTATGCACGCACTGTTTGAAGAAGCCGGCAAATTTCTGGCCGGACGCATCCTCTCTGAAGCCGAATCCTCTGCCCAAGTCGAACTGGACTCGGGCAAGCGGGTCAAGGTCAAGTCCGCCAATATCCTGCTCAAGTTCGAGAAACCGGCTCCCGCCGAGCTGATGGCCCAGGGCCAGGCACTGGCGAGCGAGATCGATCTGGATCTGGCCTGGGAATTTGCGCCCGATGAAGAGTTTGGCTTTGCCGACTTGGCGCGCGACTATTTTTCCGAATCTGCCACGCTGGCGCAGCAGGCTGGCGCGCTGTTCTGCCTGTTTGATGCACCGCACTACTTCCGCCGCGCAGGCAAGGGCCGCTTCAAGAAAGCGTCCGCTGAAATCCTGCAGCAGGCGCTGGCCGCCATTGAAAAGAAAAAGCTGATTCAGGCGCAGATTGACGGCTGGGCCGAAGAACTGGGCCGCGGCGAATGCCCTCAGGCCATTCGCGAGCAGCTCTACAAAATTCTGTTCAAGCCTGACAAGAACGCGCCTGAATACAAGGCCGTGGTCGAGGCCAGCCGCGCCACCCGCATGGCACCACTGGACCTGCTGCACCGCGCAGGCGCCATCGACTCGGCCTACCAGTTCCACTGGAAGCGCTTCCTGTTCGACAACTTCCCCAAGGGCACGGGCTTCCCGGCTCTGGAAGCGCCCCAGCCACCTGCAGACCTGCCTCTGGCCGATGTCAAGGCGTTCTCCATCGACGATTCGGCCACCACCGAAATCGACGATGCCCTGTCCGTCACAGGTCTGGGTACGGGCACCGTCTCCGTGGGTATTCACATTGCAGCCCCCGGCCTGGCCATCACGCCCGGCAGCGATCTGGACAAGCTGGGCCGCAACCGCCTGTCCACGGTCTACATGCCCGGCTACAAGATCACCATGCTGCCCGATGAGGTGGTGCAGATCTACACGCTGGATGAAGGCCGCGCCAACCCCGCCGTGTCGCTGTACGTGACCATCAACGAGGAAACGCTGGAGACCGTCGCCAGCGAAACCCGCCTTGAGCGCGTGCCCGTGGATGTCAACTTCCGCTACGACAAGCTCGACCACATCGTGACTGAAGAGTGGCTGAGCGATCCGTCGATTGAGGTCGAAAACACGCCAGAGTCCTTGCTGAACAAGCGCAAGGATCTCACATTTTTGCAGCGCTGGTCCAAATTCCTCAAGGCCAACCGCGAAGTGGTTCGTGGCAAGCCCGAGAACTTCAGCCGCCCAGACTACAACTTCCGACTCGTCGGTAACGACGGCGCCGAACCCAATGGCAACGAGCAGGTGCAAATCTCCGTGCGCAAGCGCGGCGCGCCGCTGGACCTGATCGTGGCCGAAGCCGCGATTGTGGCCAACAGCACCTGGGGCCTGATGCTGGCCGAGCACGGTGTGCCCGGCATCTACCGCAGCCAGGCCAGCCTGGCCCCCGGCATGAAGGTGCGCATGAGCACCAAGGCGCTGCCCCACGCAGGTATTGGCGTGAAGGCCTATTCCTGGGCCACCTCGCCGCTGCGCCGCTATGTGGACCTGGTTAACCAGTGGCAGATCATTGCCTGCGCCCGCAACGGCAAGACGGCAGCACTGGCTGCGCCCTTCAAGCCCAAGGATGCTGAGCTGTTCGGCATCATCAGCAGCTTTGACGGAGCCTACAGCGCCTACAACGGCTATCAGGCCGGCATGGAGCGTTTCTGGACACTCAAGTATCTGGAGCAGAACGGCATTACCGAACTGACGGCCAGCGTCTTCAAGGAAGGCCCCAATGGCTCTTTCCTGGTGCGCGCCGACAATCTGCCGCTGGTGCTGCCTGTGCTGGGCGCGCAAAACCTGCCGCGTGGTGCACATATCCGCATCAAGCTCGGCGAGATTGACGAAATCTCGCTGGACATCACCGGCACGCTGATCGAACGTCTGGATGCCAGCGCCGATGCACAGGCCGAAGGTGACGACAGCGGCGAAGACGATGACGACACCGTGGCCGGCCCAATCGCCATTGCGGTGGACATGAACGACGCCGAAGCCCCTGCTGCCGACAAGCCACAGTCCTGACCTCTACTCACCATCGCCCTGACGCCGCCGTGAAACTGCCCTCCTCTCTTCAACGACTGAGTACGCTGCAGCTGGCGCTGGGCGTGTCGATTGCCGTACATGCCGTATTGCTGACCATCCGGTTTGTAGACCCTGAGAACTTCGAGCGCGTGTTTCAGGACACGCCACTGGAAGTGATTCTGGTCAACGCCCGTGCCAACGAGATACCGGACAAGGCTGCGGCCATTGCCCAGACCTCGCTGGCCGGCGGCGGCGATGCGGAAAAGGGCCGGGCCACCAGCCCCATGCCCTACTCGGCCCTCACGGCTGTGGGCGATGATTTTGAGGAAAAGCAGCGCCAGCTCGACGCCATGGAGGAGCAGCAACATCATTTGCTGACCCAGCTGCGCCAGCAGGTCGCCGCGCTGCCACCCATGGACCCGCGCCTGAACGCCGAGAATCCGGCCAAGGAATCGCAGGAAGAAAAACGGCTGCAGCTCATCAAGATGCTGGCCGAGATTGAAAAGCGCATCAACGCCGAGAACGCTCGCCCCAAAAAGCGCTACATCAGCCCCGCGACCAAGGAAGCCGTGTATGCCGTCTATTACGACGCGCTGCGCCGCAAGGTGGAAGACAAGGGCACAGAGAACTTCCCCGAAAGCAAGGGCCAGAAGCTCTACGGCGAGCTGGTCCTTGTGCTGACCGTGAACCATGATGGCCGCGTGCTGTCCTCCGAAGTGGTAGAAGGCTCGGGCAACCGTATGCTGGATACCCGTGCCGAAGCCATTGCCCGCGCCGCTGGCCCCTACGGCCACTTCGGCCCAGCCATGCGCACCAAGGCCGATCAGATCGCTGTGGTCTCACGCTTTCGCTTCACCCGCGACCAGACGCTGGAAACCAACGTGAACTAAGCCCCCGGCTGCCCTCTACCCGCATCACCAGCGGCTGCTGCGGCAGCCCCGACTTTCATGACCGCCATCACCGACTCGTACTGCGTTGCAGGCAACCCCGTTGCCCATAGCCGCTCCCCCTGGATTCACGCCCGCTTTGCTGAACTGACAGGCCAGCAACTGAGCTATGAGCGCGCACTGGTCGCGCTCGACGGCTTTGCCGCCTTTGTGCAGGACTTCGCCGCCGCCGGTGGCAAGGGCTGCAACGTCACCGTGCCCTTCAAGCTGCAAGCGGCCGAGCTGGCCACCAGCGCCAGCGAACGTGTGCGTCTGGCTGGTGCGGCCAACACCCTGGTCTTCAGCGCCAGCGGCATTCATGCTGACAACACCGATGGTCTGGGCATCGTGGCCGATATCACCCGCAACGCATGCATACCGATTGCCGGGTGCGATGTGCTGCTGCTGGGGGCAGGTGGCGCAGCCGCTGGGGCACTGGGCTCGCTGATTGAGCAACAGCCGCGCCGCATCGTCGTCACCAACCGCACACAGGCCAAGGCCGTGGCCCTGATTGCGCAGCATGCAGCCATTGCCGCGCTACATAAAGTAGAGCTGGTATCGCTTGACAGACAAGCGCTAGAAGCCGATTTAACCCAATGCTTCGACATCGTCATCAACGCCACCGCCAGCAGCCTGGCCGGGGCTGATGTGCCCGCGCCCGCCAGCGTGCTGCACGCACGCACTCTGGCTTACGACATGATGTATGGCCCCGCTGCTCAGAATTTTCTGGACTGGGCCAGCAGCCATGGCGCGCTAGCCCGCGACGGCCTTGGCATGCTGGTGGAGCAAGCCGCTGAATCCTTTGCCATGTGGCGCGGCGTGCGCCCGCCATCGACTCAAGTCCTGGCTGAATTACGAGAGCTGCAGCAAACCGAAGCAGCGCGTTAATACAGCCTGTTCGCTATGAAAGCCTTTGCCCGTCTGCTCCTGCTGGTGCTTTGCGCAGCTTTGCTGCTGCAATTATTTTTTGTAGCACGTATCGCAGTCATGGCTTGGCTTGACCCGGAATCCACAACCTATCAGCGCTCTGAAGCGTGGCAGCTGGCCCATAGCGAAGACGGTCTGCGCTGGCGCCAGCAATGGGTGGACTACGGAAAAATCTCCAGCAATTTGACGCGTGCGGTGATTGCGTCTGAAGACGCTGGCTTTATGGATCACCACGGCGTGCAGTGGGATGCGATCCAGAAGGCCTGGCAGCGCAACGCAAAGGCAGAAGCCAAGGCAGGGCAAAGCGATAGCGGAAAACCGGCCAAGGTCTATGGCGGCTCCACCATCACCCAGCAACTGGCCAAGAACCTGCTGCTGTCTGGCGAGCGTAATTTTCTGCGCAAGGGGCAAGAGCTGCTGCTGGCCCAGTTGCTGGAGCTGATGCTGAGCAAGCAGCGCATTCTGGAGATTTATCTCAACAATGTGGAATGGGGCCATGGCGTGTTTGGTGCCGAGGCTGCTGCCCAGCACTACTTTCGCAAAAGCGCCGCCCAGCTCAGCGCCAGTGAGGCAGCCCGGCTGGCCGCCATGCTGCCTGCGCCCAAGCGCTTTGAAAAAATGCCACAGTCGCGTTATCTGGCTCAGCGCACCCGCACTATTGCAAGATACATACCGATGGTGACCGCCCCTTGAGAAGCGCTACATTCAAACCATGCGAATTCTAGGAATCGACCCCGGTCTGCAGACCACGGGCTTTGGCGTTATCGACATGGCAGGCCAGCGCCTGAGCTATGTAGCCAGCGGCACCATACGCACCAACAAGATGGAGCTGGGCGATCTTCCAGGTCGCCTTAAGGTGCTGTTTGACGGCATTTCGGAAGTCACTTCACGCTACAGCCCTGATTGCTCTGCGGTGGAAATCGTCTTCGTCAACGTCAACCCCCAGTCCACCCTGCTGCTGGGGCAAGCACGCGGCGCAGCATTGACGGCACTGGTCAATGCCAACCTGCCTGTGTCTGAATACACCGCCCTGCAGATGAAGAAAGCCGTGACCGGCCATGGCCGTGCGGCGAAGAATCAGATTCAGGAAATGGTCAAACGCCTGCTGCAGCTGCCCGGCCTGCCCGGCACCGATGCCGCCGATGCACTGGGGCTGGCCATTACCCATGCTCACGCCCATGCGGCCATGAGCTTGATGGCCAAATCCACCGATCTGCAGCGCAAGCAGCACGCAATGTTCAAGGGCGGAAGAGTTTATTGATTCCCCCTGCGCCGCTTTCAGCTTCGTCCCGAGGGGACGACAGCCTCTAAACTAGGCCGTGCGGTTTTGATACCCAGACACAAAAAGCCGTGGCTCACCACGGCTTTTTTATTGCTCATTCAGCTTCTTAATAGCTGCCCAGCACCATGGAGGCGATCACACCCGTGGCAATGCCGATCAGCAGATAGTCGCTGCCGTTCTGTACCCATTGATAGCCACGCGGAGGAGCCGAGAGATGGTGACCGCGCCAGTCGTTGACGACATAGTGGTGCGAGCGGTACTGGGGCGGCACGCGGTAGCCGCGCTGCCAGTTGTGGTCAGGGCCTGCGCCACGGCGGTCATGGCGGTTATCAGCCCGGCGGTCGTCATAACGGCGATCGTCACGGCGCTGGTTGTCGTTGTTGCGACCACGGTCATCATGGCGACCGCCATGGCGCATGTCTTGCGAACCATGGCCGGGAGGCGGGCCGGGTTGAGCCTGAACGGCCAGACTCCCCAGACCCAGACAGGCAGCGACGGAGGCGGAAAGAATGCGAGAGGTCAGGCGGGACATAATTTTTCCTTTCTGAAGCAAGGCACTCAACAGATTTCGAGGCCATGCCTGCATCTTCGCCAAATCACGCCCAGCGGCAAGCCGAACTAGGGTCTTTTACCGCTTTTTTGCCTGCGCTTTACAAAGCAAATACAGCTGTAGCGCTTATGTATCAAGCACTGACAGCTATGCATTTCAAATGCATAAACATCAGCATATCGCCAATGCCTAGATCACGCGCCCCACAAACATCACGGCAAAAAAGGCCAAACCGGCAATCACCGTCCACTTGAACAGCAAAAATCCCAGACGCTTGTACGACTGCTGACCAGTCCCGAGATAGAAGGCAAAGCTCAAAGCCGAAGCCAGAATCAGCAGCGTGGCCAGCCAGCGAAAGATCAGCATGCTGTCTCGCTCACCAGGCCTGCGCCGGCAGAGCAAAGCCTTGAGGTGCCTGACGCTCGTTCTCGAAGGTCACGATCTCCCAGGTCTCGGGCTGAGCCATCATGGCCCGCAGCAGCTTGTTGTTCAGGCCATGGCCTGAACGAAAGGCGCTATAGGCTCCAAGGATGGGCTTGCCGATCAGGTACAAGTCTCCGATGGCATCCAAAATCTTGTGTTTGGCAAACTCGTCGTCATAGCGCAGGCCATCGCTGTTGAGGACTTTGTAGTCGTCCATGACGATGGCGTTATCCAGCCCACCGCCCAATGCCAGACCGTTGTTGCGCAGCATTTCCACATCCTTGGTAAAGCCAAAGGTGCGGGCACGGGCGATGTCGCGGGTGTAGTTGTCCAGCCCCATATCAAACTCCACACACTGCCCCGTGGAATCCACCGCAGGATGAGCAAAGTCGATCTCAAAGCGCAGCTTGAAGCCGTGGTAAGGGTCAAAACGCGCCCACTTCAAGCTCTGGCCTTCACCTTCGCGCACTTCAACCGGGCTCTTGATGCGGATAAAGCGCTTGGGGGCTTTTTGCAGCTCAATGCCTGCGCTTTGCAGCAAAAACACGAAGGACGAAGATGATCCATCCAGAATCGGCACTTCTTCAGCCGTGATGTCCACATAGATGTTGTCGATGCCCAGACCGGCAATGGCCGACATCAGATGCTCCACCGTATGCACCTTGGCACCACCGGTGCCGATGGTGGAAGCCATGCGCGTATCTGTCACGGCCTCGGGAGAAATAGGAATTTCCACAGGCTCAGGCAAATCCACGCGACGAAACACGATGCCGGTATCAGGCTGGGCAGGGCGTAGTGTCAACTCGACACGCTGGCCGCTGTGCAGGCCCACGCCTACGGCACGGGAAATAGTCTTGATGGTGCGTTGCTGAAGCATGTCGTTATTTTAAATGCGACAACCCCGAGAAGGCATAGGCCCACCCAGGGTTGTCTTAATCGCTGCGATACAGCGAATTGATGGAGGGCTCGCTGCTTAACGCACCAGAGGACCTTACGGCTGACTCTCAAACACTGGCGTACTCGAAGTCAGAGACACCAAGGAAGGGCAGCCCCGCACCTAGGGTGTCGTCCCCCTCCCGCGAAGCGAGAGAGGGGGAAGGCGCAAAGCGCCTCAGGGGGTGACCAACGATCAGTCAGCCTGCTTGCGCAGGAATGCGGGGATTTCCACATCATCCATGCCGCCAGACGCCAGTGCGCTCACGCGCTCCGAAGCCTGAGTGCGGTTGGTGCGCCAGACGCTGGGCACATTGGTGTTGGCTGTGCCGTAGTCCATGCCACCGATAGGAGGCAGACCCACTGCAACGTTGTCAGTACCCGTGCGCAAACCACCCTGCACCACCTGAATGTTCTGGCGACGCACGTTGGGGCGCGACAGGCCGGTTGCCACCACGGTCACGCGGATTTCGTCACCCAGCGAGTCGTCGTAGGCAGCGCCGTAGATCACGTGTGCATCAGGCGAAGCGTAGGCATTGATGGTGGACATGGCCAGACGCGACTCGGACAGCTTCAGGCTGCCCTTAGCGGCGGTCACCAGCACCAGCACGCCCTTGGCGCCAGACAGATCGATGCCTTCCAGCAGTGGGCAAGCCACTGCTTGCTCGGCAGCAATGCGGGCACGGTCAGGGCCTGCGGCCTTGGCGGTACCCATCATGGCCTTGCCAGGCTCGCCCATCACGGTGCGCACGTCTTCAAAGTCGACGTTCACATGGCCGTACTCGTTGATGATTTCGGCAATACCGCCCACGGCGTTCTTCAGAACATCGTTGGCATGGGCAAAAGCCTCATCCTGGGAGATATCGTCACCCAGCACGTCGAGCAGCTTTTCGTTGAGCACCACGATCAGCGAGTCCACATTCGCTTCCAACTCGGCCAGGCCGTTGTCAGCGTTTTGCATGCGGCGACCGCCTTCCCAGTCGAAAGGCTTGGTCACCACACCCACCGTCAGAATGCCCATCTCCTTGGCCACTCGAGCGATCACGGGAGAAGCACCGGTACCCGTACCACCACCCATGCCAGCTGTAATGAAGAGCATGTGCGCGCCTTCAATCGCAGCGCGAATATCGTCCACAGCCAGCTCAGCAGACTCACGACCCTTTTCAGGCTTGCTGCCTGCGCCCAGGCCGCTGCCACCCAAATGGATGGTGCGATGGGCGCGGCTGCGCAGCAGAGCTTGAGCATCGGTATTGGCCGTGATGAATTCAACGCCTTGCACGCTGCGCTCAATCATGTGGTCAACGGCGTTGCCGCCGCCGCCGCCGACGCCGATCACCTTGATCTGCGTGCCTTGGTTGAATTCTTCAGTTTCAATCATGTCGATAGGCATGGTGATGCTCCTGTTCTCTAGTGGTGGTTTGTCGCTGCTGTGGAAAAGAAATCGTCGAAACGTGAGGCGTTGGCTGTCGTCGCCTTCGATACCGAAAAAAGTCTATCGAAGGGGGCCCGGTAATGAACATGCGATGAGGGTTCATGTCAGAAGTTCCCCACGATAAAGTCCTTGAATCGGCCAAAAGCAGTCTTCATGGAACCGCTCTTCTGGGCCACCTTGTAGCCGCGCATGCGTGCCAGGCGTGCTTCATCGAGCAGGCCCATCACGGTGGCGGCACGGGGCTGGGCAACCATGTCGGCCAGCGCACCCGAATATTTAGGAAGACCACGGCGCACAGGCTTGAGGAAGATGTCCTCGCCCAGCTCGATCATTCCGGGCATGACGGCACTGCCGCCGGTGAGCACGATGCCCGAGGACAGTACTTCTTCGTAGCCCGACTCGCGGATGACTTGCTGCACCAGCGAGAAAATTTCTTCTACGCGCGGCTCAATCACACCCGCCAGCGCCTGCTTGCTGATCATGCGGGGGCTGCGGTCGCCAAGGCCCGGCACTTCGACTTGCGCATCGGGGTCGGCCAGCAGTTGCTTGGCATAGCCGCTTTCGACCTTGATATCTTCGGCATCCTTGGTGGGCGTGCGCAGCGCCATGGCGATGTCGCTGGTGATCAGATCACCGGCAATCGGAATCACGGCCGTGTGACGAATAGCGCCCCCCGTGAAGATGGCCACATCGGTCGCACCCGCACCGATATCCACCACCGCCACACCCAGCTCACGCTCGTCGTCGGTCAGCACGGCTTGGGCGGATGCCAGTGGGTTGAGCAGCAACTGCTCTACTTCCAGGCCACAGCGGCGCACGCACTTGATGATGTTCTCGGCAGCGCTTTGCGCACCGGTCACGATATGAATCTTGGCTTCGAGGCGAATGCCGCTCATGCCGATGGGCTCGCGCACTTCATGGCCGTCAATGACGAACTCCTGCGCTTCCACCAGCAGCAGACGCTGGTCGGACGAGATATTGATGGCCTTGGCGGTTTCCATCACGCGGGCCATATCGGTGGACGAGACTTCCTTGTCCTTGATGGCCACCATGCCGCTGGAATTGAGGCCACGGATATGGCTGCCCGTGATGCCGGTACAGACCCGCTGAATTTTGCAGTCAGCCATCAGCTCGGCCTCTTTCAGGGCCTGCTGAATGCTCTGCACGGTAGCGTCAATGTTGACAACCACGCCGCGCTTGAGGCCGTTGCTGGGCGCTACACCCAGACCTGCCAGCTTGAGCTCTCCATTGGACAGAACCTCAGCCACCACAGCCATGACTTTGGCTGTGCCGATATCCAGCCCAACGATCACATCCTTGTATTCTCTTGCCATATCAGCATCCGCCCTCGGTAAGTTCCGTCTTGTCTTTATGTGCGCCTTGCATAGCTGCGTTCCTGCTCCGGTTCATCGTCTGGGCCTGGCGGGTGCCGGCGCTGAGGATCCAGTGGTTACGCCCTTGAGTCGCAAGGCATAGCCGTCTTCGTAGCGCAAATCAGCGGATGCAAGATCCGCAGCCGAGCGCTGGTATTGAGAGGTGATCTGAGGCAGTGTGCGCACCAGGCGCTGCACGCGCAGCAGCACGTCTTCCGTCGTGCCGCCGCCCAGTTCAATCTGAGCATCGTTGTCCAGCACAGCATCCCAGCTGCCACGTGCATTCAGCGTCAGGCTGTCCAGCCCTACATGCAGTGGCTTCAGGGCTGGAGCCAGCGAGTGGTACATCTGCAGCACGCGCGGGGCCGAGCCTTCAGGCCCTTGCAAGCGAGGCAGGCCTTCACGGTCCAGTTCACCCAGGTTGGCTTCAAACACTTCACCGGCCTTGTTGACCAGACCGGTGCTGGTCTCCGGGCCCCAGAAAGCCTCGGCCACATGCTCTTTCAGAGACACGCGCAGGCCGTTCGGGTATTCACGGCGCACCTGCGCTTCCTGAACCCAGGGCACTTGCTCGAAGGCATGCTGAGCCGCCTTCAGGTCCACGGTAAAGAAGTTGCCTTTGAGCACGGGCGCCACATTGGCGCGCAGCGTCACGGCGTTGTTGTGCACCAGCTCACCTTCCACCACGATGCGGCCAATATTGAAGGCCGGAGTTCGCATCAACCACCACCCCACGGTCATCACGCACGCGGCCAAGCAACCCATGAACATGACCGTGGCGGTGATGTTCATGAGCTTGACGTCGAACGGGACGACAGATGTGGGCTGGCTGCGGTTCATGGCTTCTCCGCGTCTCCATCCAGTGCGCTCATGGCCAGAATGCCCAAGCACAGGTTTTCATAACTCACGCCGGAGGCACGCGCAGCCATGGGGACGAGAGAATGCCCTGTCATGCCCGGCGATGTATTGATCTCCAGCAAGAAAGGCTTGCGATCGCTGCCGCGAATCATGATGTCGGCACGTGCCCAGCCACGGCAGCCCAGCGTGCGGAAGGCTTTTTCCACAATGCGCTGGATCTCTGCCTCTTCATCTGTCGGCAGACCGCTGGGGCAGTGGTACTGCGTGGTGTCGGTGAAGTACTTGTTCTGATAGTCGTAGTTGCCTTCGGGCGCCACGATGCGAATCACGGGCAGCGCGCCAGCCTTGGCACCCGTGCCAAGCACGGGACAAGTGGTTTCATCACCCGTGATGAACTCCTCGCACAGCACTTCTGCGTCGTACTGTGCGGCCAGCGCATAGGCCTTGGCACATTCGTCAGCATTCATCACCTTGGTCAGGCCGATGCTGGAGCCATCACGTGCGGGCTTGACGATCATGGGCGCACCCAGAGCTTCAAACGCAGCGCGGGTTTCTTCAGCAGATGCCACCATGCGCCAGTCCGGTGTGGGCAGGCCTTCAAAGCGCCAGATGCGCTTGGTCATGACCTTGTCCATGGCAATGCTCGAGGCCATCACGCCCGAGCCGGTGTAAGGAATGCCCAGCAACTCCAGCGCGCCCTGCACCGTGCCGTCTTCACCAAAGCGGCCATGCAGCGCGATAAAGCAGCGGTCGAAGCCTTGCACCTTGAGCTGGTCCAGCGTCTGCTCTGCCGGATCAAACTTGTGGGCATCCACTCCCTTGGACTGCAGCGCTGCCAGCACACCAGCGCCCGACATCAGCGAGACTTCACGCTCGGACGAGCGACCGCCCATCAGCACGGCAACCTTGCCCAGTGCTTTCACATCAATGTTTGTGCCAAATGTGCTCATTGCGCGCTCCCAGCGGGCGCAGCCAGCTCTTGTTTTTGAAGCATTTCAACCAGTTTCCCAGGCACGGCACCAATAGACCCTGCACCCATGCACAGCAATACATCGCCGCCTTGCGCATTGGCCGCAATGGCCGCCGGCATATCGGCAATGTCTTCCACAAAAATAGGCTCGACCTTGCCAGCCACGCGCAGTGCGCGGGCCAGTGAGCGACCATCAGCCGCCACGATCGGCGCTTCGCCAGCGGCATAGACCTCGGCCAGCAACACGGAATCAGCGTTGCCGATGACCTTCACAAAGTCCTCAAAGCAGTCGCGCGTGCGGCTGTAGCGGTGGGGCTGGAAGGCCAGCACCAGGCGTTGACCGGGGAAAGCGCCACGTGCAGCAGCCAGCGTGGCCGCCATTTCAACCGGGTGGTGACCGTAGTCGTCAATGACGGTGAACACGCCACCATTGCTGGCAGGCAAATCGCCGTAGCGCTGAAAGCGACGGCCCACGCCCTTGAAGCCTTCGAGCGCACGCAACAGTGCTTCGTCGGAAATTTCCAGCTCCATGGCCACGACCACGGCAGACAGCGCGTTGAGCACGTTGTGCTCGCCGGGCAGGCTCAGCACCACATCCAGATCGGGGTAGGTTTGCTCGCCCAGGCAGCGCTTGACCGTAAAGCACATGCGACCGGCTTCGGCTCGCACATTGATGGCGCGCACCTGAGCGTCTTCGGCAAAGCCGTAAGTCGTCACCGGGCGGGCCAGCTTGGGCAAAATTTCTCGCACCGCAGGGCTATCCAGACACAGGATGGCGCGGCCATAGAAGGGCATGCGGTGCAGAAAATCAACAAACGCCTGCTTCAGACGGCCAAAGTCATGACCGTAGGTTTCCATATGGTCGGCGTCAATATTGGTGACGACCGCCATCACGGGCAGCAGGTTCAGGAAGGATGCATCGGACTCATCAGCCTCGACCACGATGTAGTCGCCATGGCCCAGCTTGGCATTGGCGCCAGCGCTATTGAGCTTGCCGCCGATCACAAACGTGGGGTCCAGACCGGCTTCAGCCAGCACGCTGGTCACCAGGCTGGTGGTCGTGGTCTTGCCGTGCGCGCCTGCAATGGCAATACCTTGCTTGAAGCGCATGAGCTCAGCGAGCATCAGCGCGCGGGGCACGACGGGGATTTTTTTCTCGCGGGCGGCCACGACTTCGGGGTTGTCACCCTGCACGGCGGTCGATGTGACCACCGCATCAGCGCCCGAAATATTCTCGGCCGCATGACCCACAAAGGTCTTGATGCCAAGACCCGACAGGCGGCGCAGCGTGGCGCTATCAGCCAGGTCGGAGCCCGAAATAACGTAACCAAGGTTATGCAGAACCTCTGCAATACCGCTCATGCCGGAGCCACCAATACCGACAAAGTGAATGTGTTGAATGGCGTGTTTCATGCGGCCAGTTCCTCACAAGCGGCGACCACTTTTTCAGTGGCATCAATCTTTTGCATTTTCTTCGCGAGTTCAGCGCGCTCCAACAGCGTAGCGCGCTGCATATTTTGTAGCATTTCAGCCAACCCGTGGGGGCTCAGAGTACTTTGTGGCATCAACCATCCAGCGCCGGCATCGACCAGAAAACGGGCATTGCTTGTCTGGTGGTCATCCACCGCTGCCGGGAAGGGCACATAAACCGCGGCGGCGCCCACGGCGGCAATCTCGGTCACGGTGCTGGCACCGGCGCGGCAGACGATGACATCCGCCTCAGCAAAGGCTTTGGCCGTGTCATCAATAAAGGGAGTCAGCTCAGCCTGCACACCAGCCGCCTGATAGTTGGCACGCAGTGCATCGATCTGCGCAGCACCGCTCTGGTGCGTGACCTGAGGGCGCTGGTCGGCAGGAATCAGGGCCAGCGCCTTGGGTACGATCTCGTTCAGCGCCTTCGCACCCAGACTGCCACCTACGATCAGCAGCTTGAGCGTGCCAGTGCGGCCTGCAAAGCGCTGGGCGGGTGCACCCTGCTCCAGAAACGGCTGACGCAGCGGGTTGCCCACCCACTCGCCCTTGGCCAACACCTTGGGGAAAGCAGTGAACACGCGCTTGGCAACCTTGGCCACCACCTTGTTGGCCATGCCGGCTACAGAGTTCTGCTCATGCAGCACCACAGGCACACCAGACATAGCGGCCATCAGGCCACCGGGCACGGTGAGGTAGCCCCCCAGACCGATGACCACATCGGGCTGCACGCGCTGGATCACGCCACGCGCCTGAGAGAAAGCCTTGAGCAGCTTGAACGGCAGCTGCAGCAGGGTCTTGATGCCCTTGCCGCGCACGCCGCCAAACTCGATCAGCTCCAGTGCAAAGCCTTGCGGCGGCACGATGCGCGACTCCATGGAGCCGGGCGCGCCCAGCCAGTGCACGTTCCAGCCGCGCGCACGCAACTCTTGCGCCACAGCCAGACCGGGGAAGATATGACCACCCGTGCCACCCGCCATGACCAGCGCAGTGCGTTGCTTGTTTTTAGAGAGCGGGAGACTCATGCGTGGCCTCCCTTCATCAGCAGCTTGTTTTCGTAATCAACTCTGAGCACAACAGCTATCGCAATCAAATTCATCAAAATGGCCGAACCGCCAAAACTCATTAACGGAAGAGTCAGGCCTTTGGTTGGCAGCGCGCCAAGATTTACACCCATGTTGATAAAGGCCTGAAAGCCCATCCAGATCGCTACGCCCTCAGCCACCAGCCCGGCAAACACACGGTCAAGGGCAATGGCCTGGCGGCCGATCAGCATGATGCGGCGGGTCAGCCAGAAGAAGACGGCGGCAATCACCAGCAGGCCAATCAGGCCGAACTCTTCACCAATCACGGCCAGTAAGAAGTCGGTATGCGCTTCGGGCAGCCAGTGCAGCTTTTCCACGCTGCGGCCCAGACCGACACCAAAGATTTCACCGCGGCCAATGGCAATCAGCGCGTGCGAGAGCTGGTAGCCTTTGCCCAGCGCGTGCTTCTCATCCCATGGATCGAGGTAGGCAAAAATACGTTCGCGACGCCATTCCGAGGTCGCAATAATCATGGCGAACGCAGCGACTACCAGCAGCGCGATGATGAAGAACATGCGTGCATTCACGCCGCCCAGAAACAAAATGCCCATGGAGATCACGACGATCACCATGAAAGCGCCCATGTCAGGCTCGGCCAGCAACAGCACGCCAACCACAACCACGGCCAGTCCCATGGGCAGCACGGCGCGGAAGAAGCGCTCTTTGACTTCCATCTTGCGCACCATGTAGTCGGCTGCATAGATCAAGATGGAGAACTTGGCCAGCTCGGACGGCTGGAAGTTCATGATGCCCAGCGACAGCCAGCGCCGCGCGCCGTTGACCACCGTGCCCACATGCGGAATCAGCACCGCAACCAGCAACAGAATGGAAACAACAAACAGCTTGCGCGCCACCTTCTCCCAGACATTCATGGGCACCTGGAAGGCCAGCAGAGCGCCCACGAATGCCATGCCGATAGACATGGTGTGGCGCAGCAGGAAGTGATAGGGCTGAATCTTGCCGAATCGCGGGTTATCCGGCATCGCAATTGATGCCGAATAGACCATGACCAGACTCCAGGACAGCAAGGCGATGACGACCCAGATCAATGCCTGATCAAGCCCCAGCACGCTGGCCGGCGTGCGAGTGGGTCGGTCATACAACGGCCCGCCCACGCGCACGGGAAGTACGTCAATGGGTTTGTCCTCAGCGCTGCGAAACCACGAGCGCATACGGCCGGAGAGGCTGGTCAGGAAGGCGGCAGTCATGCACCGTCCTCCAGTTGCTGGCCGGTGTCCAGTGCCAGCTCACGTACCGCTTCCACAAACTGGTGGGCGCGGTCCGCGTAGTCTTTGAACATGTCCATGCTTGCGCAGGCGGGCGAGAGCAGCACGGCATCGTTGGCGTGGGCCAGACGGGCAGCATGCTGCACTGCATCCTGCATGGTGGTCGCATCCACCAGCGTCACGCCGCAGTCGGCCAGGGCTTCACGAATGAGAGGCGCATCCTGACCAATCAGCACCGCAGCGCGCACATAGCGCGAAACCGGTGCAGCCAGCGGTGCAAAATCCTGCCCCTTGCCCAGACCACCCAGAATCACCACGATGCGGTGATCAGGGCCCAGACCCATGAGAGCAGCCACAGTGGCACCCACGTTCGTGCCCTTGCTGTCGTCAAAGTATTCGACATCGCTCACGCGGCCAATGGGCTGCACACGGTGCGGCTCACCACGATATTCACGCAGGCCGTAGAGCAGCGGAGCCAGATTGCAGCCCGCACCCGTTGCCAGCGCCAGTGCCGACAAGGCATTGATGGCGTTGTGACGGCCACGAATGCGCAGTGCATCGGCAGGCATCAGGCGGGTAATGTGCAGGTCGTCGGCGTGCTTGCCCTTGCTGGTTTCATCGGCCTCATGGGCGCGCACCAGCCAGGTCATGCCGTTGACCGTTTCCAGGCCAAAGTCGCCGGGGCGGCGCGGCATGTCACCGCCAAAAGTGACATAGGCACGCTGAAAGGTCTTGCCGCGCTTGCCGGGAACGGGCACTGCGGCGGGCAGCATGGCCATGACCACAGGGTCTTCGCGATTCAGCACCATCAGGCCCTGCTCGCCAAAGACATGAGCCTTGGCTGCCGCATAGGCTGGCATGCCACCATGCCAGTCCAGATGGTCTTGCGTGATATTGAGCACCGTGGCCGCCGTGGGTGCAAAGCCCTTGTCTCCCACGTTCAAGTCGTCGAGCTGGAAGCTGGACAGCTCCAGCACCCAGGCTTGGGGCAGGGTCTCGGCGTCAATGCGCTGGGACAGCGTATCAAGCAGAGTCGGGCCGATATTGCCGGCCACACCCACAGATAAACCGGCGTTTTCCAGCAGTTGGCCGGTCAGCGATGTGACCGTTGTCTTGCCATTGGTGCCAGTAATGCCCAGCACCTTGGGCGCGTATCCATGGGCTTCGCGCAGACCCTTGAGGGCGAAGGCGAACAGATCCAGCTCACCACCAGTGGGCAGGCCAATACTGCGCGCAGCGTTAAAAACGGAGGCGACACTTGCAGGGCTCAAGCCCGGCGAACGGTAAACGGAACTCAGGCTCTGGCCATCGACCAGAGCGGCAGTGAATTCACCGGCGACAAAGCGCACGCCGGGCAACTCAGCCTGCAGGGCAGGCAAGAAGGGCGGCGTCTCGCGCGTATCAGCCACGGTGACATCGGCACCGGCGCGCGCGCACCAGCGCGCCATGGCGATGCCCGAAATTCCCAAACCCAGAATCAGTACACGCTGGCCCTGCAGATGCTGGGCTGCGCCTTGAGGCCACAGCGCAGGCACGGGCGGCAAATCGACCACTTCAGCTTCAGCCACTTCGGGCTCCTCTTGGGCCTGCGTGACTTCGCCGTCTGCTGCATCGGAGATGCTGGGGTCGGCAAAAATTTGAGCCACAAAAGCCGCAGCATCTCTGGCGGCCGTCAAGGTGGAGATATCAGGAATCGGCTCGGCATCTACAGCCGAGCGCAGACCTTCAGCGACGGCTGGAGCCACCTGCACTGCTTCAACTTCAGTAGCAGCCACCGCCTCAAATTCATTCATTTCAGCAGCAATTGCCTCTGAAGTCGCTTGCAGATGAGCGTCAGGTGCTTGCATTTGCATAGCATCATCCGACTCCTGCATCAGAGCCTGATCGCCGTGCTTGAGGTCTTCGTCCTGCATGGCGATTACCTCAGCTTCAGGGTCGACAGACCCAGCAGGCACAGCAGCATGGTGATGATCCAGAAGCGGGTCACAACCTGCGTTTCCTTCCAGCCGCTCTTTTCAAAGTGGTGGTGCAAAGGAGCCATCTTCAAGAGGCGGCGGCCTTCGCCATAGCGCTTCTTGGTGTATTTGAAGTACATCACCTGCAGCATCACGGACACGGCTTCGGCCACAAAAATGCCGCCCATGATGGCCAGCACGATTTCCTGGCGCACGATCACGGCGATGGTGCCTAAAGCGGCGCCCAGTGCCAGAGCACCCACGTCACCCATGAAAACCTGAGCGGGGTGAGCATTGAACCAGAGGAAGGCCAGACCGGCCCCGGCCATGGCGCCGCAGAACACCATCAGCTCGCCCGTGCCGGGAATGCTGGGGAACAGCAGGTACTTGGCATAAGTGGCGTTACCCGTCACATAGGCAAAAATGCCCAGCGCCGTGCCCACCATGATGACCGGCATGATGGCCAGACCATCAAGGCCGTCAGTCAGATTGACCGCATTGCTGGCACCCACGATGACCAGATAGGTCATGACGATAAAGCCCAGCACACCCAGCGGGTAGCTGACTTCCTTGAAGAACGGCACCATGAGACCCGCCTTGGGCGGCAAGTCCATAGAGAAGCCGGACTGTACCCAGGAGATGAACAAGCCGAAGACTTCGGCATTGTTGTTCTCGGAAATACAGAACACCAGATACAGCGCAGCCAACAGACCGATGACGGACTGCCAGAAATACTTTTCACCCGAGCGCATGCCCTCGGGGTCCTTGTTCACGACCTTGCGCCAGTCGTCCACCCAACCAATTGCGCCAAAGCCCAGTGTGACCAGCAGCACAATCCAGACAAAGCGGTTGGACAGGTCAAACCACAGCAGGGTAGAGACAGCGATAGAGAACAAAATCAGCACGCCGCCCATAGTGGGAGTGCCGCTTTTGACCAGATGCGTCTCCATGCCGTAGCCACGCACGGGCTGACCGATCTTGAGTGCGGTCAGCATGCGAATCGCCTTGGGGCCGATGATCAAACCAATCAGCAAGGCCGTGACGGCGGCCAGCACTGCGCGCAGCGTCAGGTACTGGAAGACGCGCAGAAAACCGAACTCGGGCGAGATGCCCTGCAACCATTGAGCGAGCATCAGCAGCATGCAGTTTTCTCCCCGCAGTTGCCCTGCTCCTTGTCTGCACAGGCTTGCACAGCCTGCACCACTTGCTCCATCTTCATGAACCGTGAACCTTTGACCAACACACTGCCCAGACTGGGCAAGACCTCGCATGCCGCCTGTTGCAAGGCAGTCATGCTCTCAAAATGCTGAGCGCCGCTGCCAAAGGCAGTAGCTGCAAACGCGCTTTGTGCGCCCAGCGTGTACAAATATTCAATGCCAGCCTGCTTGGCCAGCGCACCCGCTTCGGTGTGGAATTGCGGGCCGTTGTCACCCACCTCGCCCATGTCACCCAGCGCCAGCAGGCGCGGTGCGGGCAGCTCGGCCAGCACGGCAATCGCTGCCGCCACAGAGTCGGGGTTGGCGTTATAGGTGTCATCCACCACGGTCACGCTCTGGCCATTGATCTGCACCGCCAGCGCACGCGAGCGACCCGTCACCGGCTCAAAGCCTGAGAGACCCTGCGCAATAGCAGCCAGCGGCACGCCGGCGGCATGGGCGCAAGCGGCTGAGGCCAGCGCATTGCCCACGTTGTGACGACCTGCAATGTGCAGCTGCACTGCGGCGCTGCCTTGCGAGGTGTTCAGCAAAAAGCTCCAGGCGCCGTTTTTCCATGCCACATCCGTGGCAAAAACCTGCGCGCCATCGGCGGCTTCACCAAACATCAGGCAGGGACGGCCTGCGGCCAGTTCAGTCCACAGCGGCGTGTATTCATCGCCTGCGGGGAAGATAGCCACGCCATCTTGGGGCAGAAAGCTCAGTACCGAGCCGTTTTCACGCGCCACGGCTTCCACCGTGTGCATGAATTCCTGGTGCTCACGCTGGGCATTGTTCACCAGCGCCACCGTGGGCTGGCCAATGGCAGCCAGCTCGGCGATTTCACCGGGATGGTTCATGCCCATTTCCAGCACGGCAATGCGGTGCTCACCCGACATGCGCAGCAGATTCAGCGGCATGCCGATGGAATTGTTGAAGTTGCCACGCGTGGCCAGCGCTGCGTCCCCCGTCCCGCCCACATGCGTGCGCAGAATGGAGGCAATCATCTGTGTGACGGTGGTCTTGCCGTTGCTGCCGGTCACGGCAATCAGCGGCAGATCAAACTGTGCACGCCATGCGCGTGCCAGTGCGCCCAGCGCCAGCAAGGTGTCGGGCACTTCAATGCCGGACAGACCCGCTTGCGCCAGACCATGACTGGCCAGCGCTGCTACAGCACCCGAGCCTTTAGCCTGCGGCAGAAAATCATGGGCGTCAAAACGCTCGCCCTTCAGGGCTACGAACAAATCCCCGCTTTGCAGCGTGCGCGTATCGGTGTGCACGCGCGTCAGCACAACCTTGCCGTCGCCGATCAGGCGTGCTTGGGGGATATGCGTCTGGATCAGCTCCAGCGCTTTTGCCAGGGTCATCATGACCGTATCTTTCCTTCACGGACTGTCAGCGCTTTTTGCGCTTCGGCCATATCGGAGAACGGCTGGCGAACGCCCTTCGTCTCCTGGTAATCTTCATGTCCCTTGCCTGCAATCAGCACTACGTCGCGCGCGTCGGCCTGAGCAATGGCGTGAGCAATGGCCGCTGCACGATCGGCCTGAACATGCAATGTCTCGCCCTGCTGCATGCCGGCCAAGATCTGGTCGATGATGCTTTCAGGTACTTCGCTGCGCGGGTTATCGCTGGTGACGAACACGCAGTCGGCATTCGCCTGCGCAGCTTGTCCCATCAAGGGGCGCTTGCTGTTATCGCGGTCACCGCCACAGCCAAACACGCACCAGAGCTTGCCGCCGCGCTGCTGCGCCGCAGGCTGCAGCGCACGCAAGGCTTTTTCGAGAGCGTCGGGGGTGTGGGCGTAATCCACGGCAATCAGCGGCAGATCGGGCTTGGCAATTTGCTGCATGCGACCAGGCACGGGCTCCAGATCGGCGCAGGCGGCCACGGCCTTTTCCAGAGACAGACCCAGACTGCGCAAGGTCGCCAGCACACCC
This sequence comes from Comamonas sp., assembly GCF_036643215.1. Taxonomy (GTDB): domain Bacteria; phylum Pseudomonadota; class Gammaproteobacteria; order Burkholderiales; family Burkholderiaceae_C; genus Comamonas. The sequence continues at coordinate 124,163 of NZ_JAVXSJ010000005.1, read as the reverse complement.
AGCAGATTGGAGACGTTGTATTGGCCAACCAGACGCGTATTCATGCGCAGGCTATGACCCGCTTCCATCACGGTGAAGTTCAGGCCTTCATCACCCAGACCAATGTCCTTGGCCTGCAGACGTGCCGGGCCTTGAATGGAGACACTCCACACATCCAGCGGCTTGGCCTGCAACTTAGCCCACAGCTTAGCGCCATGGGCATCATCAATATTGACCACTGCAGCCTGCAGACCCGGCCAGTCAAACAACTGGGCCTTGGCTTGCCAGTAGGCCTCCATGCTGCCGTGGTAGTCCAGATGGTCTTGGGTGAAGTTGGTGAACAGCGCCACGCGAATTTGGCTGCCGTCCAGGCGATGCTCGACGATGCCAATGGACGAAGCCTCAATTGCGCAGGCAGCCAAGCCTTGATCGGCATAACTGCGGAAGACGCGCTGCAGCAGCACCGGGTCGGGCGTGGTCATACCCGTCGACTCGAGTGCAGGCGGCACGCCAACACCTAAAGTGCCCACCAGCGCACAGCCAGTGCGCGCATTCAGCTTCACTTTTGATAGTGCATGAGCCAGCCACCAGGCCGTGGTGGTCTTGCCATTGGTGCCGGTCACGGCCAGCACGTCCAATTCGCGGCTGGGGTGCGCAAACCATTCGTCGGCAATCAGGCCGGTGGCTGCCTTCAAGCCCTTGAGTGCGGCAACCTTGTCGCTGCTCAGATCAAAGGCTTCAAGGCCATCGGCTTCTACCAGCACGGCGACAGCGCCCAGCTCCAGTGCCTTGGCGACATAAGCACGGCCATCGGTGGCAGCGCCCGGCCAGGCGATAAAGGCATCGCCCGCCTTGACCTTGCGGCTATCAGTCTGCAGGTCGCCCTGCACGCGGGTACGCAGCCAGGCTACGGCCTCGGCTGCGTTGTTCAGTGTTTGAATCAGAGTGCTCATAGCACAGGCTCCTCAGGCGGCGCAGCCACGATCAGAGGCTTGACTTCCTTGTCGGGCTGTACGCCCATAAAACGCAGCGTCTGCTGCACTACATCGGCAAAAACAGGGCCGGCGACGGTACCACCGTAGTAAGAACCAGCGGTGGGCTCATCCACCATCACGGCCACGATGATGCGAGGCTTGTCGATAGGGGCGATGCCAGTGAACCAGGCGCGGTACTTGCCGGCTGCATAGTTTTTACCGACCTGCTTGCGGGCCGTACCGGACTTGCCACCAATGGTGTAGCCCTCGGCCTGAGCCTTCTGGCCTGTTCCGCCAGGGCCTGCCGCCAGGCGCAGCATGTGCAGCACGGCGGCCGCATTTTCTTTAGAGATCACGCGCACGCCCACGGGCGGTTCGTTCGTTTTCAGAATCGTGGATGGAATGACGTTCCCGTCATTGGAGAACACGGTGTACGAGCGTGCCATCTGGAACAGCGAGGCCGACAAGCCATAGCCGTAAGACATGGTGGCTTGCTCAATCGGCTTCCAGGTCTTCCAGGCACGCAGGCGGCCTGAGACCGCACCGGGAAACTGGATTTGTGGCTTCTGGCCAAAGCCAAGAGCGCTGAAGTACTCCCACATCTCCTGTGGCGAGAGCTTTTGCGCGACCTTGGTCGCACCCACGTTACTGGACTTCTGGATCACGCCCTCCACCGTCAGCGCGCCATAGTTGTGCGTGTCGGTGATGGTCGATCCCGTCACCGTATAGCGGCCGGGTGCGGTATCAATAATGGTGGAAGGCTTGACTCGCTTAAGCTCCAACGCCGCCGCAACGGTAATGGGCTTCATGGTCGAGCCGGGCTCAAACGTATCGGTCAGCGCGCGGTTGCGCAACTGCTCGCCCGTCAGATTCTTACGATGTCCGGGGTCGTAGCTGGGATAGTTGGCCAGTGCCAGCAATTCGCCGGTGTGTGCATCCATCACTACCACGCTGCCAGCCTTGGCCTTGCTCACTTCAACTTGCTGCTTGAGCTTCTGGTAGGCGTAGTACTGAACCTTGCTGTCGATGGACAGCTGAATGTCTTGACCATCCTGCGGCGGCACTTCATCGCCCACGCCTTCGACCACGCGGCCCAGCCTATCCTTGATAACGCGGCGCGAGCCGGGTTTGCCGGCCAAATCCTTGTCAAAGGCCAGCTCCATGCCTTCTTGACCATGGTCTTCCACATTGGTGAAGCCAACGATGTGCGCAGCCGACTCCCCTTCGGGGTACTGGCGCTTGTATTCCTTGCGGTTGTAGATGCCCTTGATATTGAGCGCCACAATCTTCTGGCCCACATCCCAGTCCAGCTGCCGCTTGACCCAGACAAAGGACTTGTCCTCAACGTCAAGCTTCTCCATCAAAGTCTTCAGGGGCATGTCCATGAGCTTGGCCACGTCCTTGAGCTTTACCTGAACCTCGGGGTCCTTCAGGTCCAAATCTTCAGGAATAGCCCAGATGCTGGCCGCAGGGACGCTGGACGCCAGAATCAGGCCATTGCGATCCAGCAGGCGGCCACGGTTGGCCGGCAACTCCAGCGTGCGCGCAAAGCGCACTAGGCCTTGGCGCTTGAAGAAATCGTTGGCATACACCTGCACATAGGCCGCGCGCGCACCCAGGCCCACAAAGCCCAGCGCCAGCGCAGCCACAATGAACTTGCTGCGCCACAGCGGAGTCTTGGATGCCAGCAAAGGGCTGGTGGTGTAGAGAACACTGCGCGTCATTGCACCGTGGCTCCGGTTGCGGAGCCTTCCTGCACGTACTGGGTAATAGCTGGCGAAGCCTGCTTCATCTGCAGCTTGTCACGCGCCAGTGTCTCGATGCGCTGAGGCGTGGCCTGCGCACGTTTTTCCACCTGCAGTCGCAGCTGATCTGTTGCCAGACGGCGCGACTCATTCTCGGCACGATCCAGCTCGGTAAAAAGCCGACGCGACTCATACTGGGTATGCACCAGAAAAATGGCGCTCATCATCACCGCCAGCAGCAGCAGCAGGTTTATGCGCAGCACGGCAGCCCTCCCGCAGCCATGCACTGAGCGGCATGGCGGTGCATCATGCAGGCACCTCGGTGCGCTCAGCCACACGCATCACGGCAGAGCGTGAACGCGGGTTGCCGTCGACTTCAGCAGCGCTGGGCTTGATGCGGTCCAGCGCCTTCAGGCGCATGGGAGTGGGCAGTGCAAACGGAGCACGGCGGTCATAGACCTCCTTGGAGTGCTTGGCGATAAACTGCTTGACGATGCGGTCTTCCAGTGAGTGGAAGCTGATCACGGCCAGACGCCCGCCGGGTGCCAGCACGCGCAGGCTTGCTTCTAGCGCTTGTTCAAGCTCCTGAAGTTCGGCATTGATGAAAATCCGAAGAGCCTGGAAGGTCCGTGTAGCCGGATTCTGCCCAGCTTCGCGGGTCCTGACTTGGCCAGCCACGAGCTGGGCAAGCTCACCGGTGGTGCGCAATGGCCCCTGGCTTTCGCGCCTAGCAACAATCGCCTTTGCAATGGGGCCAGCAAACCGTTCTTCGCCGTAATCACGTATCACCTCCGCAATCTGCTGCACTTCCGCGTCTTCCAGCCACTCGGCCACGCTCTGGCCACGGGTGGTGTCCATGCGCATATCGAGAGGGCCATCAAAGCGGAAGCTGAAGCCCCGGTCCGGGTTGTCAATCTGGGGCGAACTCACGCCCAGATCCATCAACACCCCTTGCACGCTGCCTTCGGGCAGTTCATTGAGGTGACTGAATCCTTCGTGCCGAATCGAAAAACGCGCATCGGTGATGCGCGCCGCTTCAGCGATTGCGTCCGGATCTTTGTCGAACGCAACCAGTCGGCCATCCGGCCCTAATCGCTGCAATATGAGCCGGGAATGACCTCCCCGGCCGAACGTTGCATCCACCCATTGGCCCGCGGGCGGCTGAGCAGCACCACCTAACAGGGCGTCCACGGCCTCGTCAAGCAAGACGGTGATATGTTGCAACGGCTGATTCACAAGCTCTTCCTACAAAACAAAATCCTGGAAAGCCGCCGGCATCGGTTGCTGGCGCGCTTCCGCTTCGCGCATTTCATAAGTGGTCTTATCCCAGACCTCGAAATGCGCCCCCATGCCCAGCATCAAGACCTCTTTGGTCAGACCTGTAGCCTCACGTAACTCAGGCGAGATCAGCAGTCGGCCGGTCGCGTCCATATCCACATCCATCGCGTTGCCCAGAAAAATGCGCTTCCACCACTGAGCGGTAATCGGCAGTTGCGCGACACGTTCGCGAAACTGCAGCCACTCAGGCCGCGGAAACAGCAACAGACAACCATCGGGATGCTTGGTGAAGGTGACCTGACCTTCAGCCATCGACAAAAGGGCGTCACGATGCCGGGTCGGCACAGACAGCCGCCCCTTTCCATCGATATTCAGCGAAGACGCCCCTTGAAACACGGCTAATTACTCCGGTCATCTGGAGCCACTCGTTCCTTAAAAAGCAGGTACGAGGGCAGCTTTCACCACTTAATTGCACTTTTTTGCACTGTATCAGCAATTTCAGGGTATTCCAAACGCAAAGGAACAATTATTTGCAATGAAATCAAGCACTTAGAGTGAAAAAGAAAAGGCTCATTTTGAAAATACCTTTCCTTTACAAGCACTTAGCAAACTCAATGCATGTGGACTCTCATTCGGTGCGTCAATTGCAACCAAGCAATTCAATGTAAGGAACTGATTAACTCTGCTCCTTCTCCTACAAATGCAAACTGCCCGCACAGGCGGGCAGCTCGAATCAAGCGCTCAGGACTTCAAAGAATAAAGCGCGACAGATCTTCGTCCTGACTCAGCACCTGCAGACGTTGATTCACATAAGCAGCATCAATGGTCACGGTCTGACCCGAAAGCTTGGCCGCATCAAAGCTGACCTCGTCGAGCAGACGCTCCATCACCGTTGACAGACGGCGCGCACCAATATTCTCGGTACGCTCATTCACATCAAAGGCAATCGTGGCCAGGCGGGTGATACCGTCAGGCTTGAACTCCAGCGTCACACCTTCAGTCGCCAGAAGCGCCTGATACTGCTTGACCAGCGAGGCGTGAGTCTGCATGAGAATCGCCTCGAAGTCCTGAACCGACAGCGATTCCAACTCCACGCGAATGGGGAAACGCCCTTGCAGCTCAGGAATCAGATCACTGGGCTTGGACAGATGAAACGCACCCGAGGCGATGAACAAGATGTGATCGGTCTTGACCACGCCGTACTTGGTGGACACCGACGTGCCCTCCACCAATGGCAGCAGGTCACGCTGCACGCCTTGGCGCGAAACATCAGAGCCACTGGTTTCCTGGCGCGTAGCAACTTTGTCGATTTCGTCGATGAAGACGATGCCGTTCTGCTCCATATTGGCGATGGCGCGCGTCTTGGCATCTTCCTCGTTCACCATCTTCGCGGCTTCTTCGTCGGTCAGCAGCTTCAGCGCCTCTTTAATAGGCAATTTGCGGGTCTTGCGCTTTTCCTGGCCCATATGGCTGAACATGCCGCGCAGCTGCTCGGCCATTTCTTCCATGCCCGGCTGCTGACCCATGATCTGCACCTGGGGCAATTGCTCTGCGATATCGATCTCGATTTCCTTGTCATCGAGCTGGCCTTCACGCAGCTTTTTGCGGAAAACCTGGCGGGCGGTGTTATCGGCCGTCACCTCTCCGGTGCGGGCTTGCGGCACCAGCACATCGAGAATGCGATCTTCGGCCGCATCTTCGGCGCGGGCACGCATCTTCTTCATGTCCGACTCGCGGGTCTGCTTGACAGCGACCTCGGCCAGATCACGAATGATGGCGTCCACATCCTTGCCCACATAGCCGACTTCAGTGAACTTGGTTGCTTCAACCTTGATGAATGGAGCGTCCGCCAGCTTAGCCAGTCGGCGAGCAATCTCAGTCTTGCCCACGCCGGTGGGGCCAATCATCAGAATGTTCTTGGGCGTGATTTCCTGGCGCAGGCCATCAGGCACCTGCTGACGGCGCCAACGGTTACGCAGCGCAATCGACACGGCACGCTTGGCACCGTGCTGGCCGACGATGTGCTTATCCAGCTCGGAGACGATCTCCTGGGGAGTCATGGCAGAAGACATGGGATTTTCTCAGTCAAATGGCCGCTAGCGCTTATCAATAAAGCGCAAGCAGCTATCAAATTAGATAGATAAAGCGCTTACAGCGTCTCAATCGTGTGATTCATGTTCGTGTAGATGCACAGCTCACCGGCAATCGCCAGCGACTTGCGCACAATGTCTTCGGCCGACAGCTCGGTGTTGTTGAGCAGAGCCTTGGCGGCCGAGTGCGCATAGGCGCCGCCGGAGCCGATGGACACAATGCCTTGCTCGGGCTCAAGCACATCGCCATTGCCGGTAATGATCAGGGAGGTGGTGGCATCGGCCACGGCCAGCATGGCTTCGAGCTTGCGCAGCACGCGGTCGGTGCGCCATTCCTTGGTCAGCTCAATCGCTGCGCGGGTCAGATTGCCCTGGTGCTTTTCCAGCTTGGCTTCAAAGCGCTCAAACAGCGTGAAAGCGTCTGCGGTCGCACCCGCAAAACCCGCCAGCACCTTGCCGTGATAGAGCTTGCGTACCTTGCGCGCCGTGCCCTTGATGACGATGTGACCCAATGTGACCTGACCATCACCACCGATAGCGACTTGTACGCCCTCGGGAGTCTGGCGGCGCACGCTAATGATGGTGGTGCCGTGAAACTGTTCCATCTGCTGCAGATGGGGCAAGCTACGGCGACCTCAAGAGCCAAAATAAATTAAATTTGAAGCAAGTGCCCACCCAAAAACGGCGCTGCGTAACACCAGAGCCGCCTCGCGGCGATGGCGCCCCCTTCGCGAAAGGGGGACGGCGCAAAACGCCGCAGAGGGTGTCAGTCTTTTCGAGGAATCACCTGCGCGTGCTCTTGAATGCCAACGACATTGAAGAACACGGCCAGCAACTGGTGCAACTGGCTGAACTGCAGCACATGGCCCAGCTCCTGCATCTGCGCAGCCCAGTTCAGCACCGATCCTGCGGCCGCAAAGTCCATGCGTACCAGTCGTGCACAGTCAATGGCAAGGGCTTCGCCCAGCTTGGCTTTGCCCTGCACTTCACTGAGCCAGGGCAGAGCATCGCCGTCAATCACACCCTGCAGCGCAAAGCGTGGCTTGCGCTCTTTCCAGAGCATGTTCGGCTGAATCGTCTCAGGGCCCATCAACAGACTGTCCTGATAGGCACGCTTTTGATCCTGGCCTTCGTTCGCATAGCCGCAGACAGGGTCAACCCAGGATGGCGGCGACAGCTCGTAGGTCACGCAGTAATCCAGCGCCGTCAATTCAAAATCATCTTGCAGATGCATCAGGCGCTGCATGGCCAGTCGCAAATGCCACCAGTCCTGATCAACCGCACGGTCACCCGAAGGAGCATGTTTGCCAAGCACGGAAAGCAGTCGCTCATGGCCTGCAAAAACCAGTTGACCCTTTTGAGCCGACCATTCCTCGGCGGCTTCCAGCAACGGAGCCTTCACGGCTGGGTCAATCACCTCAAGGGCGCTCCAGTCCATGACCCACGGGCCAGGGCTGCGCGCCTTGCTGACCTGCAAAGCCCTGAGGCTGGATTCGCTCAGTTGCACTGGCGCAGGCCAGTGAAAGCCTGCCTGAGGTGCTTCTGGTGTTGTTTCGCTGAGCTTGCCTGCCTGCTGCGGCATGGCAAACCATTGCGGTGCGGAGCGTCCAAAGCGCGCCACAAAGTCCATGGCCGCGTCTTCAAACTGAGCCTGCATGCCCGCCGCACGGTACATGTCCAGCAAAGCCAGCCATACCGGCAACTGCGAAGGCGCGCCCTGGGTACGCTGGGCAATCAGGGCCTTGAGGCTGGCCTCGGCCCCTTCGTTATCGCCGCTGGCAAAAACAATGGCCGCATCTTCCAGCTCCGCATCATGCTCAAAACGCACAAAGGAAGGCGGAACCATGCCGACTTCTGCCGGGGCGGAGACCTCGGTCGATGCAAAGCCAGGGGAAAAATCTGTGTCGCCGCGCAAAGGCTTGATGCCTTTACCGGGCAGAGGCAGCGCGAAATCGCTGGGCAAGGCATCACTGAGCATGGGCAGTGAGCTTTCCGGCACGGGAGGCTGTGCCTTGAAGATCGAAGGCATGGCGTTGCCGCCCTCTGGCAACTGCAGCGGCATGGTGGCCGCGTCTGCGACCTGCTTGCCGCGCCACCATTGCTGGGCCATCTGCGCTTCGATTTCATCAATTTTCTTGATGGTGTCTGCTCGCTCTCCAAGAATGGAGTTTTGCGCAGTCTGCAAGAAGCTCGATGCAGCTAATGGGGTCGGCGTCTCAAGCGGAGCTCTGGCGGTAACCGATGCTTTGGACAGCTGCGCCTGACGCATCTTGCGCAGCTGCTCAAATTCACGCTTGCGCACAAAGTCATTCTGGCGCTTGCGCTCCAGCATTTCCTTGAGCGCCTGCTTGCTGTACTGGCTCTCGTCGCTGTCCTGGTCCAGATTCTCCAATTCGGACCAATTGACGGTCGGGTGACGCACAAAGCGCGCCACCTTGGACAGCAATCCTCCCGATTTGTTTTCTTCTTTAGCCATGGTCCTCTACTTTGATGCCTGCAGCCCCATCAACATTTGATGCAAATCAATCGCCGTACATCTTCTGCTTGAGTTCACGGCGTTGCTGGGCTTCCAGCGACAGTGTAGCCGTGGGACGTGCCAGCAGTCGACCTACACCGATAGGCTCGCCAGTTTCGTCGCAATATCCGTAATCGCCTGCATCAATACGGGCGATGGACTGATCGATCTTCTTGAGCAGCTTGCGCTCGCGGTCGCGGGTACGCAGCTCCAGAGCATGCTCTTCTTCGATCGTGGCACGGTCTGCTGGGTCGGGGACCACCACGGTGTCTTCACGCAGGTTTTCTGCGGTTTCACCGGCATTCGTGTGCATGTCGTTCTTGAGCGTGACCAGCTTGCGGCGGAAGTAAGCCAGCTGGGCATCGTTCATGTAGTCGTCGTCAGACATGGCCAGCACCTCAGCATCGGTCAATTCCTCCACCGACTTGGTTTTCCAGGCATTGGCCAGCTTGGGATCCTTCTTGATCGCGGCTTGCTTTGTGTTGGTCATAGCTTTCTTATCACTTTGGGTTACCGCTGCCTTGGCGCTGATTGGAGCCAGGGGCGGAACATCTGTTTCAGGCTGCCGCGCAGGAAGCGTTGCAGATCGTTTGGGTTGGGGTGAGCTGGAAGAGTTCCCCTGTGCCCCGGGTGCCAGCTGCGCTTTGTCCGCAGCCATACCCGCCAAAGAGGACCCGGCATCACCAGTGTGCAAAGCAGTGGCCGCGGCTTTGGCCGCAGCCTTGGGTTGCTTGGTTTTCACAGTGTTCATGTCCTGTCTCCTCACAGTACAGTGTCCTTGCAGAGCAAGATTGCACTAACACCCTCTTTAGGGGCGGCATTGTAGCCACGACCGCCGACTCATCCTCCAACCGTTGCACATACCCCACAATTTCAAAAACTGACGTCGTCCATATCCAGAGCAGTTTGCGAGAAATTTCAAACAAAAAAAACGGCCTGCAATGCAGGCCGTCAGTCATTGTCAGCAATGCCGGACTGCTGGTCCAGCCTCGCTCTCAAGCAGTTACACCAGGCACTGATCCAGGCCTTGGCGCAGGATGTCCTGAGGCAGGTCGATGCCGATGAAGACCATCTTGCTGACGTGCTTCTCGCCCTCTTCCCACTCGGGGCCCAGATCGCTGCCCATGAGCTGGTGCACGCCCTGGAAGATCACCTTGCGGCTGGTGCCCTTCATGTCCAGAACGCCCTTGTAGCGCAGCATCTTGGGGCCATAAATATTGACAATGGCACCCAGAAAATCTTCCAGCTTGGCGGGGTCAAACGGGCGATCAGCACGGTAGACAAAGCTCTTCACATCATCGTCATAGTGGTGGTGATGTGGGTGGTTGCAGTGCTCGCCATGCTCGTGATCATGGTGGTCGTGACCGCAATGCTCATCATGCACATGTTCCTGCTTGTGCTCATGGGCGTGATCGTCATGCTCGCATTGGCCATGGTCGCAGGCGCTGTGGTCATGTGCATGGTCATCTTCCTTGAGGAAGTCGGGGTCGATGTCCAGCTTGGCATTCAGATTGAAGCCGCGCAGGTCGAACACTTCGCTCAGAGGCACATCGCCAAAATGCACGGCGCGAATAGGCGCGCGGGGGTTCATGTGCTTGAGGCGGTGGGTCAGCGCTTCCTTTTCCGCTTCTGTCACCAGATCGGTCTTGGACATGAACATCTGGTCCGCAAAGCCCACCTGGCGGCGCGCTTCCTGGCGGTGATCCAGCTGCTGGTTGGCGTGCTTGGCATCGACCAGCGTGATGATGGAGTCGATCAAGTAGCTCTCTGCAATCTCATCGTCCATGAAGAAAGTCTGAGCCACAGGGCCGGGATCGGCCAGGCCAGTGGTCTCAATCACGATGCGATCAAAGTCCACCAGACCCTTGCGGCGCTTGGCGGCCAGCAATTGCAGGGCTTCGCGCAGGTCTTCGCGGATGGTGCAGCAGATGCAGCCATTGCTCATCTGCAGGATCTGCTCTTTGGATTCGGTCTTGAGAATGTCGGTGTCGATGTTTTCCTCACCGAATTCGTTCTCGATCACGGCAATCTTCATGCCGTGCGACTCGTGCAGCACGCGCTTGAGCAGCGTGGTTTTGCCAGAGCCCAGAAAGCCCGTGAGGATAGTGACTGGAATGAGAGCCATGCGTTGAAACCTCTTGCTGAGGCAGCCGCTACATGCCGCTGCCTAAAAAACACGCGGGCGCAGCTCGAACAGCTCGCCCCGGTGGTAAACAGCTGGGGAGTGTAGCGGCGCTTTCAAGCGCTCACGGCCAGCAGGGCCGGGCAAAAATTCAAAGGAAATCAGCCTCTGACGCTTATTCCAATTGCGATATCCGCTATCAAATCAGGACTAATTAATCATCAGCCTCATCGCCGCTGGCATTTGGCATCTTGCGCCGCGGCTTGGGCTTTTCATCCCCGCTCTGGCGCTGCGCGCGCGGGTGGGCGTTTTCATAGGCCTGAGCCAGATGCTGAAAATCCAGCCGCGTATAGATCTGCGTGGTGGCAATGCTGGAGTGGCCCAGCAGCTCTTGCACGGCCCGCAAATCACCGCTGGACTGCAGCATATGGCTGGCAAAAGAGTGGCGCAGCACATGCGGATGTACGCCAGACGCCAGCCCTGCTTGCTGCCCGCGCTGCTTGAGCCTGGCCCAGACGGACTGGCCTGTCAGCCGCTCACCCTGGCGGCCGATGAACAAGGCGGCCTCGCCCTGCGCTTTAGCCTGCGCAGCCCCTGCCAGAGCGCTGCTGCGCACCTCCAGCCACTTTGTCAGCGCCTGCAGCGCCATACGCCCCACGGGCACGCTGCGGCGCTTGCCGCCCTTGCCCTGCACATGGGCGTCGCCCGCGTCCAGATCTATCCAGCCCCGGCCTTGCTGCTGCGTGGTCTGATCGGGCCTGACATCCAGCCCAACCAGCTCGCCCGCGCGCAGGCCGCAGCTGTAGAGCAGCTCGGTCATCGCGGCATCACGCGCTTCAATCCACGGGTCGGCTTCGGGGTTTTGAAAGCTGGCCAGCTGCACTGCGTCATCTACAGCCAAGGCCTTGGGCAAGGGTTTAGGTGCCTTGGGGCCGCGCACGCCTTCCACGGGGTTGAAGGGCACCAGTTCCTGCTGGGCCGCCCAGCGATAAAAGCTGCGCCAGCCCGAAAGAATCAGCGCAATGCCGCGTGCGCTGCGGCCTGCGCTATGCATTTGCGCAGCAAAACGGCGGATATGCAGGGGCTGCAACGCCAGCAGCTCTTGGTTGACCACCCGCGCAAAGTCTTGCAGCTTGATCAAATCCAGCGCGTAAAGCGTGTGCGTGCGGTCCGCCAGGCGCTTTTGCACCCGCACATGCTCAAGGTAGCTGTGAACAAGGTCCGGCAGCTGCGCATATTGCTCCTCAAAAGAGAGCTGCTCGCGCTCTTGCATCAAAGGCTGCAACCCATTTTTTCTGATTTAACCGTGAGCCAGCGTCAAAGCAGGCGGGCGCATGCGCGAAAGCGATGCACTGGTCAGCTCGGAAATCCGCGCGAGGAATTCAAGGCCCATGGTCGCGTCAAAACGCAGCGGATCGGGCGAGCCCAGCACCAGCATGCCGAAGGCGTTGGAGGTGCTGTCCATCGCACCATCGTGCAAGGTCAGCAGCGCCACGGACTGCACGGCATTGGGGTTGGGCAGCCAGTTCACGGGCTCAAAACCCATATTGGGGCCGCAAAACGGCATGGTCAGCGATGCGGCAAAGGCCTTGGCATCATCGCTTACACCCATGGTGTAGACGGTGCCGCTGTGCGCGCCAGCCACATTCCACAGGCGCAGCGCCACCTGGGGCACATCAAAAATATGCTGCAGGCTGGCGGTGAGCGCATGGGGCAGCTCGCGCAGGTCCTGCACCTTGACGAGGGCATGCGTCCACTGATGAATCTTGTTGGCGATGCTCGCGTTCTCGCTGCCGTGGCGCACCATGTCCATGATGCGGTGCTCCAGCCCCTTGATCTTTTCGCGCAGCATTTCAGCCTGGCGCTCTTGCAGGCTCACGGCACGCGGGCCATGGCCACTGATCAGGCGCACGCCAGTCAGCATTTCAGCATGGCGCTCGAAGAATTCAGGGTTTTGCTGAAGATAGTCGGTAATCGAATCTTCGGTCACTGCAATGTCGGTCAAGCTGTTCATAACGTATCGGGTATGTCGATCTGGCCTTCAAAAACAAACTCGGCGGGGCCGGTCATGCGCACACGGTCCTGCGCGCCACCCGCCCACTCAATGGTCAGCAGACCACCACGGGTATGCACATCCACGCGGCTGTGCAGCAGCCCCCAGCCAATGCCTGCCACGACGGCTGCACAGGCACCGGTGCCGCAGGCCAGCGTCTCGCCTGAGCCGCGCTCATAGACGCGCAGATTGACGGCACTGCGGTTGATGACCTGCATGAAGCCGGCATTCACGCGCTGCGGAAAACGTGCATGGCGCTCGATCAGCGGGCCATGCACCTCGACCAGCGCAGTGTTCACATCGTCGACCAGTTGCACGGCGTGGGGGTTGCCCATGGAGACGGGCGCTATCCAAACCGTAGCTGTTTGCGCAGGCACATCAAGCGCCAGAGGCCATTTTTGTGCAAAACCCAGTGTCTCAGGCTGCAGGCCTTCGGTCGTGAACGGTACCTTGGCGGGGTCGAGCTGCGGCGCGCCCATGTCCACGGTCACGCGGCCGTTGCTGTGAATTTCGGGGGCGATGATGCCCGACAGCGTCTGCACGCGAATCACGCTTTTATCGGTCAGCCCCTTGTCATGCACATAGCGGGCAAAGCAGCGCGCGCCATTGCCGCACTGCTCGACCTCGCCGCCGTCGGCGTTGTGAATGACGTATTCAAAATCCACGCCCTCTGCCGGGGCGGGGCGAACGGTCAGAATCTGATCGGCACCCACGCCAAAGTGGCGATCGGCCAGATAACGGTATTGGGCTGCGTTCAGGCCCAGGCGAGCCTGGGTTTCGTCGAGCACGACAAAGTCGTTGCCCGCGCCTTGCATCTTGGTAAAGCGAATCTGCATGATGCTGGGCATTATCGCGCCGGGCACGCGGTCTGCGCCATCGGCCAACTTTAGCGGTACAGCTTTTGCAACAGCTCTCTGAGCTGCTTCTGCTCCATCTCGCTCAAGTGAGCAATGGATTGCGTCTCGCGACTCTTGAGTTCTGGCTCTGCGGCATCGACCAGCTCACGCCCCGCAGCACTCAGATACAAGCCAGTGGCGCGGCCATCACGCGGGTGCGGGCGGCGCTCCAGAAAGCCGCGTTTACCCAGAGCGTCAATCATGCCCACCATATTGGGCGGCAGCACCGCGAGTTGCTGGCAGAGCTGGCGCGAAGTGATGCCCGCATTGCTGCCGATCAGCGACAGCACGGAGAACTCCACAATCTTGAGATCAAAGCGTTCCATGCTCTCGACAAAGACGCCCACCAGCGACAGCGATGCACGGCGCGCGTTGTAGCCCAGCAGCGACTCGAGAAAGCTGGCGTCCACACGATCCACGGCAAACATTTCGACCGCCTCACTGCCCCCCTGCTCCGAGCTTGCAGCGCCAGAGTCCTCAGGCTTGCTGCGAGCGTTACGCACAACACGTGCAGGCTTTGCGGCAGTTTCTTTAACGATGGTTTCGGCAGTCTTGTGAGCGAGCATTGGACGAGTCAAATTCTGTAGCAAGAGAGCAAGCAATCAAGGGCGCATCAGCCCAAAGAAAGCTATGAAAAGTCCATAATTCTGCCGGTTTTGCAGACATCTTGCAGGCATATTTAGTCAATTTGTCGCTGCATACAGCTGGTTGCCGTGCACAACAGAAGCCTGCGCCCACTGCGATTTCATCAGACTCATTCGCCAGTCCATTTCAGGCAGGATTCGCTGCTGCACCTGCTTGAGCGGGCCTTGCCAGCGCTCATCGTCTGTACCTTCCGTGGCTGCAATACGTGCCCAGGCCCAGCCCAGCAACAGCACAGCCACGCAGCGCAGGTAGTCATCGGCCACGCGCCAGGCCAGGGTGTCGTCTTCCTTGCAGGCCTGCGCCAGCACGGTGGTGAAGTAGCGCAACTGCGCAAGGCCGCGCAAAACCTCAGCATCCAGCGGGCGGCCTGCATCCATTGACTTGCGTAAAAACAGAAGCCACTGACCCATGGCCTGCCCACCATCAGGCAGCACCTTGCGCACCAGCAGGTCAATGGCCTGAATCTCGTTCGTGCCCTCATAAATCATGGCCACGCGAGAGTCGCGCACGATCTGCTCAATACCCCATTCACGGATATAGCCGTGGCCACCAAAAACCTGCAAGCAGGCGCTGGCACCTTCAAAGGCCTGCTGCGTCCATGCGGCTTTGAGCACGGGCGTCATCAGACTGCACCACTGCTGGGCCTGCTCGCGCTCTTTGGCGCTTTCTGCATAGCGTGCCACATCGAGGTAAACGCCGGTCTGGTAGGCCAGCACGCGCCCGCCATCCACCCATGCGCGCTGCACATCCAGCGTGCGGGCAATGGTCGGGTGCTCAATAATCAAATCCGCCGTATCGCCCACGCCGCGCGAGGCAGGCACCGTGCCGGGCGCGCGCATCTGGCGGCGTTCCAGCGCATAGGCATGGGCTTTTTGCCATGCCGCATCCAGCAGACCCATGCCTTGCAGCGCCACATGCAGGCGGGCGGCATTCATCATCACAAACATGGCGTTCAGGCCTGCACCGGGCTGACCAATCAGCCAACCGGTGGCAGCGTCAAAGCGCATTACACAGGTGGGGCTGCCGTGCAGGCCCATCTTCTCTTCAATACGCTCGCAGACCACGGCATTGCGCGCACCGTCTGGCAGCACCTTGGGCACCAGAAACAGCGACAGCCCCTTGGGCCCGGCAGGCGCACCGGGCAAGCGTGCCAGTACCAGATGGACAATGTTGTCGGTCAGATCATGCTCGCCGCCCGAGATAAAAATCTTGCCGCCGCTGATGGCGAAACTCTCACCCAGCGGCGAATCACCTGCAGGTACGGCCTGCGTGCGCACCAGCCCCAGATCGCTACCCGCATGCGCTTCCGTCAGGCACATGGTGGCCAGCCATTCACCGCTGGCAATTTTTGACAGATAAGCCGCCTTGAGCGCATCGCTGCCGTGGTGCTTGAGGCATTCATACGCCCCATGCAGCAGACCCGGCGCCATGGTCCAGCCATGATTGGCGGCGCTCAGCCATTCATAAAGCACGCCTTCCAGCACCCAGGGCAGGCCCTGACCACCATCTTCTTCAGCACAGGCCAGCGCAGGCCAGCCGGCCTGCCAGAAGTCCTGATACGCACTGGAAAAGCCCGGCGGCGTGGTCACACGCCCCGCATCAAACTGCGCGCCAGTTTCATCACCACTGCGCGACAACGGGCCCACCACATCGCCCACCCATTTGCCAGCCTCATCCAGCACCTGCTGCATCAAAGCCTGATCCGTACCCGCATGGGCAGGCAGGCGCTGCAACTGCTCATCAGCCTTGAGCACATCAAAAAGAAGAAACGCGTTATCAGCGCTGGCGGGCAAATAGGACATACAAAAAGACCGCGACGGCAATCAAAGAAAAGGAAAAGTGGAGGTCAACCGGATAAGCACAGACTCATGCCATCGGGGAATCAGGGACGCCAGGCAAGCGCCGCCTTGAGGAGATGCCGTCCCCCCTCTCGCGAAGCGAGAGAGGGGGAAGCCGCAAAGCGGCTCAGGGGGTGAAATCAGGAGTCCGCCGTGAAGCCGATCTGCTTGACCAGCGGCCCCCAGCGATCAAACTCCGCCTGCTGCGAGCGGGCCATTTCCTCAGGCGTAGAGCTGGTCGCAATCAGCCCCACCACACCCACGCTGTCCTTGAGCGCATCGCTCTTGAGTGCAGCTGTGATGGCGGCATGCGCTCGCTGGCGCACATCGGCAGGCGTCTTGGCGTTCGCATAGAAGCCAAACCACTCTTCGGCGATCAGGTCGCTAAAACCCTGCTCTGCAAACGTAGGCACATTGGGCAGATAGGGGTTGCGCTGCTGACCGCTGGTGGCCAGCACGCGCAGCTTTCCGGCCTTGTAGTAGCTCAAGAAATCGCCACTGGGGCCCATGACCGCCGCAATCTGGCCGCCCGCCAGGTCAGACACCGCAGGGGCCGTTCCGCGATAAGGCACATGGCTGAGCTTGACGCCGGAGCGCAGGCTGAGCAACGCACCAATCAGGTGGGGCTGGGTGCCGGCACCGGGGCTGCCAAAGCTGGCCTTGTCGGGGTTGTTCTTGCTCCATGCCAGAAAGTCTTTCAGCGTCTTGACTTCGGCAGGCACTGCCGGGCCGACCGCCAGACCGTGGTGCATGATGGCGCCAATAGAAATCGGCTCGAAGTCCTTTGCCTGATAGGGGAGCTTGCTATAAATATGGGGATAGATGGAGAAGGCGGAGACCTGCGAGAGCACGATCACCGAACCATCGCCCACAGAGCCACGCAGGCTTTCCAGCGCAATGCGGCCACCGGCGCCGGGCTTGTTTTCCACCACGCCCATATTCTTTGAATAGCTGGTGCCACCAATCTTTTCAGCCACGCGGCGCGCCACCGAGTCACCGGCGCTGCCTGCCGGGAAGCCGTAAAGAATACGAACTTGCTCCAGCGGGCCACCGCCCTGTGCATAAGCACTGCGACTGGCGATACCGCCGAACGCGGCCAGCGCAGCGCCAGCACTCAGACTTTTGACGAAATTGCGACGATCTTGCATGGTTTGTCTCCTCTGGTAGATGTGTGAATGCAGGCTGACGCCTGTCTTTATAAGAATGCTTATCTAGGGGCCATGCGCAAAGCACCATCCAGACGAATCACTTCGCCATTCAGGTGGTCATTGCGCACGATATGCAAAGCCAGCTCGGCAAACTCCGACGGTTTGCCCAGCCGCGATGGGAAGGGGATGGATGCCGCAAGAGACTGCTGCACAGCCTCGGGCAATTCTTGCATCAAAGGCGTGGCAAACAAACCAGGGGCCACGGTGCAGACGCGAATGCCGTGCTGAGCCAAGTCTCGCGCCATGGGCAGCGTCATGCCGACCAGCCCGCCCTTGGATGCGCTGTACGCCTGCTGGCCTACCTGCCCATCAAAAGCCGCAACAGATGCGGTGTAGACAATCACGCCGCGCGCACCATCCTCCTGTGCTGCCAGCTTGGCGCAGCGCGCAGCAAACAGGCGCGTCATGTTGTAGCTGCCAATCAGGTTGACGCGAATGACGCGCTCAAAATCATCCAGCGGCGCAGGCTCTCCATCACGACCAATCACACGCTTGGCCGTGCCAATGCCCGCCACGTTCATCAAAATTCGGGCATCTGCACCCCAATGCGCCTTGATCTGGTCAAGCGCAGCCATCACGCTGGCCGTATCGCAGATATCGCACTCCAGCGCCAAGCCACCAACCTCGGCTGCCACGGCCTTGGCTTTGTCCAGCTGGCGGTCCAGCACTGCGACTTTGGCCCCGGCCGCAGCCAGAGCACGGGCGGTGGCCTCACCCAGCCCCGAGGCTGCGCCAGTGACGATGGCAATCTGATCTTGAACTTGCATTTCACTATCCTTTTAAAAGCTTCTCGCGCTTTCTGCTATTGGGTTTAAGCCTGATTGGGCTCAACTATTTGGCTTCAAGATCAAGGCCAGAGTCTCGTCATACAAACCCGCCACCACATCTGCACGATGCTGGAGCACGGCGCGCTGGTTAATGGAGCCTTTGTCTGTAACTTCACCCAAGTCCAACGATGGCGCACGCGTAGCGGCCACGGCACGCGCAATGCGGCTAGCGCTGCCGGTCGCGGTTTGTGCCAGCTGGTTGAGCACGGTCTGCAGATGCTGCTGCACGGGTGCGCTGTGCATGATTTGCTCTTGCGTGGCACCGGCACCCAATCCGCTCAGTGCCGCGCAGGCCGGGGTGCCGAAGATGATGGCGCCCACCTCTTTGCGGTCAAGCCCGGTCACCACCACATCCTGGATATAGGGCGCCCCGGCATGAATGACCTTGGCACGCAGCGGACCCACGTTCACAAAGGTGCCGGTGGCCAGCTTGAAGTCTTCGGCAATGCGGCCGTCAAAGCGCAGGCCCTGATGGTGGTCTTGCGGGTCGCGCCACTGCACGGCGTCGCCGGTGCAAAAGAACCCTTCTTCATCAAAAGCCTCGGCCGTAGCCTCTGGCGCACGCCAGTAGCCGGGCGTGACATTGGGACCACGGTAGCGCACCTCCAGCTTGCCCGCCATGGGAGCCAGCTTGAGCTCCAGCCCCGGCACGGGCACACCCAGATCGCCAGAGCGCACATCGGCCCGGTTCACAAACAATGCCGACGGCGATGACTCCGTCATGCCCAGCCCCGTGCCCATCACCACACGGTGGCCCAGTTCTTTTTCCTGTGTGCGGTACAGGCTGTCCCACACGGGCTGCGCCAGCGATGCACCGGCGTAATAAAACATGCTCAAGCGCTTGAGCAAGCTGCTGCGCAGCACGGCGTCTTCCTCCATCGCACCGGCAATGTATTCAAAACCGGTGGGGACATTGAAGTAGGCCGTGGGCGATATTTCGCGCAGATTGCGTAGCGTCTCGCCAATGCCTGCCGCCGTAGGTTTGCCTTCGTCGATATAAAGCGTGCCGCCGTGGTAGAGCGTCATGCCAATATTTTTGTTGCCGCCAAACGTGTGATTCCACGGCAGCCAGTCCACCAGCACGGGCGGGCCTTTGACCATATCGGGCATGGTCTGGGCAATTTGCTGCTGGTTGGCGCACCACATGCCGTGGGTATTGATGACCGCCTTGGGCAGCTTGGTCGAGCCCGAGGTGAACAGGAATTTGGTGATCGTTTCTGGCCCCGTGGCCTGCATGGCGGCATCGACGGCAGGCGTGGCCTGCGTCGCCAGCAGTTCGGCAAACAAGGTATGCGTCTGGGCATCCACAGCAGGCTTGCCATAGACCACTTCGCAGCCATCAGGCAGCACGGCCTGCACGGCTTTTTCATAGCGCGCGGCATCGCTGGCAAAGATCAGGCCGGGGGTGAGCGTGTTCACCACATGGCGCAGCTTGGCGTAATCAGTGCTGACCAGCGAGTACGCGGTGGAAGCCGAGCAGTACGGCACGCCCGCATACAGGCAGCCCATGGCCAGCATGGCGTGGTCCAGATCGTTTTCGCTGAGGATGATGACCGGACGCTCTGCCGACAGTTTTCGATCAATCAACGCCTGAGCAATGCTGCGCGCAGCGGCCAGCGTCTGCGCATAGCTAATGTGCTTCCAGTCACCCGTACCGCCATCTGCCAGGCGCTCGCGCTGGGCGATAAAAGTGTGATCGGGTGTGGCCTGTGCCCAGTGCACCAGCCGGTCCGTCATGCGCTTGGCATACGGGGCCAGTTCCTGATCGGCCTGGGCATAGCTCGTACCGTCACTCCTCTCATCGACTTTGAGGCTGCACACGCCAAACTCCAGCGCGCGGTACTTGGGGCTTTGGCCCTCTTTCTGTACCTCTTGTATGCGGCTGTTGGTCTGCATGGCTGTACTTGTCTCTTGCATGGTTTTTGTCTCCATCGCTTGATTGTGATGCGCCAGGTTTTCAGTCTGTGCTGACCTTGGCGGCTCGCCCGGACAGGAACTCCTGCAGGCGGAATTTGGCTTCAGGTGCGCTTTGCGCCACAGCGGCCATCAGCGCTTCGGTCATCAGACCTTGATCCGACGGCTGCTCGGCAATGCGGGGCAGCGCATGCACCAGCGCGTAATTGGTCATGGGGGCGTTTTCGGCAATGCGCAACGCCAGCTCCACCGCCTTATCCAGCGCCTGACCTTCAGGCACCAGGTATTGCGACAGGCCAATGCGCTCGCCCTCTTCAGCCTTGTAAACCCGGCCGGTGAACATCATGTCGGCCATGCGCGCCGCGCCAATCAGACGCGGAATGCGCACCGAACCACCACCGCCGACAAAGATGCCGCGCGAGCCTTCGGGCAGCGCATAAAACGTGCTGCTGTCTGCCACGCGAATATGGCAGGCACTGGCCAGCTCCAGCCCGCCGCCCACCACCGCTCCATGCAAGGCCGCCACCACGGGCACAGAACCAAACTGCACTTGACGCAGGGCTTCATGCCACATGCGCGAATGCAGAACGCCCTGCGAGGCATCGCGCTCGCCCAGCTCGCTCAGGTCCAGCCCGGCGCAAAAGTGCGGGCCATCACCATCCACCACCGCTGCGCGCACGCTGGCGGGCAGGTTCATGAATACATCGCGCAGCCCCAGCACCAGTCCATCCGACAAGGCATTGCGCTTGGCGGAGCGCATCAGGCGAATGACCGCCACCTGCTGGGCTTCACCCCGAAATTCCACTGCAATTTCTTTATGATTCATAACCATTCCTTTGATTCATTATTGTTATCTTCAATAATCAAATGCAAGCAAATGAGCACGGTTTGCTCTCAGTGCTTTCCCCGATTTGACGCGCAGCAACGACGCAACTAGTCCAGATATGACATCCAATGGCACAGCGCATTTCACATAATTAACCCATGACCCCACCCAGCCAGCCCCGCCCCAGTCAGCTTCTTCAGCCTCAGCGCGATCCGGTTCCCGCACGCGAAGCCTCCACCATCCTGCTGCTGCGTGATGGCGCCGATGGCTTTGAAGTACTGATGACAAGGCGCGCCGACCAAGGAATTTTTGCCAATGCCTATGTGTTCCCTGGCGGTGGACTGGAAGATCAGGATGCCGACCCGGCCAACCACGCGCTGGCCCGCATGCGCCCCAGCATGGTTGAGGTGGGAGGCAATGAACGCATCACACAGGCGCTGGCCGGCATTCGCGAGACGTTTGAAGAACTGGGCATCTTGCTGGCCTATGACGAAGCGGGCCAGCCCGTTGCCCCTGCACAGGTGCAGCAACTGGACCGCCATGCATCGCTGTATGAGCAATGCCGCGCGCGTGGCTGGACGCTGGCGGTCGATCAGCTCTGGTATCTGGCTCAATGGACCGCACCTTTTGACCTGCCCAAACGCTTCAACGTCCCATTTTTTGTAGCGCGCATGCCTGAAGGGCAAACGCCGGTGGCCGATGAAACTGAGCAGTTCGAGCCTACCTGGATTCGCCCACAAGATGCGGTGGAGCGCTTTAAAGAAAAAAATCTGTTCATCCTCTTCCCTACTCTGCGTACGCTGGAGCGAATCTCTGCACAGCCCGATACGCAAACGCTCATCAACACACTGCAAAGCGAAAAACCGCTGTGGCAAGCCTGCCCGCGCGGTGGCCACCTGCTGGGCAAAGACACGCGCCACACCGAAACCGACATGGCCTATGGCGAGCTGGAAATGGTGATGCCCGACGGCCACGGTATTCATCACCTGGACTGGCAGAACGAAAAGGCCGTGCCGCTGCGCAAAAACCTGCTGCGCCTGACAGCCCCCAACCCCGGCATGATGAGCGGCCCCGGCACCAACACCTATCTGGTGGGTGATGACAGCAGCGGCTACATCGTCATCGACCCAGGCCCCAATGAGCCCGTGCACCTGCAGCGCATTCATGCAGCAACGGGGGGCAACATCCGCTTCATCGTCTGCACCCACTCTCACCCCGACCACTCGCCGGGTGCCGCGCCGCTGCAGGCGCTGGTGGAGCAATCAGGTCAGGGCAAGCCCCCAGTCATGGGCATGGCTTCAGCCCCCACCGCTCGGGCCTATAGCCGCTTCAAACCTGATGTATCGCTACAAGATGGAGAGCGCGTAACGCTGACCGGGAAAGGGCCAGATGGCGAAATTACGCATACGCTGCAAGCCATCTTCACGCCCGGCCATGCGGCCAACCACCTGTGTTTTTTGCTGGAAGAAGATGCGCTGCTGTTCAGCGGCGACCACATCCTCAACGGCAGCACCACCGTGATCAGCCCGCCAGACGGCAACATGATCGATTACCTGGCTTCGCTGGATAAGCTGCATGCGCTGTGCCTTGAGCGGGGCATTCGCTACATACTGCCCGCCCACGGCTATGTACTGGGCTTTGCGCGGCATCAGATCACCAAGCTCAAGGCCCATCGACTGGCGCGCGAGTCCAAGGTGCACAACGCCATGCGCACCAAGCCCGACGGCAGCATTCAGGACTGGGTGGCCATTGCCTATGCCGACACGCCGCCCGCGCTGTGGCCCGTGGCTCAGCAGTCGCTGCTGGCCCATGTGGAGCGGATTCAGAAGCTCTGTCTGGGCAGATAAGCCAGCCACTGCCCTGCTAGACCTGTGGACAACTAGGACATGGCCGTGGCATTAAGCTATCGCCATGTCTGAATCACAGCCCGAACAAAAAGAAAGCATCCGCCTGTCCAAGCGAGTTGCAGAGCAAGAACAATGCTCGCGCCGCGAGGCCGAGTTGCACATCGAAGCGGGCAATGTCCAAGTCGATGGCAAAGTCGTGCAAGTGCCCGAAACTCGGGTCAGCCCCGAGCAGGTTGTGACCGTGCGCGCCGGTGCCAAGCCCGAGGCACTGCCCCCCGTCACCATTCTGATGAACAAGCCAGCGGGCTACACGCAAGGCCCCGCTTATGGCCGCACACGCAGCGCGCATTCGCTGCTGAGCGAAGCCACCAAGGCCCAGCTGGACACGCCCATGCCCCAGCTGGTGCTAGACCATCACTTCAAGAACCTGGAGTCGTTTTTGACGATTCCCCTGCCCGCCAGCGGCCTGATCGTCTATACGCAAGACAAGCGCATCATCCGCAAGCTGGCTGAAGAAGGCCAATGGCTGGAGCAGGAAATCATCGTCGGCGTGGAAGGCCAGATCATTGAAGATGGTCTTGAAATTCTCTACGAAGGCCTGCCTATCCCTGGCGGCAACGGCCACCGCCGTATGCCCCCCTGCCATGTGAGCTGGCAGAACGAAGGCCATCTGCGCTTTGCACTCAAGGGCATTGCGCCTGAAGAGATCGAAAAGATGTGCGGCGCCATCGGCCTGCGCGTGACCAGCATGCGCCGCCTGCGGATTGGCCGCGTGTCTTTGGGCAAGGTGCCTGAAGGCCAGTGGCGCTACCTGATGCCGTGGGAACGCTTCTAAGTCAGCCCACTATCAAAAAAAGAGCTGCTAGCGCTTTATACATATGCGCTAGCAGCTCTTTTTATTTGGAATAAGTGTGAAGTGCGCCGATAAGCCGGATTCTGTGCACAACGGTTGCCCGCCATGTGACCGCCATTAATCTTGGCTGCCAGTCGCCTGACAGCTCGGTGCTACCTACCCGCACACTCCGGGGGCCCCGTCAACGTGTGCCTACTTGGTATTGCTGCGCGTAGAGATTGCCCGTTTCACCCTCGGTGGTTTACCTTGCGGTACGCCCCCGGGACTCGTCTCTGTTGCTCTGATCCTCACCTCACGGTGGACAGCTGTTAGCTGCTACGCCGCCCTATGCAGTCCGGACGTTCCTCCAGTACGATCTTTCGACCCAACGCAAGCGTTGGCCTTTCGGCTAGTACCAGCGGCGGTCTGGCGCACTTCACGGGTCGCATTATCTCGCGTTCACAAAGAGCTTGCACTGAACTCGCGTCTAAACTGCTCGGGCGGCAGGCCTGATTCACGCTGAAACATGGCAATAAAGGCCGAAGGCGTGCTGTAACCCAGGTCGTAGGCGATGCGTTGCACGGTGTGGCCAGCCTCCAGCGCATCAATCGCGCACAGGTAACGCATGCGCTGGCGCCACTCTCCCAAGCTCATACCCAGCTCGCGCTGGCAGTGGCGGGCCAGCGTGCGCTCGGTCATATGCACGCTCTCGGCCCACTCGGCCAGACTGCGGTGGTCACCCGGCCCGGCCTGCATCGCGTCCAGCACCTGCACCAGCGCGGGGTGCCGGGCCATGGGCAGAAAACTCAGCTCCAGCGGCGTGGCGCATAACTGGTCATGCACCACCTGCGCCAGCCTGAGATCTGCTGCGGCGGCTGGCGTCTGCACACCGCGCAGGCCAAAGTCCAGCAGGATGGCTTTGACAATGGGGCCCATCCGCATGCAGCCCGCCACCTGCGGCAAGGCTTCGCACAGCGCAGGGGCCAGGTAGACGGAGCGGTATTGCACCGCATGCTGCAGATAGCAACTGTGCACCACGCCAGGCGGAATCCACACCCCATGCTGCGGCGGACAGAGAATGCGGCCCGCAGGCACCTCCATGCTCAGGCTGCCATGCGAGGCATAGTTCAAATGCCCCCAGCGGTGCGAATGCGGCGGTGCCTCGCTGTGCGCGCCAAACTCATCGTAGCGAAAGTAGTAACTGCCCTGCACCTGATCCGTGTCCAGAATGGCGACGGAATGGCGCTGGGCTGCGGCTTGATTGGTCTTCATCAGCTTCGTCCAGCTTGCGCTATGCTTTGTCTGAAATCAGCAATGCACTTTAAATACGTCAGTCGCATGATAGACCCTTCAAGGAGTCTTCATGGGTGCATACCTATTACCGCTGGGTGCGGTGCTGATCTGGTCGGTCAACACCGTGGTCAGCAAAATGGCGGCGGGCAGCATCAGCGCGTCTGAGATTGGTTTTTTCCGCTGGGTGGTGGCCGCCCTGCTTTTCACCCCGTTTGTGCTGCCAGGCATCTGGCGCCTGCGCGCCGTCATCAAGCCGCTGCTGCCCCGCATCACGGTGCTGGGCGTGCTGGGCATGGTGATTTATCAAAGTCTGGCGTACTACGCGGCCCACTACACCACCGCCACGCATATGGGCATCATCGGCTCGCTCACGCCCATGCTGGTGCTGGCTCTGGCCGTGTTTCTGCTGGGCCAGCCGCTGACGCGCGGCGGGGTCTGGGGTTCGCTGCTGGCTATTTTTGGAGTCGCGCTGGTGGTGTCGTCAGGCAATCTTGCGCATCTGGCATCTGAAGGCCTGAATCTGGGCGACGCAATGATGCTGCTGGCCATGCTGGCCTATGCCATCTACAACATTTTGCTCAAGCGCTGGCCCATGCCTGCGCTCAAAACGGTGCAGTTGCTGTATCTGCAAATTCTGGTGGCGGTGGTGGTGCAGTTTCCGCTGTACCTGTTTTCACCCAAAACGGGGCTAAACGCCAGCAATTTGGGGCTGGTCGCCTTTGCCGGCATCATGGCCTCCATCGCCGCGCCGCTGTTGTGGATGAAGGCGATCAACGCGCTGGGCCCCAGCCGCTCCAGCATGTTCTTCAACCTGATTCCGGTGTTCACCGCCATCGTGGCGTTTGCCACGCTCCATGAACCAATGGCGCTGTACCACGCCGTGGGCGGTGTCATGACGGTTGCCGGACTGCTGCTGGCCGAGCTATGGAAAACGCCGCTGCGCGCCCGCAAACCTGCGGATCAGGCCACGCCTAGCTCAGCAATTTGACGATAGAGTGACTCATCAGCGAGAGCAGCGTCACCAAGGCCACCAGCATCAGCCAGGGTGCCCAGCGCTGCTCGCGCCATGAAAAGCCCACTAGCAGCGTGGTGCAACTGGCTGCCAGCGCCATCAAGATTGCGTTGAAAGAAAGCATGGGTGCATCCTCCGAGAAACAACTCAATCCCATTCTTGCCATGCATCCGGCAGCGCGGTGATCTGTCTGGCCTAGGCTTGATCTGCGGCAAGCATATTCATATTCCTGTACGGCAGAACAACTGCGCCACAATGCATGCATCGGGCCTTGCACGCCCCTCTGCACTCTTATCCACACCCGGAGGCTTCATGAAGTTCGACAACGTTCTGCAAACCATTGGCAACACGCCCGTCATTCACATCAACCGCCTGTTTGGTGACAACACCAACGTGTGGATCAAGTCCGAGCGCGGCAACCCTGGCGGCTCCATCAAGGACCGCATTGCACTGGCCATGGTGGAAGATGCGGAAAAATCCGGCGCCTTGAAGCCAGGCGGCACCATCATTGAGCCCACCAGCGGCAACACCGGCGTGGGTCTGGCTCTGGTAGCCGCCGTTAAGGGCTACAAGCTGATTCTGGTCATGCCCGAGAGCATGAGCATCGAGCGCCGCCGCCTGATGCTGGCCTACGGCGCAGCATTTGATCTGACCCCCAAGGAAAAAGGCATGAAGGGCGCCATCGCCCGCGCGCAGGAACTGGCCGCGCAAACGCCCGGCTCCTGGATTCCCCAGCAGTTCGAAAACCCCGCCAACGTGGCCGTGCATGAAACCACCACCGCGCAAGAAATTCTGCGTGACTTCCCCGATGGTCTGGATGCCTTTATCACCGGCGTGGGCACGGGCGGCCACCTGTCTGGCGTGGCCAAGGTGCTCAAAGCCAAGTGGCCCAACCTCAAGGTCTATGCGGTGGAGCCTTCTGCATCGCCCGTGATCTCTGGCGGCCAGCCTGCACCCCACCCCATTCAGGGCATTGGCGCAGGCTTTATCCCCAAGAATCTGGACACCAGTCTGCTGGACGGCGTGCTTCTGGTCGAAGCCGAGCCTGCCCGCGAATTCGCCCGCCGCATGGCTTCTGAAGAAGGCCTGCTGGTGGGTATTTCCTCCGGGGCCACACTGGCCGCCATTGCACAAAAGCTGCCTGAGCTGCCCGCTGGCGCCAAGGTGCTGGGCTTTGCCTACGACACGGGCGAGCGTTACCTGTCGGTTGAAGGCTTCCTGCCCAACGCCTGATTTCAGACGCCCCAAAAAAGGCCTGCATTGCAGGCCTTTTTTGATTCCGGCGCTATCAGCGCGGCGCACCACCTCCGCCAGTTTCTGGGAAAAACAGAGGCGTAAATAGCGCTCAGCGACTTTATATTAAATAGGATTTAACCCTAATGAATAAAAGCGCTAGCAGCTCTCAATCAAGGAGTATCTAAAGCCACCGCAGCCAGCATGCGCACCACCTGCGCCATGCGGCTGTAGTCCAGCCGATCCCATGTGTCGGTGCGCTGGTGGTAGTGCGGGTTACGCATAAACGAGGTGTCCGTCACCATGATGGCCGGATAGCCCAGCCGCCAGTAATTCAGGTGATCCGAAAAATCCACCCCATGCACAAAGCGCGGTGCATTGAGCGAATGCACGCCCAATGGATTCGGCCCACCGCCTGAGGCGCGCATGACAGCCTTGGTGCGGCGCATTTCACTGAAGTTTTTCATCTCGCCGATCAGGGCGATGAAGTTGCCCTTGTCCGGGTAAATCCAGCCCAGTGGTGCCAGTGGATAACTCTGGCTGCCCGAATCGTCGCTGTAGTAACCAATCATCTCCACAGACAGCATCAGCCGCACAGGCTGGTTGCGCTGCTGCAGCGAAAGCGCATGGCGGTAGCTGCCCATATCGTTGGTGCGAAAGTTGGGTGGTTCCTCCAGTGTGTAGAACACCAGCTCCACCGGCTGGCCGGGCGTGGTTTGCTTCAGCAAGCGGGCCAATTCCAGCAGACCTGCCACGCCGCTGGCGTTATCGTCTGCACCGGGGGTAGGCACGCCCTCATGCGTGAGTGCACTGTCGTAATGTGCTCCCATCACCAGCAGCGGCTTAGTGCCTTCCGCAAGCCCAAAGCGCGCTATCAAATTTTCATAGCCTTGGCCGTCCACCTCAAAGCGCTGGCGCTCTGCCATCACACCTGACTTGGCCAGCTCCGCCACGATGTAATCAGCAGCGCGTTGCAATGTCTGCGGCTGCTCAAAACCTCGCCCCAGAAAATCCTCGCTCAGCACACGCACATGGTCACGCAGCCGCTCTGGCGATGCATGCAGATCAGGGATTGCTGTGTGTGCCAAACCCGTCATCGGCTGAGAAATCACACAGCCGCTGATAGCCACAGTCAACGCGGCCAGACTCATCGCAATAGCAGCGGGCCAGTGCCATCTGCGAGATGCAAAATCGTTACCAATCAAAGAAGATGCAGCAGAAAATTTCATGGCTTTGAGGTCGACAGAGGTATGAGCCCATGGTCTGGGCGGGCTTGACCGCATCATCACACCGCCGCCGCCCACTCCCCTACCATGACGAACAAAAGTGCCAATAGCTGGCACCGGGAGTATTGCTATCGTGTTCCGATTTTTTGAAAAACAGGTTCCCCCCTACCCCGCGCAGGAGCCCAAGGTTCCGCCCGTGGGCTTCTTTGCCTTTGTCTGGGCCTGCACACAGGGCATGCGCGGCTGGATTGGGTTGATGACGCTGACGTCTGCCCTGCTGGCCGCCTATGAAGCGGTGCTGTTCGCCATCATGAGCCGCGTGGTGGACTGGCTAGGCGCTGCCGCACCCGCCGATTTCCTGGCAGAGCAGCGCGGCACGCTGATCGGTATTGCCGCCATCTTGCTGGGCAGTGTGGCGCTGCTGGCCTTGCACACCACCGTCATGCACCAGGTGCTGGCCATCAACTTTCCCATGCGCCTGCGCTGGGTGTTCCATAAGCTGATGCTGGGCCAGAGCATGTCGTTCTATGCGGACGAATTTGCTGGCCGAATTACCACCAAGATCATGCAGACGGCGCTGTCCGTGCGCGAAGTGGTCTTCATGGTGGTCGATGTGTTTGTGGGCGTAGGCGTCTACATGATCGGCATTTTGATTCTGGCGGCCAGCTTTGAGTGGCGGCTGATGATTCCATTTGCGCTGTGGTTTGTGGCGTACACCGCCGCCTGCTTTTACTTTGTGCCGCGTCTGGGCAAGATCGGCAAAGAGCAGGCCGACGCCCGCTCGATGATGACGGGCCGCGTGACCGATGCTTACACCAACATCGCCACCGTCAAACTGTTCGCCCACACACGCCGCGAAGCCGAATACGCACGCAATGCGATGGAGTCGTTCAAGTCCACCGGTTATTCGCAGATGCGTCTGGTCAGCCTGTTCGAGATCACCAACCACCTGATGATTGCTCTGCTGCTGCTGGGCAGCGGCGGTACCGCACTGTATTTGTGGACGCAAGGCCAGGCATCGGCCGGTGTGGTCGCCGCCGTCATTGCCATGGCGCTGCGCCTGATGGGCTATTCGCACTGGGTGATGTGGCAGATGACGGGCCTGTTTGAGAACGTGGGCACCATCCAGGATGGCATCACCACACTGACCAAACCCCGCACGATTGTGGATGACGCTGACGCCAAGCCCCTGCAAGTGGCCCAGGGCGGCATTGCCTTTGAGGACGTGAGCTTTGGCTACAAGGCCGATGGAAAAAAGGTGATGAACCACCTGAACCTGCACATTCGCCCCGGCGAGCGCATCGGCCTGATTGGCCGATCGGGCGCGGGCAAATCCACGCTGGTCAACCTGTTGCTGCGCTTTCATGAAGTGCAAGGCGGGCGCATCACCATTGACGGCCAGGACATTCGCCATGTCACCCAGGACAGCCTGCGCGGCGCGATTGGCATGGTGACGCAAGACACCTCGCTGCTGCACCGGTCCATGCGCGACAACATCCTCTACGGCCGCCCCGATGCAACGGAAGCGCAGATGCTGGCCGCCGCCGACAAGGCCGAGGCATCCGACTTCATCGCCACGCTGACCGACCTGAAAGGCCGCAGCGGCTACGACGCCCAGGTGGGCGAACGCGGCGTCAAGCTTTCTGGCGGCCAGCGCCAGCGCGTGGCCATCGCCCGCGTGATGCTGAAAGACGCGCCCATTTTGCTGCTGGACGAAGCCACCAGCGCGCTGGACAGCGAGGTCGAAGCCGCCATCCAGCAGAGTCTGGACGGACTGATGCAGGGCAAGACCGTGATTGCCATTGCCCACCGTCTGTCCACCATCGCCGCCATGGACCGTTTGATTGTGATGAACGACGGCCATATCGAAGAAGAAGGCACCCACCAGCAACTGCTGGCCAAGGGCGGCATCTACGCCAAGCTGTGGGCCCACCAGAGCGGCGGTTTTCTGGCCGAGGCTGACAACTCGGCTCTTTGATATCAATCAGCAGAAATTTCAAGAAAAAACAGCTGCAGTGCTTTATTGATAAGCGCTAGCAGCTCTCTTTATCAGAGCAAAAAGCCGTTTGATGCAAGTGGCCTGCCTGCACCTAGTCCACTCGCACCAAGCGGCCTCGCCGCAGGTTTGCAAAAATGCAGACAACCCAGTAACACAGGTCACCATGAGCATCGAACTCCCCAAGCACGCACAGCAACAGGCCATCACATCCATCGAGCGCTATTTCCGCGAGAACATGGACGAGCCCATCGGCAATATGCAGTCCGGCGCGCTGCTCAATTTCTTTCTCGCCGAGATTGGCCCGACCATCTACAACAAGGCTGTCGCCGATGTTCAGGAGAACATTCAGGCCCGCCTGCAAGAGCTGGACTATGAAGTGGGCAAGGAAGAGTTCAGCTACTGGACGGCCAAGCGCCCCGGCCGCAAATAAAAGCAGCTTCAAAGCGTTATCAACAGCCTGACACCACCTGTCAGGCTGTTTTGTTCTGATCTACGAGTCTTTGCCCGGCATCCCCTCGTAACATCGGCACATGCGCATCCTCCACACCTCCGACTGGCATCTGGGCCAGCATTTCATGGGCTACAGCCGCCAGGCCGAGCATCAGGCCCTGATCGACTGGCTTCTCACGCAGGTCCAGACTCAAGCGGTGGATGCCGTGCTCATCGCTGGCGATATTTTTGATACCGGCGCGCCGCCCAGCTATGCGCGCGAGCTGTACAACCAGCTCATTGTTCGCCTGCATGAAACAGGCGTGGCCTTGCTGCTGCTGGCCGGCAACCATGACTCGGTCAGCGTGCTCGATGAAAGCCGCGATCTGCTCTCACACCTTGGCACACAGGTCGTCAGCTCCACCGGCGACGATGCCCGGCATGTCGTCACGCTGCCGCTGAAAAATACCGACAAAACACCCGGCTGCATCGTCTGCGCCCTGCCCTTTATCCGCCCGCGCGATGTGCAGCAAAGCCAGGCCGGGCAAAGCGCACAGGACAAGCAGCAGGCGCTGCAGAACGCCATCGCTGCCACCTACCAGCGCGTGTATGCCGCCGCCCAGCAAAAGCAGGCAGATTTGCTGGCCAGCACGAGCCAGCAACTGCCCATCATCGCCACCGGCCACCTGACCACCGTGGGCGCCAGCAGCAATGAATCGGTGCGCGAGATTTATGTGGGTGCGCTTGAAGCCTTTCCCACCAATGCCTTCCCGCCCGCCAGCTATATCGCGCTGGGTCATATCCACAAGCCGCAAACCGTGGGCGGCCTGGAGCATATCCGCTACAGCGGCTCGCCCATCGCACTGGGTTTTGACGAAGCCAAGCAAACCAAGCAAGTGCTGCTGGTCGATGTAGATACGGGCGGCCTGCAAGCCGTTACCGCATTGCCTGTGCCGGTGTTCCAGCCCATGCTAGCCCTCAGCGGCAGCCTGGCCCAGTTGCCCGCCTTGCTGCAAGAAGTGGCAGCCAAAGCCAGTGGCGACACCACGGTCTGGGTAGAAGTGACGGTGCAGGAAGACGACTACCTGGCTGACATGGCCAGCCGCGTGCAGACCATGGCCGAAGGCCTGCAACTGAACATTCTGCGCATCAAACGC
Organism: Comamonas sp.; assembly: GCF_036643215.1. Taxonomy (GTDB): domain Bacteria; phylum Pseudomonadota; class Gammaproteobacteria; order Burkholderiales; family Burkholderiaceae_C; genus Comamonas. Next base: position 92,225 of record NZ_JAVXSJ010000005.1, on the reverse strand, counting down.
CAGCGCGGCACAGCGGCTGCGCAGCTGACGGGCGATGCGCGCGAGTCGCTCGACGAACTGAGCCCGCTCGATGTATTTGAGCGCCGCCTGGCGCAAGAAAGTCTGGAGCCGCCCCTGCAATCGGCCCTGACCGAGCGCTACCAGCAAGTGCTGCACAGCCTGAACGACACTGCAGGAGATGCAGCAGGAGGTGCCGCATGAGAATTCTGAAACTGCGCCTCAAAAATCTGAACTCGCTCAAGGGCGAGTGGAACATCGACTTCACCACCGCACCCTTTGCCGACAGTGGCTTGTTCGCCATCACCGGCCCCACGGGCGCGGGCAAGTCCACACTGCTGGATGCCATTTGCCTGGCGCTGTACCACCAGACGCCGCGGCTGGAGACCATCAGCGGCCAAAACGACATCATGACCCGCCACACCGGCGAGTGCGAAGCCGAGGTGGAGTTTGAAGTCAAAGGCGTGGCCTACCGTTCCTTCTGGAGCCAGCGCCGCGCCCGCAACAAGCCAGATGCCGCCCTGCAAGCCCCCAGAGTGGAACTGGCACTGGTCGCAGACGGCAGCATCCTCACCACCCATGTCAAAGACAAAACCAAGCGCATCGCCGACATCACCGGGCTGGACTTTGCGCGCTTTACCAAATCCATGCTACTGGCCCAGGGCGGCTTTGCGGCCTTTCTGCAAGCCACTGCCAACGAGCGCGCCGAGCTGCTGGAAGAGCTGACGGGCACCGACATCTACAGCCAGATCTCGCAAACCGTGTTCGAACGCGCCCGCGACGCCAGACAGGCGCTGGAAAAGCAGCAAGCTCATGCCAACGGCATGCAGTTACTGGATGAAGCCACGCGCAGCGATCTGCAAACGCAGACTGAACAACTGAGCGTCGCGCTGGCCGATCTACAAACGCGCCATGCGCAGTTACATGCCGTGCAGCAATGGCAAACGCAAACGGCCCGCACCAGCGCCGAGGTGGAGCAAGCCCGCAGCGCAGAAGCCACAGCCCGGCAAACGGCAGCAGACGCCGCGCCGGACTTGCAGCGCCTGCAAGCCCATGCGCCCGCCCTGGCGATTCGCCCATTGCACATGCAGTGGCAGCAATCCAGCCAGCAACTGGCCGCTGAAGACCGTCAGTTGCAAGGCCTGCACGCCAGCCAGCTGCAAGCTCAAACGGCCCAGTGGCATCAACACCAGCAAGCCCAGCAACTAAGCGCCAACGCGCTACAAAAATCACAGCTGCAACTGCAAACCACAAGAGCGCAGCAGGCTGATTTGACGGCCTGGAGCCAGACCCACGCCAGCCACGCCCAGCTGGGCGAAAGCCTCAGTGGCTGGCGCGAGCAATTGCAGCAACGCCAGCAACTGCAGCAGCAAACTGAGCAGGCTGAAAACCAGCTGCTGCAGCTGCAACGCACTGCCGCGCAACTGCAGCAACAAGCCAGCACCCAAGCCCAGCACAGCGTGCAAGCTGCCGAGCAAGTGACTCACGCCCTGCAGCAACAACAAGCCGCAGAACAGGCCCAGCAGCAACGCCTAGCCGCCCATGGTGCCAGCCTGCCGCAGCTGCGCGCCAACTGGCAAACCGCACAACAGCAGCTGCACCACGGGCAGCAACTGCAAACCCACGCTGCGCTGCGCCAGCCGCTGGAACTGCAGCAGCAAGGCAATTCGCAAGCGCTGACGGCCAGCGAAGCCCGTGTTCAGCAACAGACGAGCCAGCGCGATGTTTTGCGCGCGCAATACCGGGCCATCAAAGAAAAGGTCGCCGACAAGCAAGCCCTTCTGACCCAGGAGCAGCGCATTCAAAGCCTGCAAGCCCACCGCGCCGCACTGCAGCCCGATGAAGCCTGCCCCTTGTGCGGATCGCATGAGCACCCTGCTATCACCGAATACGCGGCGCTCGATGTTTCGGCCACTGAAGCGGCCCTCAAGCAGGCGCAACAAGAGCGCGATGCATTGCAGCAGCAGGGCGAGCAGCTGAACACCGCCCTTGCCACCACCCAGAGCCAGCAACAACACCAGCAAGCGCAACGCGATGCCACCGCCGAACAAATTGCACAGTGGCAAGCACGCTGGAACTCCTTACGTGAGCAAGCAACTGAGCCCGTGACTGACACCGCATGGCAGCAGCCCGACGCTTTGAGCGCCGCCTGCGACAAGGCGCAGCAGCAAATCACCGAGCTGGAGAAAACCTTAGCCTCAGCCGATGCTGGCGAGCGCGATTTGCAAGCCGCCAAAGACGCCTGTCAGGCCGCGCTGCACCACCAGCAGCAGGCAGACCACGCACAGGACAGCACCCAGCAAGCACTGCAAAGCAACACGCAGCAACATCTGCAAACCAGCCAAATGCTGCAAGCGGTGCAGCAGCAATCCACCGCCCTGCAAAACAGCTTGCAAGCCACCATGCAAGCCGCTGGCTATGCACTGCCTGCGGCGGCGGACACCGCCACTTGGCTGACCACCCGCCAGCAAGAATGGCAGCAATGGCAGCGCCAGAAAACGCTGCTGCAAGAGGTGGCGCACCAGAGCGAAGTGCAGCAAGGCCAATACGCCCAGGCCGCGCAAGATGCCGAGCTCTGGCAGCAGCGTAGCAGCGCCTTGCCCGCACTGCCCGCCGATGCGCCAACCTATTCCGTGACACCCGCCGCCACGCTGACCGACTGCATCGCGCAGATAGAGCGCACTGCGCAGACACTAGCATCGCTGCAAGGCCAGATCACTCACGCCCAGGGCACGCTGGCGCAGTTGCAGCAATCGGCAGACAAGGCTCATGCCGTATGGCAGCAAGCGCTGCAAACCAGTCCATTTCCCGATGAAGTGCAGTACGCCGCAGCCCTGCTGCCCGATGCCGAGCACGGCCGCTTGCAGGCGCTGAGCGATCAATTGCACGCCGCAGCGCAGCGCGCCAGCACCTTGCTGGCCGATGCAACCCAGCGGCTGGCTGCGCTGCAAGAGCAGGCCTTGAGCGATGAGATGCCAGAGGCCATCACCCAGCAAATCACCCAGCTGGAAGCCGAACGCGCCCAGCAGGCTGAGCAGCTGGGCGCACACCGCGCCCGCTTAGCAGACGACGACCAGCGCCGCGCAGGCCAGCAAGCGCTGCTGGAGCAAATTGCCGAGCAAGAAAAAGACAGTGATCTGTGGCAGCGGCTGGATGGCCTGATTGGCTCCGCCAAGGGGGACAAATTCCGCAAGTTTGCGCAGGGACTGACGCTGGACCATCTGCTGCATCTGGCCAACCAGCACCTGCTGCGGCTGCATGGCCGTTACCTGCTGCGCCGCAAGCCCACGGGCGAGCTGGAGCTGGACATTGTGGACAGCTGGCAAGGCGATGTGGCGCGCGACACGCGCACGCTGTCGGGCGGCGAGGCATTCCTCGTCAGCCTGGCACTGGCGCTTGCACTGTCCGATCTGGTCAGCAGCAAGACCTCTATCGATTCGCTGTTCCTCGACGAAGGCTTTGGCACGCTCGACGGCGACACGCTGGAAGTGGCGCTTTCCGCGCTGGATGCACTGAACGCCAGCGGCAAAATGATTGGCGTCATCAGCCATGTAGAGGCGCTCAAAGAGCGCATTCCGGCGCAGATCAAGGTCGAGAAGGCAGCGGGGATTGGTTACTCCAGGCTGGTGATCTAGCGCCACGTGATGTGACCGTGATGCATAGGGCGGCGGCATTCGATCTAATGCGCCGCCCTCTTTGCTGCAGCCACGCATACCCGTAGCAATGCCAATCAGGCCTCGCACCAACACCCCTGATTACCCGAATCTCACAGATTCAGGCGGCTATCAAACACTCATCAATTCATAGCAGCCCTCCTTATCAAACAGGAGGCAAGCGCTTGATTTTCCTTAAGAAAAATTCGGTATCAGACTACAAATTCATGATGCCGTCTGGTGTTAACCCTCTGCACCCGCCTGCCTGACGCTTCAAAGATGCAGACACTGGCGGAGGGCCAGGCAACCACTTAGAGGAGATGACGTAGATGACACAGGAGACCCAGAAAACCGGCCGCCGCAACCTACTCAAAGGTGCCGCAGTGGCTGCTTCCGCAATGTCTGTGCCCATGATCAGTACGGCCCAGACGACATCGTGGCGCTTTCAGAGCACCTGGCCCGCCAAAGATATCTTTCACGAATTTGCACAGGACTTCGCCAAAAAAGTTAACGACATGACGGGCAACCGTCTCAAGATCGAGGTGCTGCCCGCAGGCGCCGTCGTCCCGGCATTCCAGCTGCTGGATGCGGTATCAAAAGGCACGCTTGATGGGGGGCACGGCGTGATTGCGTACTGGTATGGCAAGAGCCAGGCCGTGGCGCTGTGGGGTTCTGGCCCGGCCTTCGGCATGGATGCCAATATGGTGCTGGCCTGGCACAACTATGGCGGCGGCAAGGAGCTGCTCGACGAAATCTACAGCGGCCTGAAGATGGATGTGGTCTCCAAACTCTATGGACCCATGCCCACCCAGCCACTGGGCTGGTTCAAGAAACCGGTAGCCAAGGTAGAAGATTTGAAGGGACTGAAGTTCCGCACCGTCGGTCTTGCGGTGGATGTGTTCACCGAGATGGGGGTTGCAGTGAACCCTCTGCCTGCGGGAGAAATCGTACCCGCGCTGGACCGCGGCCTGCTCGATGCGGCTGAGTTCAACAACGCCTCCAGCGACCGAGTACTGGGCTTTCCGGATGTGGCCAAGAACTGCATGCTGCAGAGCTTTCACCAGTCCAGCGAGCAGTTTGAGGTGCTGTTCAACAAGACCAAGTTCAACGCCCTGCCCGCCGAGATCAAGTCCATCATCGAGTACGCCACGCAGGCGGCCAGCTCCGATATGAGCTGGAAAGCCGCTGACCGCTATGCCAAGGACTATGCGGAAATGCAGTCCAAGCAGGGAGTGAAGTTCTACAAGACGCCGGATGCCATCTTGCGTGCCCAGCTCGCCGCCTGGGACAAGGTCACAACCGCGAAGTCCGCAGAGAACCCGATGTTCAAAAAGGTCATGGATTCGATGCGCACTTTTGCCCAGCGCAGCGGACGCTGGAAAAACGATACCGACCTCGACTTCAAGATGGCCTGGAATCACTACTTCGCACAAAAGCGAGGTTAACGCCCCAACAGCGCAGCCCCAGTAGCTGCGCTTTTTTGTGACTCATGGGCCGCCGCTTGCTGGCGGCCCGCTTCCCCATCCGTACCTCGCTGCGCGCCGCAGCGGAGACTGTCATGCAAAAAATTCTGCTTGCTGTCGATGGCTTTTCGACCTTTATCGGAAAAGTGGCGGCCTGGGCCGTGGTGCTGCTCACCGCGCTGATCAGCTGGGAGGTCTTTTCCCGCTACGCCCTCAACAAACCTCATGCCTGGGTGCTGGATGCGCAGATCATGCTCTACGGCACCATGTTCATGCTGGCCGGTGCCTACACCCTGTCCAAGAACGGGCATGTGCGCGGTGATGTGCTGTATGGCTTCTTCAGCCCGCGCGCGCAGGCCAGCGTGGACCTGTGTCTGTACATCCTGTTCTTTCTGCCCGGTGTGCTGGCCCTGACCTGGGCGGGCTGGACTTACGCCAACGAGTCCCTGGGGATTCGAGAACAGACGTTTTCAGCCCATCCACTGCCGCTGTACCCGTTCAAATTCATGATTCCGCTGGCCGGTGCCGTGCTACTGCTGCAGGGACTGGCCGAGATTGCGCGCTGCGTGATGTGCCTGCACCAGGGCTACTGGCCCCAGCGCGGCAGTGATGTGGAAGAGGTGGACGTAGAAAAGCTCAAGGAAATGGTTCAGGAGGGCAAAGCATGAAGATGCGCAAGGAACTGTGGTTCGGCTTTTCCATCATGGCCCTGGTCGTACTCTCGGCCATTGCCTTGCTGCTGAGTGTAGAAACCGTGACCAACGGCCACCTGGGTCTGCTGATGCTGTCCCTGGTGGTGGTGGCCATCATGCTGGGCTTTCCTACCGCCTTCACGCTGATGGGCATGGGCATGATCTTCACTTGGCTGGCCTATGAGCGCGACACCACCCGCACGCTGGATCTGATGGTGCAGGCCGCCTACAAAAGCATGACCAATGATGTGCTGATCGCCATCCCCTTGTTCGTCTTCATGGGCTATCTGGTCGAGCGCGCCAACCTGATCGAAAAGCTGTTCAAAAGCATGCACCTGGCCATGGCCCGTGTGCCGGGGTCGCTGGCCGTTGCCACGCTGGTGACCTGCGCCGTGTTTGCCACAGCCACTGGCATTGTGGGTGCCGTGGTCACGCTGATGGGCCTGCTGGCCCTGCCCACCATGATGCGTGCCGGCTACAGCACACCCATGGCCGCTGGTGCCATCACGGCGGGTGGCTGCCTTGGCATCTTGATCCCGCCCTCGGTGCTGCTGATTCTTTATGGAGCAACGGCCGGGGTATCGGTGGTGCAGCTGTATGCCGGCGCCTTATTTCCCGGCCTGATGCTGGCCGGGCTCTATATCGCCTATGTGATCATCATGGCCAAGCTCAAGCCGGCCTGGGCGCCGCCGCTGTCGGCCGCCGAGCGCCAGGTCAGTCTGCCTGTGCAGACCCGCGACCTCCCCGCCAATACAGAGCAATACGCCCCCGCACGCCTGCTGAAAGCACTCAAAGGCCAGCGCAATGCACAGGTCGCCACCGGCTACATACTGCGCCAGCTGGCCATCGTGATCCTGCCCGGCCTGCTGTTCTTGCTGCTGGCAGCCAGCAGCTGGCAATCAGTCACCGCACCCATAGTGCAAGAGCACTATGACATTCAGCCGATTGGTATGGAAAGCAGCAGCTCCTCCAGCTCAGGCCTGGCCGAGCCTCCGATGGAAGGCGGCTTGCAAGAGCCCCCCGTCGAGGGTGGCCTACAGGAGCCCCCCGGTGCCGAGCCTTCAGCGACAAACGCAGCTACAGCTACAGCTACAGCTGCTGCCTCCAACGCCCTGCAAGAGCCAGCCACCGCCAAGACGGAAGCATCAACCACTCAAGCCCGGCAACCCGCGCCCACCTGGTGGTGGGTTGGCTTTGCGCTGCTGGGGGCATGCATCGCGTTGTTCTACCTGTTCTTGAGCTTTGCCCGGCTTGAAATCTTCAAGATGCTGCTGAGCTCCTTCTTCCCGTTGGTGGTGCTGATCCTGACCGTGCTGGGCTCCATTGTCTTTGGCCTGGCGACCCCCACAGAAGCTGCCGCCATGGGCGCATTGGGCGGATTTTTGCTGGCCGCAGCCTACAAGCGCCTGAACCTCGACGTGGTCAAGGAATCGGTCTATCTGACCGCAAAAACATCCGCCATGGTGTGCTGGCTTTTTGTGGGCTCCGCCATTTTTTCGGCGGCCTTTGCGCTGCTGGGCGGACAAGAGCTGATTGAGCGCTGGGTGCTGTCCATGAACCTCAGCAAGATCGAATTCATGATCCTGTCGCAGGTCGTGATCTTTCTGCTGGGCTGGCCGCTGGAATGGACGGAGATCATCGTCATCTTCATGCCCATCTTCATCCCGCTGCTCAACCACTTTGGCGTGGACCCGCTGTTTTTCGGCCTGCTCGTGGCGCTGAATCTGCAGACAGCCTTCCTCTCCCCGCCCGTGGCCATGTCCGCCTTCTACCTCAAGGGAGTGGCTCCACCTTCAGTCACGTTAAACCAGATCTTTGTGGGCATGCTGCCCTTCATGGGCATACAGATTCTGGCCATCGTGCTGCTTTACCTCTGGCCTCAGATCGGCCTGTGGCTGCCGCAGCTGCTCTACAAATAAAGCTGGCAACTATCAAATCAGTAGCTGGTAGCGCTTGATGTGTATTCGTTTTGACATGGAATTGCTCAATAAATGAATTTCATCAAGCGCAAGCTGCTCACTTTTTAAAGGCCATAAGCACAACACAAACGCAGGTCACCGCTGCCTTGCTGCGCAGTCCTGCTGGCTTTGCCTTACCATCCAAGCCCTTGCTTGATAGGTACAAGCCATGATCCGGATCGCAGAACTCAAACTCCCTTTGTCGGCGGTGGAATACCACCCCGAAAACCACACCGAATTTCAGCCCGTCGAAAAGCTCACGGCTTTAGCCGCCGAGCGTCTGGGCTTGCCCGCCAAGGCCATTGCCGCCCTGCAGGTGCACAAGCGCAGCTTTGATGCGCGCAAGTCCGAGCTGCTGGCGGTGTATATCGTCGACATCACACTGGCCGATGAAAGCCAGGAAGCCGCGCTGCTGGCGCACTTTGCGGACCACTCCCACGTCAACCCCACGCCAGACATGCGCTGGACGCCGGTGGGCCAGGCGCCCGCCGAGATGGATGAGCGCCCCGTGGTCGTGGGCTTTGGCCCCTGCGGCATGTTTGCAGGACTGGTGCTGGCCCAGATGGGTTTCAAGCCCATCGTGCTGGAGCGCGGCAAGACCGTGCGCCAGCGCACCAAGGACACCTGGCGCCTGTGGCGCAAGCGCGAGCTGACGCCCGAATCCAACGTGCAGTACGGCGAAGGCGGTGCGGGCACGTTCTCTGACGGCAAGCTCTACAGCCAGATCAAAGACCCACGCCATCTGGGCCGCAAGGTACTGACCGAGTTTGTGACTTACGGCGCGCCGCCAGAGATTCTCTATACCGCCCACCCCCACATCGGCACCTTCAAGCTGGTCAAGCTGGTTGAAGGCATTCGCGAGGAAATCGTGCGTCTGGGCGGCGAAGTGCGTTTTGAGCAGCGCGTCACCGATGTACAGATTGAGGGTGAAGGCGAGCAGCGCCAGCTGACTGGCCTGCAAGTACTCGATCAGGTCACCGGCGAGAGCTACCACCTGCCCACCCACCACGCGGTGATGGCACTGGGCCATAGCGCACGCGATACCTTTGTCAACTTCTACGAGCGCGGCGTGGCCATGGAGGCCAAGCCCTTCTCCATCGGCTTCCGTATCGAGCACCCGCAAAGCGTGATTGACCGCGCCCGCTGGGGCAAAGATGCGGGTCACCCGCTGCTGGGCGCTGCGGATTACAAGCTGGTGCACCACGCCAAGAACGGCCGCGCCGTTTACAGCTTTTGCATGTGCCCCGGCGGCACCGTGGTGGCTGCGACCAGCGAGCCCGGCCGCGTCGTCACCAACGGCATGAGCCAGTACTCGCGCGCCGAGCGCAATGCCAATGCAGGCATGGTCTGCGCCATCAGCCCCGAAGACTATCCGCAAGATGCTGAGAGTTTTTCCTGGGCGTTTGACGGCAAGACCTTGGGCGTGGAAAAGCTGCAAAAAGGGGAGCATCACCCGCTTTCAGGCGTTGTGCTGCAGCGCCAACTGGAATCCAAGGCCTATGAGCTGGGCGGCCAGAACTACAGCGCGCCCGGCCAGCTGGTGGGCGATTTTGTGGCGGGCACGCCTTCGTCAGAATTTGGCGCGGTTCAGCCCTCCTACAAGCCAGGCATTCATCTGGGCGACCTGCACCAGGCCCTGCCCGCCTACGCGATTGAAGCAATGCGCGAGGCCCTGCCCGCCTTTGGCAAGAAGATTCGCGGCTACGACATGAATGATGCCGTGCTGACTGGGGTGGAAACACGCACCTCATCGCCCGTCAAAATTGGCCGTGGCACTGATTTTCAGAGCGACAACACGCGCGGTCTGTACCCCGCAGGTGAAGGTGCCAGCTACGCAGGCGGCATTCTGTCGGCCGGTGTGGATGGCATCAAGGTCGGCGAAGCCGTGGCCTGCGCTATCTTGAACCTGCCTGTGCCTTCGTCCGGTTCACGTGGTTCTGGCGGTGCGCTGTAAATCGCAGCCATGAGCTTCGCTGCGTCCTATCCACGCCCCGGTACGCCAGCCCTGCTGCTGGCGGTATCGGCCATGGGCGTGGTGGTGCTCGCCTCCAATATCCTCGTTCAGTACGCCATCAACGACTGGCTGACCTGGGGTGCCATTACCTACCCATTTGCCTTTCTGGTCAGCGAGCTGGTTAACCGGCGCTTTGGCCCGGCGCAAGCGCAACGCGTGGCATGGGTCGGTTTTGCAGTGGCAGTCGTCGCTTCGGCCCTGCTGGCTCCGCCGCGCATTGCGGCGGCTTCAGGGCTGGCGTTTGCCTGCTCGCAGATGCTGGATATTTCGGTGTTCGACAAACTGCGCCACAGCCACTGGTGGCGTGCGCCGCTGATTGCCACGGTGCTGGCCGCCTGTCTGGATACGGCGGTCTTCTGGAGCATTGGCTTTGCCGGTGAGGACCTGCCCTGGGTGACCTGGGCGCTGGGTGATCTGGGTATCAAACTGACTTTGGGTATTTTTCTGTTGCTGCCATTTCGACTTTTGATGGGTCGGAAATACCAATCGCCATCGTTTTGACATTTTTGTGGTCTCTGACTGACAAGGCCAAAACCCACGCATGGTTACGCTGAAGGCTTCATTGCACGCTAGGCGTCATCATGAAAAATCTGCGCAGCGCTCATCCGTCCGTCTTCGCCCTTGGTCTCAGCAGCCTCATGGCCTGCGCCACCGTCAGCGCACAAACCAGTGATCCAGCACCAGCGACAGAAAAAGCTGGCAAGTCCTCGGTGCTGTCAGGCTGGATGTTTGGCTACGCCCCCTTCGACTGGCATTTCTCCGACGCCAGGAAGGAAAACGACTTTGAGCCCGACGAGCAGAAACATGCCTATGTCTGGCTGATTCAGGCCGAGAAAGAACTGGACGAACGCCATATCGCAGGCTTTGCCTATTTCAAGAACTCATTCGGCCAGCCCAGCCAGTACGCTTACTACGGCTGGCGCTTCAGGCCGCTCGACAGCGCCCCTGGCCTGTTCATCAAGCTCACGGGCGGCATCATTCACGGCTACAAATTTCCGTTCAACAAGAAAATCCCGCTCAACAACAAGCATGGCTGGGGCATCACGGCCATTCCGGCCCTGGGCTATGACTTCAACCAAAACTGGGGCGCGCAGGTCAATGTGCTGGGCAATGCCGGCGTGATGTTCCAGCTCAATTACACGGTGCGCTAAGCCGCTTTATTCAGCACTGCGCAGCCTGGCAAAGTCAGGCGCACGCTTTTCCAGAAATGCGCCAATGCCCTCGCGGGATTCTTCGCTGCCCTGGGCCTCGACCATATAGTCGGCCTCCAGCGCCAGATGCTCTTCCAGACTGTGGTGATGCGCCACGCGGCACAGCATCTTGATGCGGGCGGTAGCCACTTCCGGCCCCTGCGCCAGTTGCTGGGCCAGCGCCAGTGCGGCGGGCAAGGCTGCACCGGTTTCCGTCAAACGGTTGATACAACCCAGAGCATGCATGCGCTCGCCGCTGATGCGTTCGCCCGTCAGGCAAAGCTCGGTCAGTACCTGGCGCGAGACAAACTCGGCCAGAAACGAAGTGGCACCGCCATCCGGCGTCAGCCCTACCTTCACATAGGCCACAGAAAACACGGCGGACTTGGCTGCCACCATCAGATCGCAGGCCATGGCCAGAGACAGGCCCGCACCCGCTGCTGCGCCTTCAACCGCTGCAATCACCGGCTTGGGGCAGTCGCATATGGCGCGAATGAGATGGTTGAGGTCTTCGAGCTTGATGCGCCGCTCAGCCAGCGGCATGGTACGGCGCGTGGCCAGCTGGTTCAGATCACCGCCAGCGCAGAAATGGCCGCCTTCACCTGTCAGGATCACAGCGGCCACAGAGGCATCGGTACCCGCAGCACGCAGGCCATCCATGACGGCGTGGTAGTACTCGGGCGACAGCGCATTGCGCGCTGCCGGGTTGTTGTTAGAGAGGATAAGAACAGCGCCTTCGCGCCGGGTGACAAGTGCAGAATTCATAGCAGACCTCCTGCACCCCACTCTAGCGACAGCCGCCCAGCCCGCCTAGCGGGATAGCGCGGCCAGCTGTCACCTGCCGGACCGCTCAAGGGCGATCAACGGCGCGGCCCCCAGTGGCCACCATGTCCACGCCAGCCGCCTGGGCCATGGTTCCAGCCCCCCTCATGCCAGCCATAACCAGGGCGCGGCGGCATGGACCAGCGACCGGGGTTCCAGTTGTAACGCCCGCCACCCCAGCCCCAGCTGCCACCAATCCAGACATAGCCTGGAGCAGGTGCCACAGGAATCACTTCATTGCGCAAAGGCGGCGGTGCCATGGGGGCATAGACATCGCCCACGATCACGTCGGAACCATAGGCAGGGTAGGTCGGATAGGCCGGTGCCACCACGCAGCCCGTAAGCAGAGCACCAGCCCCGCCCAGCAGCAAGGCCGGCAAAAAGCGTCGGGCAAAAATTTGAGAGATGAAGGACATCATTACTCCTGAAAGTCTTGCCTCTACAACGCAAAAGCCCCTGCCAGTTGTTGACAGGGGCTTGTGAAGCGGGGGTAAAGACAGGCTACTGCCGCTTACATCTTAAGGCTTTCAGCGTGCGTTTTGCAGGGCTGCAATGCGTTCTTCGATAGGGGGGTGTGTCGAGAACAGCTTGCCGATACCACCGGCAATACCCATGGCAGCCACGCTCTTGGGCAGCTCGCCCGGGTGCATACCGCCCAGACGGGCCAGCGCGTTCATCATGGGCTGACGGTTACCCATGAGCTGTGCGGCACCGGCGTCGGCGCGGAATTCACGCTGACGCGAGAACCAGGCGACGATCATGGCGGCGACAAAGCCCAGCAAGATATCGAGCACGATGGTGGTCACGTAGTAACCAATGCCGGGGCCAGAGCTGTTTTCGTCGTTTTTGCGCAGGAAGCTGTCCACCGCATAGCCGATGACACGCGACAGGAAGACCACGAAAGTGTTCATCACACCCTGAATCAGCGTCATGGTGACCATGTCGCCATTGGCAATGTGGGCCACCTCGTGACCGATCACGGCTTCGACTTCTTCGCGGGTCATGCCTTCAAGCAGACCTGTGGACACGGCGACCAGGGCAGAATTCTTGAAAGCACCGGTGGCAAACGCATTGGGCTCGCCTTCGTAGATGCCGACTTCGGGCATGCCAATGCCGGCCTTGTCCGCAAAGCCGCGCACGGTGTTGACGATCCAGGCCTCGTCAGCGTTGCGCGGCTCGTTGATGACCTGCACGCCCGAGGTCCACTTGGCCATGGGCTTGGAGATCAGCAGCGAAATGATCGCGCCGCCAAAACCCATGATAAAGGCGAAGCCCAGCAGGGAGCCCAGATTGAGGCCGTTGGCGGTGAGGTAGCGGTTAACGCCCAGCAAGCTGGCGACAATGCCCAGCACCGCCACCACGGCGATGTTGGTCAATAAAAATAAGGCAATACGTTTCATCGAGGGTGTACTCCACACAGGGGACAAAATGGCCAAAACCCCTCATGCACCGCCTGTGTGCGGCGAATGCTCATCAAGCCAGATCTCTTTCTGGCAGTACCGGTTGTTGTGGTGTTTGTACGGTACGTGGGGCTCGGAAAACGAGAGAGTCATCATAGAAGGAAAAGTTCTGGTTTTGATGGCACCAGCCCGGGATTCCTAGTATGGGAATAGGTAGATAGGGTTTGTTTGCCAGATTGCAAGCTGCACTCAGCAACTGCTCGCTCAACCAGCCATCGGCTGCCGTCATGGAGGTGATGGGTGACGAGCCTTGCTCCAGCGGCACGCAGATCACATGCGCCGTAATCGCCTTGCGCGGCTGCACCAGCTTTTCCAGCAAGGCGTGGCCTATGGGAAAAAACTGGGCCTGCGCCCACAGATCACGCTGGCGCACAAACAAGTCTTGCCAGCGCTTTTCTCGCAATGCTTCGCACAAGGCCTGCGGTGCCAGCAGCAAGCCACCGTTTTCATCAAGAACCGTGACTGAATCACGTAACCGTCCACGCTGCGCACCCACGCCTTGTCGCTCAATCTCGCCCGCCTGCAGCACATTGAGCTGCTGCTTAAGCCGGGGCCAGTGCAGCCAGATCAGACCGTTGAAGAAGTCATGCAAATTATCCCGGGTGGGAATACAGCGCTGGTTGCGAATAAAGGCCTCATACGCCTGCCCGGCGGGCAGCTGCTGCTGATCCACAAACTGCCAGCCCTGCAGCAAACCATGTGCCGCCGCCACCTGCTGCAGCGCACTGGCCACCGTTGCCCCGCCCTGCACCAGTGCATGCGCCTGCTGGCCCAGCTCTCGCAGTTGCGCAAGCCACGGGGCTTGCCAGTCAATAGCCCAATCCGTCGCCAGCTCTGCGGGTAAATTATCCACAGCTGTCAATGCGTCACCCCATCACCCGCCGACCGTTTGTCGCGCACCGCCACGCGGGCCGTGCCTTCATCCCGCAGCTCAAAGGCCTGAGTCGCAGCCATGAGTTTGGTCAGCGAGGCATAGCCGTAGTTGCGCGCATCAAAAGAGAGTTTGTTGCCGATATGCGTGCCCACGGCGCTGACGCGTGCCCAGCCGGTTTCATCCTGCATGGCTTTGACGGCATCACGCAGCATGGCGATCAGCGGTCTGTCTTCACGCAGCAGATGCGATGGCACGCGCAAATTGGCACAGGCCGGTGCAGCCATGCCTGTACCGCCAGCAGCCTTCGCATTGCTGGTGGGTTGAGCCTGTGTGGCTTGCTCTGCTGGCTGGCGCGCTGCGGCATCGGCTTCCTGCAATTCACGGCGATCGCTGCGGCTGGTGATGCCGTCGCCCAGCTCCAGCAGGGCCTCAAAGTACAGAAAGCGCGAGCAGGCGTTGACGAAGGCGCGCGGCGTCTGCGCTGCGCCAAAGCCATAGACCGCAGCGCCCTTGGCGCGCAGGTGCATGACCAGCGGAGTGAAGTCGGCATCCGACGAGACAATGCCAAAGGCGTCGGGCTTTTCTGTGTAGAGCAGCTCCATGGCATCGACTGTCATCGCCATGTCGGTAGCGTTCTTGCCTTTGGAGTAATCAAACTGCTGCATGGGCCGCACGGCATTTTCCAGCAGCTTGCTCTGCCAGCCATGCAGGCCGGGTTTGGTCCAGTTGCCATAGGCACGGCGAATGTTGATGAGGCCGAAAGTGGACAACTCGGTCAGGATTTCATCAATCATCTCGGCGGGCGCGTTGTCCGCATCAATCAACAAGGCAATCCGGGGCTGAACATCGGTAGGCATGCAATCTCCTGAGTGATCTTGTGAGCCAAGACTAACCGAGCCACTCGACAACACCAAATAAACACCCAATAAAAAAGGAGCAGCTTGCGCCACTCCTTTCTTGCTTTCAAGCTCAATAAATCTGCAAACCAAGCAAATGCAAGCGCTGGCAGCTCACTTTTTAATCAAGCATCTTCCAGGGCAAGGCATCGCCAAAGCGCAGTGGCTTGAGCTGGGCGCCTTCGCCGTACTCAAAGCTCACGGGCGGCGTCCAGCTTTCCTTGACCAGCGTGATGGTGTCGGTGTTGCGGGGCTGGCCGTAGAAGTCTGCACCGTTGAAGGAGGCAAAGCCTTCGAGCTTGTCCAGCGCGCCAACGCCGTCAAACACTTCGGCATACATCTCAATCGCGGCATGGGCGCTGTAGCAGCCTGCGCAGCCTGAGGCGGCTTCCTTCAGGTGAGCTGCGTGGGGAGCGCTATCTGTGCCCAGGAAGAACTTCTTGCTGCCGCTGGTAGCAGCCTGCACCAGTGCCAGACGGTGGGTTTCGCGCTTCAGTACTGGCAGGCAGTAGAAGTGCGGGCGCACGCCGCCCAGGAAGATGGCGTTGCGGTTAAACAGCAAATGCTGGGGCGTGATGGTGGCTGCCAGAAAGTCATCGGCAGCGGCCACATATTCGGCGGCTTCCTTGGTCGTCACGTGCTCCATGACGATCTTCAGCTCGGGGAAGTCCTTGCGCAGAGGCTTGAGCTGCTGCTCGATAAACATGGCTTCGCGGTCAAACAGGTCAACGCTCTGATCGGTGACTTCACCATGCACCAACAGCACCAGGCCTTCGCGCTGCATGGCTTCGAGCGTGGGGTAAATCTTGCGCAGATCGGTCACGCCGTGATCGCTGTTGGTGGTCGCGCCAGCAGGGTAGAGCTTGCAGGCCACCACACCCGCAGCCTTGGCACGCACGATTTCATCGGGGCCCAGGTTATCCGTCAGGTACAGCGTCATCAAAGGCTGGAACTTGCTGCCTGCGGGCACGGCCGACAGAATGCGATCGCGGTAAGCAATAGCCAGCTCAGCCGTCGTCACAGGCGGCTTGAGGTTAGGCATGATGATGGCGCGGCCCATCTGTCGGGCGGTGTGCGGCACCACGCAGCGCATGGCATCGCCATCGCGCACGTGCAGGTGCCAGTCATCGGGGCGGGTGATCGTGAGAGTCTGAGTCATGCCGATATTGTCCCATCATCCCTGCCCGCCGCCGCGGCCTTTCCCTTGCACAGGCACTTCGGTTAACAGCCTCTGGCTTTCAGGGCAGAAATCCTCAAGAATGGAGCAAAGGAGGACACATCATGTCTATCCCTCAACGCCAGTCTGCAGGGCAAGTTCAGACCGACTTTCTCAGCGCCAGCGATGCGGCGCGCGTGGTCGCTCGCGTGGGCATTACCAAGGTGCTGCGCCTCATCACCGAAGCCATAGAAGCCGACTTTGGTCGCTGGCAAGACTTTGACAAAAGTGCACGCACTGCGGCGCATTCCCCCAGCGGCGTGATTGAGCTGATGCCCGTGGCCGATGCGCAGGACTACGCCTTCAAATACGTCAACGGCCACCCGCTGAACCCTAGCCACGGCCTGCCTACGGTGATGGCCTTCGGCGCGCTGGCCGATGTGGCCACCGGCATGCCCCGCGTTGTCAGCGAACTGACGCTGACCACCGCACTGCGTACCGCCGCTACATCCGCCATGGCTGCGCGCCATCTGGCCCGACGAAACAGCCGCAGCATGGCACTGATCGGCAATGGCTCCCAAAGCGAATTTCAGGCCTTGGCCTTCATGGAGCTGCTTGGCGTGAGCGAGCTGCGCCTGTTTGACATCGACCCAGCCGCATCGCAAAAACTGCTGCGCAATCTGCAGCCGTTTTTGCCTCAATTTGCAGCCACAGCCATCATTTGCACCAGCGTGCCGGATGCCGTGGCAGGTACAGACATCGTGACCACGGTCACTGCCGACAAGACCCGCGCCGTCATCATTGCAGGCCACCTGCTGGAGCCCGGCATGCATATCAACGCCGTGGGCGGAGACTGCCCGGGTAAGACCGAGTTCGATGCCCCGGCCTTGCAGCGTGCGCAGGTCTTTGTCGAATACGAGCCACAGACGCGCATCGAAGGCGAGCTGCAGCAAATGCCATCCGACTTTGCCGTCACCGAGCTATGGCGTGTGCTGCAGACGCAGGCTCCTGGTCGCACCACCCCAGAGCAGATCACCCTGTTCGACTCGGTGGGCTTTGCACTGGAAGACTACTCAGCCCTGCGCACCATGCACAGCCTTGCACGCCAGTTCAGCCTACTGTCCCAGATCGAGCTAGTGCCTGCGCTGACCGATCCCAAAGATCTGTTCGCCATGGTTCGGCAAGCAACGAGCGCGCAAGCCATGAGCCTTGTTGAACGCAAAACGGCGTAGCCATGAAACACATGCCTTCACCCATATCCGAAAGTCATGCCATGCAAGCCACCTTGATTGGAATTCCCACCGATGTGGGCGCGTCGCGGTTGGGAGCGGCCATGGGGCCTGATGCGCTGCGGGTTGCGCAACTGGCCCCGGCACTTGAGCGGCTTGGCGTTGCAGTGAATGACATGGGCAATCTAGCGGGCCCCGCCAACCCACGCAGCGGGCGCGATGCGCAGGGGCTGCGCAATCTGGTCGAATGCCTGCGCTGGAACCAAATCACGCATGACGCCGTGCTCCAGGTGCTGCAACAAAGCCGCCTGCCCATCATGCTGGGAGGCGACCACACGCTAGCAACCGGCACCATCAGCGCCATCGCCCGGCATTGCCGTGCCACGGGCAAGCGCCTGCGTGTGCTATGGCTTGATGCGCATTCAGACTGCAACACCCCCGAAAGCTCGCCCAGTGGCAATCTGCACGGCATGCCGGTCTCCAGCCTGTGCGGGCTGGGGCCTGCGGAGCTGGCATCGCTGTCTGGCACGACACCCGCCCTGCCCGCTTCGGCCTTTTGCCAGATTGGGCTGCGCAGCGTGGATAGCAGCGAGAAGCTGATGATTCGCGAGCTGGGACTGGAGGTTTACGACATGCGCGCCATCGATGAGCTGGGCATGCGTGAAGTCATGCGCCGCGCGCTGGACGGGCTGCTGGGCACCGAAGGCGAAGACACTCACCTGCACCTGAGCTTTGATGTGGATTTTCTCGACCCCGATATTGCACCCGGCACTGGCACGCCGGTGCGCGGTGGCCCCACCTACCGTGAAGCCCAGCTGTGCATGGAGATGATTGCAGACACAGGCCGCCTCGCATCGCTGGATATCGTGGAGTTGAACCCCGCGCTGGACTTGCGCAATCAGACGGCGGAGCTGGTCGTTGATTTGGTGCAAAGCTTGTTTGGCCAAAGCGTACTCATACGCTCTCCCTGAGGCGCTTCGCCACAAGGCGGCTCTTGCTCGGCATCTCTGACTTGAAGTGCGTCATTTTTGGGGCGTAAAAAAGGCGCTCTTTCGAGCGCCTTCTGGGTGATCTACTGCATCAGTGCTGCAGGATCTTGTTGAGGAATTCCTTGGTACGCGGCTGGCGGTTTTCGGGGTGGCCGAAGAATTCTTCCTTGCTGCAGTCTTCCAGAATCTTGCCACCCACATCCATAAAGATCACGCGGCTAGCCACCTTGCGGGCAAAGCCCATTTCGTGGGTCACGCACATCATGGTCATGCCTTCGTGGGCCAGTCCCATCATCACGTCCAGTACTTCGCCGACCATTTCAGGGTCCAGCGCTGAGGTAGGCTCATCAAACAGCATGACGATGGGGTCCATGGACAGCGCACGCGCAATGGCCACGCGCTGCTGCTGACCACCCGAGAGCTGACCGGGGAACTTGTCCTTGTGAGCAGTCAGGCCCACGCGGTCCAGCATCTTCAGGCCACGGGTCTTGGCATCGTCTGCACTGCGGCCCAGCACCTTCATCTGCGCGATGGTCAGGTTCTCTGTCACGGACAGGTGAGGGAACAGCTCAAAGTGCTGAAACACCATGCCCACGCGGCTGCGCAGCTTTGGCAGATTGGTCTTTGGGTCGTGCACCGCAGTGCCGTCCACAAAGATCTCACCCTTCTGGAAGGGCTCCAGCGCATTGATGGTCTTGATCAGCGTGGACTTGCCCGAGCCCGAAGGCCCGCACACGACCACCACTTCACCTTTGTCGATATTGGTGGAGCAATCGGACAGCACCTGAAAGCTGCCGTACCACTTGGAAACGTTCTTGAGTTCAATCATTTTTAACTCCGACTCGTGTCAGTTATCCATCACAACGCCCGCAAGCAGCGGAGCCATCGTGCGAGATGGCCGTCATCCCCCTCCGGGGGAAGACGCGAAGCGACTCAGGAGGGATCATCGAATAATCGCGATTTTTTTATGCAACTGCTTGACGGCCCAGGACAGTGCAAAGCAGATCACGAAATACGTCGCGGCGGCAGCCAGATAGGACTCGATGGGGCGACCAAAGTTCTTGCCCGCAATCTCGAAGCCCTTGAGCATGTCATAGGCGCCGATGGCGTAGACCAGCGAAGTATCTTGGAACAAGATGATGGTCTGCGTCAGCAGCACTGGCAGCATGTTGCGGAAGGCTTGAGGCAGCACCACCAGACGCATGTTCTGGCTATAGGTCATACCCACTGCCTGGCCCGCATGGACCTGACCACGCGGAATGGACTGGATACCAGCGCGCATGATTTCAGAGAAGTACGCAGCCTCAAACGCCACAAAGGTAATGATGGCCGAGGTTTCCGCTCCAATAGGCTTGCCGATGATCATGGGCATCAGCAGGAAGAACCACAGAATCACCATCACCAGTGGAATGGAGCGCATGCCGTTGACATAGATAACGGCCGGAACTTCCAGCCACTTCTTGCCAGACAGACGCATCAGAGCCAGCAGCGTGCCAAAGATGATGCCGCCCAGCGTGGCGATCACCGTCAGGGTCAAGCTGAACACCAGGCCCTTGGCCACGAAGTTGGTGTACAGATCCCAGGAGAAAAACGACCAGTCGAGGTTGAGATTCATATCAGTGGCCTCCACCGCTGGCTGCAATCAGGCCGGGAACGCGTGAGCGCTTCTCAATGAAAGCCATGATGCGGTTGATGACGAAGGCGGAAATCACATACAGACCCGTGACAGCCAGATAAATCTCGACGCCACGTGCGGTTTCTTCCTGTGCCTGCATGGCGAACATGGTCAACTCGGCCACAGACACGGCAAACGCCACGGACGAGTTCTTGAACACGTTCATGGCTTCGCTGGTCAGCGGCGGAATGATGATACGAAACGCCATGGGCAGCAGCACATAGCGATAGGTCTGGAAGGTAGTGAAGCCCACCGCCATACCCGCATAGCGCTGACCGCGTGGCAAAGCCTGAATGCCGGAGCGCACCTGCTCGGCAATACGCGCGGAGGTAAAAAAGCCAATCGCAAACACCACCAGCACATAGCTATCCAGCGATTTCATCGCAGGAATCATGGCTGGAATCACGTGATACCAGATGAACACCTGAACCAGCAGCGGAATATTGCGAAACAACTCTACCCAGGCATTGCCCAGGCGCACGATCCACGGTCGATCGGGCAAGGTACGCAAAGTGCCAATCACGGCACCCAGCACCAATGCAATCACCAGCGACAGCAACGCCACCGAGACTGTCCAGCCCCAGGCGGACAGCATCCAGTCCAGATAGGTGATGTCGCCGTTTTTGCCAAAACAGCTCTGCCCGACCTCTTGGGTAATGGTGTCCTGACAGAACACCTGCCAATCCCAACTCATACGAGCACCTCTTTCATTCTTGGTTTACAAGGGCAAACACTCACACCGGCCCTCTTAACAAAAAAGCCCCTTCAAACCGCGTGGCAGAAGGGGCGGTACACCAGTCAGGTGAGATTACTTGGCGTCGTAAGCTTCCATGGGCTTGTCATTGGGGTGAGCCCATGCATCCTTGGTAGCAGCCGACAGAGGCAGGCCCACCTTCACGTTGTTAGGTGGGATAGGTTGCATGAACCACTTGTCGTACAGCTTGGTCAAAGAGCCATCCTTGATCTGGCGAACAATGGAGTCATCCACAGCCTTCTTGAAGGCGGGGTCGTCCTTGCGCATCATGCAGGCGATGGGTTCCACCGACAGCACTTCGCCAACGATCTTGTAATCGTTAGGAGTCTTGGACTTGGAGATGTTGGCGGCCAGGATGGAGCCATCCATGATGAAAGCGTCGGCACGGCCGGTTTCCAGCATCAGGAAGCTGTCCGCATGGTCTTTGCCCATGACTTCCTTGAAGGTCAGGCCATCAGCGCGCTTGTTCTTGCGCAGGGTCTGCACCGAGGTCGTGCCCGTGGTGGTCACGATGGTCTTGCCATTCAGATCCTTGATGCTCTGGATGCCGGAGTTGCCACGAGTGGCAATGCGCACTTCTTCCACGTAAGTGGTGAAAGCGAAGGCTGCATCCTTCTGACGAGCGGTGTTGTTGGTGGTCGAGCCGCACTCGATGTCCACCGTGCCGTTTTGCACCAGAGGAATACGGTTTTGAGAAGTCAGGGGCTGGTACTTCACTTCCAGAGCCGTCAGACCCAGTTGCTTCTGAATATCTTTCAGAATGCGCTCGCCCATTTCAGTATGGAAACCCACGTACTTGCCGTTGCCCAGCGTGTAGCCCAGACCGGACGACTCACGCACGCCCAGTGTGACGCTGCCAGAGGACTTGATCTTGGCCAATGTGTCATTGGCTTGTGCAAACACGGTGCCTGCAGCCAGCGCGGTTACGGCGATGGCCAACAATTGCTTCTTCATATGGATCTCCTATTGGTAAGGACCAAAAATGCTTGCCGTTCATTAACGCTCTGCCCCTTATGGGGGTAGACAAGCGAAATTTATTAACGTTATGCACTCATTGTGCAGCCATGCAGGGCACTGCAATGCAAACATTTCTAGGACTTTTCCCGTAGGAAGATTTCAAGTGCGAGCACGCACTTTCAACACAAATCCATTGCTGCAAAGAAGTACCGTTTTTGTGCAAGGTGCAAACTCTAATGCCAGGCTTATTTCAGAATCCAATGCCGATAGCAAAAATCCTTATGTCCTACTTGCATACTTGGTATTTACCCGAGACATAACCCAAGGGTTTTTACCGAGAAAATCACTAAAACCACTACTTGCCCATCTGAAAAGCAAAAAAGGGCCAGATGGCCCTTTTGGAGAAAAGCAACAGCGTGCTCAGGCTACACAGCCTTGATTTCGCCGTTGGCGGTTTCGCCTTGTTCCTTGAGGAAGGCCCAGAGCGCAGCAGCGCCGCCCTGCGGGGCATCACCCTGCGGTTTTTCACGATAGGCGCGCACTTCCATGTCCATCTGGAAACCGTTCATGCCTTCTGGCACAGCGCGCACCAGGCGGCCCGCCTCCAGATCGCCGCGCACGGCACTGTAGGGCAGGAAAGCGACGCCATGGCCTTCCAGCGCCATGGCCTTGAGGCCTTCGGCCATATCGGTTTCATAGACGCGCTCAAGGTGCACGGCTTCGGAGGATTCCTTGAGGATCAGCTCCGTCACACGGCCCAGATAAGCGCCTGCGGCATAACCCAGATAGGGCAGCGGCTGCCCTTGTTGACCGGGCAGCATGAAGATGGGATTGCCATCCGCATCAGGCTTGGAATAAGCAGCCAGCACCTCATGTCCCAAGCTCACCATTTCATAGCGTGCAGGGTCCAACTGGAAAGGCTGGGAGGAGTGATAGTAGGCGATCAGCAGATCGCAACCACCCTCCACCAGTCGCATCACCGCATCGTGCACATTGAGTGCGAACAGGCGACTGCGGAACGGACCAAACTTCTCGTGCACTGCCGAGACCCAGTTCGGGAAGAAAGTGAACGCCAATGTGTGCGGTACGGCAAAGCCCACCATGCCCTTGCCCGCACTGACGTGGGCGCGCAGCATGGTGCGGGTGCTTTGCAGGGACTGCAGTATTTCCAGCGCCTGCTCATACATGGTCTTGCCTGCGGGCGTCAGACGCGTCGGGTACGAGCTTCGGTCGACCAGATCAGTTCCAGCCCAGGCCTCCAGCGCCTGAATGCGGCGCGAGAAAGCGGGCTGCGTCACGTGGCGCAACTGGGCCGAGCGGCTGAAACTGCGAGTTTCAGCAAGGCTGACAAAATCTTCAAGCCATTTGGTTTCCATAGACCACCATTATCCGCTGCCCCGCACCAAGGCCGTGCAACTGAAGTAATCCTTATGGGCTAGTCAGCGCAGTTCAGCCGCCTGAGCAATATCGCTTTGACCTGAATTGCGCCTCTAGCCCCGGTTATTCAAACAAAATCTAGGGGTAATGCCTGCTATCCGATGTAAGCCCTGCGACATAGTTAGCTTGATAATATTTAGACACATCTATCCGATGTGTTGACTCGCTCCATACCATCCCGGTGCACAACACCGCGAAGGTCAAGGACAACATAAGAGCACTTGTTTGAGTGCGCGCAGATCGCGCCATCCATACGAGCTGCCCTGATCCATGTGTGTTTTTCTGACTTCCCGCGTTCATGTCCTCCACTCCTCCCGAGACCGATGGTGCGGCCGATACCGGCACTCGCCCGGATGAGCCTCGCTCCCTTTGCATCGAAGACTGGCTGACGGTGATCATCATGGCGGCCCTCGCCTTGATCACCTTTGGCAATGTTCTGGTGCGTTATTTCACCAACTCCTCCTTTGCCTGGACCGAAGAGATCTCCGTCTTTCTGATGATCTTGCTGGCTCTGGTTGCAGGTTCTGCCGCCGTGGCGCGCAACCTGCACATTCGCATCGAATTCTTTGCCGAAGGTGGCTCGCTGGCCCGCCGCAAAGCACTGGCGCGCTTTGGCTCGCTGATGATGGCGCTGCTGTTTGCCCTGATCGCCGTGCTCAGCGTGCGCGTGGTCTGGGACGACTTCCGCTACGAAGAAACCTCGCCCGGCATTGGCTTGCCGCAGTGGTGGTACTCCATCTGGCTGCCCATCGTCTCTGCGCTGATTACTCTGCGCGCTCTGGGTCTGTTCATTCGCCAGGGCAAGCCCGGCGCTTTCAGCGAAGAGCCCGTTGAAAAAGACCACAGCAAGGAGATCGCATGATTGCTACCTTGCTGTTTGTGGCCTTCCTTGGCCTGATGTTTATTGGCGTTCCCATTGGCGCCGCGCTGGGCTTGGCCGGAGCCACCGCTATTGCTCTGGCCAATGCCGATACCCAATGGTTCGGCCTGCTGGCCGTGCCGCAGAACTTCTATGCCGGTCTGGGCAAATATCCGCTGCTGGCCATTCCCATGTTTGTGCTGGTTGGCTCCATCTTTGACCGCTCCGGTGTGGCCCTGCGGCTGGTGAATTTCGCCGTCGCCATCGTGGGGCGCGGCCCCGGCATGTTGCCCTTGGTCGCCATTGCCGTGGCCATGTTTCTGGGCGGTATCTCGGGCTCTGGCCCGGCCAATGCAGCTGCCGTGGGCGGCGTGATGATTGCGGCCATGAGCCGTGCGGGCTACCCCAAGAGCTTCTCGGCCAGCGTGGTCGGAGCAGCAGCAGCCACCGACATTCTGATTCCGCCCTCGGTCGCCTTCATCATCTACTCCGTGCTGGTGCCTGGTGCCTCGGTGCCTGCGCTGTTTGCAGCGGGAATGATTCCCGGCATTCTGGCGGGCGTGGCACTCATCATCCCCGCCGTGTGGATGGCGCGCAAGCACAAGATGGGCGCACTCGAAGCGTCCATGCCCCGCCCAGAATTCTGGAAAAGTCTGCGCGAAGCAGCCTGGGGTCTGGCAGCACCGGTGCTGATTCTGGGCGGCATGCGCATGGGCTGGTTCACACCCACAGAAGCCGCTGTAGTCGCCGTGTTCTACGGTCTGTTTGTCGGCATGGTGATTCACCGCACCATCGGCGTGCGCGACCTGTTCCCCATCTTGCGTGAGGCAGGCGAGCTGTCCGCCATCATCTTGCTGGTGGTCTCGCTGGCCGGAATTTTTGCCTTCTCGCTATCCACACTGGGCGTGATTGACCCGGTGGCAAACGCCATCGTCAACTCTGGCCTGGGTGAGTACGGCGTGCTGGGTCTGCTGATCCTGCTGCTGATCACCGTGGGCATGTTCCTGGACGGCATCTCGATCTTCCTGATCTTTGTGCCGCTGCTGCTGCCCATCATGAATCACTACCAGTGGGACCCCGTCTGGTTCGGCGTGATTCTGACGCTCAAGGTCGCACTGGGCCAGTTCACCCCCCCGTTGGCAGTGAATCTGATGGTCAGCTGCCGTATTGCTGGCGTGCGCATGGAATCCACCGTGCGCTGGGTGGGCTGGATGCTGCTGTCCATGTTCATGGTGATGATTCTGGTCATCGCCTTCCCGCAGCTTGCCTTGTGGTTGCCCGCAAGACTTGGCTATTGACCTGCCGCCTCCCCTCTCTCGCATCGCGGGAAGGGGACGACACCAGCGCGGCGGGGCGGCCCTTGCGCGGTGTCTGCAGAAACAGGCCGTGATTGTTTAAAACATCAGTGCACCAAGCACTGAATCTTTTTCTTTAGGGAGACAAACCAATGAAACTGCGTACATTCCTCGCTTCCGCCGTGGCTACGGCTGCAGCTCTGGCTTTCGCATCGCCCATGGCCATGGCACAGACCAAGTACAAGAGCGAATACCGCATGTCGCTGGTACTGGGCACCGCCTTCCCATGGGGCAAGGGCGGCGAGCTGTGGGCCGACAAGGTGCGCGAGCGCACTCAGGGCCGTATCAACATCAAGCTCTACCCCGGCACCTCGCTGGTACAAGGCGATCAGACGCGTGAGTTCTCCGCGCTGCGCCAGGGCGTGATCGACATGGCAGTGGGCTCCACCATCAACTGGTCGCCCCAGGTCAAGTCGCTGAACCTGTTCTCCATGCCCTTCCTCTTCCCCAACTTCAAGGCGGTTGATGCCGTGGTGCAAGGTGAAGTCGGCCAGGAAATCTTCAAGACGCTGGAAAAAAGCGGCGTCGTGCCACTGGCATGGGGTGAGAACGGCTACCGTGAAATCTCCAACTCCAAACACGCCATCAAGACGCCTGCTGACTTGAAGGGCATGAAGATCCGCGTCGTCGGCTCGCCCCTGTTCCTGGACACTTTCACCGCACTGGGCGCCAACCCCACGCAAATGAGCTGGGCCGATGCCCAGCCCGCCATGGCCAGCGGCGCTGTGGATGGTCAGGAGAACCCCATCGGCGTGTATATGGCCGCCAAGCTGCAGTCCGTGGGCCAGAAGCACCTGACCATGTGGGGCTACATGAACGACCCGCTGATCTTCGTCGTCAACAAAGATGTATGGGCCAGCTGGACGCCTGCTGACCAGGCCATCGTCAAGCAAGCCGCGCTGGACGCAGCCAAGGAAGAAATCGCCATCGCCCGCAAGGGTCTGGTTGAAGCCGACAAGCCCTTGCTCAAAGACCTGGCCGGTCTGGGCGTGACCGTGACCACGCCTAACGCCGCCGAGCGCGAAGCCTTTGTCAAGGCCACCCGCCCCGTGTTCGACAAGTGGAAGAGCCAGATCGGAGCACCTCTGGTGGAAAAGGCTGAAAAAGCCATTGCCGCCAGCCAGAAATAAATCCCCCTGAGCCGCTGCGCGGCTTCCCCCTGAGGGGGGGCGACACCATT
Source organism: Comamonas sp. (assembly GCF_036643215.1). Taxonomy (GTDB): domain Bacteria; phylum Pseudomonadota; class Gammaproteobacteria; order Burkholderiales; family Burkholderiaceae_C; genus Comamonas. The sequence continues at coordinate 65,615 of NZ_JAVXSJ010000005.1, read as the reverse complement.
GCTGCGGGGCGGCCTTTGCTTGGTGTCACTGGTTTGGTCCGCGCCAGTTTCATCCCGCCGCAGATAGTCAAAATCCCCGCCAGAGCGATCTGCGCGGGGATTTTTATTGCTATGAATATCAAAGCTGTCAGCGCTTGATATGAAAAGATTTCAAAATTAAAACACTTCAATCTCTTTATTTATCATGCGCAAGCAGCTTTCAATTCAATAGCACTTAAATGGGCGACACCAGCGGCTTGCCATCCAGATGGCTGCGCATATTGGCGATAAATCGGTCCACAGAGTTCTGCACCGCCTCGGGCGACCAGCCTCCCACATGGGGCGTCAGCACCACGGAGTCCAGCTCGATCAGCTCCTGCGGCGGCAACGGCTCGCTTTCGTACACATCAAGGCCGGCACCGGCCACACGGCCCATGCGCACGGCTTCAGCCAGCGCTAGGGTATCGACGACCGAGCCGCGTGCAATGTTCACCAAAACACCCTTTTCGCCCAACGCACTCAACACCTCGGCATTGATCAAGTGCTTGGTACCGGCACCGCCGGGCGTGGCCACCAGCAGCACATCAGCCCAGGCAGCCAGCGCCAGCAGATCGCCGAAGTACTGATGGCTGACACCTTCGCGTGACTGGCGGTTGTGATAGCCGATGGGCATGTCAAACGCGGCCGCACGCTTGGCGATTTTTGCGCCAATGGTGCCCAGACCCACGATCCCCAGGCGCTTGCCAGAGACATTGGCCGGCAGCGGCATGGCCGAGCGCCAGATGCCTGCGCGCGTGGCCTTGTCCAGCTTGACGATGCCGCGCACAGCCGCAATCAGCAGGCCCATGGCGTGATCGGCCACGCACTCGTCATTCGTGCCCACGCCGTTGCCCACGGCAATGCCATGCGCCTTGGCATAGGCCACGTCGATGTTCTCGTAGCCCGCGCCCATGGCGCAGACCAGCGAAAGCTTGGGCATGCGCTGCATCTGCGCAGCCGACAGGCCTGTTGCTCCAATGGTGCACACGCATTGCACGCGCGCGCCATGGGCGGCAATCGCTGCTTCGGCCTGATCGGCCTCGGGCGCGTAGATCACGTCAAAGTCGGGGAAGGTCTGCACCATCTGTTCAAGATGGGCAGGGACTTGCAAATTCAGAACGAGCAGGACTGGCTTCATGGCAGGCAAAGCGATTGCGAAGCGCCAAGCATTCGCAATCCGAAGAACGGTAGAAGCTGCATTGTGGAGCGCCTAAGCAAGCCATATCGTTCACACCAGCATTCACCCCGAAGTCTGCTGCTGAACTTTGGTTTCAGGCGGCTTGACGGTCTTTGCTTTGCTGAAATAAGCCACTTCGCCCTTCGGCGAAATCCGCACCACCTGCCGTGACTGCAACACAATGCACACCTGCTCCGGCGTCATTACAGGAGAAAGTACTGTCCCAATATGAGTGGCGATGACCTTCATCAGCCCATCGCGGCGAACGGGGCGATTGCTGGTCATTTTTTTCAACGACAGCTCGACCCGCTTGGCAACATGACTAACGCCTTGTTTAGGCTTCGCGGCCAGCGGCTTCACCACCTTGGGTTTGGTCACCGCCTTGGGCTGGATTGCCGCCTTTTCTACGGCAACCACTGGCAGTACTGGTGCTTGCACCGCATTGACAACAAGCTCTGCAGAAGCTGCCCGTTGCACGGGATCAGGACAACGGTAACGCAGGTTACCGCCATCCACATCAAGCATCACCGTTCCGTAAAGCTGCAGCACCCGGCAAGCCTTGCGCGCCAAGTCTTGCCTGTCTGCTACAGGCTCTGTAATCAGCCCCTCCGTCAGCGTCAGCAATGCCTCCCTGCTCGCAGGGCGCTGATTCGCCACCAGCAGGCTCAATGCATCTTTGGCACGGAATGCAATGCGTGCAGAAGTGGGTTCAGCAACCAACGGTTTCGCAAGCGGCACAAGCTTGGGCCTGGAAAGCGTTGGAAGTAATTTTTTATCTACCGGAGCCGGTTTTTTCTGAGCCGAAGCAGGCTTCACCACTTGCACGGCAGGCGCTGCAGGAGCAGCCAGCGTGGGTGGTTTTCGGTACTCGCTACGCGTGGCCTGAAACTCCAGCTTGCGCGCATGCTCCAGCATGGGCTCGTAGCCCTTGTCGTTGGACACCACCACAAAGCGCGCATCAGGCTGCCTTGCCATCAAATAGCCCGCGTAATAGCTCAGCTGAAAATCCAGCGCATTCTTGCCTGCGCCTGTGCGCTCTACCAGCGTCACGCTATTCGCGCCATAGGCTCGCTTGTGCTTTTCCGCATCCACCCGCTGCGCCGGTGCGTGAAACAGCCAGACATCTGTTCCGTCAGGCACCAGTTGCCTTAGCGCCTCGGCATCCGGGTTCACATTCTCGCAATCCACCAGTAAGTGAACTTTGGGGCCGGAAGGCAGCACTTCAGGCAACTTGGCCGGGTGCTTCAGCGCATTCTTGATGAGCTTTTTCTCTACCGCCTCTTCAAGATCAATTCCTGTTCGATCAGCAATTTGCAGCAGGTATAGAAACACGTCCGCAATTTCATCAGAGACCTTCTCCCGGTCTGCAGGCTCTTGGGTCAGCGTATGAGATTGCTCTGTCGTCAGCCACTGAAAAAGCTCCAGCAGCTCGGCAGATTCCACCATCAAGGCCATCGCCAGATTCTTGGGCGAATGAAAAGACTGCCATTCTCTGGCAGCAGCAAAGTCGCGCAGCCTTTTCTGCATGGCCTTGATGTTCATACCTGCATCTCCCTCTCTTTATTGAACTTTATGCAACGCCTTCAGGCGTCCGTCACCTCACCAGCGTTCTGCATATTCCACATGCTGGCGTAGCGCCCGCCTGCAGCCAGCAACTCGTCATGCGTGCCCCGCTCAATGATGCGGCCGCTGTCCATGACCAAAATTTCATGCGCTTCAACCACGGTGGATAAACGGTGCGCAATGACCAGCGATGTCTTGCCTTGCGCAGCGCTGCGCAGCTCATTTTGAATGGCGCGTTCATTGGCGCTGTCCAAGGCCGATGTAGCTTCATCAAAAATCAGGATGGGCGGATTTTTCAGCAACGTGCGAGCAATGGCCACGCGCTGCTTTTCACCGCCAGAGAGTTTGAGGCCGCGTTCACCCACGCGTGTTTCATAACCCTGCGGCGTGGCCGCAATAAAGTCGTGAATACGCGCGGCTTTGGCAGCGGCGGCGACCTGCTCGTGCGAGGCACCGGGCTGGCCGTAGGCAATGTTGTATTCCACCGTATCGTTGAACAGCACAGTGTCTTGCGGCACGATGCCTACCGCACGGCGTACGCTGGTTTGGGTCACATCACGAATATCTTGGCCAGCAATACGCACATGACCAGCCTGCACGTCATAGAAGCGGAACAGCAGGCGCGCCAGCGTGCTCTTGCCCGAACCAGAGGGACCCACCACGGCCACCGTTTTTCCTGCCGGAATCGTGAAGCTCAGATCGTGCAGGATGGGACGCGCCGGGTCGTACGCAAACTGCACGTTTTCAAATCGCACTTCAGGCGGTTGATCATTCAGCGGCAGCGGCTGTGCATTGGGGGCATCAGCCACTTCGCGATCTTGATCCATCAGCGTGAACATGCGGTTCAGATCGGTCAGACTCTGCTTGATTTCGCGGTAGATAACGCCCAGGAAATTGAGCGGAATATAGAGCTGAATCATGAAGGCATTGATCATGACCAGATCACCCAAGGTCAGGCGGCCATCAACCACACCTTGCGTGGCGCGCCACAAAATGGCGACCAGCGCAGTACCAATGATGAGTTGCTGACCTGCATTGAGCATGGACAGCGTGGTCTGGCTCTTCAGGCGCACGCGGCGCAGCTTTTCCAGGTTTTCATCGTAGCGGGCAGCTTCAAACTCTTCGTTGTTGAAGTACTTGACGGTCTCGTAGTTCAGCAGCGAATCAATGGCTTTGGTATGGGCGGCAGACTCCTGCGCATTGGCCTCCTTGCGAAAGCGCGTGCGCCACTCGGTCACCGTGACGGTGAAGGTGATGTAGAACACCAGCGCTGCCAGCGTAATGATGGCAAACCAGGCATCAAAACGCACAGCCAGAATGCCCAGCACCAGCCCCATTTCAATCAGCGTGGGCAGGATGGAGTACAGCGAGTACGAGATCAGCGATTCCGTGCTGCGCACGCCGCGCTCGATATCTCGCGTCATGCCGCCGGTCTGACGCTCCAGGTGAAAGCGCAGGCTTAACGCATGGAGATGCTGAAAAGTCGAAAGAGCAATCGAACGTGACGTGCCTTGCGTAGCCTTGGCAAAGACCAGGTCGCGCAGCTCGGTAAACATGGTGGTGGAAAAACGCAGCAGACCATAGGCCAGCAGCAGCCCCACGGGCACGACCAGCACTGCCTGCGCTTGACCGGGCTTTATGTCCAGCGCATCGACCAGATGCTTGAGCAGGACTGGCACGCCCACGTTGGCCAGTTTGGCGCCCAGCATGAATAGCAGCGCCGCCAGCACGCGCCACTTGTATTGCAGGATGTAGGGGAGGAGGCGGCGCAGCGTGGCCGAGTCGGGGTTGGGCACCGCTACTGCGGCTTCTTCTGGGGTTGTATGTGGCCGTGAACGCATTGTGGGGAGGTATCGCCTTGCAGGCAGTCTGAAGCGCGGTAAAAGGCTTCAATTTCTATGACGGGAATGGGAAAGCCTCCGAATTCTGCCTGCCCCGTCACTTTTCCGCCAATCAAGCCTAAGGTAAACGGCTGCAACAGCTTGCGGTCATAGTGACCCGGCCCGCAGGCCATGAAGAACGATGTATCGCGCGGCCAGCCCCAGAAGACCTTGGGACTGAGTTCTGCATACAGCATGACCACGCAGTCACGTCCTCCTTCAACGGCCTCGATCGTGCGCAGACCACCTCCCCAGCAAACGCGCTGCCCCTTTGCGCTGACAGCCAGTGCCTGCATGGGAATGATTGCCGAAAACGGCCCCGCCTGGGCCTCAGCGTCCGTCAATCGATCGATCGGGATGGCAGGATGACTGCTCGGCTGTGCCACTCAAGCCTTGCAACGGCTGCGAGTCAGAATCGTTTTTCTGATCGGATACAACGGGAGAAATGCCGCAGCCTGCCAGCACTAGGCACAACACCCCATACAACGACCACGAAAGCAGATTCATAGTTACCACCTACTCACTTTCCTGAACCGGCGTCATTGGTATTTTTCAACAACATAGTAGAAACCCGAAGTTGAAGCACAATTCCACCTTTACCTCTGTGCCCGCGATATCCATGCCACCTCGTCCCAACCTCCCCCCTCAGCCTTTGCCCGAAGACAAGGAGCTGGTTCTCAAAGTCGTCCCCATGCCTGCCGATGTCAATGCCAATGGCGACATCTTTGGTGGCTGGGTCATGGCTCAGGTGGACTTGGCTGGTTCGGTGCTGCCCCAGCGCATCAGCCACACCCGCATGGTGACCGTGGCGGTCAACGAATTCATCTTCAAGCAACCCGTGCGCGTAGGTGACATTCTGTCCTTCTACGCCGGTGTGCTGCATGTGGGCCGTACTTCGGTCACGGTGAATGTGGAAGTGTTTGCCGAGCGTTTCTCGGATCAGGGCAAGTTCGTCAAAGTGACCGAGGCCCGCCTGACCTATGTGGCCATTGATGCCACCGGCAAACCACAGGCCCTGCCCGATACCGAACAGACCCGTGCATGGCGCGAAGCTATTCAGTCGCAGGAGCAGAGCGCGCCTCAGAAAAGCTGACCCCTCTCTTCATGGCACAAAAAAAGCGACTCAATGAGTCGCTTTTTTCATGGGCTGTGCGCTCTGAGGCTCAAGCAACAGCGGCGATGCCTGTTGTCTCAACCGTGCTGGCGACCGCGCTCAGGGGGCTGGTGCTGAGCGTGCTAATGGATTTACCCCGGCTGCTTGCAGCGCTTGCGCTGCTGACTGCGGCTGAAAAGCCTGTACCGGCTTCGATCTGGCCCGTCAGCTCACCACCCTCTTCAATCACGACCTTGCCATAACGAATCTTGCCGCTGACCTTGCCGGAGCCATAGATCACCAGCTTCTCACGCACAGTCAACGAGCCATCAAAGCGACCATGAATTTCGGCAATATCAATTTCTGCCGTGCCGTGAAAGGCGCCGTTCGCGGCAATCTTGATGACGCGGGAGTTCATGGTCGCCTCAACCGTGCCTTCGACCACCAACGTGTCGCAGTCGGTAATTTCCACGCCCTTGAGCTTGATATTGGGGCCCACGGTGAGCTGACTGCCACCCGTTTCCTCAGTCACCGGAGCGGCAGGCGGCGTTGCCGGGCGCATATTGCTGGAGGGCGGAACACCCAGTCCAGAGCTATTCAAAGTGCCTGCCGAAGGCATCCCAGTCGCGGAATTGCGGGAAGAAAAAGTATCGTTATCGCGTTTACCGAAGAACGGGTTTTGCACAGCCATGGCAGGAGCCTCCTTGTCAGAAAACGCCGATCCTACGCAGCATCAATGGCTATATTTGCCGTCATCTCGCAAGAACAGTAAGCAAAGCTTTCACAAGTTTCAGTTACTTGCATGCATTGCTTCATCTCACACCATGCAATATTTGGCTGCATCCGGGCAAGCGTTCACTTGCCTGTTTTTAAGGCAATTCAGACCTCAAGCCCAAGACTGGAGAGCGCAAGGCGCTCTCTTTTCAGGAGAAAACTCAAGAAACGATATAGGCCGCGGTACCAGTGGACAACAATTCACCATCAGCAGACAGAAACTCCATCTGGGTATTGGCAACGCGTGAACCCAGGCGAATCACCTTGGCGGTAAGCAAGAATTCCTTACCAATACCGGGGCGCAGATAGTCGACACGCAAATCAATCGTGCCCAGCCGGGAAAAGCGCTGCAGCCGCTGCATAGGGGTGTCATCCATGTGGCGGGCGGCAATAGCGGCCATTACCGCCAGACCGCCCATCGAATCCAGCCCCGCGCTGATGACGCCGCCATGAATGCGCTCATAGGCCTCGTGCCCTATCAACTCAGGCCGCATGGCGATATGGCCATGCACCAAGGCTGGCGAGATCTCGCCGATCTTGAGGCCGATGGTCTGATTGAATGCCACGCGCTTTTCAAAAATCTCGTGCAGACCGGCGAGAAATTCAGGCTCGAACTGAACGAGATCTGGCTGAGTATTCTTGCGAGTCTTGGGGGCGGGTGAGACCTGAGTTGTCATGGATTCGCTTTCAGACAAAAGAAGAAAGAATCGCCCAGCAACGGGCGATTTTCAGATCAGCACTTGCTGAAGTCAGGGTGACGCTTTTGTTGAAAGCATTCCCCATCGCTTCGCTGGCGTGGATTTCAGCAGTTGCTGAAATCCGGGTGGCGTTTTTCCATAAAAGATGTCAGCGCTTCTTTGGCGGCAGGCTCACGCAGCATGCGGGCGAAGACTGCGCCTTCTTCCGCAATGCGCTCGCTCACAGCCTTGGCCTGGCCGCCCTTCATGAGGCGCTTGGTTTCGATCAGCGAAGACAAGGGCTTGCGCGCCAGCTTCTTGGCCTGAGCCTGCGCCACGCCATTGCATTCGTTAGGGGGCACCACGCGGTTGACCAGACCCACTTCCAGTGCGGCTTCAGCCATGAAGGGCTCGCCCAGCAGCAGCGCCTCGGCCGCTCGGTGGTAGCCCAGCATTTGTGGCAGCAGCAGGCTGGAGGCGGCTTCGGGGCAGACACCCAAATTGATGAAGGGCAGCGAGAAGGCTGCGTTGTCGCCCGCATAAACCAGGTCGCAATGCAGCAGCAGCGTTGTACCAATGCCTACTGCCGGGCCACAAACTGCGGCAACCAGTGGCTTGGGGAAGGCCGAGACTTCCTGCAGAAAACGCCACACCGGGGCATCAGCTCCCATGGTGCCGGGGGTCGATGTTTGCTTGAGAAAGTCTGCAATATCGTTGCCCGCGCTGAAGATGGCGATATCACCCTGGAACACCACCACGCGCACGCCTGCATCGATCTTGGCCGATACCAGCGCATCTGCCATCTGCGTGTACATGGCTTCGGTGAAGGAGTTTTTCTTTGCTGCGCGGTTGAAGGTGATGGTGCAAACGCCCTCTTCGGTGTGCACCAGAATGTCCTGGGAATCCTGGGTATTGCTCATGGTCTTGCCTTATCGAATGGTGAATCGGTCGCCGGATTCGGCGCCTTATTCCTTGTAATAAACAATCTGGTGGCTGGTGGCCAGCATCTGGCCAGACTTGCTCCACAACTGGGCTGTCTGGTCAAAAAATCCGTTGCGGAACTCCTGCCCGCGCGCCTGCGCCAGCAGCAGGTCGTCGCCCACAGCGGCCAGCTCCTCTCGCCCGGCATGAAAGTACACGGTGATGGACACCGTGCCCGCCGGCACACGTTTGGCGCGGCGCAGCCACGCCCGCGGAAAGAACACGTCAGAGACCGCAGCCAGCGACGCAAAATCCAGCGGACGCGGCGGATTGTCTCTCACCCACAGCTGCGTCAGAGAGTCGCGCTCTGAGCCGTCTTCCTCTTTAGGCAAAATACCGTTCACAAAACGCATCTCATAGCGGGTGAGCCACTCAACACCTTTGAATAGTGGCGGTACACGCTCAAACTCTGCCGCTGGCTTGACGGCGGGCATGGGCATATCGCTCACGCTCCAGGTCTCGCGGCGCACAGCGGTTACCGCCGTGGCCGTGGTCACCACCTGCATCTTTCCGTCTGCATCAGGCTGCAGCACGGTCAAAATCCAGTGCTGGGTCGAGCGGTTGGTGCGCACCGGGTTGGCCTCAATCTCGAAAGCACCAGGGCCAACCGCCGCGGCGTAATTGACGGTGATAGAGATCGGATCCCCCAGACATTGCGGGTGCTGCTGCATGGCCTGAACCAGACTGGCGGCCGTAATGCCGCCATAGGGTCCGACCATGTTCCAGTAATCCGGCGATGCTTGCCCACGGTACTGATTGGGCACTCCCGTGGCAGTCAGGGCCACGGCACGATCAAAGGGGTGGAGGTCTGTGCTCATAGGTCTCAGTGTTGCCCAAGGGCAGGAATGAAGGCCGTCAAACAGGTGACTCTTACGGCCTAAACAAGGGTTTGCCAGGGCTTCGATCACCCGCGCGCCAGCTCTGCAGCAGTGGCAACAGGGGTCGCCACAGTAGCTCAGCCATCTCTTCTCTGAAATACCCCAGATGGCCTATGCGCCCTGACGGAGCCAGCGCCGCACTCACATGCTCCAGCGTGCTGGGCGCACTCTGATACCAGCCCACCAGCGACTGCACGCTGGCCAGCGACATCATTTCGTCGTCTTCCATATACAAAGCATGCAGCGGGTAGTGGGCAGCGGCATAGGCATTGGCCGCCCATTCGCCTTCAACGCCCATGGCGTAACGCGGGTTCATGCACCAGCGCCGCCATTGCCAGAGCACGCCTGCAGGCAAGTCACCCACCACGCCCAGCTTGCGCCCCGGAAATGAGCCGTACAGCCAGGTCGCCAGCGGCGCCACGCCCCACCAGAAAAATCGAATAACGCGTTTGGTCGGCGCAGCGTTATCGCGCCAGTAGCCGCTGCCACTGGCCACGGAAAGCAGGCCATTAATGGGCAAAGGCATTGAAGCCAGGCCCGGCAATTGCGAGCCCATGCTGTGCCCAATCCAGATCAAAGCCTGATCGGGGAATTGTTTTTTGAGCTGTGCCGCCACCTGCTCACAATCCTTGGCCCAGTCCAGCAGATCAGCCTTGGTATCGCGCATAGGTCCTTGCAGCGAAAGGCCATGACCACGGTAGTCAAACGTGGTCACGCCATAACCCTGCTCTGCCAGCCAGCGCGCAAAGGGCTGGTAATAGCTTTGCTGCACGCCCATGGCGGGGGCAACCACCACATGCGCCAGCGCCGCTGCCGCCGTGGGCTGACATTGACGCAGCACCAAATGGGCCGGGCCGACGGAGATGGGCAGGTTCATCTCCGTCCACTGCACTGCAGGTTGCTGCGCGGTCTGCATCAGGTGCCTGCGCTGCTTAAACGCGCTCGAAGATGCCGGCCGCGCCCTGGCCCATGCCCACGCACATGGTCACCATGCCGTACTTGAGCTGCTTGCGGCGCAGCGCGTGCACCACGGTCGCCGCACGGATCGCACCCGTCGCACCCAGCGGGTGCCCCAGTGCAATCGCTCCCCCCATGGGATTGACCTTGCTGGGGTCGAGATTGAGGGTATTGATCACCGCCAGAGACTGGGCTGCAAAAGCCTCGTTCAGCTCGATCCAGTCCATGTCGTTCTGGCTGAGACCGGCATAACGCAGCGCGGCAGGGATGGCCTCAATCGGGCCAATGCCCATGATCGAGGGCGGAACGCCTCTGCTCGCATAGCTCACAAAGCGCGCCAGCGGCGTCAGGCCAAAGCGCTTGACGGCATCGCCACTGGCCAGAATCAGTGCGCCTGCACCATCGCTGGTTTGCGAGCTATTTCCTGCAGTTACCGAGCCGCGTGCGGCAAATACAGTGCGCAACTTGGCCAGACCTTCAATACTGGTATCAAGGCGCGGCCCTTCATCTAGGCTCACGGTGCGGGTGCTGATCACGGGCTCGCCCGTGGCAATGTTCAGCGTGCGGTCTGTCACTTCAATCGGCGTGATTTCGTCGGAAAACTCGCCCGCCTGCTGGGCTGCAATGGCGCGGCGGTGTGACTCCAGCGCAAAGGCATCTTGCGCCTCACGACTGACCTGCCACTGCTGGGCTACCTTCTCGGCTGTCAGGCCCATACCATAGGCAATGCCCACGTCGCCATCGCGCTCGAAGATGGTGGGCGACAGGCTGGGCGAGTTACCCATCATGGGCACCATGCTCATGCTTTCCACGCCGGCGGCAACCATCACATCGGCCTCGCCCACACGAATGCGGTCAGCGGCCATGGCCACGGCAGACAAACCCGAGGCACAGAAGCGGTTGACGGTAATGCCGCCAATGCTGGTGGGCAGCCCCGCCAGCACCGCGCCAATGCGCGCCACATTCAGGCCTTGCTGACCTTCAGGAATGGCGCAGCCGCAAATGATGTCTTCAATGGCCTTCGGGTCCAGGCCGGGAACCTGAGCCAGCGCTGCTTTCAGCGTGGTGGCCAGCAGATCATCAGGGCGGTAGTTGCGAAACACGCCCTTGTGCGAACGACCAATGGGCGTGCGCGTTGCGGCAACGATGTAGGCGTCTTGTACTTGCTTCATTTTTGAATCTCCTCGCTTCGCCTTAGTTGCGCACCGGCTTGCCGGTATTGAGCATGCCCAAGATACGTTCATGGGTCTTGGGATGAGCAATCAAATGGCAGAAAGCCTTGCGCTCCAGCTTCATCAGATAGGCCTCATCCACCAGCGTTCCGGCATCCACATCGCCGCCGCACACCACGTTGGCGATCATTCCTGCGATGTACTGGTCAAACTCGCTGATAAAGCCGCCGTCGCGCATATTCACCAGCGAGCCCTTGATAGTGGCCTGACCGCTGCGGCCCGCCACGGGGAAGCTGCGCTTGAGCGGTGCACGCCAGCCGCTGGCGGCCATGGACTTGGCTTCGTTGATGGCCACAAACAGCACTTCATCTTTGTGGGCCACCACGATGTCACTGTCCAGCAGGTAGCCAAGCTTGCGTGACTCCAGTGCACTGGTGCCCACCTTGGCCATGGCGGCTGCGGTAAAGCCTTCGGTGAGGAAGGGCAGCAAATCCTTGCCCGTGCTGGAGGCGGCATTTTCGGCTGCGCGGCGGGCGATATAAGTCAGGCCACCGGCGCCGGGCACCAGACCCACGCCGACTTCTACCAGTCCGATATAGCTCTCCATATGCGCCACGCGGCGGGCCGAGTACACGGCCATTTCGCAACCGCCGCCCAGCGCCAGCCCATGAATGGCCGACACCACAGGCACCTGTGCATAACGCAGGCGCAGCATCAGGTTTTGCAGCTCTTGCTCAATGCTTTCGATAGCATCCGCGCCGCCAATCACAAAGGCGGGCATGGTAGCTTCAAGGTCAGCTCCCACGCTGAAAGGCGAGTCGCCCGACCAGATGACCATGCCATCAAAATCGCTCTCGGCCACGTCCACCGCCTCCATCAGACCTTCCATGACTTCGGGGCTGATGGCGTGCATCTTGTTCTTGATGCTGGCGATCAAGACATTGCCATCCAGCGTCCAGGTACGCAGCGCTTTGGTTTCAGCAATCGTGGTGCCAGCGGTCTGCCAGTCGGGCAGGTTGGTTTCGCCCAGCAGCTTTTCGGGGAAGAGCTGGCGTTCGTACACCGGCAGCACACGGCGCGGCACAAATTGGGCCTGAGATGCGCTCCACGAGCCATTGGCGGTGTGCACGCCACCGGAATCAGCCACCGGGCCTTCAAACACCCATTGAGGCAGCGGTGCCTTGCACAGCGCCTTGCCTGCATCAATATCTTCCTGAACCATCTTGGCCACATCCAGCCAGCCAGCGTCTTGCCACAGCTCGAACGGGCCTTGTTGCATGCCATAGCCCCAGCGCATGGCTTGGTCCAGATCACGTGCGCAGTCGGCAATATGCTCAAGATGCACGGCAGCGTAGTGAAAACTGTCGCGCAGAATGGCCCAGAGGAACTGGCCTTCCTTGCCCTCGGCATTGCGCAGCAGTTTCAAGCGCTCAGCTGCGGGCTTTTTGAGCATGCGGCCATACACCTCGTCGGCCTTGCCACCGGCTGGAATGTAGTCCTCGCTGTCCAGCTCAAACTGCATGGTTTCACGACCCACGCGCTTGTAAAAGCCCTGCTTGGTTTTATTACCCAGAAAGCCGAGATCCAGCAGCTTTTGCAGCACCTTGGGTGTGCCAAAGTTAGCAAAGAAGGGGTCGCTTTGCTCGTTCAGATTCTCCTGCATGGTCTTGATGACGTGGGCCATGGTGTCCAGCCCCACCACATCCGCAGTGCGGAAGGTACCGCTTGATGCGCGGCCCAGCTTTTTGCCAGTGAGGTCATCGACCACATCAAAGTTCAAACCAAAATTTTCGGCCTGCTTCATGGTGGAAAGCATGCCAGCAATACCAATGCGGTTGGCGATGAAGTTGGGCGTGTCATGCGCGCGCACCACACCCTTGCCCAGCACCGCGGTCACAAAGGTTTCAAGCTGGTCCAGCACTTCGGGCTGGGTGGTGGGCGTGTTGATCAACTCCACCAGCTGCATATAGCGCGGTGGGTTAAAGAAGTGAATGCCGCAAAAACGCGGCTTGATGACATCGGGTAAAGCCTCGCTGAGCTTGGTGATAGACAAACCCGAAGTGTTGGATGCGACCAGCGCATGCTTGGCAATGAAGGGGGCGACCTTGTGATACAGGTCCAGCTTCCAGTCCATGCGCTCGGCAATGGCCTCAATGACCAGATCGCAACCCTTGAGCAGCTTCATGTGCTCTTCGTAGTTGGCGGGCTGAATCAGATCCACATCATCGGCCACCCCAATGGGCGAAGGCTTGAGCTTTTTGAGATTGGCGATGGCGCGCTCTGCAATGCCGCTCTTGGAGCCTTCTTTGGCGGGCAGGTCAAACAAAATGACCGGCACCTTGACGTTAACCAGATGGGCGGCAATCTGCGCACCCATCACGCCCGCACCCAGCACGGCGACTTTTTTCACATTGAATCGGGACATGAGCAATGTTCCATTAAGGGCCAGCTGCTGCTTAACCTAGCGTCAAGCAGCGTCAACGCTGGCTGTTTTGTCTTGAGATTTACTGAACGCGGATCCAGGTCTGCGTGCGCCAGAAGGGGCCGATGGAGCCACGCACTTCCAGCTTTTTGCCGTCTTCGATGGGCGTCAGCCGCACGGTGTAGGTCTTGCCGTTTTCGGGGTCGAGAATCTTGCCACCCTCCCAGACTTCCTTGCCCTCGGCCTTTTTGACGCCGCTGATCAGCGTCATGCCCACCATGGGCTTGTCTTTCAGCTCGTCCTTGCACTCGGTGCACAGCTGATTGGGGTCAGCGCCTTTGCGCAGCAGCGCTTCGACCTTGCCAGAGACAATGCCCCCCGCTTCGGTGATCTTCACCTGCGCCTTGGGCGTATTTTCTTTCTCGTCCATGCTGCGCCAGGTGCCTACGGGCGACATCTGCGCCAATGCAGTGGACATGCCGCCCGCTACCAAAACAAGAGCTGCTAGTGCTTTAATCTTCTTCATTTCCAAGTCCTTTAAAAGTAAAACAAGGGATGAATCAGCGCATGCAGCTACGCTTTCAATAGCGCGACTGCATGGCTTGCGGAGCTTCAGGCCAGAGCGGCGTCGGTGTCCATCAGCGACTGGCTGCCTGCACGGGCGGTGCACATCAGCGTCAGTGTTTCGGGGAACAGCTTGGCAAAGTAAAAACGTGCGGTCTGCAGCTTGCCCAGATAGAAGGGGTCGGCATTGCCAGCAGCAATCTCGCGCAGAGCCACTTGCGCCATGCGGGCAAACAGGTAGCCAAAGACCAGGTGACCGGCCACGCGCAGATAGTCCACAGATGCCGCGCCCACGTCGTCGGGGTTTTGCATGCCCTTGAAACCGATTTCGGTGGTGAACTTGGTCATCTGATCGCCCAGCATGGCGATGGGCGTAATGAACTCGCTCATCTTTTCATTGACGCCCTCTTCCTCCACCAGCTTGCCAATCAGCTTGCCAAACTTCTTGAGCGTGGCGCCCTGGTTGCCCAGGATCTTGCGGCCCAGCAAGTCCAGCGCCTGCACGCCGTTGGTACCCTCATAAATCATGTTGATGCGGTTATCGCGCACAAACTGCTCCATGCCCCATTCGGTGATGAAGCCGTGGCCGCCATAGACCTGCTGGCACATGGTGGTGGAGATCCAGCCGTTGTCGGTGATAAAGGCCTTGACGATGGGCGTGAGCAGCGCGACCAGCTCTGCACTGTCTTTGCGCACTTTTTCGTCAGGGTGGTTCAGTTCGGTATCAATCAGCAGTGCGCTGAAGGTGGACAGCGCGCGGCCGCCTTCGGCATAGGCCTTGGCTGTCATCAGCATGCGGCGCACATCGGGGTGCACGATGATGGGGTCCGCTGGCTTGTCTTTGGCCTTGACGCCAGACAGCGAACGCATCTGCAGCCTGTCCTTGGCATAGGCCAGCGCGTTCTGGAACGCCACTTCGGTCAAGCCCAGCGACTGGTTGCCCACGCCCAGCCGGGCGGCATTCATCATCACAAACATGGCTTGCAGGCCCTTGTTGGGCTCACCCACCATGGTGCCGATGGCGCCATCGATATTGATCTGCGCCGTGGCATTGCCGTGGATGCCCATCTTGTGCTCCAGCGCACCGCAGAAGATGGGGTTGCGCTCGCCCAGGGAGCCATCGGCCTTGATCAGGAACTTGGGCACCACAAACAGGCTGATGCCCTTGGAGCCCACAGGCGCATCAGGCAGGCGGGCCAGCACCAGATGCACGATGTTTTCGGTGAAGTCGTGCTCGCCAGCGGAGATGAAAATCTTGTTGCCGGTGATCTTGTAAGTGCCATCGGCCAGCGGCTCGGCCTTGCTGCGCAGCAGGCCCAGATCGGTGCCGCAATGCGACTCGGTCAGGCACATGGTGCCCGTCCACTCACCGCTGGTCAGCTTGCCTAGATACGTCTTCTTCTGCTCGGGTGTACCGTAAGCATGCAGGGCTTCATAGGCTCCGTGGGACAGGCCGGGGTACATGGTCCACGCCTGATTGGCGCTGTTGAGCATTTCATACAGCGCCGAGTTCAGCACCATGGGCAGGCCCTGACCGCCGTATTCGGGGTCGCAGGACAATGCAGGCCAGCCACCCTCCACAAATTGGGCATAGGCTTGCTTGAAGCCTTTGGGCGTAGTTACCTCATGCGTGGCCTTGTCCAGCGTGCAACCCTCGGCATCTCCGCTGATGTTCAGCGGAAAGGTCACATTGGCCGCAAACTTGCCAGCCTCTTCCAGCACCGCATTGATGGTGTCTACATCCACCTCGGCGTGCGTGGGCATCTGCTGATAAGACTCAGCGACCTTGAAGACCTCATGCATGAGGAATTGCATATCACGCAGTGGCGGGTTGTAGCTGGGCATGTGTCGTCTCCTGAGGTAGTTGCGCGTTGGATAGGGTTGCTAGATGGACTTGTCGCTTGCCGTGTGGGGCGTCAGGCCGCTGGTGGCTCACTGGCGTAGCGCGCCAGAATATTGTTGAAGCCAGCATGGGCACGCTCGATCGAGCCTTCGCTGTGCAAGAAGCGGGCTTCGTAGTGCAGAGCCAGAATCAGGCCGTGAATTTCAAACAGCAACTGGCTTGCATCGGCATCAGCACGCAGGTCGCCACACTCCTGACTCTGCTCAATCGTGCGACGCATGGCAGCCAGCCAGGTGCTGACGGACTCGACCAGCGCATCGCGCACAGGCCCGGTGCGGTCGTCAAACTCCACGGCACCGCTGATATAGATGCAGCCGGAATCAATCTCCATGGAAGTGCGCTTCATCCAGTTTCCAAACAGCTCACGCAGACGCGGTATGCCACGCTCTGCCTCGATGGCTGGGTAGAACACTTCCTGCTCAAAACGGTCGTGGTATTCATGCACCACGGAAATCTGCAACTCTTCACGCGAGCCAAAGTGAGCAAACACACCTGACTTGCTCATACCCGTAAGTTCAGCAATCGCACCGATGGACAGGCCTTCCAGACCTATATGGGTTGCCAAATTAAGAGCAGCCTCCACAATCGTGGCCTTGGTTTGCTGGCCTTTTGCCAATGAGCGTCCCGAAGTCTTGACGGCAGGCTCAGCGCCCTCTGCCTTGGGGCTAACAGCAGCTTGCGCAGCGGGCGGCGCCTTGCGAGACTTGGCTGCAGTCTTTGCGGGCATCTCTGGATTATTCAGCCCGGCACTCCCCTCTACGCGGCCAGCCAAATGCGCCGCATCCCGGCTAGCGGGAGAAGTTGAAGAACGGGGAACGGAAGACGAAACCATGAAATTCCCAATAAAACGAACGTTCGTTCTATTTTGCACAGTTTCTTTATCGATTCAGGCGCATAAAGGGTAAACACTTATCCTTTCTTGCAAAGGATTTCCCTAGCTGCACCATCCTCGCCACCATGAAAAAACGCCGCCAGTCCTGCGACTGCGGCGTTTTTCATGACGGGAAAGTCGCTGGACTTAAACCACGACCATCATGGCCAGGCTTGCATCCAGGTGCTCCGTCGGCAGGCGGCGGAAGCCCGAGCGGGCATAACGCTGCAGACGGCCCAGCGCAAACGCAGTCAACACGCTGGCTGCTACCGATGCTTCAGCCGTAGGAGCGGAAGAACCCATAGCACCCGCTGCAGGGCGCAGGCACTGGCGCAGGGTGGATTCAATGCGGTCAAAGAACTGGTTCATGCGCGTTTGCAGGCGCTCGTGCTCAAACACGATGGCATCGCCCACCATCACACGCACCATTCCAGGGTTCTTCTCACCAAACTGCAGCAGCAGAGCGATCACGCGGTTGGCATTGCGCGCGCCTTCGATAGGGTTGTGCGGTGCCTCTGGCACATCACGGCCTACGATTTGCTGCACCATGGAGAAGACAGACTGCTCGATGAATTCAATCAGGCCTTCAAACATCTGGGCCTTGCTGGCGAAGTGGCGATACAGAGCCGCCTCGCTCACGCTCAGATGGGCAGCCAGGGCAGCCGTTGTAATGCGATCGGCACCGGGCTTTTCCAGCATGGATGCCAGGGCCTGCAAGATTTGCTCACGGCGCTCGCCAGGCTTGGGACGCTTGCGCGCAGGGGCCAATGCAGGAGCGACGGATGTGTCCTCAGTTAGATTTTCGTTATTGGAAACAGGCGACAGGACTTCAGACTCAGACATAGGCGACTCAGTATTTATTAGCAATTTTCTCACAGCCAGTTGCACTGTTAAGCACACGACTCCCTAATCGGCAGGCTTTCAGGTTTGCAAAACCGTACTTAATCCGGTTTTGTGGTCTCCGCGCCTGAACATTCAACCCACCGCTCTCACCACCTCCCAAGCGTAACCGAGAAATCACCCTTGCAGACCTTCAGATAGATCATGGCTACCTTCTGAAACTGTTTGAACTGGAATTTCAAGCCTTACTAATAAGCCTTTACCCAAACTACCGTCGGCAAAACTCAGAACGCCTTGATGGAGTTGAGTAATCTCATCGGCAATCGCCAAACCCAAACCCGTGCCCTCTTCCACCACACCCTGAGCGCGATAAAAGCGCTGGGTAATCTGGCTGCGCTCTTCCTCGGGCACACCGGGGCCATCGTCATCAACCTCGATATAGGCCCATTGCGCCACGCCGGGCATATTGAGCAGCGTGACATCATCCGTACCCACAGGCTGCGGGCGCAGTCCGCAAAGCAGCGTGACACGGCCACCTTGGGGCGTGTATTTAATGGCGTTTTCCACCAGGTTCGAGACCAGCTCACGCAGCAACCAGCTATGGCCCCAGACAGAAGCTGGCTGAACTTCCAGCCCAAAGTCCAGACCCTTGGCTGAGGCCCGGTCGATAAAAGTCTCCAGCATGCTCTCGCACAGGTCTTTGAGATCGACCTCTTGCAGAGGCTGCACCTCGGCATTGCGGGCATCCGCACGCGACAGAGCCAACAACTGGCGCGTTAGCTGAGAGGTACGCCGCGTGGCATCACGCAACTGCTCAATCTGCTCCACATTCAGCACCACCTGCGCCTGCCCGCCGCTACGCTTGGCAATGCGCTGCGCCTCTTGCGCGCTCAGCGCCCAGGCCTCTACCTGCGCCTGCAAGGCCGCCAGTGGCGTGCGCAACTGGTGGGCCGCATCAGCCACAAAGCGGCGCTGACCTTCGGCCTGCGCATTGACTAAAGAGAAAAGGCGATTGAGCGCACGCACCAGCGGGCGCACTTCAGCAGGGGATGTCTGCTCATCAATAGGGCTGAGGTCGCGCGGTGAGCGGCGCTCGACCGCCTGAGTCAGCTTATGCAGCGGCTTGAAGGCCCGGCTGACCGACCAGTAAATCGCCACGGCCGCCCCGGCAATCAGCAGCAGATTGGGCAGCAGCACATGCATGATCAACTGGCGCACCCATTGCTGGCGCACATCACTGCTATCCGCCAGCATGACGACCATCTCACCCGCGCCATAGGTCTCGGCCTTGAGCACCCCCACGCGATAGGTCACTCCGTCATGCTCCTGGCTGTGAAATTCCGCCGTGCCAGTAGCCGGAACATCAAAGCGTATCCAGGCATCGCCCGCAACCACATTGCCTTGCAGATCGCCAATGGCATAACCCACTTCATCGCCCTGATTGCGCAAAAAATCCTCAACCGAGGGAGTCAGCGACACCAGCGGCGGCGTGCCATCGGCAATCGACGGGGCTAGAACCGAATCCGCCAATGCGGGCAGCAATCGCAGCAAGCGCTGGTCATGCTGGGTAGAAGCCTCATCCGCCGCGCTGTAGCTGAACCAGCCGCCCATGGCCCCCAGCAGCATCAGCGGCACCAGAAGCAAAACCAGCAGACGAAAACGCAGATTGGCGGTCATTAATACGTATGTGAATAAAGAGGCTGATAGCTCTATTTTTCATAGCTGCCAGCGCATTATTAATAAAGAATTAAGAGATAAAGCTATCTGAAATCAATATCAATCAAGCGCAAGCAGCTATCAGTTTGATGAATCAAAGCAATTTAATCAAAGAACTTCAGGCATCAACTCCAACCGATAACCAAAGCCACGAATAGAGCGCAAAGCCACGCCATGCGGCTCCAGTTTGCTGCGCAGACGCGAGACATAAACCTCTACGGCATTGGGTGTGATTTCACGGTCCCAGCCCGTCAGCGCCTGCAGCAATTTCTCTTTGCTGGCAGGCTTAGGCGCATTGAGCAACAGATACTCAAGCACCGTCCATTCGCGCGGACCCAGATCAATCGCCAGCAGCTTGCCTTCGTTCTCACCTTCTTGCGGTGCCTGACGGGCACCAGCACGGCGACCCGCCGTATCCAGCTCAATACAGCCAAAGTTCAGCACAGCAGACGTTGCGGCCTGCGAACGGCGCATCAGCGCCCGCAGACGCGCCAGCAGCTCGGGAAGCTCAAAGGGCTTGACCATATAGTCATCCGCCCCCCAGTCCAGCCCCTGCACCCGATCCTGCAGCGCATCACGCGCAGTGAGGATCAAAACCGGCATGGCCTTGCTTTCCACCTCGCTGCTGCGCAGGCGGCGGGTTAGTTCCAGCCCGTTGATGCCTGGCAGACCGATATCGATCACCGCTACATCAAACGCCTCCTGAGCCAGCACCTCCAGAGCACGCTCAGCACTACCGACCCAGTCCACGGCATAACCTGCATCGGACAGACCCAGCTTGATACCGCTGGCCACCATCACATCATCTTCCACCAGAAGCAAACGCATAAAGTCCTACCTAGCTCAAAAACAAAAGCCGCCCAAAGAGGCGGCTTGCGGCGGGGTCCTGAGCTCAGGTCCGCCCGGAAAAGCCCTGTGACGATGTTAACGCTTTATGCGAAAGGCTACCCTGAATGGGCTGCCACACGTCAGGGCCAGACAGGCTCATCAATGGCTACGAATCATCGTGCCATAAGCCTGGTCCGTCAAAATTTCCAGCAGCATGGAATGCGGCACGCGACCATCAATGATGTGAACCGCGTTCACACCGGCCTTGGCGGCATCCAGAGCACCAGCAATCTTGGGCAACATCCCGCCAGAAATCGTGCCATCCGCAAACAAACCGTCGATTTCACGCGCAGTCAGATCGGTCAGCAGCTTGCCTGCCTTATCCAGAACACCCGGAGTGTTGGTTAAAAGCACCAGTTTTTCAGCTTGCAACACAGTCGCCAGCTTGCTCGCCACCACGTCCGCGTTGATGTTGTAGCTCTCGTTCTCTTCACCAAAACCGATGGGGCTGATCACAGGAATGAACGCATCATCCTGCAGTGCCTTCACAACGCTTGGGTCGATCGCGACGATATCGCCCACATGCCCCACATCGTGCTCAATGCTCGGATCCTTGTTATCCAGCATCTTGAGCTTCTTGGCGCGGATCAGGCCGCCGTCACGCCCCGTCAGACCCACGGCCTTTCCGCCGGCTTGATGGATCAGACCCACGATGTCCTGCTGCACCTCACCAGCAAGCACCCACTCCACGACTTCCATGGTCTCTTCATCCGTGACACGCATGCCCTGAATGAACTCCCCCTTCTTACCCAGACGCCCCAGCGCCGCTTCAATCTGAGGCCCACCACCATGAACCACCACCGGATTGATACCCACCAACTTGAGCAGAACCACATCTTCTGCAAAGTCGGCCTGCAGAGCCGGATCGGTCATGGCGTTACCGCCATACTTGATAACCATGGTCTTGCCATGAAACTTACGGATGTAGGGCAGTGCCTGCGCGAGAATTTCGGCTTTGTCGCGAGGGGCGATGTGGGTGATGGGGTCCATGGGTACGAGTGCCTGCGCAAACAGGTTTTTGCAAATTGAAAATAAAAGGCCGCTGATAAGCGGCCTTGCCTTCTATGGGAATTTTGCCTCATCTGAAGGATGGATACAAAGAAGGATAGTCTTTCAGTGAACCGTTGGATGGCTCATCAACTGCCGAGTTGCCTTGCTGCTCACGCGCATCACCTCGTCGCTATCTGATCGAACGTACCCACTGACTAGCTGAGTCAGTACATTGTTGATCAACTCCGCATCTCCTGCTTTCGCTCCAGCTCGCAGCGTCAAAAGGTGAGGCAGCAAACCGTCCCAAGACAAGAATTGCTCGTGCGCTTTCATAATCCGAGCATGCTCCGTTGTTTCCGGGTTATCGCCAATGAGAAGTTCTTCGTAAAGCTTTTCGCCAGGCCTCAAACCAACAACCTTGATCTCGATATCTCCAGATGCGTGCGCCTCATCCTTAACAGTCAAACCAGACAGCTGAATCATCCGACGAGCCAAGTCAACGATCTTCACTGGTTTCCCCATATCAAGGACAAACACATCACCACCATCGCCCATGGCTCCAGCCTGTAACACCAACTGTGCTGCCTCCGGAATAGTCATGAAGTAGCGCGTCACGGCAGCATGTGTCACCGTCAATGGCCCACCACTACGCAATTGGCTGCGAAACAGCGGCACCACACTGCCACTGCTACCCAGCACATTGCCAAATCTCACCATGCAAAAACAGGTGCGATTTACAGTGGTTCGGCCTGCGGGCTGTTCATCGATGGGCGTAAAGTCCACGCTCGGTACCGCAGCCATAGCCTGCAGCACCAGCTCTGCCATTCGCTTACTGCCCCCCATTACGTTGGTAGGTCGCACCGCCTTGTCGGTAGAGATGAGCACAAAGCGCTCCGCCCCCGCCTCCATCGCCACACGCGCTACATTGAGTGTGCCAAAGACATTGTTCAGAATGCCTTCCGCTGGGTTCTCTTGCACGAGTGGCACATGCTTATAAGCCGCAGCATGATAGACCGTGTGAGGCATGTGCTCTTTAAAAATAGCGCGCAGGCGGCGCAAATTTCGGATACTCCCCAATCGGGGCATCAACTGCACACTCAACCCATGCTCCTTGCACAGCAGTTCCAGTTGGTGATGAATCGAGTAGAGCCCATATTCGTTGTGCTCCACCAGTACCAATGCCTGCGGATTCTCCATGATGATCTGCCGACACAGCTCACTACCAATGCTTCCGCCAGCCCCCGTCACCAGCACCACCTTGCCACTCAAATTTTTGGCCAGCAGTTGCTGATTGGGGGCAACCGGATCGCGCCCCAGCAGATCCTCAATATCCAGCTCCTGAAAATCCGCCACCGTCACCTTGCCCGAGGCAAGATCCAACATGCCAGGTAGAGAGCGCACATGCACAGGCAACAACTGCAGTTGATCGATTATTTCTCGACGTCTCTGGCGATTCAAGGAAGGGATTGCCAGCAAGATGTTGGAGATATTGTGATTTTGAATAAATTCAGCCACATCAGCAGGATCAATGATGGGGGTTCCGTTGATAGTGCGCCCGATTTTATCTGGATCCTCATCAACAAATCCGCGCACTGAAAATTCACGCATCACGTCTAAAGCAGATGCTGTCTGCACTCCTGCTTCGCCTGCACCATAAATCAACAAATGCTTTTTGAAAAGCGAGTCATGCTCGGCATCACTCCCCCCAGATAACCAGTAGCGCGCAAAAATACGCCAGCCCCCTGCTAACAGCAGGAATAAGATAGGCTGAATCAAGCCTATGCTGCGTGGAACCCCATCCCAGCGCATCCACAGCAAAATCGCAAAGAAGAAGATGCCGTAGATGAGAACAGAAGTCGCAGTGGCCACAACCGCTGGCATACCGGCATAGCGGAAGATTGCGCGGTACAGGCCCATGCGCACAAAAACTGGTACGAACAGCACCACAGCTAAGCCATATACGAAGTCCTGCTGCAATATTGGCCAGCCTGTCTGATCTATGCGTAAATAAAAAGCCAGCCAAACAGCCAGCAAAGCCATGATCAGATCCACACTAAAAACCACCGCCTGCTTCGCCAAGCGAGGCAATGTGAGGAGAAGCGCGACCATCGACTGCAAACGCCGCATTCTCTACTCCGTTCTGAATGCTGAAACCGACGATAAAAATGCACCAGGTAGCACTTCTACGCCACATCCCAGAGCAGCGCCTGCCTGCATCCAAGCCCCTGCACCCAATTGGGTTCCGCCAGCCATGGCTGATGCCACACCGAGATGTCCATAATTCCCAACAACACAATTGTGATCAACCACTGCACCGCTATTCACAATCACTCCCACTCCAAGCTTTGCTTCAGTACCAATAATAGATCCCGCCATTATCGCACTGCCAACTCCCAATTCTGCACTTGGAGAAACCGTGGCCCGCGGATGAATCACTGATGTTAACGTATAGCCTGCCTGCATAAGCTGTTGCTGCAACTGCTGACGTAATAAATTATTCCCAATGGCAACAATGGCAACATCCGCAGCCTCACGCCACGCGGCCATATCCTGAGTTCCACCAAAAACTGGAAATTCCCAGACATTTTTTGCCTGGTCATCCAGGAACCCAGACAAGGTAAAGCTGCCAGATGCCAAGGCGGCCTCTGCAACAGACTTACCATGCCCACCAGCCCCTACAATTAATAAGCGCATCATTTCCTCAATTCAAACGGTCAGTGCGTAATTCCATCACGACTCAAAACTTTCACAAAAGTCAGCCACAGAATCCGAATATCGATCCACAGCGAGTGATGCTTCAGATACTCGGCATCCAACTTGACCTTCTCCGAAATTGGTAATTCATCACGCCCATTCACTTGAGCCCAGCCAGTTAAACCAGGCACCAAGGTATGAACACCAAGCTCCGTACGTTGCTCAATCAAATCCTGCTGGTTAAACAACGCAGGACGCGGCCCGACAAAGCTCATATCACCAACCAGAATACTCCAAAGTTGCGGCAACTCATCTAGGCTACTCTTTCTCAAAAAACCACCTATTGGTGTTAGATGAGCTTTTGGATTAGCCAACAAATGCGTAGCCACAGCAGGAGTTCCCGCGCGCATACTACGGAACTTGGGCATCTTGAAAATTTTGTTATTACGTCCCACTCGATCAGACCAGTATAAAACTGGACCAGCAGAAGTCAGCCCAACCCCTAAGGCTACGATTAGTATCGGAACAGCCAAGACTAAAACAGCAGCCAATGCCACCAATAAATCAAAAATTCTTTTCACTCGCGCCTCCTTCTGCAGCCTTCTTTAGACCTTCGTCAAGCGAAAGAGGCGGATTCCATCCCAATAATCGTCGTGTTTTTTCAATATCTACCTGCAAAGATCCACATAAACGGATTGCAATCTCCCGCCGCCCTAGCGCCGTCGCCGCCATTCGTAAAAAACTACTAGGTATCGGTACTAAACGTGCCGGATTGCCCATCGCCTTCCCCATACGGCGCAACAGCTCAGTGGTGGAAACATCTTCGTTATCGGATACAAAAAAAACTTGATTAGAAGCTGCAGGATGATTTACACATATCAATATCAAGTCAACAAGATTGTTGATGGAAACTAGACTGCGTCGATTATTAATAGAACCAAGTGGCAATGGTACACCACTTCTAATCCACCGCATGAGCGAACCAAAATTACCGGGCGCCTTGGGCCCATAAACTAATGGCGACCTAATTATAACAATCTCAATACCCGTTTCAGCAGCCAATATTTGAAGCCCCAGTTCAGCCTCGTACTTCGACATAGCATATGGAGAATGTGGCGCAGCCGTATCAAACTCAGTGAAAGGATGCAAAAAGGTCTCAGCACCGTTCACACCAATGGAACTTAGAAATATGAACCTTCTCACACCTGCCTTAACAGACTGCCTCGCCAAATTCAATGTCCCATCAACATTGATCCGGCGAAACTCTTGCAATGGATTTATTGCCTTATCATGCAATATATGCGCTCTCGCAGCGCAGTGAATAACAGTCGATTTCCCCTTGACAACAGATGACCAGTCAGTTCCCCCATCAATCTCATTAATCACATGCTGAAATACTCGTTTCGGCCACAATTCATTCAATTTTCTGACCGCAACATCCAACTTCACAGACTCTTCACTTTTCAGCAGTTGCGTCAGAATCTCACATCCAACAAAGCCTGAAGCGCCAGTAATTAAAATACTTGACATAAAATCTCAAATAGTTTTATCACGAAGAAACAATTTATACAAAATATTTCGCAAATAATTTGGCATCAAGCGAACAAAAAAACGAACTATAACATTATAAAAAAATATCCAAATACTAATAAACCCCTCTCTAAGTATTCGTTTCTGCATATTAAATTCAGTCACAAAATAATTAAAGCCTCCTCTGCGAGAAACCATGCTTCGGCCAGCTCTTGCTCGAACCAAAGGTTCTGATATATTTGACATCCTATATCCATTCATAATTAATTTAATCCACAATGCATAGTCCTCATTTAATTCATCAAATGGATACCCACCAACACCAGAAACAGCATTTTTACGAAAAATCACCGTCATATGATTCATTGGATTTTTGAATCGAGCAGCTGATGCTATTTCAGCGTGCGTTAACTTTACTTTGCGCATCGCATATGGCTCATCTGGATTAGATTCAAACTCAACAATGCTTGAACCCAAAACATCCACATCAGGATTATTTTTTATGAAGTCGATCTGTTTAGAAAATCTATTTCTTTCGCATATATCATCGGTATCAAATCGAGCAACCCACTCACTATCACAATATTGAAGACCAGAATTCAATGCTCTCGCCAATCCAACATTAGTGGGCAATCTAATGATAGTCAAGGGCATTACGCGAGAAAACTCCGCAACGACCTCATCTAGCGACGATGGAATCGGGCCATCACACACTAAAACAACCTGATCAGCCTGCAGCACTTGCTCCAGTAAACTCTGAAGAGCTTGCCTCAAAAAAGCCGGCTGCTCTTTCTCATATACAGACATCAGGACCGACACACTAAATTTCGAATCATTCAAAATCATACTATCTCTAGTTAAATTAGAAAAATAAAATTAATGCAATTAAATATTACGCAAAAACATTTAATTCATTTTATAAAACTTTGTAGAAAAATTTTACGAAATCCAACAAATAAAACAAGATAGATCATCATATTAAAGTATGCACCGATCCAACCATGAAACAAGTATACAAACGAAAAACACATTAAATATAGAAAATATTTTTCGCCAGCGAACTTCAAAATAAAGATTGCAGGAATAACCGTGATAGCTAACAAGTAAATCAAAAACACTAGCGATTTTTCTTTCAACACAAAAAACCAGCCAGCTATTCCTGGATTAGTTGAGTATGCCAAATTATCTGAGCCGAAAAATTCACTCACCATATACCTATTTAGTTGAAATATCTCAACCCCACTAAATTTCAACCAAATCCATTGAGGAAGTCCATCCATCCAATAAGGAATAAATTTATCTGCAGAGTATGATTCAAATAGAAAATTTGAATTTTCACTTAACAAAGCAACATGCCCGAACATTTGAAATCTATTTATAAGATATCCAAAGCTCTCAAACATGTAATTAAAATAACCAACTTCGCGCAAATAAATCAATGCATTATCAAAACCTTCTCCCGATCTGATTGACCATTTAACACTAACCAATATCGGAAAAATTAAAACCCCAACAAAAATAACTCCGCACACATAAAAAAATCTTTTCCAACTAATTTCGAAAGGATATTTTTTAATTAAAAAAATTATTGCAATCAAAAATAATCCGCCCATCCACCCCCTCATTAAAGATGAAACTATATAGACTGCAGAGTTAATAACAAACCACCACCTTGACCTTAATCCAGGAGCAGCTATCAGATAAATAATTTCAGGCTGAATAATAGAGAATAAAATTCTCAAAAGAACCATACCCTCTACAGAATCCTCAACTCCCGCAATATTAACGCCATACATATAGCTATAAATAAAATATGCAAGCTGAATAATCAGAACAAATAAGCCCACCCTATTACCAAGACTAAATACAGATTTAACTCGAGCAGATTGATAGGAAAAATAATAAATAAATAAAACAAAACAAAATGAAAAAAATAGAGCAAGACTCGTCAAAAAAACATCCTCCAGCTCAAAAACATACTGCTGAGAGTCAACACCCAATGGAGCTCCTGTCAAAGCAACCATTAGCGAATACGCATTAGCGAAAAAATAAATACCAAATAAAATCCAAAATGGATTTGCAATGAACAATTTATTACTTCTACTCATTATCTATCTCTAATTTTCATCGCGTCAAAAAAATAATAAGGAATCTTCAATAATGACGAAATATTCAAAGTACGCAAAAATAAAAGCAAGAATGGAATTGCAGATTGCCGCAAAAATCTAATTTCAATCAGAAAATTAAAAAAGGCATTTAAAAATATATCTTCTTTTAAATTTTTATTGTCAAAATATAAACTTTTCAAATGACTGGCATAGAGATTACGCATTGGTGATCTAACGAAATATCTACTCTTCGTCTTAGAAGCTGTTACTTGCGATAAATTAATTCTGTACCCGCCCAAAATATCATCTAATCGAGCAGCAATGCCGCTATTCAAAAGAGAAATAGCAATAAAATAATCTAATGCTTCTCCATGAATTTTCTTTAAAAAATCTGCTGCAGATTTTCTATACATAAGGGAACTCGCAGCACCTAGCGAACCAAACTTTGCTAAATCCTTAAGAGTTATTTCATCTACATTAATAACTTCGCCAAGACGGTGATGCAAAGATGAATTAACATTTCCCCAATCATCGAAAATATCAACTCTATGCCAAACCAAAACATAATTTTTATTTTTACTCAAGAAATCATACTGAACTTGCAATTTACCTGGGTACGCAATATCATCCCCATCAAGGTGTGCAACGAATTCCCCTTGAGCTAATAGATGCGTCTGGACATAATTTCTCGTTGGACCGATATTTTCACCATGAAATAGTGAAAATATAACACTTGGATATTTTTTTTCAAAACTCTTGACTATTTCTCGAGTTCCATCAGTCGAAAAATCGTCTCCAACAATAATCTCAAAATCGAAATTTGTCTTTTGTTCCACAAGACTCTGTAAACATTGCCCTATATATTTTTCATGGTTATAGGTCACCACACAGATAGAGACTTTCGGCACCCGTCCCAACGACTCAGATTCAGCAATGGTAGGTGTATTAATTTGCAAAATATGGTTCTTCATTTAATATTTTAATACGGCTAGCCAGTGGAAAGGCCAAAATCAATAGCACAAAACCAATACCAACTAACTCCGCCGCTAGCAAGGCGCGATTTTCAAACCAAGGCATGAATTTCACAACTAATAGAACCGCAGCTATAGGCAGAAAAGCTGGACGAGCAATATCACACCACAACCAACTGCTGTGCATACCCGGAGAAAATCGACGATGCACTAGAGGTGTCCAAAATAAAAAATATATAGCATTGGCTACTAACCACGCCCAACCTGCCCCAATCATTCCGTAGTTTCTAGCAGCCAAAATAATAGATGGTATGAGAAAAAACAAAAATAATGCATTACCAATCAAGTGCATGCGTAAATTGCCTTTGGCATATTGTAAATAATATGGAAAGGCCCCCACGGCGAGAAATGTGTAGCCAATTGCATAAAGACTGAGGGCAGGGGCAGCTTTGCCGACCAGTGCCGCATCACCCGTCCATGCCCAAAGTACCTGCGGCGCGAAAAAAATCAGCACCAACGAGACAGGGATCGCCATGAGAGTAACAAGCTGCGTCGCTTGACGGTATACCGCTATTAACTGCTCTTCCCGCCCTTCAGCCTGTAGGCGGGTCATACGTGGCATAAGGGCACTTCCAACGGGTCCACTGACAATCATGATGCCGCCTGCCACTAGTACCGCCACTGTGAAATATCCATAGTCGGCTAGCGGCAAAATCTTCGATAGAACCAGCTTATCGGTCTGTGTTACCAGCACCCAAACTGACGAGGTAAATGCGATGGAAAGCGAGAACTTGAGCACAGGCTTAAGCGGTGCCCATTCCCAGTGGATGCGCTGGCCAGCAGGTATGCGCGGCAGCAGCCGGTAGGCCATCCAGGCCAAACCAAGAAGCTCCAGCAACGCCACGCCGAGCTGAAAACTAAAAAAAACCAGTGGTGTGGCGCTGACAAATATCAATACTGGCAATATCAACACAAAACGTCCAGTAGCAATTAGGCTGTTAAAGCCGCTAAGCCACACCAGCCGCTCCGCACCGGTGATGACCCCTCGATATAATCCGCACATCCAACGCAGTACAATATTTGCGGCAATGAGCTGCAGGGCAGTAGTGATTTCATTCAACGGCAATTGGTTAGCATTGAGCCAATTTCCGGCAATAGGCCTCGCCAATACAAAGAGCAACACTCCACCCAGCAGCGCCACCGCAACGAAAATGCCCTCTAGCGTTCGCGCCAAACGACGGTAATCCAGCACAGTTATGACGCCACCATTGAAACGCGCGCTTTCACGTGCCATGGTAGGAGTTAAGCCCATATCCAGCAAGTTGAACCAAGCTTGTAGCATTGTGAAGAAGCCAACCAAACCATAAGCCTCTGCCCCCATATAACGTATATACAGGGGAACCATAACGATGCCCACAGCCGTAACATAGAGCTGACTTGCGTAGTTTGCTAGGATATTTTTTCGAAAGGACATTAAATAGTCGCCGTAAACTCTTGCGCCAAAATCGACATCAGAATCATGTCCTTATAAATACCATTTTTCAAGATTACTTTCCTCAAAACCCCCTCTTCCTTAAATCCAACATTCTTATATAAATTTCTGGCACGAGTATTATCAGAAAGAACTGTTAAATGAATACGCTGCATTCCAATATCATTGAATGCATGAGAAAGCATATGGTGGGATGCAAATTTCCCAACGCCCTTGCTTTGATAATCTATTGCGCCAATCCAAATTGAAAATTCAGCCGATCTATTTACCCAATCAATAGATGTTAAATAAACAGCTCCAATGATTCCATCAGAATGGTCCTCGACGATAGCCAGCCTTACGGATGAATTTCTATTATTTATATAAGAAGAATACCAAGCCTCATCAACATCTTTATTGATATATCTAAATGGAGCCCCGAGATAATTTATTATCTCTCTATTATTACGCCATTCGTTAATTGATGGTATATCTTTCTTTTCAATCTCTCTTAGATGGTATTTCATGAGTTCATTTCTTCTATTAATATCTCTATATCACTTTCAACGAGCCCCTGGTAACAAGGGATTGCAACAAGTCTGCTAGCAAGAGTACTTTCAAATTCATTTAATTCATTTCTGTTTAGAGCATCTTGCCAATATGTGGGTATAAAAACACTATTTTCAGCCAGGTGATTTTTACTTATTAAATTTTTTGGCAAATATGGATAGCACAATGGTGTTATTGTGGAAAAATCAAAATTCAACTGATTTTTATCACCAAGAGCTTTCTGCAATATAGAAAAATTACGCAGTCGGCATTTTTGCACAGCCAAATAATCAATTGACTCCAATAGTTTCTGCGTAAGTACTGACATTTTCTTAGGCGAGCAATTTTCCAAGCTAGCTTCTGCTCGTTGATAGCTTGCATACCCCATTTCAGCAGAAAGCGCCAAGCGCGCGATGAGATGATCCATTCGCGAAATACTGTCTTCGTCTTGCTCAATAACTGGTGTAATCTCACGATTAGAAAACATTATTCCTCCGTCAGGCACACCAAAAAATTTACGGGGAGAATAGATAGTAGCTAAACAATTGTAAGGCCCCGCATAGAAAGCTTGAGAGCAATCAATAATTACTTGTTGGCGATTGTATTTTTCCAAAATACGATGAATGTTTGGCTCGCACCCTCCAAAATAATTTACATAAAGAAGTAAATCATTTTTCTCAAGCTCAATTTTTGTTGCAATGTCGAATTTTTCGTTAATATGAAAAAATACAAATTCCTTGCCTGAAAATTTAATTGGTGAAAGCATAGAGTCGCAGATATATGCAGGCATCCAAACACGAGAAACATTCGGCATACTTTGCAAAAGCGAGCAAAATGCAGCGCGCGCAGATTGGTACTGCAACGCACCTTGATGCCAAGTTCTTTTTTGTTGTGGAGTCTCCAGCTGGAGATATCCACCTATTGCGCTATTGGACGATGACACGAATTTCATTCTCCATGTTATCCATCATATTCAACATCTCCTCCATACTATCAAAATTGATAATCATAGTTCCCAATGTATCATTTGATCCAAGGTATTTTTTTACTTTTTCACCTGGTTGTATGTAGAGATCTTGCTCAATTATTTTTGGCTTAATTCGCTCAGATACCCACAATTCTTTGTATGCGCCATCCTCAAGCGAATGAATCATATAGCTTGACCAATAGCCATTAACGGGTTGCATTTTCAGATCGGAGCAAGATAGGCCCAATGCAGCATCCACAGTATATTTAATTAGATCCACATCCGTTCCATAGCGAATCACTTCTGGAATCAAACACCCTCCATTACGTGGGCCTAGCTCCAGAAAATAGAATCGTCCTTTTTCATCGAACACATAATCAAAATTTAGCGCCCCCGTTTTCATACCAAGCAAATCAAGCAAGCGTTGACTCTCTGCATGTGCAACATCTAACCATTCTTTAGGATGAGATGTAGGGAATGTTTGGCCAATCGGGACAAGCCCGTTGCACAGCTTATCAAAATGTTCATCTGCCCAGCAACGAAAAACCAGCTTTCCACCAATAATGAAACCATCGCCCGCAACCTGATAACGCGAGCGAATAATTTGTTGCT
Source organism: Comamonas sp. (assembly GCF_036643215.1). GTDB lineage: Bacteria > Pseudomonadota > Gammaproteobacteria > Burkholderiales > Burkholderiaceae_C > Comamonas. The sequence goes on along the minus strand of NZ_JAVXSJ010000005.1, from coordinate 33,349 downwards.
CAACGACTACCATTTTTTCACGAGAATAATGCAAGGCATGGTCAAACGCCGCATCAAAATCTTTGGCATCCAACAATTTCGTAACACCTTTGCTACCAGATGAATCTACTGGTTTGATAAAGGCAGGGACACCAATTTCGGCCAGCCACTTTCTAGCTTTTTCGCGTTCGTAAAAAGACTCCGAACGTGGCACATTAAACCCATGCTTTTTTAAAAATGCGCGAAATAAATCTTTACGCGCGAGCGTGAGTACCGATTGGTATGGGTTTCCAGGTAGCCCCATTTTTTCAGCGACATAGGCAGCTGTAGGGGCTGCAGGGTCTGAGGCATATGCAACAATGCCGTCAATATTGAGTTTTTGAGCAAGCGCCAATACAGCGTCTTTATCTGTTGTACTAGTGTTGTGCCATTCATCAGCCAACTTATGACCTGGGTTATCGGGCAAATAATCACAGGTAATAATGTAGTGACCTTGGGAGCGAGCGTAATGCAGCGGGGGAACTTGAGTCGGAGCTGCACCAAGAAAAAGTATTTTTTTTTGCATTATTAGTTCACCTTCAGAATGGCATTAACAACGGTTTCCTGCTGCTCAGCAGATAGCGATGGATAAATTGGCAAGCACAGCACCTGCTCTGCAGCGCGAGCAGCCACTGGCAAGCGAGCATGCCCAGAGGAAGGCAGACCGCGATACATGGGGAAATCGCTGATCAGCGGGTAGAAATAGCGTCGAGCATGAATGCCCTGTTCTTTGAGTTTTTGATATAGCGCATCGCGGCTCAATGGATAGTCGCTTTGTACTAGCACAGGGAAGTAGGAATGATTGGCCACGGTTTGCTGTCCTTGGGGCAGACAGTGAATACCTTTAACCCCTTTCAGCGCTTGGCGGTAGCGGGCGTCGATAGTAGCGCGAAGCTCCAGCACTTGGGGCATGTGCTTAAGCTGCAACAGACCAAAGGCAGCGTTGATCTCACTCATCTTGGCGTTGATGCCGGGAGCGGCGACTGTGGTCTCATCGACAAAACCAAAATTTTTCAGATGGTCGATGCGCTGCTTAGTTTTTGCATCGGGACAGATGATAGCTCCGCCCTCGAAGGTGTTAAACACCTTGGTGGCATGAAAGCTTAGCACCGATAGATCCCCATGACGCAGCACGCTGCCACCAGAATCCTGCACCGCAAAAGCATGGGCAGAATCATAGATAACGCGCAGATTGTAGTTATCAGCGATTTTCTGAATAGCCGCCGTGTCGCAGGGGTTGCCATAGCAGTGAACCGGCATGATCGCAGTGGTATGCGGAGTAATGGCAGCCTCAATCTTGGCCGGGTCAAGGTTAAGGGTACCCGGCTCCACATCCACAAATACGGGCTTGCAGCCATGCCACAGAAGCGAGTGCGCGGTGGCTACGAAGGAATACGGCGTGGTGATAACTTCGCCGGTAACTCGCAAGGCTTGCAGCGCAGTAATTAGAGCTAGGGTGCCATTGGAAAATAGAGCAATGTGCTTAACACCGAGGTAATCGCACAAGGCCTGCTCCAGCTGCTGATGAAATGGGCCTCCATTAGTGAGCACCTTGTTGCTCCAAATTTCTTCCAGATAGGGAATAAAGTCCTCCAACGGCGGGAGGTGAGGCTGAGTGACGTAGATTGGCTTATTACTCATGAATAAAGATACTTTTGAAATTTCTTGCATAGCGCTTTCTGCTTCACACTAAATCCTGAGCTGCAGTTTTTATTCAGTTTTACGGCAGCATGATGACAAAGATGAACAGGATTTACGACACCCACATTGATGAAGATACCCTCCTTACTTCACAAAATAATAACTTTCTGGCTATAAAAAACAGTTCTACCGAAGAATAAGACTGCTGTGTTTTTTCACATTACCAGACGGGAAATATCTGCTACTCGATTCACCGTTTCATGCAGAACGGCCAGCAGACAAAATCGGTTTACCTTCAACTCCTCGTCATCAGCATTAACCATAACGTTCTCAAAGAATGCATCTACAGGATTACGCAGTTCAGCTAAAGTTTTTAGGCTCGCTGTGTAATCACTTTCCGTAAACTGCTGCTGTGCTTTCGGTGCCAATTTTCGCAGTGCGATATAGAGCTCTCTTTCTGCCACCTCCAGCAACAATGCCTCATTCACCAGAGGCTGAACCACCATTTCCGCCTTCTTCAAGATATTGCCCACACGCTTATTAGCCGCAGCCAATGCTGGCGCTTCCGGCAACGCAGCAAACGCCCGCACCGCTTCCAACCGCTTTTGCACATCCGACAGGCGCTGGGGATGCAATGCCAACACAGCCTCCACCTCTTGGGCGCTATATCCTTGTTCGCGGAACATATTGGCCAGGCGGTCGTAAATAAATTCAACCAGCTGAGGAGTAGCGTCAGTGATCTTGTCACCAAAGGCGGGCAAGGTGCTAACCAGCAGGGTTTCCAGATCCAGCGCCAGCTCCTTTTCCACCAGCATGCGGATCACGCCCAGCGCGTGGCGGCGCAAGGCGAAGGGGTCACGGTCGCCGGTGGGCAGGTTGCCGATGCCGAACATGCCGACCAGGGTTTCCAGCTTGTCGGCCAGAGCCACGACCACGCCCACATCGTTGCGGGGCAGTTCGTCGCCAGCAAAGCGGGGCTTGTAGTGGTCTTCAATGGCGTCAGCCACAGCCACATCCAGCCCATCGTTCAACGCGTAGTAACGACCCATGGTCCCTTGCAGCTCGGGGAACTCGCCTACCATGTCGGTGACCAAGTCGGTCTTGGCCAGCATGGCTGCTTGGTCGGCTTGACGGCCTAGTTCGGGGTTACCCAGTTGCTGGGCAATGGTCTTGGCAATGGCACGTACACGGGCGATGCGTTCCCCCTGGGTACCCAGCTTGTTGTGATAAACGACCTTGTCCAGCAGTTCGACTCGGCTGGCCAGAGTTTTCTTACGGTCCTGGTCGAAGAAGAACTTGGCGTCGGCCAAGCGCGGACGCACCACTCGCTCGTTGCCGCCAGTTACGGCAGAGGTATCTTGGGGGCTGATGTTGCTCACCACCAGGAACTGGTGTGTGAGCTTGCCGTCGGCGCTCAGCAGCGGAAAGTACTTCTGATTGGCCTTCATGGTCAGAATCAAGCATTCCTGCGGCACGTTCAAGAATTCTTTTTCGAATTCACAAACCAGCACATTGGGGCGCTCGACCAGGGCCGTCACTTCGTCCAGCAAAGCTTCATCATCAATAGCATGCACGCCACCGCCAATGCGGTCTGCAGCAGCTTTGAGCTGAGCAGCGATGTCCGCACGGCGCTCGGTAAAGCTGGCGATTACGGCGCCTTCGCTGCGCAGTTGCTCGGCATAGCTGTCAGCGCCCTGGATGACGACGGGGTCAACAGCAGCTTCAAAGCGGTGGCCGTGGGTGGCCGAACCTGCGGTCAGCCCCAGTGTCTTCACGCCGATCAGCACTTCGGTACCGTGCATCACAACCAGACCGTGGGCGGGGCGCACAAAGTGCACGCTGCTCCAGCCGTCCTGCAGCTGGTAGCGCATGACCTTGGGGATGGGCAGCTTGGCCAGAGCTTCGTCCAGCGACTTTTGCACGCCGTCGGTCAGCATCACGCCCTTAGCAGTGGATTCATAGAACAGGGCTTCAGCCTTGCCTTCGCCTTGACGCTTCAGATCTGCAACAGCAGATTCATCGGCCCCCAGCGCAGCCAGCTTTTTGAGCAATGCGGCGGTGGGCTTGCCTTCTGCGTCCAAAGCCACGGCCACAGGCATCAGCTTTTGCGAGATGGCCTTGTCTTCGGCTTGCGCCAGCACTTCAGTGACATGCACGGCCAGACGGCGGGGTGATGCGTAGGCGGTCAGGCGGGATTCGGTGGATGCCAGCAGGCCCTGGGCCTTGAGCTGATCGAAGATGACGGCGGCAAAAGCATCACCCAGCTTTTGCAGCGCCTTGGGGGGCAGCTCTTCGACAAACAGTTCAACCAGTAGATTCGATGCGTTCATGATATTTTGATAGCTGCTAGCGCTTGATAGATAAGGACTAGCGGCAGATATTGCTTATATGTGGGACTTCAGTGAAGCGTGGCAGAGAGCTTGCGCGACTCAGGCGGCCTTCTTGGCGGCCTGCTCTGCGGCTTTGGCCAGCTCGGCCAGCACTTCATCGGCATGGGCCTTGGGCGCCATGGGGAAGCCCAGGCGCGCACGGCTGTCTAGGTAGCTCTTGCCCACGGCACGGGCCAGGTTGCGGATGCGGCCGATATAGGCAGCGCGCTCGGTCACGCTGATGGCGCCACGGGCGTCCAGCAGGTTGAAGGTGTGAGCGGCCTTGAGCACTTGCTCATAGGCTGGCAGAGCCAGCTGGGCTTCAATCAACTGGTTGGCTGTGTCTTCGTGGGCGTTGAAAGCGCTGAACAAAAAGTCCACATTCGAGTGTTCGAAGTTGTAAGTGGACTGCTCCACCTCATTCTGGTGGAACACGTCGCCGTACTTCAGGCCGTCTGTGTAGACCAGGTCGTACACCGATTCCTTGCCCTGCAGATACATGGCCAAGCGTTCCAGACCGTAGGTGATTTCGCCGGTGGCAGGCTTGCAGTCAATCCCGGCCACTTGCTGGAAGTAGGTGAACTGAGTCACTTCCATGCCGTTGAGCCAGACTTCCCAGCCCAGGCCCCATGCGCCGAGAGTTGGATTTTCCCAGTCATCTTCCACAAAACGGATGTCGTTCTTCTTCAGATCGAAGCCCAGCGCTTCGAGCGAGCCCAGGTACAGCTCCAAAATATTGTCGGGTGCAGGCTTCAGAACGACCTGGAACTGGTAGTAATGCTGCAGGCGGTTAGGGTTCTCGCCAAAGCGGCCATCCTTGGGGCGGCGGCTGGGCTGCACATAAGCTGCCTTCCATGGCTCAGGGCCAATGGCGCGCAGAAATGTGCCGGTGTGCGAGGTACCGGCGCCAACTTCCATGTCATAGGGCTGGAGCAGTGCACAGCCTTGTTCGGCCCAATAGGACTGCAATTTCAGAATGATTTGTTGGAAGGTCAGCATGACAAAAGGTACGTTCACGCGGCAGAAATAATCTGTCGCTTATCTATATAGGAGTGTCTGGGCGGTCTAGCCGCGTAGACAGTGATTCTAAGTCTGAGAGTCCTACGCTGGGCGTAGGCTGTATCCGCGGCCCCACGGAATGCATTCTCCAAGGGAGCTACTGCAGATGAGATTTCAAAATGTGAAAGTTCGTACAGCGCTGCTTCCGCGCCAATGCGATTGAAATCAGGTTTCTTAGGCATCTAGCCCATATAGATAAAGCACAAGACGCTCACTTTTTTAACAATTTCCCTGCCGTTCCTTGGCGATAGCGGGGCTGCGCGGCCTGCCAGCCTCCTAGAATGTTTCATTTCCCGTCATCCACTTCTGGAGCTCGCCATGGATTTCATGAAAATCATCACCAAGCAACTGATTGAAATCATCGAATGGACCGATGATTCGCGCGACACGCTGTCGTACCGCTGGCCTGATGAGGACAAGGAAATCAAGAACGGCGCCCAGCTGATCGTTCGCGAGTCGCAACAGGTTCAGTTTGTCTCCGAAGGCCAGTTCGTCGACCTGTTCAATCCGGGTCGCTATCAGCTGACCACGCAGAACATTCCCATCCTGTCCACACTGCGTGGCTGGAAGTACGGCTTCAACTCGCCCTTCAAGTGCGATGTTTACTACATCAACACACGCTTGTTCACGGGCAACAAATGGGGCACGTCCAACCCCATCATGATGCGTGACAAGGACTTTGGCGTAATCCGTCTGCGCGCCTTTGGTACCTATGACTTCCGCATCGTGGACCCAGCCAAGTTCCTCAAGGAAGTGGCGGGCACCGATCAAAATTTCCGCCTGGACGAGTTTGCTGACACGATGCGCTCGCGCATCGTCAGCATCTTCTCTGAAGCGCTGGCCAAGGCACAAATTCCCGCGCTTGACGTGGCCCAGCGCTATAGCGAGCTGGGTGATGCGCTGCTGCAGCTCATCAACCCACCTGTCGCAGAAAAATATGGCCTGGAGATCACCAGCTTCCTGCTGGAAAACGTCTCCGTGCCGCCTGAAGTCGAGCAAGCCATCGACAAGCGCTCAAGCATGGGCGCCATTGGCAACCTCAACGATTATGTGAAGTACCAGATGGGCCAAGCAATGGCCAACGGCGGCGAAGGCGCAGCTGCGGCCACCATCCCCGCCACCATGGCCATGGGCTTTGGCATGGCACAAGAGATGATGAAAGGCATGCAGTCTGGCGGCGGCGGCGCTATCGCAGCAGGAGCAGCTGCCGTAGACCCCTTCTCGCCTGCAGCCTCACAGGCTGCGCAAACACCTGCCGCCCCCGCTGCAAGTGGACTGCAAGTTCTGACTCCTGCTCAAGCAGCGCAGGTGCTGGGCGTGGCCGAGGCCGATGTACTAGCCGAAATTCAGGCAGGCAACCTCAAGGCCCGCCAGATCGGCAGCCAGTGGCGTATTGCGCAGGCGGCACTTGACGAGTTCTTGAGAGGGTAAAAGCCCCCTGAGCCGCGACACGGCTTTCCCCTCTCTCGCTTCGCGGGAGGGGTCGACGCCCTCTTGCTGCGGGGCGGCCCTTCCCGGCGTCTCTTTGATTGACTGCGCCGGTGTCCAAGGTCCAATGCAGTGCCTTTGAGAAATGCACGCCGTGACCGACAAAGCCCCCTCTTCCAGCTATTCCCCTGCCACTGAAGTCGCGCCGCCCGCCATGGTCGGTAAACATGTCTGTCCGGAATGCGCAGGCAATTTAGAGTGGAATGCCAAAGCCCAATCGCTCAAGTGCCCCTACTGCGGCACGGTGGTGCCCTGGAGTGAGGAAACGCAGCCTGAACTAGGTCAGGCCGTCTTGGAGCAGGATTTAGCCGAGGCTTTGCGTAACCCTGCTAACGGCCGCGGCTGGGGAACGAATGAGCGCTACGAGGTGCAATGCCAGAACTGCCGTGCCATTTCGGTCTTTCTGAACAAAACAACAGCCCAGCGCTGTGACTTTTGCGGTTCACCCGCCATCGTGGCCCACGAAGAGCGCAATGACGCCATCACGCCGCAAAGCATCTTGCCGTTCAAGATCAGCGACGGGCAGGTTCGCGACAAGATTCGCCAGTGGTATGGCAGCCGCTGGTTTGCGCCCAGCAAACTCAAAAGCGCAGCACTGACCGATACGCTGCACGGCGTATACCTGCCCTATTGGACGTTTGACGCCCACGCCGCCGCTCAGTGGCGCGCCGAGGCCGGCTATTACTACTACACCACCGAGTCGTATCGTGACAGCAACGGCAATGTGCAAACCCGCCAAGTGCAGCATGTGCGCTGGGAGTCGGCATCAGGCAGCTTGCAGCATTTTTTTGACGATGAACTGGTGCCCGGCACCGTCGGTGTGCAACCCAATCTGCTGCGCCAGATTGAGCCCTTTCCCACCTCCACTGACCTCAAACCCTACAGCCCCGAGTTTGTGCGCGGCTGGACGGTAGAGCGTTACCAGGTGGACCTGAGCAAAGCCGCCAAGCTCAACGAAGGAGATATGGATAGCCAGCTGCGCAGCCTTTGCTCACAGCAGGTCCCCGGCGATACTCAGCGTAACCTGCAGGTTCAGCGCCAGTACTCAGGCCGCACCTTCAAACACACGCTGGTACCCGCCTGGCTGGTGGGCTATACCTACGGCAGCAAGACCTACCAAATCGTGGCCAATGGCTATACCGGGCAGATTGCCGGTGAGCGGCCTTATAGCTGGGCGAAGATTGCGCTGGCCATGCTGTGCGCGATGGTAGCCTTACTGATCGTGTTCGGACTCTCGCAGAGCGGGTAATGCCTGCACAGAAAAAACGGCCGTCACTTGGCTGCCGCTTTTTATCGAGCTCGTGCTGCTTCAGCCTGTAAAGACTTCGGCCTGCTTAAAAGTGGGCTGCTTTTGGTCTTTGTCAGACAGCAGAAAATCCATACCCAGATCTGGCCACTGAATGTCAATGTCCGTATCGTTCCAAACGATACCGCGCTCTGCCTGCGGCGCGTAATAGGCCGTGGTTTTATACATCACATTCGCTGTGTCACTCAGAACGAGAAATCCGTGCGCGAACCCTGGAGGAATCCAAAGCTGCTGAGCATTCTTCGCCGAGAGTTGGTGACTCACCCACTTACCGAAATTCGGAGAATTCTGACGAATATCGACCACGACATCCCAGATTTCACCATGAACCACATAGATCAATTTCCCTTGCGCACAAGATGAAACTTGATAGTGCAAGCCTCTTAAAACTCCTCGACAACTATAGCTGAGGTTGTCTTGTAAGAAGACGATATCCTTATCCAAAAATTCAGCATAACTACGATGATTGAACGTTTCTTGAAAAGACCCGCGCGCATCCATCCAAACCTTGGGCTCAAGCAAAATGAGTTCCGGAAAAGCGGTGAGCAAACGTCTCAAAATTTATGCCCTTTAATGCATTGCATTAAATATTTACCATAGCCATTTTTAAGCAGCGGCTGGGCAAGTTTTTCCAGTTGAGCGGCATCAATCCAGCCAGAACGAAAAGCAATTTCCTCAGGACAAGAAACTTTAAGCCCCTGTCTCTGTTCAAGCGTCGCAATAAACTGCCCCGCTTCTAACAAGCTATCGTGCGTTCCTGTATCCAGCCACGCGTATCCACGCCGCATGAGCTGTACGTTGAGCTGCAATTTTTCTAGGTACAACCTGTTTAGGTCTGTGATTTCTAGCTCACCGCGCGGTGATGGCTTGAGCGCTTTGGCCATCTCGACCACTTGGTCATCGTAGAAATACAGCCCTGTAACCGCAAAATTGGATTTTGGTTTTTCCGGCTTTTCCTCCAACGACAGGACCTTACCGTACTCGTCAAACTCAGCAACACCATAGCGTTCGGGATCTTGCACGTGATAAGCAAACACGCTCGCACCCTCCTGTTGCTCACTGGCTTCTTTGAGTAATCGCTGAAAGTCGTGGCCGTAAAAAATATTGTCACCCAGCACCAGCGTACTGGGTGAGCCGTTGAGAAAAGCCTCGCCAATGATGAATGCCTGCGCCAAACCATCCGGGCTGGGTTGCACTGCATATTCAAGGTTCAGGCCCCACTGACTGCCGTCACCCAGCAACTGCTCGAAACGCGGCGTGTCCTGCGGCGTGCTAATAATCAAAATGTCGCGTATGCCCGCCAGCATCAGCGTGCTCAGCGGATAGTAAATCATGGGTTTGTCGTAGATCGGCAGCAGTTGCTTGCTAATGGCAAGCGTTGCAGGATGGAGGCGCGTGCCCGAGCCACCAGCCAAGATGATGCCTTTGCGTGCTTTTGTCATGGATCGTTTCCCTTCGTGCGGGCTTTATATTTAGAGAATCTCTTGCAGCATGCGGTCTACGCCGCACTTCCAGTGCGGTAAATGCAGCTTCATCGCTGCCTGCAATTGATCAGTATTGAGGCGCGAATTCAGGGGGCGAGCAGCAGGTGTGGGGAAGGCCGTTGTCGGCACTGCCGCAATGTCCTGCACTTTCCAGGCCAAGTCAGGTCGCAGGTTTTTAGCCCGCTCAATTACATAACTGGCATAGGCATGCCAGTTGGTCTCACCTGACGCGACGAGATGGTAAACACCCAGGTCGGCGGAATGCTGGGTCACATGTCGAATCGCATGAGCGCTGATGTCTGCAATCAGGTCAGCGCCCGTTGGGGCACCCCACTGGTCGTCAATAACGCTGAGTTTTTCACGCTCCTGCGCCAAGCGCAGCATGGTCTTGGCAAAATTACCGCCACGTGCCGCATAAACCCAACTGGTGCGAAAAATCAGATGTCTGCAGCCCGTCTGCGCAATGCGCTGCTCACCTTCGAGTTTGGTGCGGCCGTAGACCGACAAGGGACCGACCTCATCACTTTCCTTATGGGCTATGGTTCCAGCGCCATCGAACACATAGTCGGTACTGTAGTGCACAAGCAAAGCACCAAGTTTCTGGGCTTCCTCAGCCATCAACGCAGGTGCCTCGGCATTCAAGCGCCGAGCCAGATCTGGCTCACTCTCTGCCTTATCCACGGCCGTATGAGCCGCTGCATTGACGATGACATCCGGCCGCACATCACGAATGACCTGCGCCAGAGCCAACAGATCGGAGATATCTCCACCTTTATCGCGGCGATCAAGAGCCAGTAACTCACCCAGCGGGGCGAGGCTGCGCTGCAACTCCCAGCCCACTTGACCGTTTTTACCCAGCAGCAAAATTTTCATGCTGGCTTACTCCGCGTACTGCTTTTGTACCCAGTCGCGATAGCTGCCAGACTGAACGTTAGCCACCCATTCAGGGTTTTCCAAATACCACTGAACCGTTTTCCGGATACCCGTTTCAAAGGTTTCAGCAGGCGTCCAGCCTAGTTCACGCTCAAGCTTGCGGGCATCAATGGCATAGCGACGGTCATGCCCGGGACGATCCTGTACATAGGTGATCTGCTGTGCATACAGCAGGCCATCCTTGCGGGGGCTAAGCTCATCAAGCAAGCCGCATACCGTCTTGACGATATCGATATTGGCCTTCTCGTTCCAGCCGCCCACGTTATAGGTCTCACCCAGCTTGCCAGCATCCAGAACCCGGCGAATGGCGCTGCAATGGTCGCGCACATACAGCCAGTCACGGACTTGCATGCCATCGCCGTAAACAGGCAGGGGCTTGCCAGCCAAGGCGTTGACAATCACCAGTGGGATCAGCTTTTCAGGGAAGTGCAACGGCCCGTAGTTGTTGCTACAGTTGGTGGTGAGCACCGGCAAGCCGTAGGTATGGTGCCAGGCACGAACCAGATGATCGCTGGCCGCCTTGCTGGCCGAATATGGGCTATTGGGCTCATAGTTGTGCTCTTCTGTGAACGCTGGTGCAGTGGGCGACAAAGTGCCATACACCTCATCGGTCGACACATGCAAAAAGCGGAAATCCTTCTTTAAGCCAGCATCAAGGCCGCCCCAATATGCGCGCACGGCTTCCAGCAAGCGAAAGGTGCCGACCACATTGGTCTGAATAAAGTCCTCAGGACCATGGATTGAGCGATCCACATGCGACTCAGCCGCAAAGTTCACCACAGCGCGAGGCTGATGCTTTGCCAGCAAAGCAGCCATCTGCTGACCATCGCCAATATCCGCCTGCACAAAGATGTGGCGAGGCTCGCTCATGACACTACTCAGATTTTCAAGATTTCCGGCGTAAGTCAGCTTGTCAATATTGACAACCGATTCACCTGTATTTGCCAGCCAATCCAAAACGAAATTAGCACCAATAAAACCCGCACCGCCGGTTACAAAAATCATGAAAACAACCTTAAATTAAAACTCGAATGATCTCAGCGCGGATGGGATACCTAGAGCAGTCTCAACCCCAGCGCTTTTCAGCCATCACCAGCAAACCATCAAAAATCAGGTTATTGATCAGCTGAAAGGGGCGAGTCATGCTTGGAGACATCTTCCAGCCCGCACCGCCGGCCATGATGCACATGGGCTCAGCGCCGCAATGCTCGGCCAGATGCTGGTACATGCGTTCAACAGCTCCCGCGATGGCATAGGTGCCGCCGCTGGTCAATGCATCACTGGTGTTCCTGGGAAAGCTTTTGACATCTCCCGTGGGGACATGCAGGCCAGCAGTTCCCCCTTCCAAGGCTTTGAGCATGATGCCATGACCGGGAATAATCAGGCCGCCGAGGAAGTGGCCTTGGGCATCCATGGCATCCACCGTGACAGCGGTGCCGACCATGACGGTAATCAATGGCCTTGGGTCACCCAGCTGCAGCATATGGTGGCGCGCACCAATCATTGCGACCCAGCGATCTGCGCCTAGCCGGGAAGGATGGTCATAACCATTGCTCACCCCCGCCTCGGCGGTGGAGGGAACGGCCCACTGAGGCTCGAAGTTCCAGCCCACCATGAGTTCAATTTGTTCATGCACGCGGCGTCTTGCCGTCTCTCCAGCCACGACGCAGCCCAGCATACGATCGGGCGCCGGCAAGCCTGCCCAGGCCCCTTCTGCCAGTCGCTCGATATGCTCCAGAAACTCCGCCCCATGCGCCAGCAAGGCAGCCCCAGGGCGGTGATCTTCATACATGGCCCACTTCAAACGGGTGTTGCCAATGTCTATCGCCAAAAATGTCATGCGGCGGATTATCAGTACTTTTCCCCGCTGCAGGCACTCGGTTGCAACATTCATTACCTATTGATGGGAAATTGTCAAAAAAGCGCAGAGCCCATGTCATGCAAGGAATCTTCTGTATTTCCATGTAAAGTGAAACGCTTATTTCTTCCATCACTTTGAGGAGTCGAAAACCATGGGTCTGTTCAGTTTCATCAAGGAAGCCGGTGAAAAACTGTTTGGCGGCAGCGATGCACATGCGGCAGCGCCATCGGACGACTTGAATGTCAAGGCGGCTCAAGCCATCGCAAACTACATCAACACACAGAATCTGGGCGTCTCCAATCTGCAGGTGCAGTTCGATGGATCTCAAGGTAAGGTCACGGTGCAAGGCGTAGCCCCCACCCAGACTGCGAAGGAAAAAGTCACACTGTGCTGCGGTAACGTCGCCAATGTCCAGTCTGTGGACAACCTGATGAGCGTCACCAACCCCGAACCCGAAGCCCAGTACCATGATGTGGTGCGCGGCGACACACTGTCGGCAATCTCCAAGAAGTACTACGGCGACGCCAACAAGTACAACACCATCTTTGAAGCCAACAAGCCCATGCTCAGCAACCCGGACAAGATTTATCCGGGTCAGAAGCTGCGTATCCCTGCGCTTTAAACACAATTAACACCAAAAAAGCGCTCAGATGAGCGCTTTTTTCATACAGCCAACGATAGACTGCTTTCCATGAAAACTCTGCTCACAGGCGGCGCCGGTTATATCGGCAGCCACACCGCCATCGAATTGCTCAGCCACGGCCATGAAGTCGTGATCTTTGACAACTTCAGCAACAGCCACCCAGAAGCCATTCTGCGAGTAGAGAAAATCACTGGGCGCTCGATTCCGGTCATTCGCGGCGACATTCGCGACCAGAGTGCACTGGAGCAGGCACTTAAAGAGCACAGCATAGACAGCGTGGTGCACTTTGCGGGCAAGAAGGCGGTTGGCGAATCTGTCGCCCAGCCCGTGGACTATTACGACAACAACGTCAACGGCACCCTGGTTCTGCTGCGTGCGATGAAGAACCAGAATGTGCGCAAGCTGGTGTTCAGCTCATCAGCCACAGTCTATGGCTCGCCGCAGTATCTGCCGCTCAATGAAGAACACCCCACTTCTGCCACCAACCCTTATGGTCGCAGCAAGCTCATGGTGGAAGAGATTCTGGCTGACCTCTACCGCTCTGACTCGCAGTGGTCACTGGCTGTGCTGCGCTACTTCAACCCCATCGGTGCGCATGCAAGCGGCCTGATTGGCGAAGACCCCTCGGACATTCCCAACAACCTGCTGCCCTTTGTCGCACAGGTCGCCGTGGGCCGCCGCGAGAAGCTGCAGATTTTTGGCGGCGACTATGACACGGTGGATGGCACCGGCGTGCGCGACTACATCCACGTCGTGGATCTGGCCCGGGGCCATGTCAAGGCGCTAGAAAAACTGGCGGGCTTGGCTCAGCCCGAACTGCTAACTGTCAACCTGGGCACCGGCAAAGGCTATAGCGTGCTTGAAGTTCTGCACGCCTTTGAAAAGTCGTGCGGCAAAACCTTGCCCTATGCAATCGCCGAGCGCCGTCCTGGTGACGTGGCCAGCTGCTACGCCAACCCGGACCACGCCCTGAAAACCCTGAGCTGGCAGGCCGAGCACAGCTTGGATGCCATGTGTGCTGACACCTGGCGCTGGCAGAGCCAGAACCCGAACGGCTACCGCGAGGCTTAAGTTTGTGGCTGCTCTGGCATCACTGACTCCAGGGCAGGCCGCGTTTGCGCCAGCCGCTCAAGCTGCCCCGCTGACCATTGGCGTCCACATCGCCTTCAAAGCCTTCGAGGATGTTGTAAGCCTCAATGCCCAGACCTGTGGCGCGCTGGGCGGCTGCGACGGAGCGCACGCCGCTGCGGCATAGCAACACGACTTTTTTGCCTTCGGGCACGGCTGCGCGAAGCTGCTCATCGAAGTTCTGATTGGCCGCCATGCCTGGCCACTGCTTCCACGCCACGGCAATCGCGCCCGGCACCTTGCCTACCCATTCACGCTCGGCATCGGTGCGTACATCGACCAGCACGGCTTCGCCGCTTTGCAGCCATTGCCAGGCCAGCTCCGCTGGCACATCGCCGGCATAGCCGGTTGCGGGCTGAATTTGCGTCGTATTGTTCATATTGAATCCTTGTTGTTGACTGCCACTGCACTCCGCCTACTCCCAGGCGGGAAGCGGCTTGTCTCTCAATGACCTGCGCAACTGCTTCCAGTCGGGCAGTACCTGCTCCACCACGGACCAGAACTGCGGGCTGTGATCCATATGGTGCAGATGCGCCAGCTCATGCACCACCACATAGTCAATGATTTGCGGGCTGTGCTGCATCAGCCGCCAGTTCAGCCGGATGATTCCACCGCTAGTGGCGCTGCCCCAGCGCGTGCTGGCACTGCTCAGCCGCAGTGCATTCCAGCGCACATCCATCTGGGCGGCATAGTGCAGCATGCGCGCGGTGAAATGGGTGCGGGCTTCCCGCAAAATCCAGGCCTGAACGGCGGCGCGAATCTGCGCTGCAGAGGCCTGTGCAGTTAGCGGCAGGTGCAAGCTTTGTACACCGTCCGCCGCCTGTTCTCTATGGGTTTGCCGGGTGCGCAAAGGCTGGGTGGCACCGCCCGTCAGCCGCAGCGCCATAGGTTGACCCAGATAGCCCAGCAGCCCACCTTCTTTCCAGAAGATGCGGGCTTCGTTCTTGATCTGCTGACGCTGGCCTGATTCCTGCAGTTTGCGCACAATCCAGTCGGCCTTGGTCTGAAGCGCAGATTCGATATCCCCCATGCCCAGCCATTGCGGCGCTGTGACCTCGAGGCCTTGCGCCCCTACACTAAAGCCGATGCTGCGGCGCGCTGAACGGCGCAGCAAGTAAGCCACGCTACGCCCTTGTAGCTGCGCGCTGTGACTGGCACCGGGGTGCACAGGCAAGGCCGCCTGCGCTAGCGGCTCATCTTCTACAAAATCAATAGCATCTACCGCTCGATCAGCAAGCGGTTGAGCCGTATTTCTCTCAAAATCAAGCGCGGCCTGCTCTGCATCAATCGCCGCGCTGCGCAAGCGCCTGCGCGGTATCAAGCCGCCCTGCCCGTCCTCCACCGCAGGCGGCGTCAGCCATTGCCAAGCTTGCTGCAAGCGATCGCCTGTGGACATGGGTTAGGTTTCTCGGCTGATTAACTTTTGTGGGCGTAAGCCTCGGGGTCAAGACGCTGCATTTCTGCTTCGATCCAGGCCTCAACCTCCGCCATCAGCTCATCATGCTTGCGGCCGACGGAAGGAATGGGTTGACCAATGGACACATCCACCACACCGGGCGACTTAATGAAAGCCTTGCGTGGCCAGCACTTGGCTGAAGTCACGGCGACGGGCACCACGGGAGCTCCCGTCATGATGGCCAGGCGCGTGGCACTGGTCTTGTATTCGCCCTTTTCGCCGCGCTTGATGCGTGTCCCTTCGGGGAACATGATGACCCATGTACCTTGATCGAGCAGGCGCTTGCCCTGCTCTACCACCTTGTGAAAAGCGCGCGAGCGCTGGGCGCGGTCGATGTGGATCATGTCCAGAGCACCAATAGACCAGCCAAAGAACGGAACCTTGAGCAACTCCTTCTTGAACACATAGGCCAGTGGGCGCGGCATGATGGCTGGCATCAAGAAGGTCTCGTAGGTGGACTGGTGCTTGACCAGCAACACCACGCCTTGCTTGGGGTCGGTTGGCAGGTTCTCCATGCCCTGCACGCGGTACTGAATCCCCATGATGACCTTGGCACTGTCTACCGACAGCTTGAGCCACGCACGGGCCACGCGATAAGTCTTGGAGGATGAACCGCTAACCCACTTGGTCAAAAGCACAGCGAGGGTGTAGGGGATGACAGTGACGACCATCCACAGCATGTGGAGGACTGAACGGATCAGGGACATGACGGCAATCGAAAAGCTTGAGGGCAGGCACCCGTTGATGGGGCTCAAAAATCTGCAAGAAACATAGCAGCTTGCGCTGATCTTTCAAGCGGTTGAGACTATTTTGACCTGAAACCTGAAATCAATGGGAGACAGGCGCTGAATCGGCTGTGGGAGCTCCGCCATCACTGAGCGGCAGCAGCATGTTGACCACGGCTTCCAGATCAGGATAACGCTCACTGCCCTCTGGCAGATTGGCATCGCCGCTGGACTCGGGTCTGGCTGTGGATTCCACAAACACCAGATTTGCACCCAGCGCCTTGCCGGCCTGCAAATGCTCTACACCGCTGCCAATGGCCCAGATTTCCTGGCCTTCCGCACCATAGCGGTCAGCAATCTGCTCAAACAAGGCGGCACCCGGCTTGCGGCACAGGCAATCTTCATCGGGGGCATGAGGGCAGAAAAAAACGGCTTCGACCCTGGCACCCACGGCCGCCAGCTCACGCTGCATCTTGGCGTGCACGGCGTTGAGCTCAATCACATCAAACAGCCCGCGCCCCAGCCCCGGCTGATTGGTCGCCACCACCACATGCCAGCCTGCGCGATTGAGACGCGAGACCGCCTCCAGCGCACTGGGCACAGCCACCCATTCATCGGGACTTCCGATAAAGCCTTGCGCACCCCATTCATTCAGGGTGCCATCACGGTCAAGAATTGCGATCTTCATGAAGGAGGCTTTAGGTCAGTGACGTCGGTGACAAAAAAGCCCGCTTACCTTGAGGTCAAGCGGGCTTGCGATCAAGGCTCCAGAGCTTACTGGCCTTCCCAGCGCTTGAGCACCAGGGAAGCATTGGTGCCACCAAAACCAAAGCTGTTGGACAGCACGGTCTTCAGTTCGGCATCACGGGTCTGAGTGACCAGAGGCATATCGCCCAGCAGCGGATCAGGAGTATCCACGTTCACAGAACCGGCGATAAAGCCCTTGTTCATCATGATCAGGCAGTAAATGGCTTCCTGCACACCGGTAGCGCCCAGCGAGTGGCCGGTCAGCGACTTGGTGGACGAGAACGGAGGCACCTTGTCACCAAACAGCGCACGCATGGCGCGCACTTCCTGCATATCGCCCACAGGGGTCGATGTACCGTGTGTGTTGATGTAGTCGATGGGGGCATCGATGGTTTCCATGGCTTGCTGCATGCAAGCAATGGCACCGTCACCCGAAGGTGCGACCATGTCTTCACCGTCGCTGGTAGCACCGAAACCGACCACTTCGGCCAGAATGTTGGCACCACGGGCCAGAGCGTGCTCCAGGCTTTCCAGCACCACCGCACCGCCGCCGCCAGCAATGACGAAACCGTCACGGTTGGCATCGTAGGCACGCGAAGCCTTCTCGGGCGATTCGTTGTTCTTGCTGGACATGGCACCCATGCCGTCAAACAGCAAGGACATGCCCCAGGACAGCTCTTCGCCGCCGCCAGCAAACATCACATCTTGCATGCCCCAGGCGATCTGCTGGGCAGCAGCGCCAATGCAGTGGGCCGAGGTAGAGCAAGCCGAGGTGATGGAGTAGTTGATGCCTTTGACCTTGAAGTTGGTCGCCAGACAGGCAGACACGGTAGAGCTCATGCAGCGCGTGACCTGATACGGCCCCACGCGGCGGATGCCCTTTTCGCGCAGCGTATCAGCCGCTTCAATCTGGTTGGCTGGCGAGCCGCCGCCCGAGCCCATGATCAGGCCGGTACGGGGATGGCTCACCTGCTCAGGCGTCAGGCCCGCTTGCTTGATGGCGTCTTCCAGAGCGATCTGCGAGTAAGCCGCAGCGTCACCCATGAAGCGCAACTGCTTGCGATCAATGCGTGCTTCGATGTCGATTTCAGGGATACCGGCCACCTGCGAGCGCATGCCCAGCTCGGTGAACTTCGGCATGGCCTTGATACCGGTGCGGCCTTCGCGCAGCGAAGTCTCCACCGTTGCCAGGTCATTACCAATGCACGAGACAATGCCCGCGCCGGTGATCACTACCCGCTTCTTGCTCATGCTGGCGTTCCCTTGGCACCGTCTTCGCGCAGGAACAGACCCACGCGCAGATCATTGGCCACGTAGATTTCCTTGCCGTCAGCCAGCAGGCGTGCATCGCCAATGGCCATGTTCAGCTTGCGCTTGATGACGCGCTTGATATTGATTTCATAGGTCACCAGCTTGACGTCCGGGCCCACTTCGCCTGTGAACTTCACTTCGCCAGCGCCCAGAGCGCGGCCCTTGCCGGGCAGACGCAGCCAGGTCAGGTAAAAGCCGATCAGCTGCCACATGGCATCGAGGCCCAGGCAACCGGGCATGACGGGATCGCCCTGGAAGTGGCACTTGAAGAACCACAGGTCGGGGTTCACATCCAGCTCAGCCACAATCTTTCCCAGACCGTGCTCGCCGCCGTCTTCATCAATGTGCGTGATGCGATCGAACATCAGCATGGGAGGCAGGGGCAGACGTCCGCTATCAGCGCCAAACAGCTTGCCTTCGCCGGACGCGATCAATTGTTCGTAGGAAAAAGATTCAGCCATTCTTTCAATTGCTCCACGGCAGCCTGTGCAAGCTACCCGTTACTCTATATTTGGGTGGGTGGGTCTACGCCCACACGGGCGCACATAACCCGGCATTATCAAGGCTGCCGCCATACCCGAGACAAAATACCCGTTATCTGGATCGAAACTCTGCCACAAATACGGCAAGGCCTGATGACAGAAGTGCTTATCCCACATGGGGAACTCCCCCATGAAATTCAATTTTCAGCGCTTCGATTCCTGCGCCATGCAAAGCCACAGACCGCCAGACACAGCAGCGTCAAAGGCAGCAGCCCCAGCGCATGCACCCAGCGCGCATAAGGCGTCAGAGTGTCGCGCCCCTGCACCTCGCCTTGCAGCACCGCCCGGTCAAAAGGCGCCAGCGCGCTGACAACCTCGGCCTTGTGGTTGATGACCACGGTGGCCCCTGTATTGGTAGCGCGCAGCATGGGGCGCTCAAACTCCAGAGAGCGCATGCGGCTGATGGACAGATGCTGGTCAATGGCCACCGAATCGCCAAACCAGCCAATATTGCTTAGATTGACCATCACTGTGGGAGCCGTGGCGGCATTGCCAAAGTGCGCTGCCAGCTCTTCGCCAAACAAGTCTTCGTAACAAATATTGGGGGACAGACGTTCGCCCGCCCAGTTCATGGATGGCTGACCCAAAGCGCCGCGGTTGAAGTCGCCCAACGGAATGTTCATCAACTCAGTAAACCAGCGGAACATGGGCGGAATGAACTCGCCAAACGGCACCAGATGGTGCTTGTCGTACTGATAAGGCTGGGTCTGCCCGGGCAGCCAGCCTTCCACCGTGTTGGTAAAGCCCTTGTCCCAATTACCCAGCGGAATACCTACCAGCGCGGCCTGCTGGGAGTTTTTTCCCACAAACGGCTGGCGCACAAAGTCCATATAGCCTTCAGGCAGTTGCTGGGGCAGCAACGGGATCGCCGTTTCAGGCGCCACCACCAGTTGCGCCTTGGCGTCATGCAACTGCTGGGCATACCAGCGCAGCGCATCCACCACGCCAGAGCCCATTTCAAATTTTTCATCTTGCGGAATATTGCCCTGCAGCAATGCCACGCTCATGCCGGGCTGCTGACTGGGAGCCTCAACGGCTTCATTGCGCAGCCACCACAGGCCGCCCAAGGCCAGAGACAGGGCCAGAACGCTGGCCACCGCAGGTTTGGCATGCAGCACGCGCTGCTGCGTCTGCCAGCGCCAGAGCAGCATGGCCAGCCAGGCCGCAACCCAGGCCGCCACAAAACCGGTGCCATAGACACCCACCCAGCGCGGCAGCGCGGCCAGCGGGCCTTCTACATGGGCATAACCGCCAGCCCCCCAGGGGAAGCCGGTCCACAGCCAGCCACGCGCTAGCTCGGCTAGCGTCCATAAGGCTGCAAAAATCATAGCTGTCAGCGCATACGGTGTATGCGATAGACGCTTAAAAAACCAGGAAGCAATGGCGTAATAACAGCCCAAAAAAGCAGCCAGCGCCAGCACCGCAGCCACAGCCAGCGGTGCGGCCAGACCGCCGTAGGTGTGCATGGAGATAAACAGCCACCAGAAGGTAGCGGCCAGCCATGCCGTGCCAAACAGCCAGGCCCTGCCTGCGGCCTGCCTTGCGGTGCCCGCCGCCAGCAATGCATGAACCAGCACGGCCAGCGACAGAATCTGCAGCCACCACAGCGGGCGACCATAGCCACCCACCAGCGTCAGCAGCCCATCACCCTGACCGCGTGCCCAGGGCCAGGCCAGAGAAAAGGCCTGCAAGCCGCCCGCGACCAGCATCAAAAGCCCGCTCATCCAGCCCTGGGGCTTGGCGGCGGGGGTCTTAACAGTGGCGGCGGTTGTGGTCATAAGAATCGACAGGCTCTAACAAAAACACCCAACCGGGTGGCTGGGTGTGTTCAAGGATAAGGGATATCAGTTCTTAACCAGACTGTCTGGCGATGGATCGCGCACGACCTTGAACCAGCGCACCGCGCCGCCCTTGGTGTGGAGCACGGTGAACTCCAGCCCGCCCAGATGAATCTGCTCGCCGCGCTTGGGCACATGGCCGACTTCATGGGCGATCAGGCCGCCAATGGTGTCGAAATGCTCATGCGGGTCGCTGGCCTGCAGCGTGGTCTCGAATTCCTCGCTCACATGCTCGACGCTGGCATCGCCCGCCACGCGGTAACTGTTGTCAGCCAAAGCGAAGATGTCGCCCTCATCCTCGGGGATGTCGAACTCGTCTTCGATCTCGCCCACGATTTCTTCGAGCACGTCTTCAATCGTCACCAAGCCCGCCACGCGGCCAAATTCGTCGATGACGATGGCCAGATGGTTTCGGTTGGCGCGAAACTCGCGCAGCAAATCGTTGAGACCCTTGCTCTCGGGCACAAACACGGCGTGGCGCACCAGAGCGCGAATACTCAGGGTCGGAGAGCGCTGCAGCTTGAGCAAATCCTTGGCCATGAGAATGCCAATGATGTTCTCGCGCTCGCCCTGGTACACCGGAAAGCGCGAATGCGCCGTGGTGATGACCTGGTGCAGGATTTCTTCAAACGGAGCGTCGATATTGACGAGATCCATGCGTGGCGCAGCCACCATGACATCTCCGGCGCTCATATCGGCCATGCGAATCACGCGTTCCAGCATGACGCGGGACTCGGTGCCGATGACCTGGTTGTCTTCGGCCTCAGCCAGGGTTTCGATCAGTTCATCGGGGGATTCCGGAGCCGGATGGATGAACTCAGCCACCTTTTGCAGGAAGCTTCGCTTGTCTTCCCTCTCAGGAAGGCGCGAATGATGGGGGTCAGACACTGTCTTGGAGTGCAGGACGTGCGGTAGTCAAACAAGCCACTAAGAATAACGGATTGTGATGACAACAGGCTTGCGACTGCGCAAAAGCCATGACCCGATATTCCAGCTGTCGCAAATTGATCACTTTTTGATAGCTGCTTGCGCTTTTCTGGATTGGGCTTGAGGCATTTCAGACTTCAAACTTCGAACACTGTTACAGATTTGCGACGCAATCGAAAGCAGGCGCCAAGGCCCCCTTACTCGCCCGACTTGTGACGGCCTTCCTGCACACCCTTGCGCACTTCCTGCACGCCGGCCAGAAAGCTCCAGAAATTGACAGCCTGCTTCTTCAGCTGGTAGTCCATCTCGCCCAGATGCTCGGTCACCAGCTCGCTCACATGGGTCTCGAAGTTGGCAGGCGGCAGCTCCAGATAGGCTTCGGCTTCCGAGCCTTCGCGCTTGACGGTCGCGCCCGCATTGCGTGCGATCTTGAGCATGGCCGTGTTCTCAGACAGCGCATGAATAAACATCATGCTCACATTCTTGCTGCGTGCATGCAGCACGGCACGGTCAAACAGACGCGCGCCCAGCCCCTTGCCGCGTGCAGTCTTGAGCACGGAGACACCGAACTCGGCGCATTTTTCGTACTCAGGGTGACCGGCAAACGCCAGGTGGGCCATGGCGATCAGCTCCAGGCGGCGGTTGAAGATACCGAAGATATCGTCGCGCTCGAAGTCCAGCTGCTCAACGTAGCGCGCCACTTGCTCATCGCTGGCGGCATAGCCAAAGCGCAGATAGCGATCCCGCGCATCCAGCTTGAGCAGGTGCTTGGTAATACGGTCACGATGGCGCGGGCTCAGCGAGCGAATGGGCACCAAGGACGGCGAGCGACGCTCGGCGCTATGGGACTTACCCATGTCGCGCAGCCAGCCTGAGCCAGCCTGCCAGGGCGATTTCAACCAGTCTTTGGGGAGGTTCATGGCATGAAATATAGGTAAAAACCCGAATCATCACAAGCTCCATATTGCATCGCAACAATCTTGTAAGGATTTTGCGTTAATTCAACACCTTAGCGCCATTTTTTGGCTAGTCCATGGTCCGTATGAAGGACGCCACCGCCCCTTGCACTCTACAGGGGAACCGCCGTTGTGACCTTGACTCTGTCCATCACAAAGCTGGTCTTGCAATCTTGCACGCTGGGGTGCTTGAGCAGGGTATCCATGATGAAACGGCTGTAATGCTGCATGTCAGCCACCACCACCCGCAGCAAATAGTCCATCTCACCGGTCAGGGACACGCACTCCACCACCTCGGGCCAGGTCTGCACGCTGGCGCGAAACAGATCCATGGGATTGCGCTTGCTGGTTTCGGTGTACTTTTCCAGGCGCACGTTGATGTAAGCCGTCAGGCCCAGACCCACACTTTCGGGCTGCACCAGTGCGACATAGCGGTCGATAACGCCGTTTTCTTCGAGGCGTTTAACCCGGCGCAGCACGGCGCTGGGCGACAGGCCGACTTGTTCGCCGATCACGTCATAAGTTTCTCGGCCATTGGCCTGCAATCGGCGCAAAATCGCCTTATCCAGTTTGTCGATGGTGTGCGTAGGGCTCATGGCGGCAGATTATAAAAATAGTGCAGGTTTTTTTCGGGGTTAACCCGCAATACCCACTTAAATTGCACGAAATCAATATTTCTCGCAATTTTCATGCATTCAAGTGGTAGCGACCACGGTATTTTTGCATGAAGGCTGTTCATGCTCTGCCCTACAGTAAATCCATCCTTCGACACCTGTTTTTCATGTGTTGACCCCCTACCGGATGGAGACCCCGCCATGAACGCAGACCTGACCCAAAGCACCCCCAGCAACTTCCAGACCTGGGACAACCCCATGGGTACGGACGGTTTCGAGTTTGTCGAATACGCCGCCCCTGATCCCGTGGCGATGGGCGCTCTGTTCGAGCGCATGGGCTTTACCGCCATCGCCAAGCACCGCCGCAAGAATGTGACGCTGTACCGCCAGGGCGAGATCAACTTCATCATCAACGCCGAGCCCGACAGCTTTGCCCAGCGCTTTGCCCGCCTGCACGGCCCCAGCGTCTGCGCCATTGCCATTCGTGTCGACGATGCCAAGTTTGCCTATGAGCGCGCCACCTCGCTGGGTGCCTGGGGCTATGCCCAGCAGGCCGCCCCCGGCGAGCTGAGCATTCCCGCCATCAAGGGCGTTGGCGACTCCCTGATCTATTTCATCGACAAATGGCGCGGCAAGAACGGCGCCAAGGACGGTGACCTGGGCAACATCAGCTTTTTTGACGTGGACTTTGAGCCCCTGCCCGGCGCCGACTTGCACCCCGAAGGTCTGGGCCTGACCTATATCGACCACCTCACCAACAACGTCTACCGGGGCCGCATGAGCGGACTGGCCGACTTCTATGAGCGCATCTTCAACTTCCGCGAAATTCGCTACTTCGATATTGAAGGCCTTTCCACGGGCGTCAAGAGCAAGGCCATGACCAGCCCCTGCGGCAAGATTCGTATCCCCATCAACGAAGAAGGCAACGACAAGGCCGGCCAGATTCAGGAATATCTGGACATGTACCACGGCGAGGGCTTTCAGCACATCGCCCTGGGCTCCACCAATCTGTACGACACGGTGGATGGCCTGCAGATGAACGGCATCAAGCTGCTCAACACCAGCGAGACCTATTACGAGCTGCTGCCCAAGCGCATCCCCAATCTGCAGGAACCTGTGCCCGAGCTGATGGCGCGCAATATTCTGGTGGATGGCGCACAGGGCGAGTTGCTGCTGCAAATCTTCAGCGAGAACCAGCTCGGCCCCATCTTCTTCGAGTTCATCCAGCGCAAGGGCAATAGCGGCTTTGGCGAAGGCAACTTCAAGGCCCTGTTCGAGACCATGGAACTCGACCAGATGCGCCGCGGCGTGCTCAAGAGCTGAGCCTGCCACTGCCATCACACCGGCAACACGGCCATGTTCAGCACCCGCCCCACCCCTTCTGCCTGCGCCAGCCGCCCTGCAGCAGACTGGGGCGAGGTACTGTTGCCCGGTAGCCACCAACGATCAAACGGACCATATCCGTTACATTTTTCATATCTATACTTTCACAAATGCTGCATCGCCGCATTTGTGCTCACCCCTCAGGTGACACCGGCCCACTGCAGCGCTGATCAACGCCCTGAAAGCCCACGTGCCGCACCCTCATCCACCCGCCACTGCCTTACAAGCCTGCAGAGCGCCGGGAATGGAGTTGCCTGCCGCAGCCCCCGGACTTTCAAGACGCCAGGCCCTCAGGCTGGCCGCCACAACTGCTACATCTTTAGTAGCTTCCAGCGCCCTAGCTGCAGGGGTGCATGGCGAATTTCCCTCAAACACCAGCCGCCGCAAGAGCGAGCTGTCTCTGGTCGTTCCCTACGCAGCAGGTGGCCCTCTCGATCGCTCAGCGCGCAAGCTGGCGGCGGAGACCACGACGCTGGGCTCCATTCAGGTGCTCAATGTGTATGGCGATGGTGGGGCGAAGGGCGCAGCCATGGTGGCCAGAGCGGGTGCACGCGAGCCCATGCTGCTGATGGGCGCTGTGGCCACGCATGCCATCCTGCCCTGGCTCAACCTACAACTGCCCTACGACCCGCTGCGCGACTTTCAGCCTCTCACCATGGTGGCGCGCATGCCTCATGTACTGGTCATGCGGGCCGATCTGGCCATGCAATGGCGCATCTACACGCCCGACGATTTGCTGCGCTTCATGAGCAAAACCAGGCAGCCCCTGCGCTATGCATCAGCGGGCAACGGCAGCATTGGCCATATTGCGGGCGAGCTGTTTCAGGCACTCGCCCGCGTGCCGCTGCAGCATCTGCCATTTTCCGGAGCCAGTCCGGCGTTGTCGGCTCTGCTGGACGGATCGGCCGATCTGATGTTCGACAACATTGCCTCAGCGCTGATTCATCTGCGCGCCGGTCGCCTCAAGGCTATTGGCGTGACTGCGCGTTCACCGCTGCCCGTGCTGCCGCAAGTACCCAGCCTGGAAGCCAGCGTGCCGGGACTGAACCTGCCCACCTGGTTTGGCGTGTTTGCCACCGCCGGCATACCGGATGCACTGGCCAGGCGCTGGTCAGACGCTTTTGCGCAGACGCTGCAAAGACCGAAGGTGCAGGAATACTTCGACGCCATGGGCGTGATCCGCGAGGACTTGCGACTGCAGGACTTCGCCCGTTTTTTGCAGCAAGAGCACAGCTACTACGGCAAAGTTCTCAAGGCCCATCAGCTGATCCCCTGACACCACCGCCCAAAGCGACGCAAGCCTTTACTGACGCCGCGGAATATATTCCGCCTGCTGGGATTTCGCTGTCCTCTGCGTTTCTATACTTCCGGACGCCCTCGGCGGGCCTATTTTTCCCGGAAACCATTGTGAAACGTACGTTACTGCTTGCTACCCTGCTCTCCGCTTCCGTTTTTAGCGCCTTTGCCCAAAACGCGGCCCAGCCCCTGTCCTTCGTCGTCCCTTATCCTGCTGGCGGCCCTCTCGATACCTCAGCTCACCTGCTGTCCGAAGGTGCCCGGCAAAACCTGGGCAACATCACCGTCACGAACAAGCCCGGCGCAGGGGGCGTAACAGGCGTCGATCTCATCGCCAAGGCCCAGCCCCAGCAAAATCTGGTTGTCATGGGTGCCGTGGCCACCCATGCCGTGCTCCCGCACCTGGGCAAGGCTCTGAGCTATGACGTCAACGCAGACTTCAAGCCCCTGATTCTGGTAGCCCGCGTACCTAACGTGCTGGTCACCACCAAGGCCCGCGCAGCCGAGCTGAAACTGCAAAACACCACCGATCTGGTGGCCTATATCAAAGCCCACCCCAATGGCCTGAAGCTGGGCGCCGCGGGTAACGGAAGCATTGGCCACATCGCGGGAGAGATGTTCAAGACTCTCGCCAATCTGCGTATCAGCAGCCAACAGTACGAGGGTGCATCTGCCGCCCAGAAAGCCTTGCTCAAAGGCGAGGTGGACGTGGTTTTTGACAACCTCGCCTCCGCCCTGCCCCTGATCGCATCGGGCGAGCTGGTCCCGCTAGCCGTCACCACCTTGTCGCCCAACATTGCCTTGCCCAATGTGCCACCGATGAACACAGCCGTGCCAGGCTTTGATGTGGCCACCTGGTTTGGCGTGTTTGCGCCGGCCAGCCTGCCTGACAAGGACGCCCAGAAGTACGCAGAGGCATTTCAGGCTGCACTGAGTGACCCGAAATACCGCAGCCAGTACCGCAAGATGGGCATTGCCCAGGAAAACATGCGACTGCTTGAGTTTTCAGAATTTGTGAAGCGCGAGAACCGAAGATTTCAGTTTTTGATCAGCGCAACCAAGATCAAGGCAGGCTAAGTCGTCGCCTGCAGGCGGTGGTTTAGCCAGACCTCTACAAAAAGGAGCACATGATGGGACAAGCCCCTGTTGTCTATGGCCAATCCGACCGCCCACCGCGCGGCGACTACACACGCGCGCATGCCGACTACACCTGCACGCAGGACTACGCCGCCTATACCGAGGCCGAGCACGACACTTACCACCACCTGTACGAGCGGCAGTCCGCATTGCTGGCGGGTCGCGCCAGCCAGCATTTCATTGACGCCCTGCCATCGCTGGGTGCCAAAGAGCGCATTCCGCGCTTTGAAGAGATCAACGATCGCCTTTTCAAAGCCACGGGCTGGGAGATTGTGGGTGTGCCTGGGCTGATCCCCGAGGTGCCCTTCTTCTCGCTGCTGGCCCAGCGCAAATTCCCCGTTACGGACTGGATTCGCAAGCCCGAAGAGTTTGAATACATCGTCGAGCCCGATGTCTTTCATGACCTCTTCGGCCATGTGCCCCTGCTGTTCAACCCCGTCATGGCCGACTTCATTCAGGCCTACGGCCAAGGCGGGCTGAAGGCTGCCGAGCTGGGCGCCTGCGAGATGCTCTCGCGTCTGTACTGGTACACGGTGGAGTTTGGGCTGATTCGTGAGGATGGCGGCGTGCGCGCCTATGGGGCGGGCATTCTCAGCTCCGTAGGCGAGCTGGAGTACAGCGTCAACAGCCCCCAGCCGCACCGCCTGCCCCTGCAGCTGGAGCGCACCATGCGCACTCTCTACAAGATCGACACCTACCAGCAGACCTACTTCGTCATCGACGATATGCAGCAACTGCTCGCTCTGGCCAACACCGAATTTGCACCGCTGTATGAACAGCTGCGCCAGCAGCCTACCGTCGGCGCCAGGGAGTTGCTGGCAGGTGAACAACCACTGTAAAAAACAAGTCATTCAGGGCTCCAGCGCTTACATATCAAGCACCGGCAGCTATCTTCTGCATAGCAGACCAGAGGGGCACAGGGAAACCCTGCTCGCAGCATTGCACCTATAGTTGTAGCGTGCTGGCGGCCCACAAGGCCGCCAATCCGCGCCGCGTTGCGGCCCCGCCTCACCCCCAATCAAACCATGCAACACCCTTGCATCCGACTGCTGCGCTGGCTCATAGCGCTTCATCTCTGTATAGGTCTGGCCATCGCGGCTGAGCCTTCGTCGTCCACCACCGATCCGCAGACCGCATCGCTTCAGCAACTGGA
Organism: Comamonas sp.; assembly: GCF_036643215.1. Classification (GTDB taxonomy): domain Bacteria; phylum Pseudomonadota; class Gammaproteobacteria; order Burkholderiales; family Burkholderiaceae_C; genus Comamonas. The sequence continues at coordinate 5,334 of NZ_JAVXSJ010000005.1, read as the reverse complement.
GCAGGCAGCCACTTCGCTGGACGCCATGCGCAAAGCACTGGATGACACCGACTCGGCCGATACCCTGCAAACCCTGTCTGAAAGCGCGCTGCAATCCAAGCGCGATGCGGACAGCGCCGTCATGACGCTGGAGCCCTTGCTCAAGCAGCTTGACGCCCGCATCGCCCAGCTAGGGACTCCGGCCGATGGTGTGGAAGAAAGCCCAGAGATCAAGCAGCAGCGCAAGGATCTGTTGCAGCAGCACAGCGATCTGGATTCGGCCATCAAACGCGGCAAGCTGCTGTCGGTTGAGGCCAAGCAGGCGGTCGACAGCATTGAAAAAATCCGCACCCAGCAGTTCAACGAGCAAATTGCGCGCAAAGTCGCATCGCCCCTGTCGCCCTCGCTGTGGAAGAAGTTTGCCGCTGACATCCCCCTTGACCTGCAACGCATCAATGGCCTGATTCGCCAGGGCGAAACCAGCTTCAACGCCGCCATTGCGAAGCACGGCTGGAAGATTCCGCTGCTGGGCACGCTGGCCGCGCTGGTGCTGATGTTTCCGCTGCGCATCTGGCTGCGCACTCTGGGTCGCAACTTTGCCGCGTCTGAGCGCGCGCCCAATGGCCGCCTGCGCCGCTCGGGTCTGGCGGTGTGGATGCTGCTGGTAGGCACGGCCCTTCCCGGTCTGGCGGGCATGGTCTTTATCGAAAGCCTGCGCTCCATCGACGCCATTGCGCCGCGGCTGGATCTGGTGGCAGACGCCTGGGTCAAGGGCATGTTTGTGGCGGCATTCTTCCTGTCCGTCAGCGCCAGCTTGCTGGTGCCCAAGCGCCCCTCATGGCGGCTGCTGAATATTGACGACGAAGCTGCGCCCAAGCTCACCCACCTGGCCTGGGGCGCCGCCGCGCTGACCTGGTTTTCAATCATGCTCAACGCGGTAGACATCGCCGCGCGCACCAGCGCCATCAGCAGTGTGGCGCTGGATGGTCTGATCGCACTGACCTATGTCGCCCTCATCATGTCGGTGCTGGTGGTCATCAAAAAGCAGCGCCAGCGCCAGCAAGTCATAGACCGCGAAAAAGCCGCACAGAACCCGCAAGAGCATCGCCCCGCCACCACCAGCAACTGGCTGATGTTCGCCTGGCTGGGCGGGCACCTGACGGTATTGGCCGCGCTGATTGCAGCGCTGATCGGCTACCTGAACTTCTCCGTTTTTGTCGCCACGCAAATGGTGTGGATCACCGTCGTGGTGCTGGCCACCACGCTGCTAATGAAGTTCACCGATGACTTCTTTGGCTGGATATTTTCTGCCGACAGCCGCATTGGCAAGGGCATTGTGCTGAGCACGGGCCTGAAGTCATCGCGGCTGGAGCAGATTGGCGTGCTGCTGTCGGCACTGGGCCGAGTCTGCCTGCTGCTGCTGGGCATGCTGGCCCTGACTGCACCCTTCGGCAACTCCAGCAGTCTGCTGGCCCTGACCGACACGTTGACCAAGGGCTTGTCCATTGGCGACGCCGTGCTGCGCCCCATGACCATCGTGCGTGGCCTCGTCGTGCTGGTTGCGGGCCTGACCATCTTTCGCACACTGCAGCACTGGCTGGTCGAGACCTATCTGCCCAAGACCGAACTGGACATTGGCGCCCGCAACTCCATCAGCACCGTGGCGCGCTATGTGGGCATCACGCTCTCAGCGCTATGGACGCTGGCTGCGCTGGGCATTGGTTTTGAAAAGGTGGCGCTGCTGGCCAGTGCGCTATCCGTCGGTATCGGTTTTGGTCTGCAGGCCATTACGCAGAACTTTGTCTCTGGCCTGATCTTGCTGGCCGAGCGCCCCGTAAAGCTGGGCGACAGGGTACGCATTGGCGACCAGGTGGGTGACATTCGCCGCATCAGCGTGCGCGCCACCGAGATTCAGACCGATGACAAATCAACCATCATCGTCCCCAACTCGGAGTTCATCACCAAGTCCGTGCAGAACCTGACCATGGATGGCGCGCTGGGCCGCATCTCGATTGCGTTTTCCGTGCCGCTGAACACCGACATCGTCAAGCTGCGCGAAGTGCTGCTGGGCCTGTACGCCGAGCATGAAGCCGTGCTGGCCACCCCCGCACCAGCCATGTATGTGGACTCCATCAACGGCAGCGTGGTCAACATCACCAGCTTTGGCCATGTCTCCAGCTCGCGCAGTGTCTACAGCACCCGCAGCGATCTGCTGTTTGGCCTGTTGCAGCGCTGCGCGGAGCAGAACATTGCGCTGGTATCGGCCACCGATATCCACCTGGTCCGCGACCCGGAAAGCTCTGCAGCCCCGGCTGCCCCAGCGCCTCAGGCCTGATCCACCTCCTCCTGCAACTGCCCACGCAGTTGCAGGCAATGGCGCCACACCCGCGCATCAAACAAGAGTTGCATGTGCGCAGCATCATCCACCTGATGCAGCTGCGCCTGCGGCAAGGTCGCCAGATTGGGCGGGAACACGATGTTGTCGCTGCTGCTACACCAGCAGCTGAACGGCACATCCAGCGGCGGCTGACCCAGCTGCTGCAGCCAGTCACTGCCTTCGCGCATATCTACGGCCGGCTGGCGGTGCGCAAACCGCGCCAGCCATGTGCCGCCATGCGGCGTAGCAACCGTCACCACATGGGCTGCATACTGCGCCCTCTCACTGGCGCTCAGCCGCTTGAGCCAGGCCCGCACCACCAGCCCGCCCATGCTATGCGCTACCAAAAGTGGAGCTACCCCCGTATACTGTGCAAGCGCTTTGACGCATTGATCCAAATCTTCCACCATGGCTTCGACAGGGCTACCGTGGGCTGGCTCCAAGGTCATGGCTGCGCAGGGAATGCCGCGTGCCTTGAGCTTGCACAGCCAGCCATTCCACACAGCACGGTTGCAAAAATAGCCATGCACTAGCACCACGCCCACCAGCCCTTGGGGAGCTACATCGGCCTGTACGGCGCGATGAGGGTGGATGCCATCCGCCTCGGCATGCTCCTGAAACGGAATCTGCCAGCCAAAAATGCGCACCGCCCAGCGCCACTCCGCCAGCCATGCGCGCCAGGCGATGCTGGCCGCCGGCAGCGCTTGCCCCCTGCGGCGCAACACCGCACGCATCATCAGCATCTGCACGCCCAGCTGCAGCCCTGCGCCGCAGGCAATCAGGCCCGCACCCAGCAAGGCGATCGCAACCGATCGCTGCCACCAGTAGCCGCACCACAGCAGCAACGCCAGCCAGCTACTCATCACCACACAGCGCCAGAACCAGGTATTCACGTTCAACACCTCCACCAGCGCAGCCTAGCAAACCGGGCCCCAAGCGCCTAGGACAAGCCCCCGTAGACCCTTGCAGACACGATCCGCAGAATCAGCCGCAGCGCAAGCACGCTTCACTTTGTTCAACCTGCCGCCTTCTGCATGCATGAGCGGCCTCTCCAAGGTGCCTTTCATGGACGCTGCAGCTCCCTGGTTCAAGAACTACCCGCCCGATGTGCCGCACGACGTGCATCCCGAGCAGTACCGCTCGCTGGTGCACCTGCTGGAAGAGGCTTTTGCCCAGCATGCAGACCGTCCGTTTTCGGTCTGCATGGACCGCTGGATGAGCTACGCCGAGCTGGACCAGTTATCCACAAAGATGGGCGCGTGGCTGCAAAGTCTGGGGCTGGAGCCCGGTGCGCGCGTGGCCATAATGCTGCCCAACGTGCCGCAGTTCGCCGTCAGCATGGCCGGTGTGCTGCGCGCGGGCTTTACCTGCGTGAATGTGAACCCGCTCTACACCCCGCGCGAGCTGGAGCACCAGCTCAAGGATTCGGGTGCCACAGCTATCATCATTCTGGAAAATTTTGCGCACACGCTGGGCCAGGTGCTGGAGCGCACAGCCATCCGCCACATCTGCCTAAGCAGCATGGGCGACTTGCTGGGCGGCGTTTACGGCAGCTGGATCACGTTTGCCGTGCGCCATCTGGCCAAGATGGTGCCCGCCTTTGATCTGCCTCTTGGTCCGGGTCCTGGCACCGGTAGCCAGCAGCGCCAGGTCACGCCGTTCACCAAGGCGCTGGCAGCAGGTGCAGAGCGCAAGCTCACCCCCAGCACGGCCACGCTCGACTCAACCGCCTTCTTGCAATACACGGGCGGCACTACGGGCCTGTCCAAAGGCGCGGTGCTGACCCACCGCAACATCGTGGCTGCCACGCTGCAGGCCCACACCTGGTTCACACCCGCGCTGGAGGGCCGGGTCAAGGCCCATGAAACCCATATCGTCGCGGCCTTGCCGCTGTATCACATCTTCGCGCTCACGGTCTGCCTGTTCGCCATGCGGCTAGGCGGCAGCCTGAGCCTGATCCCCAACCCGCGCGATATCCCGAAGTTTGTGAAGGTACTCAAAAAGCGCCCCGTCCATGTGTTCCCTGCGGTCAACACGCTGTTCAACGCCTTGCTGAACAACCCCGAGTTCCGCCAGCTCGATTTCTCGCAGCTCTTCATCTCACAGGCTGGCGGCATGGCCGCCTCAGAAGGCACGGCGCGCCAGTGGCAGCAGGTCACGGGCTGCGCCATGATTGAAGGCTGGGGCATGAGCGAGACCTGCGCCATCGGCACCAACAACCCGGTCACCAACAAAGAGTTCACCGGCACCATCGGCCTGCCCCTGCCCAGCATCTCGGTGGCGATCAAGGATGACGACGGCAACAGCGTCCCCAACGGGCAGCCGGGCGAGTTGTGCATCAAGGGCCCCAACGTCATGCACAGCTACTACAACCAGCCCGCAGAAACCGCCAAGGCCTTCACGGCAGACGGCTATATGCGCACCGGCGATATCGGCGTGTTGGACGACGAGGGCTACACCCGCATCATCGACCGCAAGAAGGACATGATGGTGGTCAGCGGCTTCAACGTCTACCCAAATGAGCTGGAGAACATCATCTCCATGTGCCCCGGCGTGCTGGAGTGCGCGGCCGTCGGCGTCAAAGACGAGCAGCAGGGTGAATCCATCAAGGTCTATGTAGTGCGCAGCGACCCGTCGCTGACCGAAGACCGCGTCATGCGCTACTGCCAGGAGCAGTTGACCGGCTACAAACGCCCGCGCTTCATCGAGTTCCGCGATGAGCTGCCCAAGACCAATGTGGGCAAAATTCTGCGGCGCGAGCTGCGGTCGAACTGAGTTTTTTCAGGAAATTTACGAGTTTTCCCGAAGAGCCGCTTTGGATGCTGCTAGAATTGCGGTCTTCGGGTGATTAGCTCAGCGGTAGAGCACTGCCTTCACACGGCAGGGGTCACATGTTCGATCCATGTATCACCCACCAATTAAAGCGCGATTAGCTCAGCGGTAGAGCACTGCCTTCACACGGCAGGGGTCACATGTTC